>NZ_QNUG01000041.1 GCF_003385395.1 Epilithonimonas hispanica | reverse complement strand
CAGCCTATTGTTTCTTTCCAAAAAAACCGTCACTCAACTTGAAAAAAGTAAATGACGGTCAATTATTTTTGAACTTCGCTTAACCCGAACTCAGGTTAAATAACCTTTAATTTTTGGTTGACTGAGGTTTTCTAATCTAATAATTAATTGATCTTCTGGATTTTTGATTTCGAGATTTAATCGTATTGGCATTTTTGATGCGTCAACTGTTACGATATTTTGATTGGATTCTTTTTCGGTTTTCAGAATGGTTGATAAGGAATCTATCGGTTTTTCTATAGTTGTAACTGAATCTAATTTTGTGTCTTTTACTTCCGCTTCTTTTTTACAAGCCACTAAAAATAATGGAATCAAAGCCAGATATTTAAGATTTTTCTTTTTTGATTTTAATAAATTCATAGTACAATATTTTTGAGAGGAAAGATTCTTTTTGATAAGATTCTATTCTTTCTTCAAGTTGATTTTTCATTTCGGAGTTTCCATTTTTCTCGGCGTAATCCAGCAAGATTTGTTCATTATAATTGATTGAAACCAAGTGATAATTTTCTGCAAAATCCTTTCTTTTGATATTATTGGACGTGATAATTCCACCCCAATTGATGTAACTGCAAACCAAAATCAAGCCATAACAAGCCCAAAACATTTGGTTGAAGAGGAAAGAGTTGGTCTTCTTTTTCTGAATTTTGATGAAAGTGAAAAACAAACCAATCAAAGCCATTGTCAGGAATCCGTAAACGCCCAAACGTTTGTATGTCAAACCATAATTGACGATATATTCTGAGTTTTTGAGCGATGCAGAAATCACTAAAACCGCATTCAGAACTATCCAGATTTTAGCTGAAATTTTAAGAGATTTGGCTTTGTCGTCAAAATTAAATCCTTTTTTGAAATAGAACAGAATCACAAGAATCGCCATTATGATGGACATTATTACATCATTTACACGTTCGTGTGTTTCAGCGCTCAAACTGTCAGCAGATTTTGTGACTTCGAAAAACTGTTCGTAATTGTAAGTCGTAATGAAAATTAACAACAAGATATTAAGCGCAGAAAAGGAAACCAATCCGCTGGTTCTCTCGGAATCGACATCAAGAAAAGAAAAGCTTGGTTTTTGAATTTTCATTAAACCAGAAAAGTCATTATTCAAAAAATGATTTTGTTTGAAAATGAATCTTTCTACTCCGAAATTCCAAAAAATAAAGCCAATATAAAATCCGATAATTGCCACAACAACAAAAGTCAAAGGTTGAAACTCAAGTTCGGAATCTCTAAACAGATTCGCAAAATGATTACTTCCCTGAGCGTAAATGAAAAAGAAAATTGTGATAAAAAAAAGCGGGAATCAGAATCATAGCGATGAGTTTTTTTGCAAAACTTCTCTCCTTAGATTTCTCGTACCACCCGTCTATGTTGAAAACTCTTCCCAAGAATGTGAAGAGATTCAACAATAGAACTTCAATATATAGAAATGGTTTTATTTTCGGGTAAGTTCCTTTGAACCTCAGCAAAACTACAGAGACAAAAACAGCGAAAAATGAAATTGCTTCGCCAAACCAAGCGAATGCAAACGATGAAAAAATTGAGGTTACAAAAAGTGTCAAAAACGTTCGCGTTCTGAATTCGTGTTTGGTTTGAGTATAAGTCAGAACACTCAGAAAGATTCCAAAAATGCCGAGGTTAAGGGCAATATATTCTTTGTAGAAAAGAATGATAATGGCGAAAACTGTGATGAAAATTAAATGATGTTTTTTCATAATTGATAAATGTTTTTTGATTTAAACACATGGGTCACAAGGATTTTGCACAAAGAGCACTATTCTAATTAGACGCTTTTGACTTTAGTAAATTTTATTTGTGTCCATTGTGAAAAACTTTGTGTTCTTTGTGGTTAAAAATTATATTGATTTAAGAGTAAACAATGTAATCTCCGGTCTGCAATTGAATCTAACTTGATAAGAATGTCCCAAAGCACGATTGATGTAGAGCATTCTTCCGTCTTCCAAATCAATGATTCCTGAAGTGTATTTTCGATTTTTCACAGGCAAAATCAGAGGTGGAAGAAATGGAGGTTTCGCTTGTCCGCCGTGTGTATGCCCAGACAAAATCCAACCTTTGTAATTGTTCCAAACATCTAAATCACAAACGTCGGGATTATGGCAAAGCACGAGATTGGCATCATCTGAATTAATGACTTTTGTTAAGTTTTCGGGATGAAAATTAGTTCCCCACAATTCCTCGAAACCATAAATGTTGAGACCTGAAATATCAGCTTTCTCATCTCTAAGCATTTGGATTTTAGAATCGTTTATTATACTTGAAATTTCATCAGCCACATATTCTTCTCTCCATTTTGCGCCGTAATCGTGGTTACCAAGAATGGCGACCGTTCCTAAAGTTCCGAGAACAGCTTCTTTCATTACGATTTTCAATTGTTCAAATTGTTCCGGATTATCTTCCCAGCAAACAAAATCTCCTGTATAAACCACGATGTCGGGTTTGTAAGCTTTAGCTTTTTTGAAAGAGTCAATCAAATAATTGTAATCGAATCTGTTTCCAACGTGCAAATCCGAAATCTGCATAAGAACTTTATTGTGAAGTTTCGAAGGCAAATTTTTGATTGGTAAATCTTGTTTTACAAATTCCAACCAAAATGGTTCTATCTGCCAACTGTAAAGCAATGATAAACCTCCTGTTGCGAGTAATGATTTTTTGATGAATGATTTTCTGGTCATATTTTTTTTGTTTTAAACACAAGGTTCACAAGGTTTTTGCACAAAGAGCACAACTTTTAATTTTAAAGTTCTAAGATTTTTTTCGAATAAAACATTCCTGTCCATTGTGAAAATCTTTGTGTTCTTTGCGGTTAATTACTGTAAAGTTCTTTGAATTACAAAGTTTATTTTCAAAAAAAATCGGGATTTACCTTCCCAACAATTTTTCTAAGTTATTAATATGGTCTGTAAAAGCATCTCGTCCCTTTTGTGTAACACGATAAGATGTTTTCGGTTTCTTGCCTACAAATTCTTTTTTGATTTCAATATATTCTGCTTTTTCTAGAGCTGAACTGTGGCTTGCTAGATTTCCGTCGGTTGCATTTAACAAGTTTTTCATTTCGGTAAAATCAACCCAGTCGTTGACCATAAGAACGGACATAATGCCCAATCTTACACGGCTTTCAAATTTTTTGTTGAGTTGATTGATGTTTAACATATTTGGTAGTTAATCAGTTATTTAGCTGATTAGTTATTAAGTTATTTATTTGGATTGTTTTCGTGATAATTTTTGATTGATTTTGCGTAACCATTAATCAGTTTACTGACTTCTTCTGCATCTTGTATTAGCTTTTCAAAATCAACCAATGCTATATAATTAAGATCTCTTGCTAATATTAAATAATATTTTACTTCTTCTAATGAACCTTTGGAGTGGGAAAGGAAATTAATTTTATTTGCTAAAGTCTTTTTTGTAAATCCTTCAGCAATATTAGCCGGAATAGAAACTGAAGCTCTCCTTATCTGATTAGTCAATGCATGCAATTCATCTTTAGGAAAGCATTTCGTTAAAGAATAAATATCTAAAACAAATTGATGTGATTTTTGCCAAACCATCAAATCCTGAAAAGATAAAATAGTACTCATAAAAATTAACAAAAAAACTGACAACTAAATAACTAAGCAACTGATTACTAATCATATTTCCTATACATCAAAATTCCATAAAAAATATGCAGAAATCCAAATCCTATCGCCCAAAATATCAATCCCCAACCAAGCCAAAACAAGGCAATAATTCCTAAAACGACTTCGCTAATTCCAAGATATTTGACATCACTTAATGTATATCTTTCGGCATTAATCAGAGCTAACCCATAAAAAATGAGCATTGATGGCGCAATTAAAGGAAAATAACGATGATACCAAAGTGCGATGCAAAAAAAACCGCCTGCAACTAACGGAATTGCAAAGTTGAATAACAGTTTTTTTGTAATCGAATCCCAAATCTTTAGGTTTTTCTTTTTACTCTTTCTTGCTGTGAAAATATATCCGCTGGAAATTGCCAAAACTAAAATTACCAAAGCGACAAAGAATAGTTCCTGAGCTAAAGCTGGAGTGTAAATATTTCTTTCTCCATCAAAGTAATCGACTCCTTCTCTCTGAAAAATAAAGTAAACATAAACAGAGCCCAACAAAGCAACGATTCCCGCAACAACACCGGATAAACCACTTAATGAAATAAATCTCGAACTGCGTTCCATCATCTGACGGATATGTGCTAATTCATCTTGGTAATTTTTCGATTCCATAAAAAGAACTTTGAATTGCAAAGTTAGAATTTATTTTAAAACTCCAAAATTATTTTTGAAGTTTTTTTATGATTGTCATCCTGAGGCTCTCAAAGGATTCTCAAAGATGTTTCAATTCCGTAACTTTCTTACCAATTTTATAAACCGTTCCTCGGAAACCAGCCACAACTTCATCGTTCTGATTCTTGATTGTGATATCATAAATTGCTGTTTTTCTGGTATCGTTCAGAAGAATACTTTCGGCAGTTAAAACATCTCCATTTTTTGCCGCTTTAGTGAAATTGATATAACAATTAAGCGCAACCGCAGCTTCGCCAGAATTATTAGAAGAAAAAGCCAGCGCCGAATCCGCAAAAGCAAATGTGACGCCACCGTGAACTGTTCCCAATCCATTAATCATTTCGGGTTTCACAGGCATTTTTATAAGGCAGTAATTTTCTTTTATTTCGGTCAGTTCAATTCCGAGCCATTGAGAAAACAAATCTTTCTCAAACATATATTCTGCCGTTTCTCGAGAATTCATAAATGATAGTTGATGATTGATATATGATATTTAAACTCTGATATTCTCCTACACTATTACCCTCAAACTTATTTTCCTTTATAGTTTGGCAAGCGTTTCTCGATGAAAGCAGCAACGCCTTCTTTGAAATCTTCAGTTTCCGCTGCATCTTGTTGAATAATGGATTCGTAATCCAATTGTTCGGAAAGTGTGAATGTATAAGATTTATTAAATGCTTTTTTGGTCAAATAAAGTGCAGTTGTCGCAGCGTGAGAAAGCTGAGTCAGAACTTCCATAGATTTTTCTACAAACTCGGAGTCTGAAAAAACATCCGCAACCAAACCTATTTTCTTAGCTTCAGTCGCAGGAACTTTTTTTCCTGTGAAAGATAAATAACTCGCCAATTGTCTTCCTACTAATTTCGGCAGATAATAAGTTCCGGCAGTATCAGGAATCAAACCGATATTGGCGAAAGCAAACGAGAAATAAGAACTTTCCGTTGCTAAAGTAAAATCACAAATAGAAGCTAACATTGCGCCTGCACCAACCGCTGGTCCATTAACTAAAGCAATCACAGGTTTTTTACATTTAACAATTTCGAGAACCAAAGGATTATAATATTCGATTACAAATCTCTGGATTGTTCTATCATCCTCATCAAATCCTAAAGCTTCTTTCAAGTTCTGACCTGCACAAAAAGCTTTCCCTTTTCCGGCAATAGCAATACATCTAACATTATCATCATAACTGAATTTGTGAACGGCATCTCGCAATTCGCCCAACATTACTTGGGTAAGACTGTTGTAACTATCGGGCTGATTAAGATAAATCAATTGTAGTTTTCCATCGAATTGGGAATCTATCTCTATTTGTGAATACATAATCTTGGTTTTCTCCAAATATAAAACTATTTGCAGACTTATAAAATCGGAATTAAAAATTTAAAACGACAAACATAATGATCATCAATCTTGATTTGTTGAATTACATTTTGGCATTTGATTATAGAATGATTTTTAAATATTAGGAAAATTTGTCTTTTCAAATTAGTTTAAAATCAGTTTAAAATCAATTATTCGGAAAATTTGTCTTATAATTTTAAAAATTCAACAATAGAATGCTTTTTGTAATAATGGTTTCAGAATTAAATGATTGATGAAGCATTAAGAAGTTAAACCTTAAAAATTTATTTTCTTAATGCTTTTAAAAAAACAAAAAACAAAAATCATAGTTTCAAAATCTAAAATTGAATAGAATTTGATACAAGTTTTTCAATCATTAGTCTTTTAATTTTTAAATCATTTAATCCAAAAATATTATGAATTTAAATCAGTATACAGTAAAATCACAGGAAGCCATCCAGGCAGCACAACAAGTTGCTATGGAATTTGGTAATCAGCAAATAGAACCTCAACATTTACTTGAAGGAATTTTTCAGGTTGATGAAAATATATCGCCTTTCTTGTTAAAAAAATCTGAAGCAGATGCAGCTTTGGTAAGAGAGCGAAACAGGGAAAATTTAGAGAAGCTCCCTAAAGTACAGGGTGGAAATATTTACCTTTCACAATCGGCAAACAAAGTTTTGTTGGATGCGCCCAACATCGCCAAAAAAATGGGCGACGAATTTGTAACAATCGAACATCTTTGGCTTTCACTTTTAGAAACCAATTCAGAAGTTTCAAAAATCCTTAAAGATATGGGTGTTACCAAAAATCTTTTGGAAGGCGGAATCAAAGAATTGAGAAAAGGCTCAAAAGCAACTTCTGCAAGTTCGGAAGAAACTTATCAATCTTTAAATAAATATGCTAAAAATTTCAACGAACTCGCTGCAGAAGGGAAACTTGACCCGGTAATCGGTCGTGATGAAGAAATCAGAAGAGTTTTACAAATTCTTTCAAGAAGAACAAAAAACAATCCGATTCTGATTGGTGAACCCGGAGTTGGTAAAACCGCGATTGCAGAAGGAATTGCGCACAGAATTATCAATGGAGACGTTCCTGAAAATCTGCAGGATAAAACTTTGTATTCTTTGGATATGGGCGCTTTGATCGCCGGAGCAAAATACAAAGGTGAGTTTGAAGAACGTTTAAAATCTGTCGTAAATGAAGTCATTAAATCAGACGGACAAATCATTTTGTTTATCGACGAAATCCACACTTTAGTTGGAGCCGGAGGTGGCGAAGGTGCGATGGATGCAGCAAATATTCTGAAACCAGCCTTGGCAAGAGGAGAATTAAGAGCGATTGGTGCAACGACTTTGAATGAATATCAAAAATATTTTGAAAAAGATAAAGCTTTAGAAAGACGTTTCCAAAAAGTAATGGTGGAAGAACCGGATACGGAATCGGCAATTTCTATTCTTCGTGGAATTAAAGATAAATATGAAGCGCATCACAAAGTAAGAATCAAAGATGAAGCGATTATTGCGGCGGTTGAAATGTCTCAACGATATATTTCAGACCGTTTTTTACCGGACAAAGCGATTGATTTGATTGACGAAGCTTCGGCTAAACTAAGAATGGAAATCAATTCAAAACCTGAAGAACTGGATGTTCTTGACAGAAGATTGATGCAGTTGGAAATTGAATTGGCTGCCATTTCAAGAGAAGGAAATCAGACAAAAATCGACCATTTAAAAGAAGATATTTCGAAAATTTCTGAACAGAGAAATGAAATCAACGCAAAATGGCTGAAAGAAAAACAAAAATCTGAAGATCTTACTCAGATTAAAAAAGATATAGAAGCTTTAAAATTGGAAGCTGAGCGTGCTTCAAGAGCAGGAGATTATGCCAAAGTTGCTGAGATACAGTACGGAAAGATCAAAGAAAAAGAAGATGCTTTGCAGAAACTCGAACTGGAAATGCAAAACCATCAGAATGAATTGATTAAAGAAGAAGTTACATCTGAAAATATTTCTGAAGTGATTGCAAAATGGACAGGAATCCCTGTTACCAAACTGCTTCAATCTGAAAGAGAAAAATTGTTACATCTTGAAACCGAACTTCATCACAGAGTTGTGGGCCAGGAAGAAGCGATTGAAGCTGTTGCAAATGCAATCAGAAGAAACAGAGCAGGTTTGAGCGACGATAAAAAACCAATTGGAAGTTTCTTATTCTTGGGAACAACAGGAGTCGGAAAAACCGAGCTTGCAAAGGCATTGGCAGAGTTTTTATTCGATGATGAAAACAATATGACGAGAATCGATATGAGTGAATATCAGGAACGTCACAGTGTTTCGAGATTGGTAGGTGCGCCTCCTGGATATGTTGGTTATGATGAAGGTGGGCAATTAACGGAAGCGGTCAGAAGAAGACCTTATTCTGTTGTGCTTTTAGACGAAATTGAAAAAGCGCATCCAGATGTTTTCAATACTCTATTGCAGGTTTTGGATGACGGAAGATTGACCGATAATAAAGGAAGAGTGGTGAATTTCAAAAACTCGATTATCATTATGACTTCGAATTTGGGTTCGCACATTATTCAGGAAAATTTTGAAAATATCACGGAGGAGAATCAGGATGAAATTGTGGACAAAACCAAAATTCAGGTTTTTGATTTATTAAAACAAACACTTCGCCCAGAATTCTTGAACAGAATCGATGAAACGGTTTTGTTCCAGCCTTTAAGAAAAAAAGAAATTGGAAAAATCGTACAATATCAACTAAGAGGTTTCAATGATATGTTAGCAAAACGTAACATCATTATGACCGCAACACAGGATGCTTTGGATTATCTTACTAACAAAGGTTACGACCCAGTTTTTGGAGCAAGACCATTGAAAAGAGTCATTCAACAGGAAGTTTTAAATAAATTATCCAAAGAAATCCTTGCAGGAAATGTGAATGACGGCGACAGAATCACTTTAGATTATTTCGAAGAAACAGGTTTGGTTTTCAGACCGGTAGAATAAGAGTTAAATTTTTCTTCATATTAAATACTATTTTAAACAAGAAAACCTCGGCTATTCAGCTGAGGTTTTTGATTTTATTGAATCAGATTTTATTTTATATTCACCAATTCCACATCAAAAATAATCGTAGAACCGCCAGGAATATCATCTCCAGCGCCTTGGTCGCCATAAGCCAAATCCGAAGGAATGTAAAATCTGTATTTGGAACCTTTGCTCATTAGCTGGATGCCTTCTGTCCAGCCTTTGATGACGCGATCTAGACTGATATCCGCCGGCGCACCACCATTTTTGTCGGTAGAGTCGAAAACAGTTCCGTCCAATAACTTTCCAGTATATTTCACCTGTACAACGTCTGATGCTTTTGGTTTTGTTGTTCCATCACCTTCTTGCAAAACCTCGTACTGTAAACCAGAAGCCGTGGTTTTCACTTTTGGATTGTTTTTATTCTTAGCCAGAAACTCAAGACCTTTTTTCTTATTTTCAGAGCCTTTTGCATTGGCTTCAGATTGTTTCTTTTGATGTTGTTTCATCATAAAATCTTGCATAAAGCTGTTCATCTCCTCAGCTGGCAACATTTTTTTCTTCGTGCTGTCCATTTCCTCTTTGATACCTTGAGCCAAAAGGTCTGCATCTACTTTGAAGCCTTCTTGTTTCATATTTTGAGCGATACTCATTCCTATGTAATAAGACGCTTTCTGCTCATCTGTATATTTGCTGTCATCTTTTTTATCTCCTTCCTTAGCACAAGAAATAATACTAAGTGCGGCTACGCAAAATAATGCGATAGTCTGTCTTTTCATTTTATAATTTTATGATTAATGAATTAATTAATGGTTGCAAATCTATTGTTTATTAAAGAAACTTCCTACTGGAAAGAGTTTTCTGTTGTAAAATATAATAGAAATTATCCTTCCAAAAATTGAATAGCAAACAAAAAACGCCACAATCATCTTGCGGCGTTCCTATTTTACAAACTCTTCAGATTATCCTCCGGTGTATAATCCATAAAAATCCCACCATCCAGATTGATGGATTTGATTTTCTTTTTTGATGGGATATTTAGATTCGTTTGCTTCTGATCTTTCTCCCAAACTGCTGGTGTGAAATGTCCTTTCTCCGTCGTCCCATCTTCATAAGTCAAATCCACATCAAACGGAATCGCAAATCCACCAACATTCTCAACCGTCAAAACCAATTGATTTTTTTCCTGAGTTACAGATCCTATTTTTAAATCAATATAATTATTAGTATAAAACCAATTATTGAAAAACCAATTCAGATTTTTTCCAGAACCTGTGTTCATAGAATTAAAATAATCCCACGGAATCGGATGTTTCCCGTGCCAGTTATCCATATAATGATGAAGTGCTTTTTTGAAGAGTTTATCTCCCAAATAATCCTTCAAAGCCAAATAAGAAAGCGAAGGTTTCACATAAGCATTATTCCCATAGCCTGCACCAGCTAGTTGAGAACTCATTGAGATAATCGGCTGGTCTTGCTCTGTAGAAGCATCGTTAATCCAACGTTTCACACGGAAGTTCTTCATAAATTTATCCGCTGCTTCTTTTCCGTTTTCATCAATGCCTATCAAGTACTCCAAAGTTGTAGCCCAGCCTTCATCCATAAAAGCATATCTGGTTTCATTAATTCCCATATAAAAAGGGAAATACGTGTGCGCAATCTCGTGGTCAGCCGTCAATCTTGCATCTTGCAAATCATCAGGAATGCTGGTATCATTAATCATCATTGGGTATTCCATATCAGCATAACCTTGGATAGCAGTCATTATTGGGAAAGGATATTCCACACCTGGCCAATTTTCTGTAAACCATTTCAAATTGTAGCGCATCCAGTCTGTATATTGTTCAAAATCTTTTGCACCAGCTCTGTAAGCAGATTGTACGCTCGCTCTTTTAGTTTTCAACTGAACACTGGATGCATCCCAAACATAATGATTACTCAATGCAAAACAAAAATCCACAATATCATTCGTTTTGAATTTCCAGATATTCCATTCATTTTGCTTCGTTACTTTTCCGGATTTCATTTCATCGGCATTCGCAACGTGAATGATTTTATCTGATTTTAAAGATTCTTTGAAACGTTTCAGATATTCAGGTTGAAGAACCTCTTCTGGATTTTGGAAATCTCCAGTTGACCAAACCACAAAATTCTTAGGCGCAGAAATAGCAAAAGAATAATCGTTGAAATCATTATAAAACTCTTGTCTGCCGTTATGCTGCAATAGATCCCAGCCATTGTAATCATCATAAACAGAAACTCTCGGGAAAGAATAAGCCACATAAAAAGTTTCCGGGTCAATTTGCCCTTCTCTTCCACTTTCTTTGGCTAATGGATATTCCCAATCTATTTTGATTTCGGTTTTAGATTTTGATGCTAATGGTTTGGTTAATTTCACAGCCTCAACCGTGGACCAATTATCACTATTGATATTATACTTTTCGCCATTGATAAAGAAAGATTTAATTTTCAATCCATCTGTCATCGATTCTTTAGAAGCATATCCAGCTCTTCCGGACTGTGGTTTATTAACATTATTCACGAATCTAATCGCTAAAACCTTCAACTCATCCGGACTATTATTAGAATACTGAATCGTCTCGGAACCCGAAACAATTTTAGTAGTTGCATCAACTTTCACATTCACATCATAAATACCTTTGTTCTGCCAGTAATTTTTACCTGGTTTTCCAGACATATCACGTGTTCCATTGGCATAAGCTTTCTTGATATTTCTCGGCATATATAGTTCCTGCGCAGAAACTGTTGTCCCAATTAACATCAATCCTAATAATAGTTTGTTCATTGCTAGAAAATTTAAGTATCAAAAGTAGAGAATTATTAATAATTTTAAGCTATGATAAAAACACATCAACTTTTATTCGCTTTTTTACTGTTTACCTTTTTGAGTTGTAAGGAAAATAAAGTTGAATCAAAAATTAATGAAACTGATTCTACTAGTCAAAAAGTTAAATCATTCATTTCTCAATTAGAGAAATCTGAAATAAAACCGACATTTTCAACAAGTTTGGATTCTGTTTCCATTTTTGACCCAAATCTAAAAATTAAGGTTACATTAAAGACAAAAAATTCTTTATAGAAATAAACAGTGAAAAAATAAATATAAACAAGCTAGTAACAATTAATGATGTATGGAGTAAAAAAGATTCGGTTGATTATGCTAACCAAATATCTGAAGTTAAATATTATAAATCTTTAAATCTAGTATTACTTTTACTTGATTTTGATATGTGTACAGGTCTCGGATGTGGAGTTAATTACCAACTCATTTATGATTTAAACTCTAAACAAGTTTATCCTTTTGGAAGATTTAGAACTGGTTTTGATATGAATTTATACAAATTCAAGCATCATGTTTATTATTTAAGCAAAACATTTCACGGAAGAAACGCTCAATTGAAAGACACCATTTTTTTCAATCTATACAAGATTGAACCTAAGTCTATTCCTCAAAAAGAGGAAAAATACTTTGCAAGATTTACTTATGACAATGAAGATTACGAGAAGGAAACAAGTTTTACTCAAAACTGGATAAAATAAATAAACAAACGTAAAATAAAAAAAGCCTCTTTCTCAAGAGGATTTTTGCTTTGTCTATTTCTTAAACTTAATCTCAGTCAAAACCGGAAAATGGTCAGACGGATAAAGAAGATTTTCTCGTCTGTCATTAATAGTTCTGTTAGACAACACATCGAATCCTTTTACAAAAACGTAATCCAAACGCTCGGTAGAAGGCGTGTTAATATCAAAGTTTTGCCAAGTTCCCTTTGGTCCGTAATGAGGTTTTTGAGAATGATAAAAAGAATCTGTTAACTCTTTTGACATAATTTTTATCGGTTCTTTGTCATCTGTCAAATTGAAATCTCCGGTCAATGTCAAAGGCAGATTTTCTTTATTGAATTCTTTGATTTTTTCAAGAATCAATTTTGCAGAATTCACTCTTGCAACATCGCCAACGTGGTCAAAATGCAGATTGAAAGCCCAAAACTTTTTACCACATTTTTTCATTTTGAAAAGTGCATAAGTACAAACTCTGTTGTACGCCGCATCCCAACCTTTGGAAGGTTTTTCAGGTGTTTCACTTAACCAAAAAGTACCTGATTTAACAACTTCCAATTTATTCTTGTCATAAAAAATCGCTGAAAATTCGCCTTGGTTTTTTCCATCATCCCTTCCAACACCTACGTAATCATAATCCGTCAATGTCGTTTTGATGTCAACCATTTGTTGTGGAACCGCTTCCTGAACTCCGAAATAATCCGGGTGATAGTAAGACATCATCGCCATTGTTTCTTGTTTTCTGTTGTTCCAAGAGTTTTCTTTGTCACTGTCAACAGAAAGACGAATGTTATAAGTCATCACTTTCAAATCCTGAGAAAAGACAAGACTAGATGCGAACATTAATCCAAAAAATAATTTTTTCATTTTTAAAATATTAATAGTCTATCATCTAAAAAATCTATGCTTTGTAATCTTCAAAATTCTGAATTCCATTAAGGAAATCTTTGATAGGCATTCTTTTTTTACCTTGGATTTGAACATCTTCCGGATAATAGAGTCCGTCTTTTGTATAGAATTTGAACTCAGTTTTAGAAATATCAAAATCGCCAGCTTCTCTCGAATGTGATTTTAATTCAAAATGTCCTTTGAAGATTTTCAAAGATTTTTCTTCTTCTCCGATTTTCAAAATAGTGAAAGCCGTTGGATAAGGCGACATTCCTCTCACGAAATTATGAATCGTTTCAGAACTTTGGTTCCAATCGATTTTCAGATTTTCTTTAAATATTTTGTAAGCCGTTTTTGGATTTTCTTTTTGTGGCTGAGGTTTTTCTACAATCGAATTTTCTGCTAATCCATTTAAGGTTTCAATAATCAAATCCGCTCCGATTACCATTAATTTATCGTGCAAAGTTCCGGCATTATCTTCCGGTAAAACTTCGGTTTCAGCTTGGAGAAGAATATTACCTTCATCGATTTTTTCATTAATAAAAAATGTAGTTACACCGGATTTGGTCTCTCCATTGATGACTGCATAATTAATTGGCGCCGCTCCACGATAATCAGGCAACAAAGAACCGTGCAGATTGAATGTTCCAATTTTTGGAATCGAGAACAAAACCTGAGGCATCATTCTGAAAGCAACCACAACAAAAACATCCGCATTGAGATTTCGGATTGATTCTAAGAATTCCGGATTCCTCAATTTTTCCGGTTGAAAAAGATTAAGATTATTTTCTTCTGCAAAAACTTTCACAGGCGAAGGCGTAAGCTTCATTCCCCTTCCACTTGCTTTGTCAGCCGCCGTTACAACGCCAACCACTTTGTGATGAGATTTGAATATCGCTTCCAAAGAAGCTTTTGCAAAATCGGGAGTTCCGAAAAAAACGACATTTAGAGATTTCATTATTGTTGATGAATGATAGTTGATAATTGATTTTTATGGCAGCTTTATCCGCCTTCCGCTCCCAATCTTTTTTGCAGACCATTTCAGTCTAAATAGAACTGAAGTAAAAGCAAAAAAGGATTTCCGCTCAAGTCGGGCTGCGTAAGATTCCACGTTTTATTGATTGAGCATATAGGTTTTATAGTTCAACATTCTGACTTTTCCTATGTCCAAAAGAAAAATCAAGGTTTCTGAAATGGCTTCTTTGGAATAGAAATTAAGTGTTGCGGCTGTTTCATCCAAAGTCATTGGTTTTTGAGAAAGGTGTAACATAATTTCCGTCGAAAGGTTCTTTTTGGAATTTGTTCTCTTTCTGCAAACAGAACATTTGCCACAATTTTCGGCATCTTTTTCTCCAAAATAATTCAGGATTAATTTCATTTTACAGAAATCAGAATCTTTGATAAAGAACTTGTTTTCTTCCCATTTCCTTAATTTATTTTTCTGAATATGATGAAACAAAGCCCAATATTCTCCGAAAAGGTGTCGGTCATTTCTAGGTTTCAAAAACTTGATAGAATGCTGGCTTCCGTCAAGATATTCCAGATGTCCGGCTTTTTGCAATTGCTTTAATCTTTCTTTAAAATTAATGATATCATAGCCATTTTTATTACAAAAAGCGGCATCACTAAAATAGACTTTCTGAATTGCCAATCCCGGAAGATTCCTAAACAAAAGTTCCATAAAATAAGCATCGGAAGGCGCCAATTGATCCAATTCATTGGACTGAACAAAACTCTGAATCACCGAAGGCGACACAGAATTTTTGTAAAATATAAGTTCCTGATTATGCAGAAAAGTGAGAATATTCTTGATTTTCGCAATGGATAATTTGGTCAGATTTTTAATTCTGTTGATATCCAGCTGAAAAGTTCTTTCCGGCAAATCATTATCTGCAACCTGAAAAATGGAATATAGATAAGTGAGTATTTTTTGGTATTCTGATTTGTTTGGGATTTGGTTTTGAAATGTATTATCGATGTTTGTCAATTCCTGTTCATTCCAAAGCAGAACAACAATCGCATCTTCTCCATTTCTTCCCGCTCTTCCAATTTCCTGATAATAATTTTCTATTGTTGACGAAGGCGATAAATGAATCACAAACCTCACATTCTCTTTATCGATTCCCATCCCAAAAGCATTGGTGGAAACCAACACGTGAAACTGACTGCTTATCCATTTTTTCTGAAGTTTCTCTTTTTCATTAGAAGTCAAACCTGCGTGGAAGAAATCGACATTTTGGAATCTGTTATTTTTAAGAAAATAAGTTAATTCTTCCGCTTCTTTTCTGGTTCTTGTATATATAATTCCGGAAGCTGGATTTTGTCTAAGAAATTCTAAAATGCGATTATATTTATTAGAAGTATTTTCTACAATGATATTCAGATTATCTCTTTTGAAACTCTTTTTATAAATCTGAGGATTGTGAAGTCCTAATTTGATTGAAATTTCTTCAACCACTTTATTTGTAGCTGTTGCAGTCAACGCAAGGCAAGGCACATTTTTGAATTCTTGTCGGAACTTTTTGATATTCTGATAACTCGGACGAAAATCTGAACCCCATTCCGAAATACAATGCGCTTCATCCACCGCAATAAATGAAATATTAATCTCCTGAATATTCCTTAAAAATAATTGATTTTGCAATCTCTCCGGAGAAATGTAAAGTATTTTTATTAATCCGTTTTTGCATCTATTGTAAACAGATTCTTCCTCGAACTCGTCTAATTCGGAACTTAATAATTCTGCTTCGATTCCTAAACTTTGAAGAGAATCAATCTGGTCTCGCATCAAGGCTAAAAGTGGTGAAATGACAAGACAAGTTCCTTCTAAAACGATGGCTGGCAATTGATAACAAAGAGATTTTCCTCCTCCAGTTGGTAACAACGCCAAAGTATCTTTTCCTTGGATTAAAGAAAGAATAATATCTTTTTGAGAAGACCGAAACTCATTATATCCCCAATATTGCTTGAGTGTATTTTGAATCAATTGGTCATATGAACTTGTAGAAGAAAGCATCTGTAAATTTAATCATTTATTGAAAACAAAAAAACCGTCTCGTAATAAAACGAAACGGTTCTTTATGATTTTATAAATTCATTTCTTATTTAGCTTCGAAATAAACTCTTCTGTTAGCTCTGTTTTTCCACTCTGGGCATTTAGAAGCTGGCTCACATTCTGGATAAAGGAGATCTTTCTCACCTCTTCCAATTGCCTCCAACTTAGTTTTATCTGCTCCATTTCGGATCAAATAATCCTTCACATTATTAGCTCTTCTTTCGGAAAGATTTTGGTTGTAAGCATCTGTAGCTCGAGTATCTGTACCACCAATTACTTTGAAATTAGAATTGGATGAATTAATATAATTAATAGCATTGTTCAAGATTGGAGTGTTTGACGGCAAGATTCTATCAGAATTCAAATCAAACTCAACACCTTTCAGCAAGGCTGTATCTTCGGAAACTAATCCTGTGCCTGCAAGTGGACAACCTTGATTTTCTATTGGACCAGGAACGGTAACACATTTATCATTAAGATCAATAACACCGTCAATATCTGCATCTAAAGCTACACCAGCTCCATCAACTCTTGCTCCAGCAGGTGTATCCAATTGTCTGTCCCAATCATCACAAACGCCATCATTATCAACATCTCCTTTTTTACAAACTTCTAGATCTTGTGTTTTATCATTAAGAACATCTAGCTTATAGTACATCTCTTGCAAAGGATCGTGCCACATCAAATGAGACTCATGCTTACCAAGTTTGAAGGTAAGTCCAAGGGTGGTATTGAAGAAGTTGTCAGAAATTTGATCTTCTCTAAGGTTATAACCTGTTTGTTTAACACCTGCTCCATCAAACTCATCATCACCCGTAATAACATACATTACTCTACCTTCTAAGTCAATTCTGTTATTGATTTTAAATTTAAGTCCAGCACCTGCTTGACCAAAAAGAGAATTAAGTTTAAATGGTTTTCTTTCAAAATTTAAAAGTTGATAATCTTTCCCAGGATTTTGTCTAAACGATTTGTAAGCAATAGTTCCTATACCAGCATAGCCGTGTAATGCCCATCTGAAAGGAGATTTGTTATCTACTCTTCTCAGAAGATTCGAAAAATTAAGATCTCCTAAAATTGATATTGCATCATATTGTGTTCTGCCTGCAATTTGGCCAGCTGGCAAAACTTCATGATCTTTTGTATTAGCATAGCCTTGTCTAGTTTCTCCTCTATCATATTGCAAGTTAAGACCAAAGGCATGAGTTATTGCTTTATCTACACTAATATAAGCAGAATATCCGAAAAGGTTTTTCCCATTACCATTTTTGATAGATGTCATGTCAGCGGATTGAATCAATGGTACACCAGCACCAATTGATATTGACCAATCATCAAATCTTTTTGAAGACTGTGTAAATGGGGAAATATTTTGAGACCCAGAATTGGCATCTGTAGATATCTCTTGACCTGTTAGACTCATAGGCAACAATAATCCTATTGCTACTAATGATAATAAATTTTGTTTCATATTTGAATGTTTTTTTTCTAGTTTATTACTTTGCTACAAAATATACTCTTCTATTTGCTTCATTTTTCCATTCCGGACATTTTGTTGCCGGATCGCATTCTGTGTATTTAAGATCTTCTTTACCTCTTCCTTCAGCAGTCAGAACAGAACGAGATACGCCTTTATCCACTAAGTAATTAAGAACCGCATTTGCTCTTGCTTGAGATAGCTTTTTATTATAAGCTGCGGAACCTCGACTGTCTGTAGCTCCTACTACAATAAAACTGTCTGTAGCTCTTAAAGATTTGATAATATCGGCTGCCTGATTAAGATCTTTGAAAGATTCTGGTCTGATTACATCTTTGTTAAGCTCAAACTCTATCCCATTGAAGTGCTTATTGATCTCTTCAATATTGTTAGAAACCGGCATTGCTTTTTCGGTAGGACAACCTTGGTTTTCTACTGGCCCAGGAACTGTTGTACATTTATCATTAAGGTCTATTACGCCATCTAAATCTAAATCTAAAGCAACGCCCGCACCATCAACTCTTGCGCCTGCTGGCGTATCGAGTTGTCTATCCCAATCATCACAAACGGCATCATTGTCTAGATCTCCTTTATCGCAAATATTAAAATCTTTGAATTCTTCTTCTAGAACCGCTGCTTTTGCATAAGCACCTTGTAATGGATCTACCCAACGAAGATGATCTGGATGTTTTCCTAATTTGAATGACAAGCCAAGATTGACAAGCCAAGCATTGTCTGTATAACTATCATTAATTTCGTTATATCCTGTATCTGTTCTTGTCCAGCCACCGCCGTCAAACTCCTCATCTCCACTTATAAGATATAAAGTTCTAAGCTCAATATCAAGAAGCCTAGAAATATTATATTTTAAACCAACACCACCAATGTAACTGAAAGTAGAGATGCCAATTTTTTGCTCAATTTCAAGAGGCCATTTGCTTAGCACAGCATTATCTTGTAAGTATGTTTTGTAACCTGTAAAACCAATTCCTCCATAGCCATGAAGTGCCCATCTATAATTGGATTTGTTATCTACTCTCCTCATTAAATTAGAAAAGTTAACATCTCCAATCAAAGCAATTTGATCAAATTTTGTATAACCATGTCCTACGCCAGCAAGATTATTAAGACGAGCCTTTTGGTTGGTTTCTCCCTTTGTATACAATAAAGACACTCCCAAAACGTGCGTAATTTGCTTGTCTAAACTCACATAACCGTTCCAGCCCCAATTAACCTTTCCATCATAAAAAGAAGTAAGATCTGCGTGCGCCATAAAAGCACCACCACCTCCTACAGAGATAGACCAATCTTTGAAAAGTCGGCTTTTGTTGTTGAATGGTTCAGTTTTAATTTCGGAATTACTATTATTTTCTTTGGTTTGAGCAAAACCCAAGAAAGGTAGCAGGAAAAGTAGGAATAGTTTTTTTTTCATAATCATTTGTGTCCTAAAAATTTATTTTACTTCATTAATTAAACCTTTGGCAAAATCTCTTTCATATAGATTTTTGTGATGAGGAATAATTAATCTCTTTGAGATAAACTTTATATTGTTATACAATATTATATCAATATCTATAATCCTGTCCTGATAAGTCTCAAAATATGAAGAGTCTTTAACCCGACCCATTTCTATCTCAATCATTTTCAGCTGTTTCAACAGCATTATAGGCGAAAATTGTGTTTTTAATTTAACTGCAATATTACAAAAATTATTTATACTGTCAAATTCTACAGGCGCTGATATGATTAATTCAGAATTTTTTAATATTGCACCAATATTAGTTTCGAGTTTTTCCAAGGCAACTTGGATATTTTTTTCAGGATTATTAATATTACTTCCCAGTAACAAAACGACACTATTGTGCGACATATCAAACAAATTATTTTATAATGAAAAGTTTTTTCAAACTAGTTCTCGCAAATTTAACTGCTATTTTCATAGTGATAGCAGGATTTTTTGCCTTTTTTATCGGTTTTATTATTCTAGCTTCTATTTCAGAATCAACAGATATAAAGTCTAATTCTGTCTTAACACTAGACCTAAAAACCACAATAATAGACAGCCCTTCCGAAGATCAAGAAGATTTTTTGTCCTTCAATAATAATGAACAAAAATCGGTTCTGCTATACGACGTTTTACAAGCTATCGATAAGGCTAAATCTGATGATAAAATCAAAGGAATTAGTATAGAAGCAGATAACATCAATGCAGGAATAACCCAATTGGATGATATTAGAAATGCATTGATTGATTTTAAGAAAAGTGGCAAATTTGTCTATGCTTATGGGAATTCTGTCTCTCAAGGCGCTTACTATCTTGGGTCTGTTGCCGATAAGTATTACCTAAATCCTGCAGGTGGGATAGAACTAAAAGGTCTTTCTACAGAAGTGACATTTTTCAAAAGCTTTGCTGAAAAATATGGAATTGGCATTCAAGTCATCCGTCACGGAAAATTCAAAGCAGCTGTTGAACCTTTTCTTAAAGATGAAATTTCGCCAGAAAACCAAGAACAGCTCTCTACTTTGCTTAATGATATCTGGAATAGTACATCTAGTAGAATCTCAGCGTCTAGAAAGATCCCAACTTCCGAACTGAAAACCATTACAGATAGTCTTTACAGTTATATACCAAACTTGAGTTTGAAATATAAATTGGTGGACCAATTAATCCAAAAATCTGAATACGATAACATCATCAGAAAAAAAATCAATATTGATAATGATAAAAAAATCAATAAAATATCTTTTGCTAAGTATTCTGAAAGTATTGATTCTAAAGAGGGAGATAATAAGATAGCGGTTCTTTACGCTTCTGGTTCCATCAATAATGGAAAAGGTTATGATGGAATCTACGCGGATAACTTCCGCAAAGAGATAAAAAAACTACAAGATGATGACGATGTGAAAGCGGTGGTTTTCAGAATCAATTCTCCGGGAGGAAGTGCTAATGCTTCTGACGAGATTCTTTTTGAGATGCAACAGTTGAAACGTAAGAAACCTGTCGTTATTTCTTTCGGAGACTATGCTGCATCTGGCGGTTATTACATTGCAATGGGAGCTGACAAGATTTTCTCTGAACCTAATACTTTGACTGGATCTATTGGTGTTTTTGGAGTGATTCCTTATTTCAAAGATTTGGCTGCAAAAAACGGAATCCGTAGCGATGCTGTTACGACCAATGCCAACTCGAATATGATATCAGCAATTAACGGTCTAAGTCCTGGAACTCTTACTATAATGACAAGAAGTGTAGAATCTACCTATCAGCGTTTTGTACATTTTGTCACTCAGAATAGAAAGAAAACGTTTGAACAAATTGATGCTGTTGGTGGTGGAAGAATCTGGTCGGGTGTACGTGCAAAAGAGATAGGATTGGTAGATGAGCTGGGAACACTGCAAGATGCTATCAATTATGCTGCTAAGTCTGCTAATATCAAAAATTATGGTGTATCTGCATATCCTTCAAAAATATCAAAATTTGAACAAATCTTTTCTTCTGAGACAGATGAAGACTTCTCTACCAGAGTTATTAAGAACAAAATAGGAAAAGATAATTTCAGACTTTTCCAGCAAATTACAGAACCTAATGCTAAGGCTGAAGTGAAAATGGAAACACCTTTCAGCATCAAGTTGAATTAATTATAATCATTATTCAAAACATAAAAAAGCACAAAACTGATTAATTGGTTTTGTGCTTTTTATTTTAATGATTTATTTAGAATGGTAAATCCTAAAGTTTTTTCGATGCTGAATATATAACTCGACTTGGCCGAAAATCCTTTTTTGCTTGTAAACAATTCAATTTGATTTAGAAATTTTCTTCCAAAAAGATAACCTTTGGAAAATAGCAGCCCAAATCAAAAAAACACCTTCAATCCTAACTTAAAAAAAAGTCCGCTCAAATTGCGGACTTCTGTATCTATTGTATTGTTTTAAAATTTGTAAGCTAAACTCCAGCTAAATCCCATATTGAAACTTCCTGAGCTTTTCCCAAAACCAGGAACAATCATTGGTTCAATCTCATCTTGTTTACTACTATAAGCCAAATATCTCGGTTGAACATTAACATCTAGGAAAAAATTGCTATCAAAAACTTGAACTCTAGCTCCTAAAGATGCTTCTATCCAATAACTACTTTGAGTAGATGGATCAAATGAAAGTGAAACGCCATCATTATTAATTCCTCTTACAGGAACAGCCATATATTCTTGATTATAAAAACTTCCTGCTAATTTTCCACCAACGTAGAAGCCATTCAGATTGTTTTCTGGATCCATAGATAACATATAGAATCCGCCAATTTTAGCAAATAATCCATCTGCCTTAGCATCGTAACCATTTTTTTGATAGATATTTTTATCATATCCGATATCAATTATGGCATGCACTCTTCGATTGATTCTACTGGAAATAAAACCTTGTACCAGTTGCCTGTCTCCAAACAAACCCACTCCTAGATTTAGAACATCTACACCAACCGTAAAATTTGGTTTGTATTGCCATTTTATAGAGTCTTGTTTTTTTTCTTCTTTCTTGCTCTGAGAAAAAACTGAAACCGACAGAAGACTAAAAACGAAGATAAAAATTGATGTTATTCTCATCAGTTAATGATGTATTATTGGTTTGAATACTTTGTACTGGATCACTTTGTAGCAACTCTGCATTCAGATTATCATAATTGATTTTGAATCCACAAGCTGGAGATACGTAGATTGGCTTAGTATTATAATTAACTCTAATTTTGCTTTGAGGCCCAACTTTCCTTCTTTTGATATAGATATCTGTATAAGGACTGTTATCAACTTTCAGTGGAACCAAGATAGAATCAAGAGATGCAGCTTCTGTGACAATATTAGTCAATGAATCTTTTCCATAATCTACATCTACATAAAGTGTATCTACTGTTGTTTCCAGATCATTACTCGCATTCTTGAATTTCAATAGAAGTCTTGGTGTAGAATCCGAATTCATGCAGATATCATCATCGCCACCACAACTGGTGAAAAGTAATAGAAATCCGAAAATCCATATTAAATTTTTCATTAAATTAATATTGTATTAAGTCCATAAAACAGAATAAAATTAAATCTTATTTTCTAATCAGCAAAGCAATATTCTCTACGTGATGTGTCTGTGGAAACATATCAACCGGAAGAATTTTCACCAATTCATAATCATCTTTCATCAATGCGATATCTCTAGCTTGAGTTGCCGAGTTACAACTTACGTAAACGATTCTTTCTGGTGCCAATTTCAAAATCTGCTCCACTACTTTCTGGTGCATCCCGTCTCTTGGCGGATCGGTAATCAAAACATCAGCTTTTGGATGATTTTCTAAAAACTCATCATTGAAAACGTTTTTCATATCGCCACAATAGAAAGTTGTGTTTGTAAGACCATTCAGTTCTGCATGCTCAATAGCCGCATCAATAGCTTCTTGAACGGCTTCTATTCCAATCACGTGTTTTGCATTTCTTGCAACATATTGCGCAATAGTTCCTGTTCCTGTATAAAGATCATAAACTACTTGGTCGCCTGTAAGATCCGCAAACTCCAATGTTTTTCTATATAATTCTAAAGCTTGTTTATAATTGGTTTGAAAGAAAGATTTTGGACCAATTTTAAATTTAAGCCCATCCATTTCTTCATAGATGAAACCTTCCCCAAAATAGTTTTGAATATCCAGATCGTAGATACTGTCATTTCCTTTCGGATTGATTGCATAAACCAAAGTTGTAATTTGCGGAAATTGACTTAGAATGAAATCAAACAATTTGATTCTTTCTGCTTTCATATCCTTGTACAATTGGAAAAGCACCATCCAATCTCCTTTGGAGTTTTGACGAAGCATCAATGTTCTAAGGAATCCTTGCTGTTCTTTGACATCATAAAATTCCAAACCATTTTCAACAGCATATTTTTTAACCGCCAAACGGATTTGGTTTGATGGATCTTCTTGCAGGAAACATTCTTTAAGATCAAGAATCTTGCTCCACATCCCAGGAATATGGAATCCTAATGCATCTCTATTTCCAAAATTTTCTTCGGAACTGATTTCGTATTGCGTCAACCAACGCGCATTGGAAAAAGAGAATTCCATTTTGTTTCGGTAGTAATATTGTTCTGGAGCCCCAAGAATAGGAATCTCTTCAAACTCTGGAAAACCACCAATCCTTCTGATATTATTCACAACTTCGCTATGTTTGAAATCAAGTTGTTTATCATAATCTATATTCTGCCATTTGCAACCACCACAAGTTCCAAAATGTACACATTTGGCATCAACTCGGTATTCCGAATATTCCAAAATATCGACAGCTTCACCTTCAAAATAGTTACTTTTTGACTTCTTAACTCTTACGTTAACAAGATCTCCAGGAACTGCACCTTTTACCAAAACGGTTTTACCGTCTTCTGTCTTACCAACAGAAACTCCTTTCGCACCGGCAGAAAGGAGTCTGATATTTTCAAGAATTTTATTTCTTCTCTGTTTCATTTATTATTTTGTTTTTGCAGAATCTGCATTCGGATTCTGTTGCAAAAGATCATTTTGTAATTGTGCATTTGGATTAACACTTGGCGCTTGGAGGCCAGAGATTTTATTCATTGCCTCTACAAACTTAGCATCCCCCAAATTATAAAAAGTTTGACTAGCTACTTTCCCATCTTTATCAATCAAGAAAAAACCAGGAATTTTGAATCCGTAGATAAAAAATTTCTTAGCATATTCTGATTGCAAACCTCCTTCAGCATAATAACTAGTTCCAGGAATACCTTTCAACATAGCATTAGCTGTTTTTGTAAATTGTTCTTTCGTATCGTCTAGGTTTACATAGGCGAAGTTAACTTTAGCTTTATAAAAATTTACAACCTCTTTAAGAACAGGAATTGTAGATTGTCCAATATAAGGATTCCAAGAGGCATAACTCATAACCAAAGTAGGTTTTCCATTTGATTCTAAATTTCCAGATTTACCATTCAATTTTACTAAGTTTACAGTTGGAGCTACTTCACCTTTCTTCAATCCAAAAACTGCATTGATGGCAGAGTTAAGATCTTTCTTAACTTCAGAATCTTTGATAGACTCGTCACTTACTTTCTTAACTTTTTCTACATCGCTTGTGTAAGGGTTAAGATCAAATTTAGCAATCACAAAAGCCAAAAGATAATCTTTAGTTTTTTGAGACAATTCTTTGTTAGTCCCCAAGAATCTTGCAAAAATAGTTGACATTGTTACATTGTCCTTATCTTTTTGCTTCTCTGCAAAAGCTTGAAAATCTTTTCCTACTTTATTCAACAAATAGTTTCTGTAAACTGGCAAGTTCTCAACCATTCTATCATTATTTTCTGTCAAAGATTTTTCATAATCAATGAAATTTTTAGAAACTTTGAAAGATGGATCTCCTGTTACTTGACCGTGAGCAAACTGATATTGAACTAAGAAAGTCAAAATATTAGTCGTTAACTCATCTTTTTTAAGTTTTATAACTTCGCTATCGGCTCCTAATTTCTCAGCATTATCATCAAGATTTTTTTCAAGATCAGAATGGATTTTTTTGATCTCTGCTAAAAATTCAGGCTCATTTTTCTGCAACAATTGCATATTAAGTTTTGAACTGTATGATTCCAAAAACTTTTGTGTAGCTGTAATGAAGTCATTATTTTTCTTAGCATCTCCCTCAATTTTATAAACTTCTGGGAAAGTAGCGGCATCACCAGAGATATTCAAAGTTTGCCCTTTCTTAAGGTAAATGAAATTCATCTTACCTGCATAAGTCATTGCATACATTCCATTTTTAGGAGCCTTGAATTCACCTTTGAAGTTTCCTTTCTCATCAACCCCAAGGTTAACAAGAGGAAGCGTAGCCACCCCAGAAGCTTCTATGAATTCTATTCTTTCTAAAGGAGACCCTCCTTTAACATTTCCCTCTACTTTAACTTTGGAACAAGAAACTACCAACAGTGAAATCAAAAGAAGAAATAAGTATTTTTTCATTTTAAAAATTAATTTCTGCAAAAATAATCTAATTAAGATGTTAAAAAAAATGAAAATCAATTTTTTATTATAAGATTAACAGATTTTATAGCATATTAATGAATTAATAAAGGGAAGTAAGAAATTTACAAAATGTTATAAACGAAAACATTAGGAACAACTTTGCTTTGAGTAGTTTTATTATTCTTCTCAAGATATTCTTCTAATGAATTTCCAATCGGATATAATATAAGAATAATAAGTTTAAGTTTGGAGCAAAAAAAAAAGAATCCGTCTCACAACTTGAGGCGGATTTTTTTTGGTTATAATTGTTATTTTTTGTATATTTATATCTGATAATCAGATATTTGTCTATGAATTTC
>NZ_QNUG01000040.1 GCF_003385395.1 Epilithonimonas hispanica | reverse complement strand
AATTGATTATATTAAAGTGGGAATATATGGACGAAATGAAATACCCAATACGAAGAATAAAGGTATATGGACTTTAGTCAGAAATTTTATAGTGACTTTAGGTGGTTTCTTAAGGTTAACGAAAATACAATGGAAGACACTTGCTGATGGAATGCTTGATTTTTAATCAATTTCAGCATTCAAATCATCAAGTTTTTTATAAGAAGCTTTCAGATGGTGTAAATGATCCAAGATTATACTTGCAATTTCGGGACTTAGATTTCCACCGTCTAATGCTTTTTGATAAGCTGAAATGGCAGCTTCTTCACCCGTAATAACATCATTAAGACCTCCGTCGCTAGATATTGCCGTAAGATTATTTTTAAACTCTATCCAACTCTGATGTATCGAACCTAATACAGTAGAATGATCTTCAGGCTTTCCTCCTAGATTATGAATTAAATTGATTAATTCATTTTTCATTTCATAAGACTGCCTGAGCTTTTCATCATATGTTTCTTTCAAGCTTGAGCGTATTTGCCATACACTTTCTTCAATTGCCAAGTAACCTCCGATTCTATCATTTGTAATGTGAAGAAGATCATTTAAAGTATTGATATCTTTCGAATTATCCATAGGTAAATTTTAGTTTTTAAAATCAATTACTATGCCTATCAAATGGTATGTTTGTTGGAATGGCTTATCTAAATAGAGTATAATGGTTTACGAACTTTTGAGGGAACAGTTTTTAGAATGTAGTTTGGATGAAGCATGGGAGTTTTTCTCCTCACCATATAATCTTCCACGTATTGCTCCTTCCGAAATGGATTTCAAAATAGTATCAAATCTTCAAACGGATAAGATTTATGAAGGTTTGAAAATAGATTATACGGTTCGTCCTCTATTTCATATCAAGCTTAATTGGAAAAGTGAGATCGAGGATATCAATTCCGACACAGCTTTATTGATTATCAATTGAAAGGACCTTATAAGTTCTGGAGTCACTATCACGAGTTTATACCTTCTGATAATGGCGTGTTGATGCGAGATATTTTGAAATATGAAATACCATTTGGGATTTTTGGCGATTTTATTAATTGGCTTCTTGTCAAAAAAACACTTAATTATATTTTTGAGTACAGAAGAAATGTAATTGATCGATTATTTAATAATTAATATGAAAAATATTATCAATAAGGATTTATAATTAAAAAACAACCCTTCTGAATAGGCATTACATCATTGTACGATTTGCTGAAAATTCAATATATAATCATTGTCAAATATTTTTATTGATTATTTATTTCAATTGGTAAAGAAATTGTATAGTGTTTTTCCAAATTTCAAAACTATAATTATGGATATAGAAATCTCCTATTTTGATTTTAAAAATTTGTCGCCTCAAGACCAGTGTCAATTGGTTACTACAAAAGGACAGATAATCAATGAAAGTTCAAAAAACGATTTGCGTTTTGTTATTTATACACTGGGATCTTTTTTAGTTGAAATCACCTATATTCAGCAGAATAATAGACTGGCAAGTTTTAATGTTTATCAAAATACTTATGCATCTTCGCACACTGGATAATGTCAATTGCTTATTGTTTTAATAATGAACAAATTATGAACTTACAGATGACACAATATCTATAAGTCATTAAAAAAATTGTGTTCTAATAAAAAAATCTCATTATTTTTGAAATTAATGAAAACAAGAAATTACCCACCTACAATATTTATCTTATGATTTTAATAGTTGATGATAATAAAAACAATATTTATTCTTTAAAAAAGCTATTAGAATCTCAAGATTTTAAAATTGATACAGCAGAATCTGGCGAAGAAGCATTGGCAAAAGCCCTGAAAAATCATTATTCCCTGATTATTCTGGATGTTCAGATGCCGGGAATGGATGGCTTTGAAGTCGCGGAGACCTTCGCGGGATACAGCAAAACCAAGGATATTCCTATCATTTTCCTTTCTGCGGTCAATACGGATAAGCAATTCATAGAGAAAGGTTACGCTTCGGGAGGGATCGATTATGTCACCAAACCTATCGATCCGGAGATTTTGATGCTGAAAGTAAAAACCTTTTATAATCTTCAGGAAAGCAATCTTGCACTCAAAAAAAACCATCAGAATCTTGAATTGGAGGTTAAAGGAAGGAGAGAATCTCAGGTGGTGATGAAATCGGAAATCGATCATTTTCATCTGATGCTGGAAGCTTTGCCCCAAATTGCTTTTACGCTGGACAAAGATGGACAGGTAAATTTTGTGAATGCAAAATGGTACGATTACTCTGGTTCTAAATCTATTTTTCCAGAAACTCATCCAGATGATAAAGATATTTTGAAAGAATTCGAAAGGTCTCAAAAAAAACATAAACCTCTTGAACTTGAGATCAGAATCAAACATTTGGAATCAGGTGGTTTTAGATATCATTTGCTTAGAATGACTCCTGTTTTCGAGAATGAAACTATTAAAAACTGGGTAGGAACTTTTACCGATATTGATGACCAAAAGAAAGTAGAAAAAGAGAAAGATGAGTTTTTAAGCATTGCAAGCCACGAGTTGAAAACGCCTTTGACAAGTATCAAAGCTTATGTTCAGCTGATGGATCGTAAACTGAAATTTGATGCTCAAAGTCCTGAAAAGGGTTATGTGGACAAAGTCTTGAATCAGATTGAAAAACTCAATAGTCTGATCACAGATCTTCTTGATGTTTCCAAAATCGAAAATGGTAAACTGAAAATCAATAAGAAACCGACCAATCTGGAATCGGTTATTCAGAATTCAATCGATACGATTCTACAAACGCAAGATAGCAACAAAATTAATATTGAACGTCACGGTCCAAAACCCGATATCTTGGTTCCTCTGGATGAGATGCGGATTGATCAGGTTTTAATCAATTTTTTAAGTAACGCGATTAAATATTCTCCCGACAATCATCAGATTTTTGTCTCCACTTTTATTGATGAAGAGAATGTGAGAGTTAGCGTAACAGATTTCGGAATCGGAATTCCGGAGTATAAACAGGAATCTGTTTTTCAAAAATTTTATCGTGTAGAAGAGTCTTCGGTTCAATTTCAGGGTCTTGGGATTGGATTATTTATATGTTCGGAGATTATAGAACTGCACGACGGAACTATCGGTGTTTCTAGCGAAGTCAATGAAGGGTCTACCTTCTATTTTACATTACCACTAAATTAATCGTATGCAAAAAAAAATTATACGTAATCTGCAGTTCAGCGTTGGTTTGTCTTTTTTCATATTACTTGCCAGTTCTTTAGCTTCATATTGGAGTATTCAGAATCAGATGAACAATCGCGAAAAATCTGCTCAAAGCCGACATGCTATAACTACGGTTAAAGATGTTTTAATTACTCTTTTGGATGCAGAAACTGGTAATAGAGGTTATCAGCTCACTGGAAAAGACTCTTTTTTGGAACCCTACAACAGCAGTGTTTCCGAATTTGAAAAAGCAATCCATAAGCTACAAGATGTAGAAACCACAGACAATATACAGCTTAAAAGGATCGAAAGTTTACAGCAAAATGCTACCAAAAGCATGCAAAATATGAGGAAATGTGTAAGCGATAGACGTAACGGACTATTGATGACACAGGAACAAATCTCCATCAACAAAATTTCTATGGATAGATGTAGAGATATTGTTGCAGATTTTGTAAAGCACGAAGAAAACGAATTATTAATCAGGAACAAATCACTTAACAATTCATCTACAACTACAGTTTTGTTCATTGTCTTTTCTGCTCTTGCAGCGCTTGTTGTAACAATTTTTTTCTACCTGAAATTAAAAAGAGATCTTATAAGAAGAGATAAACTCGAGAAAGATTTGCAAGCTAAAGACTTAGAAATCTCTAAAAGAGTCAAAATTATTAAAGAAGTAGCAGGAAAAGTGGCAAGCGGCGATTATGATGTAAAAATCTCCGATAGAGGAAATGATGAACTAGGCGATATTGTAGAATCTCTAAATAACATGACGCTGTCTTTAAAAACATCTTTTGACCAAATCAATGAAAGCGAATGGAGACAAACAGGTTTAGTTCTACTTAATGAATCTCTTGTTGGTAACAAAACCGTAAAAGAAGTTGCAGATAATGCGCTTAATCATTTCATCTCGTATGCAGATTGTGTGAACGGTGCGGTTTATATCTTTGAAGATGAAAAACTGAAATTATATAGTGCTTTTGGTTTAGAAGACCATATGAAAAAAAGCTTCTTACCAGGCGAAGGAATGGTTGGGCAAGCATTTTTACAAGAAAAAATTACTGTTTTTAATAACCTAGATGACAAAGATTTTGTAACAAGTTTTGCAAGCAGCAAAATTAAGATTAATGGTATTATTTTGATTCCAATTGTGTTGGATAGACATATTTTTGGTGTGATGGAGCTGAGTGCAACACACAATTTTGACGATGCTAAAGCTGATTATTTTAATGAAGGCGCGAGAAACATTGCAATTGCGTTGAGCGCATCAAGAGCAAGAGAAAAAGAACAAAGATTATTAGAGGAAACCCAAGCTCAGTCGGAAGAATTGCAAGTGCAGCATTCCGAATTAGAAAACCTCAATACAGAATTAGAAGCTCAAACCCAAAAACTTCAGGCCTCGGAAGAAGAGCTGAGAGTACAACAAGAAGAGCTTCTACAAACCAATACAGAGTTAGAAGAACGTTCCAAGGCATTAGAGGAAAAAAATAATCTAATTGCCGAACGAAATGTTGAAATTCAGAAGAAAGCCGAAGAACTTGCCCTGAGCACACAATACAAATCTGAGTTCTTGGCCAATATGTCGCACGAGTTGAGAACGCCTCTCAATTCCATCTTATTATTGTCTCGTTTGATGGTAGAAAATCCGGATGAGAACCTGAACGAAGATCAGATAGAATCTGCAAAAGTCATCCAAAGTTCTGGAACAAGTTTATTGACATTAATTGATGAAATATTGGACCTTGCGAAAATAGAATCCGGAAAAATGAATCTGGTGTACGAGCAGATTTCATTGCAAGATGTGGTAACGGATATTAAGAATCTTTTTATGCCAATTGCTAATGAAAAAGGTGTCCAATTCAATATTAATCTTGCTGATTCCTTAGATAAAAAGTTGAATACAGATCGTCTAAGATTGGATCAAGTGTTAAGAAATCTACTTTCCAACGCTTTCAAATTTACTAAGCAAGGCTCTATCAATTTAAACATTTCCGAATATCCTAAAAATCATGATTTCCTTATTTTCTCGGTAAAAGATACAGGAATGGGGATTCCGGAAGACAAGCAAAAACTGATATTCGAAGCATTTCAACAAGCAGACGGTTCTACCCAAAGAAAATTTGGCGGAACAGGTTTGGGACTTTCAATAAGTCGTGAAATTGCGAAACTCCTCGGAGGTAAAATCACCTTGGAAAGTGAATTTGGAAAAGGTAGTGAGTTCAGTTTAATTATTCCAAAAGAACCATCGGCTGCGCCAGATGTTATTTCCAATGAACAAAGTTTGGTAGATGTTATTTCGCAAGATGTAGAAGAAATTAAAACAATCATAAAAGCAGATAATGAAAACTTAAATTCTATAAATCATTTAGATATTCCTGATGATATTGATGACGATCGTGATCAAATCACAGAAGGTGATAAAGTGATTTTGATTGTAGAAGACGATACCAATTTTGCAAAAGCACTTCTGAAATATGCACACGTCCACGGTTATAAAGCAGTTGTAGTCGTTCGAGGAGATTATGCGCTTTCTGCTGCGTTGCAATATAAACCTCTGGCAATTTTGCTGGACATACAATTGCCTGTAAAAGATGGATGGCAGGTGATGACGGATCTTAAAACCAACAACCAAACCAAATCTATTCCTGTTCATATGATGTCTTCTCTACAAGCCAAAAAAGAAAGTTTGATGAGAGGCGCTATTGATTTTATTAATAAACCAGTAGCATTGGAGGAGATGAACAATGTATTCCAAAAGATTGAAGAAGCACTGAAACGCTCGCCACAAAAGGTTTTGATAGTCGAAGAAAATGCTCAACACGCCAAAGCTTTATCCTACTTCTTGGGCAATTACAATATCTCGTTGTCTGTGGAGAATACGGTAGAAGACAGTGTAAAAGCCTTCCAAAATGAAAACGTCCACTGCGTAATTGTAGATGTGGGATCGGCAAGAGGAAGCAGCTATCAGATTGTTGAAAGCATAAAAAGTTACGCAGGTTTGGAGAACCTTCCTGTCATTATTTTTACGGAGCGAAATCTAAATCAATCCGAAGAATTCAGAATCAAGCAATATGCAGATTCTATTGTTGTAAAAACAGCCCATTCTTACCAAAGGATCTTGGACGAGATAAGTTTGTTTCTACATTTGGTACAGGAGAATAAACAAGCGACCGAGTCGGGAAAAGTTAAAAATCTTGGAAATCTAACGGAAACTTTAAGCGGAAAAAAAATATTGATTACCGATGACGATGTTAGAAATATCTTCTCCTTATCAAAAGCTTTGGAAAAGTATAAAGTTGAAGTTATCCTGGCGATGGATGGTAAACAAGCGCTCGATAAAATAAAGGAAAATCCAGACATTGATGTAATTTTGATGGATATGATGATGCCGGAGATGGACGGTTATGATACCATTAGAGAAATCAGAAAAATGCAAAATTTCAAAGAATTGCCAATCATTGCAGTTACAGCAAAATCGATGATAGGAGATCGAGACAAGTGTATCCAGGCTGGTGCTTCGGATTATATCACCAAACCTGTTGATATAGATCAGTTACTGTCTCTTCTACGCGTTTGGTTGTACAAAAACTAATAACCACAATATGGAAAAAAAAATATTGATTGTTGATGACGATCCCAGGAATATTTTTGCACTTAAATTAACGCTAAAGGCAAAAAAATTCAATATAGAAACGGCCCTCGGTGCACAAGAAGCTATTGATAAATTGGAAAAAGATGATCATATCAACATTGTTTTGATGGATATGATGATGCCAGATATTGATGGATATCAAGCTATTGGGATGATTAGGGGAATTAATAAACTCAATCACATCCCCATCATTGCGGTTACTGCACAAGCAATGGAGGAGGATTATCAAAAATGTATAGATGCTGGCGCAACAGATTATATCAAAAAACCGATCAATGTGGATCAATTATTGAACGTTATAGAAAAAGTTTCCTGATGCTAGATCCAAGTATTGTTAAAGATGAAGAGTTAGAGTATCTTATAAAAGATATTTACGATTTATATGGTTACGATTTCTCTATGTACAGCAAAGCTTCTTTTAAAAGAAGGATCAACAGGATTTGTGTTATCGACAAATTTGCCAGTTTTGCAGAACTTAGATACACAATTATTAACGATCAAGATTACCTCAAACGCTTTGTAGAAGAGATCACCGTCAACGTTACCGAGATGTTCCGCGACCCCGATTTTTTTCTAAGCCTTAGAGAAAAGGTCCTTCCACAATTAGGAACCTATCCGCTTATCCGTATTTGGCTTGCCGGATGCTCCACAGGAGAAGAAGCATATTCTGTAGCCATATTGCTAAAAGAAGCAGGTTTATATGATAAAAGTTTGATCTATGCTACAGATATCAATCCCTCTGTTTTGGAAACAGCACGGGCAGGGGTTTTCCCTCTCCAACAGATGAAATTATACTCCGAGAATTACCACCTTTCCGGTGGTAAGGAGGATTTTTCAAAATATTATATTGCCAATTATGATGTAGCCAAATTTGATAGATCCTTGCAGAAAAAGATGATTATCTCTACTCATAATTTGGTTTCGGATAGTTCTTTCAATAGCTTTCAGTTGATTATTTGTAGAAACGTTTTGATCTATTTTGACAAAGAACTTCAGGAACGCGTTTTCAAACTTTTCGACAATAGTTTGGAAAACCTAGGATATCTTGCACTTGGTTCCAGAGAGACTTTGCGCTTTTCGGACTTGGGAAAAGATTATCAACAAGTAGATAATCAGCGCATTTGGAAAAAAACAGAGCAGTTGTGATATGGAACAATCGGATGTTAAGATAGAATTAGTGATTATTGGTGGATCAGCAGGTAGCCTGCCGGTAATCCTAACTATGTTGAAAAATCTGGACGAATCTATAAAATTTGCAATCGTCATCGTCATCCATCGCAAAGCTTCTGCACTCAACATTTTACCAACTTTGCTAGAACAAGTTTCTCATATCCCGGTTACGGAAATAGAAGATAAAACAGAGATTGAAAGTAACAATATCTATCTTGCTCCAGCAGATTTCCATGTTTTGTTCGATGACAAAAAAATAATGTCCTTAGACAGATCGGAAAAGCTGAATTTCTCTCGGCCTTCCGTCGATATTTCGTTTGGTTCAGCTGGGGAAGTTTTTAGGGAGAATCTATTAGCTATTCTATTATCTGGAGCCAATTCTGATGGTGTCGAAGGGATGAAATTGATAAAAAAAATGAACGGAAAAATTTGGATCCAAGATCCGGATACGGCAGAAGTGAGCTACATGCCAATGATGGCGGCGCAGAAAGTCAATTTTGATCAATTGATTACGCCAGAAAATCTTCCCACAAAATTAAATAAATTATAAAAAACAAATACAACTAAATATATTATGAGCAAGAAAAAAGTCCTAATATTTGATGATGAAACTTCGATTTTAGAAGTTATTTTTATCGTCTTAAATGATCTTGGATATGAAGTTGAAGTTTCCGAAACCGCGGATGATATTATCAAGAAAGTAACAGATTTTCAGCCAGATGTAATTATTATGGACAATTGGATCCCCGTAATTGGTGGAGTAGAAGCTACAAAACTTTTGAAAGCGACTCCTGAGTACAAAAACATTCCGGTAATTTATATCAGTGCCAATAATGATATTGCTTCTCTTGCCAACGAGGCAATGGCAGATGATTACGTTCCAAAACCTTTTGACCTGCAAGATCTTGAAGAAAAGGTTTTGAAATGGATTAATAATTAACTTCTTAAAATTAAAATCCAAGCGGTCTTCTACGTTAAAGTTTGCGTGGTTATTAAAATATTTTTATCATATTTTTTTCCTATTACTTAGAATAACTATTATGACCCAAGTCATAAAGTTCTAGATAAGTTCTCTTTAATTTTGGTGGGACTAAAGAGAAACTATGCTAAACTTATATTCAAAAACATTTCTACATCTATTCAAATCATTATTAACGTTCGGTTTACTCAATTAATTGGTATAACTGATTTTGTTATTTAAAAATTTAGAAATAGGGTAGTGGATATGGTTATTGAAGAAAGTATTATCAAATCATTTGGAGGAAAATTAAAGGAGTATAATGCATCAGAATCTATATTTTCTGAAAAAAGCAATGCTAATTATTATTATCAGATTGTAGAGGGAGAAGTAAAACTAAACAACTACAATGAAGATGGAAAAGAAACAATCCAAACCATTCTGAAAAAAGGGCAGAGTATAGGAGAATCTTTATTATTTCTGGATAAAGCTTATCCCGTGAACGCAATTGCAATCACTGCTTGTAAAGTTCTACGATTGCCAAAATCTAAGTTCTTCCAAATTCTTACGAAATTTCCTGAAAATCAATTCAAAATCATCAATAGTTTGTCAGACTCTATGTACTTCAAGTACGCAATGGGACAGATTTTTTCTACTAAAAACCCGGCTACAAAGCTTCGGGTTTTGATGGATTATCTAAAAAGTTCGGAAAAGGATCTAAGTGCTTTTTCTTTTCAGGTTCCGCTTACAAGACAACAGATGGCAAGTCTTACCGGATTGCGTGTGGAGACAACCATCAGAGCTCTTAAAATGATGGAAAAAGAGAATATTGTAAAAATCCAAAATCGTAAAATTTTCTACTAAAAAACTTTTCTTAATAATAAATTTTTCCTTTAATAATTTTCACAACTCCTTCTTTTTCAAAGGTTTTAATATGTCTAATGACCGTTTCAACTCGCAGACCTGTCATTGCCGCTAATTGTTGTCTTGTCAAAGGCATTTGAAATGAATATTGATTTTTGTCTGCGCTAAAACTTTTGTGATAATCCAAAACACCTTTTATCCTCACATTGGCGTATAAAGAAGAATTATTTTCCAACATTATATATTTCTGATACAATCTTTCTGCAAGAAAATTATTAATGTCTTTAGCTACTTTTGGATGATCATCCAGCATTTTAAGAAATTTTTGTTTTGATAATCTCAATACAGTTGCATCTTCAAAAACCACAGCATTGACAGGGAAAGTGTGATCTATAAAAAGGAGCATCTCGCAAACACTCATTCCTTCATTCAAAATAGCGAATATCAATTCTCTGCCTTCTTCGTTGTAATGATTGAGTTTTATATTGCCCGAGACAATTTGATAATAATTTTTAGGTGTTTCAAATTCACTGAAAATAACATCTTTTTTTCTATAAGTTTCAATAGTTGCGCCATAATTAATCAGAAGCTCTTCCGGAATTATCATAGTTTTAAAGTTTCAATAGTTTAATTATTTTTTTACATAGTAATTTTTGTGCCGAAATTGAAATTGGAAAATCTTTCAATTGTGATTCAAATCATAAAAGCGAGAGAAGGTATTTCTTTAGATTTGACGCTAGCAGTTAAGGCATTTTCTTATCTCTTAAATGTTATTAAATCAAATTAAATGAGTAAGAAGAAAATTTTAATCTTTGATGATGATACTTCTATTTTGGAAGTTGTATCTATTATCTTTGAAGATAACGGTTACGAAGTCCAAATTGCTGAAACAGCGGATGATATCATTTCAAAGGTTAATCTCTTTTTACCAGATCTCATTATTATGGATATTTATATTCCTGTAATTGGAGGAGTAGAAGCTACTAGATTATTAAAGGATCACGAAGTCCATCATAAAATTCCAGTGTTATTCATCACTGCAAAAAATGATGTGGCTTTTTTATCTTCAAAGTCATCAGCTGTTGATTACCTGTCCAAACCTTTTGATCTTGATGAACTGGAAAGAAAGGTGGAAAGATGGATATCCTGATATTAAAAACTATAGATGGCTTTTTAACATAAATTTTCTGTACATTTATTTGAAATCTCATTGAAATGGATGAAAACATAATTGGATTAATTGCCGGAGGCTTGACATCAATCGCCATGATGCCACAACTCATCAAAGTTATCAAAGAAAAAAATGCAGAAGATATTTCTGTAATAATGCTTTTGATTCTGATTTCTGGATTATCTCTTTGGGTTTGTTATGGATTTTTGAAAGACGAGTTACCAATTATTTTATCAAATGGTTTTTCAGTTTTAGTTAATCTGACTTTATTAATTTGCTGTTTTATCTTTAAAAAGAAATGCTAAATATCATAAATTTCCGAATTCGTAAAAATGTAGTACCTTCCTTTTTTAGGGAGATTTTTCGTGTCTAAACCTGTAAACTCGCTGAAAGCAGGAAGTAATAACTGATTTTCCGAAACAACAAAACAAGGCAGTTTTATTTTCTTAACAACAGAATTAATTACAAATCCGGGATGAATATGTCCATTGATCTGAAACTTAGATTCCGTTTTGTCAAAATCGTGTGTGAAGATTAAATCATTCAGTTCATATTTTTCAGCTTTAAAATCCAAACACAATTTTTGTTCTAATTTTTTTGAAATCTTGTCGTGATTTCCTTCAATCAAATAAAATTTTAAATCAGAAAATTGTTCTTTCCAAAGACAAAATTCCGAAACTTCCGAATTATCTCCGGCGTGAAGCAAATCTCCAACAACAATAAATTTTTCAGGCTTAAAATATTCAATCAGAATTGATAATCTTTCCAAATCATTTTTCATAATTTGATTCGCCAAAGCAATTCCATTTTTGCGGAAATGAGCTGTTTTTCCGATATGTAAATCCGATAAAATTAAAGCTTTCTCTTTTTTCCAAAACAATGCTCGTTGATTAGTCAAAGTAAAAATTTCGTTTTGGATATTGATATTTTTAGTTACTATTTTCATATAATTACTTCAATTTCTTCGCCTGCTGAATCAACTTTTGAATTCTCGCATCCAAATCTTCACTCGTCAAAGTCTGCCTCAAACTGTCAACTTTTATCGGGAAACTCAGTGGAGTAAAAGCATTGGCAAATTTTAAAATAATTTTTGATTTGTCGATTCGCTTAAAAGCTTCTACCAATCTTTGTTCCTGTAACTGCATATTAAAAACTTCTGTATAAGCCTGTCTCACCAAAAAATGATTCGGATCGTGATCTTCCAGGACTTTAAAAATCAAACCAGCCGAACTTTGAAGCGATTTATTGGAACGTTGTTGTCCTGGAAAATTCTGCACCACCATTCCGGAAATCACAGCAATATCTCTAAATTTTCTTCTCGCCATTTCCGCTGCATTAATGCTCGAAATCACATCGGTCATTAGATTTTCTCTCGTTAAGATTTTATCTAAATTTTCTTCATTTAAAGGAATTTCTTTATCACTAAACAATTCAAAACCATAATCATTCATCGCCATCGAAAACGAAATCGGAGCTAGTTTTGAAATTCTGAAAGCAATCAATGCAGCCATAACTTCGTGAACCAGACGACCTTCAAACGGATACATAAATAAATGATAACCTTCACGGTTTTTAATCATTTCCACCAAAAATTCATCATCTTTCGGAATATGCGAACGCTCTTCCTGGTTCATCAAAAGTGGATGCAAAAATTTCAGTTCTTTCTCAGAAGTTTTCGGATTTAAAGCAATCGACAGTTTTTCACGCAAAAACTGACCAAGATTAGAACTCAACGGCAATCTTCCGCCCAAATAACTCGGAGCCTGCGCTTTTCCTTTTGAAGCCCGAACGAAAACCGTCATATCCTTTATCATAGCGACTTCCAGAACTCTTCCTGCTAAAATAAATTTCTCTTCTTTTTTTAATCTTGAGATAAAATATTCCTCGACCATTCCGATATATCCGCCGGAAATAAATTTCACTTTAAGCATCGCATCGCTCACAATCGCACCCATATTCATCCGGTGGAGCATCGCTATTCTTCGGGAATTCACTTTGTGCAAACCGTCTTCCATTACCACGACTTTATGGTATTCTTCATAACTTTTCAGCGCGCTTCCGCCAATCGTCAGAAATTCAATGATTGATTTCCATTCTGCATCCGTAATTTCCTGAAAAGTATAGACTTGCTTGATTCTTTGATAAGTTTCTTCGGGATAAAATCCGTCGCCAATCGCCAAAGTCATCAGAAACTGAACCAAAACATCAAAACATAAAACCTGCGGCTCACGAGGTTCAATGACATTCTGCTTTACGGCTTCTTTTAAGGCGGAAACTTCAATCAGTTCTAAGGAATGCGTAGGAACACAATAGATTTTTGAAGTTTCGAAAGGGGAGTGACCACTTCGTCCCGCACGCTGCAAAAACCTCGCAACGCCTTTTGCGGAACCGATTTGAATCACAGTGTCAACGGGTTTAAAGTCAATTCCTAAGTCTAAAGATGATGTTGAAACAACCGCTTTCAGTTTGCCTGAACTTAGATTTTCTTCAATCCAGTTTCTCAATTCCGCATCAATCGAACTGTGATGAATAGCAATTTGTCCGGCAAAATCAGGGTAAACATTCAGCAAAAGCTGATACCACATTTCGCTCTGACTTCTCGTATTGGTAAAAACAATCGTCGATTTTGATTCTAAAATTATCGGAACTACTTTATCCGCCAGTTTTTGCCCGAGATGACCTGCCCACGGCAAAATTTCAACTTCATCAGGAAAAACAGGGAGAATTTCAATTTTCTTATGTTCTTTAGCGGTAACTTTTGTCTTTTTAATTGGATATGGAATTAAAACCTCCATCGCTTCATCGAGATTGCCAATTGTTGCCGTGATTCCCCAAATTTTAAGTTTCGGAACATATTTTCTGAGCTGAGAAATTCCCAATTCTACCAAAACACCACGTTTTGAACCTAACAATTCGTGCCATTCATCTACAACAATCGTCTGCAGATTTTTAAAAAACCGTTGATGATTTTTCTGTCCTAGTAATAACTGTAAACTTTCGGGCGTTGCGACCAGAATTTCCGGCATATTTTTGACCTGCTGTTGCCGAACCTTCGGATCGGTGTCTCCATTCCTCACGCCAACTGCCCAATCGAGTCCAATCTCATCAATCGCTTCCTGCATTGCTTTGGCGATATCTTTGGAAAGCGAACGAAGTGGCGTAATCCAAATCATTTTCAGTCCGATTTTGTATTTTTCTGGATGATTTAGAAAATCTGATATTAAAGCTAAAAAAACCGAAAACGTTTTCCCAAAACCGGTTGGAGCAACCACCATTCCGCTGTAACCGCTCCCGAATTTCTGCCAAGTCTGAACCTGAAATTTAAAAGGCGAAATCGATTTTTCCATCATCCAGTTTTGAATGATTTTGAAGCCGTTGGTATTTTCGAAATTGCTCAAATTATATTTTTACATATTTAATATAAAAATAGGACCAACTAAGAACTGAGCAATGTTAATTTAATTGAATTTTTTATTTCTATGCAATGAATAGTTTTAATAAAAATTTTAATTAAAAAATTAAATGATGGTTTAGTTTTTGATTTTTTTAAGTAAATAATTATTAAAATAAATCTTTTTGTTATGAGTTTCATCGACAATGTAAAATTAACAGCAGAGCTTATTAAAGCAAATTTTTCAGAAGGTATTGATGATGGATATGATCATTCCACAACTTCTGCAGGTAGAAAAGGATTACGATCAGGTCGGGTTTCTGAACTGACTGCAATGGCAGATTTGAAGCCCGGCGGCGCTGATAATCTTCGAAAAATTATGGAGATTGCAAATGGTAATTTGAAAGGTGCTACAAAAGTTGGAACCTTACACGATTTACGAATTGTTCTTTTTGATAATGATACTAAGATTTTGTTCTGTACAGCTTATGATGGGGATTGGGATGCTTATATCGATGATTTTGCAACCAAAATTCCCCAATTGATGGATATTATTTTTGGAAATGTGGAAGGTTGGCCTGGAATTAAAGATCCAACAGTTAAAGATTTTATTCTTAGCAAACAGATTACTGCGACAGGTTGGTATGTGGGAGTACCACATCTTACTGTAAACGACATTAGACGTAACGATAAGATTATTACTGGCTTAAATAAAGCCATTGACGATTCTAATAAAATTGAAAAATAATTTTTAATAAATAAATTATGGCATTTGATTTTATAAAAAGAATTTTCAATCCGGACAAAGTTAATATAGAGTTGAAGGAAATTCAATCTTTAATTTTGAGAAGTAGGCCAATTCCTTATTTTGGAACAGTGGCATTATTAGAAATCACGGATAAAGAAAGTGCGAAGAAGATGTTGAAAGATTTGATTCCATTAATTGATTCTGCAGAGGAATGGAACAAAAACGAAGGAGCATCTGTATTTCTAACTTTTACCTATAAAGGTTTAGAAAAAATTGGTGTACCAAAAGAAAGTTTAGATTCTTTTCCGGAATCTTTTAAAGAAGGAATGGCTAAAAGATCGTCTTATCTTTATGATATTGGCGTGAATGATCCCAAAAATTGGCAGAAAGAATTTAAAAATCCTAACATTCATATTGCTGCTGCAGTGATCTCCAATAATGAAGCCGATTGGAAAAGCAAATTGGAAGAATTTCGTACGAAAATTTCGGAAAACAATGGAGTTGAAGTTTTGGTGAGTGAAGATTTTGGTGCTACAGAAGAGGTGAAAAATGTTTTCGGTTTTCGCGATGGAATCAGTAATCCCGAAGTTGAAGGTAGTGGGATTGATGTACCTCAAGGTTTTGACCGCCCGATTGCAGCTGGCGAATTTATATTAGGTTATCCAGGAGAAGGTGATATTACAAAACCTTTTCCTCAGCCGGACATTTTAGGGAAGAATGGGTCTTTTATGATTTTTAGAAAATATCAAAGCCAGGTTGCAGAGTTTAACCAGTTCATTAAGGATAATAGTTCTTCTCCAGAAGAAGGCGAACTTTTGGCTGCGAAAATGGTAGGCAGATGGAGAAGCGGAGCTCCACTAGTTTTATCGCCAGAAAAAGATGATAAAGAGCTTGGAGAAAATCCTGAAAAAAATAATAATTTTTCATTTAAGAACGATGAGTTTGGAAAAAAATGTCCTTTCAGTTCTCACATCCGCAGGATGAATCCGCGAGATTCCAAAACTTTTGTCTTGGAAGATGAAAGGCTTCACCGCATTATACGTCGCAGCGTAACTTTTGGCGATATTGTTCCGCCGGAAGTGACAAAAAATGACGGTAAAGAACGCGGTCAATATTTTATGGGAATTAGCGCGAATGCAATGGGGACTTTGGAATTTTTGCAAAAACAATGGATTAATGATGGCAATTCACAAAATCTGGGTAGTGAAAAAGATCCTATGGTTGGTTTGCAAGATCAAAATAGTTTGTTCAGTATGCCTGCAGACCCGCTAATAAAAAGATACCGAGGTTTACAAACTTATAATATCGTGAAAGGTGGTGAATATTGCTTTATCCCAAGTCTTTCAGCTCTCAAATGGATCAGTGAATTAAATTAATACTTATAAAAATTTAACTATTTTTTTTTTTAAAAATCACTAACAAAAAAATCTAATTGCATGGAATACGTTAAATATGATTATAAATTGGAAGAAATTCCTGAAAATTTCGAAGAGTATATCAATAAAATTAATAAGGATATTGTAGATTATATTCGAAACACGCCGCAACTAAGCCGCGCTCATAATTATACAAGAGATGCGCACGCCAATGGCTATGCAGCATTAAAGGCAGAGGTGGAAATTCTGCCTAATTTGCCTGAAGAATTGGCTCAAGGTATTTATAAAAATGCAGGAAAACACGAAGCGGTGGTTCGTTTTTCAAACGGATCCTCTCGTGTGTTGCCTGATAAACTAAGTGGAAATGCGCAAGGTTTTGCACTTAAAATTTTTGGAATTGAAGGCGAAAAAGTTGCTCCTGGTGAAGAGTCATCACCAAATGTGGATTTCAACCTAATCAATAATCCGGTATTTTTTTGCAATACTGCGGAACATTATGTTTTCATCTCCAAACTGTTTCTTAAAATCACCGATTTTTTTGAAAAAGGTGCATTAGGAAAATTGGAATTTGCTTCAATCTGGGTTACAGAAAATAAAAAAGCTTTCCCAAATTTCGAAGCATTAAAAGAATTAGCCGCACTAAAAACTTTTGAAAAAATCCCATCAATTAACAGTTTTTTATACGAGTATTACAGTATGGGCGCAGTTCGTCACGGAGATTATATGGCAAAAGTAAGAATTGAACCTACTCACGAAACAAAAAACTTAATTATTGATAAGGATATTGATATTAACAGCGAAGATTGGCCTTACAGAAAAGGTATTATTAAAGAGATCGCAAAAAACGATCTTACATTTAATCTACAAATTCAATTATGTAACGATTTGAAAAAAATGCCAATTAATGATCTTACAGAAGAATGGTCTCAAGAACTATCGCCATTTCGCACGGTAGCTAAAATCAAAATATTTAAACAAGAAGTTCCTGAAGATGGTAATTTTAATGTGATGGACAATCTTTCGTTTACGCCGTTTAGAACTCTAGAAGAAAATCGTCCCATAGGTAATTTGCAAAGTACGAGAAGATCGGCCTATGTAACCTCTTCAACGACCCGTCACGAATTAAATAACAAAAAAAGAAAAGAGCCAAACAATTTGCAGGAGGCATTTGATGAGAAATTTTATCAGAAATAGTTTTTATATTTACGAAAATCTATATCATAATTTGGCACAAAAAAACAATTATTTAACAAACTTAGCTCAGAGAAAAAATCTAATGCTTTCCTCATTTTGGAAATTGAATGCTCTGAGCGAAGTTTTTAATTCGATTGTAAGGACAAATTTATTTTGAATGGATGTCTAAAGGAATATTTCTCGTATTTTCAATAATAGTTGATTCAAACTAGTGTAGAATTGTCTATTTAATAACCTTGATATAGTTTACTGTATCAATTTCTTAATCTCTTCCAAATCATCAATTTCATCCACTTTTTTATCTTTTCGCCAGCGTACAATTCTTGGGAAACGCAAAGCTACACCGCTTTTGTGGCGGTTGCTGAAACCAATTCCTTCGAAGGCAATTTCAAAAACCAATTCGGGTTTTACGGTTCGGACGGGACCAAATTTTTCAATCGCATTTTTGTTGACAAACTTGCTGACTTCCATTATTTCTTTGTCCGTTAAACCGGAATACGCCTTGGCAATCGTGACTAATTTATCTTCATTTTTCACTGCAAAAGTGTAATCTGTGTAGTATGCGCTTCGTCTTCCGCTTCCTTTCTGAGCGTAGATGAGAACGGCGTCAATCGTGAGCGGATCGATTTTCCATTTCCACCAATCGCCTTTTTTTCGCCCGGAATGATAGTGTGAGTTTTTCTGTTTCAGCATCAAACCTTCACTGTTGATTTCTCTGGAATTTTCTCTGATTGTATTTAAATCTTCCCAGTTTTCAAATTCAATAAGTTCGGAAAGCTTAATATTTTCGGGGGTTTCATTTAATAATAATTCTTCCAACATTGCCCGTCTTGAAGAGATTGGTTTTTCACGCAAATCATTTCCTTCTAATTCTAATAAATCATAAGCAAAAACCTGAATCGGGATTTCTGAAAGCATTTTTTTGGTTAAAGTTTTTCTGTTGAGGCGTTTCTGTAGTTCATTAAAATTCAAAACCTGATTGTCTTTTACCGCCAAAATTTCTCCATCCAGAACAAAATTTCCTTTCATCTTCTGAACGACTTCTTTGATTTCTGGAAACTGTTCGGTAATCAGTTCTTCACCTCTTGACCAGATAAAAACTTCATCATTCCTACGGATAATTTGTCCACGAATTCCGTCCCATTTATATTCGATTTGCCATTCATCGGGTTTTCCCAAATCTTCCAAATCTTTTTCCAAAGGATAAGCCAGACAAAACGGATATGGTTTTGAATTGTCGGGATTGATATTTTCTGCCGAAATCAACTCTTTGAAAGACGTATTTTCGGGTTGCCATTTTCCCATCAAACTATGTGTTAAAGCACTCGATTCTTGATTGGAAAATTTCGTTAAAGCATTAATTAAAGTTTTATCTGAGACTCCAATTCTGAAACTTCCGCCTAATAATTTATTGAAAATCAAACGTTCCGTGTAATCCAAACCGTTCCAGGAATTTAAGACAAAATCCTTTTTTTCTGAGTCTGATTTATCTTTTAAACCGATAATTTCATTCATCCATTCCGATAAAGAACGTTCGATTTTTTCTGTTGGTGGAGGAAGAATTAATGACAATGTTTCTCCCAAGTCGCCGACCGAAGAATAGCTTTCTTGAAACAACCAAAAAGGCAATTGTGTAATTTCCAACGTCCATTCTTTCATATAATTGGTGTTTACATTTCGCTTCGGTCTTTTGCCCGTAAACAGGGCGATGAACCACACTTTATCTTCATCAGGCGCACGTTCCAAATAATCGATAATGGCATCGATTTTAGCGTTGGTTTTATTGGTGCTTTCGAGGGCGTTGATGAGTTCTGCGAAATGTTTCATTTCTTAATTTTTAATATTATGGGCAGCAATTTCCGCCTTCCGTTCCCAATCTTTTTTTGCAAGACGTTTTCAGATTAAATTGAAATCTTAGTTCAGCAAAAAAAGGATTTCCACTAAAGTCGGGCTGCGAGAGATTCGATGTTTTTTTATTCTGTCATTAACAGGTCGCTCCTACGGAGCTCCGCTTTGTTATTGTTTTTTTTAATTCTATTAACAGGACGTTCCTACGGAACTTTTCAAAAGTCATCAAAATCTTAATCTTTTATTATTTCCTTTTCTTTTTCCTCTTCGTCATCGTCGCCATACAATGTTTCAACAACATCAGACTTAATCCCGATTTCGTTTAAATATTTAGAAAAAACTTCGGTTTGTCCGTGTGTGACGTGAACGATTTCTGCTTCAGTTGCTTTTATGGCTTGTAAAAGACCTTTCCAATCGGCGTGATCGCTCATTGGAAAACCTGCATCGGCACTTCGCCATCGTCTTGCACCACGAACCTGCATCCAGCCTGAACAAATTGCCGTTGCAGGATTGGGAATTTTTTTAATCACATTGGAGTCCAATAAAGCAGGCGGAACGATGACAATTTCATCCTGCAAATGTTTTACAGATTCACGAAAATCAGGAATTTCGTAGTCGGGAAGTGTGATTCCGACGTTTTCAAAAGCTTCATTCAGTTTTCCGATTGAGTAATGAACGTGGATTTTTCCCAAGCCTTCGACCGCTTTCATAATTCGTTGTGCTTTACCCAAAGAATAACCGATGAATACAGAAGTTTTCTGATTTTCTTTATTTCTTAAAACCCAATTTTGCATTTTTTGATTCAAATCGTTCACTTCAAGCCAGTTGTAAATCGGAAGTCCGAAAGTGCTTTCTGTAACGAATTCATTGCATTTCACAAGCTCGAAAGGCGTACTCAACCCATCATCCTGAACTTTATAATCTCCCGAAACGACGCTCACATAACCTTTATATTCCAAACGAATCTGCGCCGAACCAATAATGTGACCTGCAGGATGAAGCGAAACTTTTACACCATTGATATTAATGATTTCGCCATATTCCATACTTTGACATTCGATATCCTCACTGATTCTTTTGTGTAAAATCGGTTTTGTGAAATGATGACAAAGGTATTTTTTCATGCCCCAACGGGCGTGATCGGCGTGCCCATGCGTAATAACCGCCAAATCAACCGGTCGCCACGGATCGATGTAGAATTTTCCCTGCGGACAATAAATGCCTCTGTTTGTGAATGTGATGAGTTTCAAGGGTAATAAAATTGATGTTTTTGAGACTATTCAAAAAACTGACCAATTTATTTTAAACGAAAATCTCCAGCAAAATGTTGCCAGAGATTTTATATGATTTAAATTTTTAATTTAAACTGTTGCGGTTCCTTCAACGCCGTCAGAATTATCAGTTTCGGTACCAGTGATTGCGGCTGCAGCAAAACTTAAAAGACTGACTAATTTTCCGGCTTTTGTGTCCCAATAATAAGTTTCCCTTGGTTCCACTCGGATGATGGAAACATTGGGGTCGTCTTTTCCGTCGAACCAAGCATTCGCCATCGGTGACCATTTGTCCTCAATTGTTGCTTTATCTTTATAGATATGTGCATTTCCATAAACCGACAGATACTCCGAGTCGCTATTGTTCATAAAATACAACTGAACGCGGTTGTCTTCCTTGATTTCAAAATTTTTATTGCTGGTTTCGCTGCTGATAAACCAAAGATTTCCGCTTTCATCGGTTTCCTGCAAAGACATTGGTCTTGAGTTAACAGGTAAACGATCCAATTCTGTACAAAACATACAAATTCTTGCTTTTTCTGACAGTTCTTTAATTTTTTTGATCGCTTCTTGATTGTTAAGATTTTGTGTTGACATAATATTTTGATTTTTGATGTAATAATTATCCATTAACAATTTCCCCGCCATTTGGATGAAGAACTTGTCCAGAAATATAAATTGAGTCTTCTGAGGCCAGAAAAAGAAAGCTAGGAGCCACTTCATTTGGCATTCCGGCACGTTTCATTGGAGAGTCGCTTCCGAATTCTGAATTTTTTTTCGGTTTGAATGAAGAGGAAATCAAAGGTGTCCATATAGGGCCGGGAGCTACAGCATTCACCCGAATTCCTTTTTCGACAAGATTGGCCGAAAGACTTCTGGTAAAAGAAACGATAGCGCCTTTCGTAGCAGAATAATCAATGAGTTTCGGACTACCTCTGTAGGCTGTTACAGACGATGTGTTGATAATACTCGCACCTTTTTTCAGGTAAGGCATTGCATATTTTGTAATCCAGAAATAGGAGAAAAAGTTATTTTGAAAAGTTTTTGATAACTGCTTTGTAGATATATCTTCTATGGATTCAGCTTCCCAATGTAATCCGGCATTATTGACAATAATATCGATTTTTTTATGGTTGTTTATGGCTGTTTCGATAACCTTCTTACAGTGGTTTTCTTTTCCCAGATCTCCTTTGATTAAAGTGCATTTCCTAGAATAGCTCTCGACTTCTTTCTGCGTCTGTTTGGCATCTTTTGTTTCACTGAGATAAGCAATTACAATATCAGCGCCTTCTTTGGCGAAAAGTAAAGCTGTCGCTTTTCCAATTCCGCTGTCACCGCCTGTGATCAGAGCTACTTTGTTTTTCAATTTTCCTTCTTTCGGATATTTAATAGGATCTGTCTCAGGGATGGGATTCATATTTTTTTCCAATCCCGGGCGCTGTTGTTTTTGCTGGGGTCTTATCTTTTTTTTAGTTTGTTTTTCCATTTTACTTTTTCGTAACAGGTACAAATAATGTGCTAACAGAAAATGATGGAATATTTATTGCACAATTGAAGATGGGTTAATTAATTTCTTATTTAATTTAAAATCATCATTATGCGAGCAATTTGGAACGGCGCAATAGGATTCGGACTGGTTAATATTCCTATCAAATTATATTCGGCAACGGAATCAAGCACTCTTGATTTGGATATGCTTGACAGTAAAGATCTAAGTAACATCAGATTCAAACGTGTCAACGAAAAAACAGGAAAAGAAGTAGTTTGGGAAAATATTGTAAAAGGTTATAAAATCGAAGATAAATACATCGTTCTGAATGATGAAGATTTTGAAGCGGCAAGTCCGGAGAAATCTAAAGTTCTAAGTATCTCTCAATTTGTAAAAGAAGCTGAAATTGATCCTGCACTCTTTGAAACACCCTATTTTTTAGAACCACAAAAGAATGGAGAAGGCGCTTATAAATTATTACTTAAGGCCTTAACCAAAACTAAAATGGCAGGCATTGGTTCGTTTGTGTTAAGAGAACGGGAGATTCTCTGTCTTATTCGTCCTTATGAAGATAAAATATTAATGGTCAATAGAATGCGATATCCTGAAGAAATGAGAAGTTACGAAGACCTCAAAATTCCTGAAGGAAGTACTCCAAAACCTGCTGAATTGAAAATGGCAGAACAGTTGATTAAATCTTTGGCAACGACTTTTGAACCTACAAAATATAAAGATACTTACAACGCAGATCTTTTGAAAATAATCAAACAAAAAGCAAAAGGTAAAAAAATAAAACCAGCTGCCGTCAAAGAACCCGAAGGTAAAGCAACAGACCTGATGGCAATGCTTAAGGCCAGTCTGGAAAAAGGTAAGAAGAAAGCAGGATAATTTTAAAAAATTAAAAATGGCTTTAGAAGATTATAATAAAAAACGAAATTTCACAGAAACCTCTGAGCCGGAAGGTAAAGAAAAAGCGAGTGGGAAGAAACTGAAATTTGTTATTCAAAGGCACGCTGCATCAAGACTTCACTATGACTTTCGTCTTGAGATGGAAGGTGTTCTAAAAAGTTGGGCAGTTCCAAAAGGTCCGTCATTGAATCCTACTGACAAACGATTGGCAATGATGGTTGAAGATCATCCATATTCCTACAGGACATTTGAAGGCTCGATTCCAAAAGGAAATTATGGTGCCGGTGAAGTCGAGATCTGGGATGAGGGAACGTATGAGCCCATCGAAAAAGTAAAGGGTAAGACTGACGATCTGGTTATGAGAGCGGAACTTCATAAACAATCCTTGAAATTCATTCTTCACGGTAAAAAACTAAAGGGAGAATTTGCATTGGTTAAAATCAAAAATTCTAAAGACGAAAATGCCTGGCTGCTTATCAAACATAAAGATCAATTTGCTGTTAGTGAAGATTACGATGCCGAAGAACATACTTTAAAAACATCCAAAGTAACCGCTTATCTCGAAGAGAAAGAGAGTAAAAAAAAAATACTTCCACCGAAAGTCTGAAGCATTATAAAAACTATACACCTGCACTTTCTGGTGAAAAAAAACTGTCAGAATTTATCAAACCTATGCTCTGCAAAGTCTCTGATAAAGCATTTGATGACAAAGATTGGGCATTCGAGATCAAATGGGATGGTTATCGTGCCATTGCAGATCTGAGCAAAGATGAACTCCGATTATATTCTCGAAACGGTATCGATTTTTCTCAGAAATTCAAAAAAATAACCCATTCCCTTAATTTACAGGAACATCCAATGATTCTTGACGGTGAGATTGTCGCTTATGATGATAAAGGAAAGCCTAATTTCCAGTGGCTTCAAAGGATTGGTGATAATCCGAATCTTGCATTGACTTTTCAGGTTTTCGATCTGTTATGGCTGAATGGTCATTCGACAGAAAATTTATCTTATCTACAGAGAAAGGAATTGTTAAAAGATGCCTTGATAGAAAATGAGATTATCAAGTACAGTGACCATATTTTAGAAAAAGGCAAAGATTTTTTTCAAGCAGCAAAAGATATGGGTTTAGAAGGAATTGTAGCTAAAAAAACAGACAGCCTGTACAAAGAAAATCTCCGTAGCTCCGAATGGCTGAAAATCAAAATCCACAAGAGTGATGAAGCGGTCATCTGCGGTTTTACAGAACCCAAAGGCTCAAGGAAAAAGTTTGGTGCATTGATTTTAGGGAAATATCTCAATGGTGAAATGGTTTTCTGCGGTCATACCGGAGGCGGTTTTAATGATAAATCACTTTCTGATATCTACGATAAAATGCAGCCTCTAATTACGAAAAATTCAGTGTTTAAAATCACACCAAAAACAAATACCAAAGCCACTTGGATAAAACCCGAACTGGTTGCTGAAATAAAATTTTCAGAACTCACAGAAGACAATATTTACAGACATCCTATTTTTTTGAGGCTTCGGGATGACATCGATTCTAAAGATGTAAAATTCAATTCTGAAAATTCATCTAAAAACGAGAATATGAAAAAGACTGAACCTAAAAAAAGAACTGGAAAAGATGATGTATTAAAGAAAATTGGAAAGCAGGAACTGAAACTGACCAACCAAAACAAAATCTACTTTCCGGAAGACGATATTACAAAAGGTGATGTAATTGATTTCTACCAAAGTATTTCAAAGTATATTCTGCCACATCTTAAAGACAGACCACAGTCGATGAATCGATATCCGAATGGTATAAAAGGGTTGAGTTTCTTTCAAAAAGATGCTGCGGAAGAGACACCGGAATGGATAGAGACACAAAAAGTTTTTTCAGAAAGCTCGGATAAGTATATCAATTATATCATTTGCAACGATAAAGAAACTTTGGCCTATCTCAATAACCTCGGCTGTATAGAACTGAATATATGGACCAGCAAAATTAAAAAAGCAGATAATCCGGATTATCTCGTTCTTGATCTTGATCCGTCAGAAAAAAATTCTTTTGAGGATGTAATAGAAACAGCTCAGGCAGTAAAAGAAGTTTTGGATCTTGCGGGAGTTGACGGTTATCCTAAAACTTCGGGCAGTTCAGGGATCCACGTTTACATTCCAATGAATGCGAAATACTCATATGATCAAGTTAAAGATTTTGGACATCTTCTGATGCAGATGGTTCAGAAAAAATTACCGGATTTAACTACTTTGGAAAGAAGCCTGCAAAAAAGAGATAAGAATAAGATTTATCTTGATTATCTTCAGAATAGGAGAGGACAGACTCTGGCGAGTGTCTACAGTCTCAGACCGAAAAATGGTGCACCGGTTTCTATGCCTTTAGAATGGGAAGAAGTTAAAAATGGACTTAAACCTACTGATTTTAATATTTATAATGTTTTGGAAAGATTAAAAAACAAAGGCGATATTTTTAAACCTGTTTTAGATAAAGGGATTGATATGTTGAAAGTTATCAAAAAGTTAGAACAATAATTTTTCAATTGAATTACTAAATTTAAATATTAAGTGGTAATATTTTACTAGAGGGATTCCGTTTGGCAGAAGATTTGATTATTCAGAGGAAATTTAAAACTGTTAGTTAAATTTTATCAATCTATTAAGATTAAATTATACACTACGGGAGAGGTTTTAAACTTTTCCCTTTTTTATGACCAAATCAATTTATTATACTGTGAACTTACTATTAAGGTTACTAAAAGAGATGCTTGTGCATCTCTTTTTTGATTGGAGTTTTAATAATTGCTGATCTGAGATTTAATTTTATTAAAGAGAAGAATGGCATATATACTTTTACTAACTTTAAAATAAAGTTTCAGTAAAAATACATCAAAGATTAATAACAGGCAAAACGGTTGTAAATAAAGGCTTTACAGCCATTTTGTGATTTTTTGGTAATGAGGTAAAAAGCAGGAAAAAGCGAGGTTTGGCAAAAGTAAGGTTACTAAAACGTTACTTTTAAATATTAGAAACAATCGTTTTAAAATACTGTATTTCAGCTTTCTGCATAGTTTTTCATATTGTTCCGTAGCTCACATAGGTTTAATTTTATCATTAAGAATTGTGAGTATGGAAA
>NZ_QNUG01000039.1 GCF_003385395.1 Epilithonimonas hispanica | reverse complement strand
TATGTTTCAGCAGTTCCAGATAATGATCCAATGTTCTTAAAGTTTACTGCAAAAATCGAAAACTTATTTCAATTTGCACACAACTTTTGAGATTGATCCAAAAAAGCTTTGTCTTTGACACCTCTGAGTTGAAGTCTGAAGTTTTTGATTTTAGCATTGAAAGATTCTGCGGAAGCGTTGGTACTTCTTATTTCAAAATAATTGAGAATATCGTTATAATGGTTGGTGATGGTGTTTTTAAGTGTTGTAAAAGATTTAAAACCTGATTCTTCAACATCTTTAAACCAATGAGCCAGTTTGAGCATGGCAACAGATTTTGTAATATTTTGGTTGTAGATTTTTCTTAAACCGTCCGCTAAATTGTAGGCGAGTTCTAAATCGGGGTATTCTCGGAATAAAATTCCTGCTCTGAGTCTTTGGTTTTGTGTCCATTTTTCACAGCTTTTATACAAAAAATAACGGCTTCTTACCAAGAGTTGCTTTCGGGTATCGTTGTTTTCAAAAACTTCGATTTCGGGTTTTGTTTTCTTGTCTTTGGCTTGTTTTAGGATTTCATTTTCTAAATCAATCGCTTCCCATCGGTGTTTTATTCTGAGTTCTTGAACGGCTTCGATAGCGAGTTTCTGAACATGGAAACGGTCAATAACCTGCACTGCGTTTGGGAAACTTATTTTAGCAATCAGTTTCATAGAACCTGCCATATCCAGAGTCACTTCTTTTACTTTTTGCCTTAATTTTCTACCTATTTTCATAAGTTTTTCAATTACATTTTCGCTTTTTGTTCCTTTAATAATGGCAACAATACTCCCTTTTCTACCTCTTGCTGTTTTGGAGGTAAGTACGGTGTAAAGTTCTCCCTCGGATAAAGCGACTTCATCTAATGATAAATTTTCAGAACAATTTTCGGAAAATAGAATGTAATCTTCTGCATGGGGTTTCTGTTTCCAGTTTTTAAAATCACTTAACGATTTTTTGTATTGCCTTCGGAATTTTTTGCCATTTACCCCGTACATTTCGCCGATGGTTTCTAAAGGAAGGGCTTTAGTATCGGCTGATTTTTTTTAAGAACTCTGCAAAATCTTGTGTCATGCGAGTGCCTTTTGCGATGAGATTCCAGTCTCGTTGTAATATTTTTCCAGCTTTTGTGTCTGTCCATCTTCTACGTTGGATATGAAGTTTTACGGGTTTTCCTCGAAGCGGAAAATCATCCACCGTAATTTCTTCATGAAAGCCTTTGGATTGTAGATGAAGTGAGGAAAACTCTTTCGGAATGGTATTCTTTTCTTCAAAATAAATATGAAGCTGTCCTTCTTTTTCCTCAAATTTTACAATATCGAAATATGCCACTAAATATTCGGGCAGTAATAACTTTAATAATTCTGGACTTGTAAACACAAGACAAAACTAAGGATTATTAAACTTCTCCCCAACTTTTGTTACTGATCCACGGTAACAAGCGAAATGCTTTAAAAAAACTCTTAGGCAAAGGAGAAAAATCAAGAATGCATATTCCTATCTTCCAGGAGCATAACAACAGAATGGAATCATTATTGGGAAAAGAATATGCAAAAGGGACATTGACACGTTATAAACCTGTCTGAGCCACATCAAGGAATTTCTGAAATGGAAATTTAATATTTCTGATATTGAGATTATAGAAATAGACTACGTCTTCATTTATGACTTTGAGTTTTTCCTGTGAACAGAAAAATCTTGTGCTAATAATTCCGCAGTGAAGTAAGTCAAAAATTTCGGTAAAATTATTAGAATATGGTTGGCAAATAAATGGATGATTCATAATCCTTTTCAGGCTACAGTTCCAAATTTGTTGAGGTAAACAGAGGGGTTTGGGATGAAGAAGAATTATCACGTTTGCAGAATAAAGAATTGAAAATAGAACGAGTTGCTTTGGTTTGCGATGTATTTCTTTTCAGCTGTTATACAGGACTATCTTTTATTGATGCTTGGAATCTTACCAAAGACAATATAGGAGTCGGAATAGGCGGTAATAAATGGATTTTTACTGCACGGCAAAAAACAAAAATAGCTTCTCATCTACCTTTGCTCCCGGTTGCAGAAGATATCATTAAGAAATATGAAAAACATCTGATGTGTACTATTTCTGGAAAACTTCTTCCTGTGCTCAGTAATCAGAAAATGAATGCTTATCTTAAAGAGATTGCAGATTTATGTAAAATCACAAAAGAACTCACATTTCACATTGCAAGACACACATTTGCTACTACTGTTACTCTTTCCAATGGAGTTCCTATTGAAAGTGTCAGCAAAATGCTTGGACATAAAAGTATTAAGACCACTCAGCATTACGCAAAAATTTTAGATAAAAAAGTAAGTGAGGGTATGTTGACTTTGAAGAAAAAATTGGTGTAGAATTTTTAAGATTATTTCAAACTACTAATCGAAAATTAAATTAATATTTTTATTCATAATAAAAAATAGAATGTCATCATTAAATTTAATCTTTTTATAAATTAGCAGATAGAATTAAAACTTTTATGATAGTCTTTAAAATAAGGAACTGTTTTTTTATTTTTTACTTTTTTTTAGGAGCTATTTCCTGCCAAAAAAATAATTCTGCTATTAATGTAAATGAAAGATTACTGAGTAGCTTAGACAAAAAAATTAAACAAAAACAATATTACGAGAACAAGAAGAAAATAACAATCCAAAAACTGAAAGATAAGCTTAAAACCAATAAGAATTCAGATAGCGTTACCTATGATGTAAATTATCAGATAGCGGAAGAATATCTTGGATATCAATGTGATTCTGCATATCTATACTCGGACAGAAATAGACAAATAGCATTAAAAAACAATAATAACAGATGGCTACACAAAAATCTTCTTCAAAGATCTGTATTGCTTTCTACGACCGGACTTTTTGTAGAATCAAAAGAGATTTTAGATAGGATCAATCCCGAAAAACTTTCTTCAGACTTACGTTTTTCTTATAATTCTGCTTACGAATGCTTGTATTCCAATCTGCTGGATTATACCGGTGATAATAATACTCATGGAATTAGATATAAAAAAAATCTGGTTAATTATTACGATTATGCCTATAAAAGTTTGAAACCGGATAATCAGTTTTATTATCTCTTTCTGAGCCATAAAAACAGGATTAATAATCAATGGAAGCTTGCTAATGACAATATCGACCGGTTCCTGAAAACTACAAACCCCGGAACTAGGCTGTATGCGATAGGAAGCTATTGTAAAGCAGTAATAGAAGCAAAACTTGGGAATCAGGATTCGCAGGAAAGCTGCCTTATCTATTCTGCAATATCCGATATAGAGTCTTCTACGAAAGAAAACCGTTCTATGCAGGATCTTGCAAGCATTTTGTATAAAAAGGGTGAAACGGAAAGGGCTTACATCTACATCCAATCGGCTTTGCAGGATGCTAATTTTTATAATGCGCGTTTCAGAAGCATTCAGATCAGCAAGGTTCAGCCGATTATAGAGAATACTTATCTTCTTACGATCAATTCCCAAAACAACAAATTGCGCTGGTCTGTTTTTATCATCAGCATTTTATTGTTAGGACTGGCTATTACCTTGTTTTTTATCTATAAGCAGCTGAAAACAATCGCGTCTTCCAGGAATGAGCTATCGTTGATGAATACAGACCTCAAAATGATGAATGGCAAACTGAATGAAGCTAACCATATCAAGGAAGAATATGTTGCATTTTTCATTAATCAGTGTTCTATCTATCTGGAACGTTTTGAAAAATATAAAAAATTGATTTCCAAAAGATTATCTGCTGGCCAGGTGGATAAGTTGACTGAAATGATAAATAATAAAAAAAATGTTGAACTGGATTTGGATGAGCTTTATCTAAGCTTTGATAAAGCATTTTTGAGAATCTACCCAAACTTTGTAGAAGAAGTTAACAAACTGCTGAAACCGGAGGAAAGGTATGATGTTACAAATATACTGAAAACGGAGCTTAGAATTTTTGCATTAATACGACTTGGCATTGATGATGCGCAACAAATTTCTGACTTTTTAAGATATTCTTTAAGAACAATTTATAATTATAAGAGCAAATTGAAAACAAAATCGGTTGTTGGAAATGATGAATTCGAAGAAAAAATTATGATGATTGGCTCAATTTCTTATCATTAACATTTACTTTTTTAATTTGTTTTTTAAAACGTAATATTTTGTATTTCAATTAAATAAACTTCAAAATCCTCCTTTTTTATTTACCTAAATATCTTCAGCGACTGTTAAAGGCATTTTTTGTTATGTAATCGAGATATATTAGCAAAAGTTAATTAACATTCAGTTAAAAAACTGTTAATAATAACTTTAATCTCCCCTTATATTATGAAACAGCCTAACATTTTCAGACGTTTGTATTCTCTTATATTTCTACTTTTTCTATCCGGAATGTGCTATTGTCAAAATCCATATAAAGCACCTCTCTACTGGAATCCTTATGAATATCATATCACGCGAGAGATGGCTGGCGTTCAGGACAATTACCTTACAGAGCAGGCTTTATCCGATAATATCAATTGGCTTGAGCAAAACCTGAAATCCTATGGCTACAATATGGTGTGTATGGACGGATGGGGAGATACAAGCCAAATCAATGAAAACGGTTATAGAAAAAGCCATTCTTCTCATTGGCAGCACGATTATGCCTGGTGGTCCCAATATCTCCAGGGTAAAGGGATGACTTTCGGGATGTATGAGAATCCTCTTTGGCTGCACGTGGATGCTAATGATACCACAAAAAAGATTGTAGGGACTAATATTAATGTATCATCACTTCTAGATCCTAATGAAAATGCAATGTGGTTCCGATGGGTACAAGTTGACAGACCAGGTGCAGAAGAATATGTAAAAGGATATGTGAAATATTATGCGGATATGGGAATCAAATATCTGCGTGTAGATTTTCTCTCTTGGTTTGAAACCGGTTATGATAGAAACTTAGGAACTGTAGGTCCACAAAGAACAAGAGCTCAGTACGAAAAGGCTTTAAAATGGATGCGCGAAGCTTGTGATGCTAATGGAGTATATTTGAGTTTAGTAATGCCAAATCTTTTTAATACAGCAGAATTAGAAAAACAATATGGTCATCTTTTTAGAATTAATGAAGATGCTGGCGAAGGTACTTGGTATAAATTTAGTGATAAAGACAGAGGTCATCGTTTTAATACTTGGTCACAATATGCCAATGCATTTGATGGATTTATCTATTGGTCTCAGGTAACGGGAAGTAATAAAGTTCAATTAGATGGAGACTTTCTTAGAATCAATACTTTTGCGAACGATGCAGAGAAAAGAAGTGTGATCTCTCTCAATATCTTGGCAGGCGGTCCGGTTACTATTGCAGATCAATACAACACCATTGGCAACGATCTCTGGCTTTACCAAAATTCTGAATTGTTGGATCTGAATACTGCAAAATTTGTTGGAAAACCCCTTAGTAATGATCCTACAAATGCTAACAGCCAAACCTGGCGGGGACAGCTGAGCAACGGCGACTGGATCATCGGTTTTTTTAACAGAGAAACAACACCTCAGGTCCGTTCTATGAACTTTCTCAACCAGCTTGGTGTCACAGGACAAGTGATGGTAAGAGATCTTTGGCAGCATGCCAATCTGGGGAAAATGAGCGACATCTCGGTTACAGTTCCGCCACACGGATGTATCATCCTTAAATTAATTAGGAATTCTACGGAAAGCTGCAATGGGCAGACCATTAATTTCCCAACAATTCCCAATAAGAATGCTAGTGATTCAGCTTTTAGTCCGACAGCGACATCATCTGTGGGTCAGGTTATAACCTATGAAGTTAATTCCGGACCGGCAAAAATTGTAAATAATCAAATTCAACTGACAGGTGTGAATGGGATCGTGTTTGTACAGGCAAAACAAAGCGGTGGAAGTGGTTATTGTGCCGCCATACCTCAACTCCAAAGTTTCAATGTAACAGGTGGTCATTACTCTCAAATGTACGTTGGAGGAAATTTTAACAACTGGAGTATGAAAGCTATGACAATGGAGAACAATGTTTGGAAGATCAAAGACCAAGTTCTTCTTGCAGGAAATTATGAATTGAAATTTGCAAATACGAATAATTTCAGCGGTCAGGATTGGGGCAATGCTTCCGGCTTATCAGGAACCGCACAATCTACTACCGGCGGAGGAGCTAATGTCAGCTTTACAATATCCACATCAGGAACTTACAATATAGAATTCAATGATATCACTTTGCAATATAATATCCAGTTCGCACCAGCTCATCAGCAGGATATGTATGTCGGAGGAACATTCAGCAATTGGGCTTTGCAACAGATGAGTCTTCAGAATGATATCTGGACAAAGAGTAATGTTTCTTTCTCTGCCGGAGATCAAGAACTGAAATTTGCCAATACATCTAACTGGACAGGTGACGATTGGGGTAATGCTAACGGAGCTACAGGTTTTGCACAACTTACAACAGGTGGTGCGCCTAATATCAAATTCAATTTAGCATCATCAGGCAATTATAACATTCTTTTCAATGATATGACTTTGGGTTATCAGGTTTATAACGTTTTGGCTGTAAGTGATATCAACAAAAAATCTTTATCAATCTATCCTAATCCTGCGGATAAAAATATCTTTATCACATCTGATAACGAAATTATTAGAAGTTACGAAATATATGATATGACAGGAAAATTGATCGAATCTCAAAAAACAGATTGTAAACAATGTGAGATTAATGTTTCCAAAATGATAAAAGGGAATTATATTCTTAATGTAAATCTGGAGAACAGAATTGTAGGACAAAAAATTATAATCAAATAAATAAAAACCCCAATTATAAATGAAACCAAAATTTTTGAGAAGCACCATTGCGATTGCAGCAGTCTATTTTTCAGGGAATTTGTATGCACAGCAAACTGTTGATACGTTACAAGCAGAACAGAAGATAGATGAGGTTGTAGTAATCGGTTATGGTAAAGCAAAAGCAAAAGATCTGACAGGTTCAGTATCTGTAATCAATTTAGGGAAGGCAGAAAACCAACCTGTTGCAGATATCGGGCAGGCGATACAAGGTAGAGCTTCCGGTGTTAATGTGATCACTTCCGGGGAGCCGGGTGGTAATGTTACTTTTCGTATCCGTGGAACAGGAACTATCCAAAACAACAACCCACTGATCGTAGTTGACGGGATGCCACTTAATGGTGGACTCAACCAGATCAATATGAGCGATGTAGAATCTATTAACATTCTGAAAGATGCATCATCCACAGCCATCTATGGTTCACGTGGTGCCAATGGAGTTGTTATCATTACTACAAAACGAGGCGCAAAAGGTGGAATTCTTAATTTTGATACCTTCACAGGAATCCAAAGCGTGAGTAATATGATTAAAGTTCTGGATGCATCGCAATATGCCCAGCTTAATAATGAAATGCTTACCAATGCAGGGATGTCAACCAATCCGGAATTTGCAAACCCAGCATCATTAGGAAAAGGTACAGATTGGGTAGATGCACTTTTCAGCCCAGCATTGATGTCAAATTATTCTTTGTCATATGGAGATCGTACAGAAAAAAGTAACTTATATGTTTCTACAAGTTATTTTAATCAAAAAGGTGTGGTTCTTAATACAAATTATGACAGATATATTGTTCAATTAAACGGAGATACCAAAATAAAACCCTTCTTAAAAATCGGGAATAGTGTTAAGTTACAACACGATCTCAAAAAAAGTGGATCTTATGATATCAAAAATACCATCCTTTCTTTGCCTACTAGACCTATTTACGATGCAAATGGCGGATGGGCAGGCCCGGGAAGTAATCCAATGCTTTACGGAGATATAGATAATCCGATTGGGAAAGCAACGATTGTAGAAAACTCTACAAAAGGTTACAATATACAAGGAAACGTGTATGCCGAAGCTGAAATCATAAAAGATTTGAAATTTAAATCTTTAGGTGGTATGGAAGCGAACCTTTGGTATACAAGAACTTGGTCTCCAAAATACAACTGGGGCGTAAAATCTCAGGAGAATTCTTACCTTTCAGAAGGTTCTAACAGAAGTATTACTTTGCTTTGGGATAATACCTTGACTTATGACAAAAATTTTGGTGAACATCATATCAATGCCGTTGTAGGAAGCAGTGCTCAGAATAATCAATTTAATTATCTAAGTGCATCGGTACAAAAATTCCCTAGCGAAAGTACACAGCAGATAGATAACGGTATCTTGCAACCAGTGCAACACGGGAACGCATCTGAGTGGGCAATTATGTCATACCTAGGACGTGTAAACTATAGTTTTTCAAATAAATATTATTTAACAGGAACTATACGTAGAGATGGATCTTCAAGATTTGGAGTAGATAACAGATGGGGATGGTTTCCATCAGCAGCTTTAGCTTGGAGAATTTCTAATGAAAATTTCCTTAAAGATTCTAAAACCATCAATAACTTAAAACTAAGGTTAGGTTATGGTATAACGGGAAATCAGGAGATTGGTAATTACTCATTCTCATCGTCATATAATACATATCTGTACAATTTTAATAATACTTATGTAAGTGCGGTTTTACCAACCGTTTTACCAAATCCGAACGTAAAATGGGAAGGACAAGAACAGTATAACGCCGGTTTTGACCTAGATATGTTCAACAACAGAATTAGTTTGATTGTAGATGGGTATATCAAGAACACCAATGATATGCTCGTACCAATGTCGGTACCGGTAACCTCCGGATATTCTGATGTGTATGTTCCGTCAATCAATGCTGGTAAAATCCAGAACAAAGGGATTGAAGCCACGTTATCAACCAAAAATTTTGTTGGAGAAAACTTCAAATGGTCTACAGATGTTGTCTTTTCTTATAACAAAAATAATGTAGAAAGCATCAATAGTGAGACACCGATTATCACAGCAAGTGGTGGGCTTAATAGCACCATTGGACAGATCCAAAACGGTTATCCTGTTAATATTTTCTATGGTTATGTTACGGATGGGATTTTCCAAAATCAGACCGAAGTGAATGTTCATGCAGTACAACAACCAGGAAGCAATTCTGCTACAAGTACAGCTCCTGGTGATATCAGATACAAAGATTTGAATAACGATGGTGTTATCAATGACAAAGACCGTACGATTATTGGAAATCCGAATCCAAAATTCACATTCTCACTTAACAATACTTTTACATACAAAAATTTTGATTTAACTATTTTCCTACAAGGTAGTTATGGTAACGATATCTTCAACGCCAATAGAATGTATACAGAATCTATGTCTGTAATTAATAATCAAAACGCGTCTGTACTAGGAAGATGGACAGGAGAGGGCACTAGCAACTATATGCCAAGAGCAATCTATGGAGATCCAAATCAAAACTCTAGAGTTAGTGATAGGTATATCGAAGATGGATCATACATCAAGATCAAAAATATTAATTTGAGCTACACTCTTCCTAAAGGTGCTTTTGGTCAGAATTTCAGTTTAATCAAAATATTTGTTTCTGCACAGAATCTTGTGACGTGGACCAAATATACAGGCTTCGATCCAGAAGTTCCAGTTAATGGCATAGACAACGGTACTTACCCTATTACAAGAACTGTTTCTTTGGGACTTAATGTAGGATTTTAAAAAAATAAAATAATGAAAAAGATTAAAATAGCAATATTCGCACTCATCGCACTTACCGCTGTAAATTGTAGTGACGATTTTCTTGACAAAACTCAGCCAGATACAATCAACACTAGCAACTATCCGAAAACAGGAGAAGAACTTATCACTTTAGTAAATGGAGCTTATCAGCCATTACAACGTCCTAAACTTTATAATATGAGAATGTGGACAAGCGATATCTTCGCTGGGAACAGTATTGTAGGAGCTGGAAGTGGCGATGATGGGATAGAAACCACACAACTTTCAAATTTTGTTACAAGTACGGATAACCAAGGCGTTTTAGACCTTTGGAGAGGGCCATGGCCAGGGATTTTATCTACTAATATTATCATCAAAATAGCTCCAACTTTAAATATTGACGATGCGGTCAGAAACAAATGTTTGGGAGAAGCCTATTTCCTAAGAGCGCATTATTACTTCATTTTAGTAAGATTTTTTGGTGATGTTCCTTTGGTAACAGAGCCTCAGGATGTGAACGGAGATCTTTATCCGGCAAGAGCACCAAAAGCAGATATTTATAACCTGATTGTTTCCGATTTAGAAAAAGCGATCCAGTTATTACCAACAAAACAACAGTATGGTGAGGCTGATAAAGGAAGAGCAAGCAAAGGTGCAGCAATTGGCGCATTGGCAAAAGTAAACCTAACCTTAGGAAACTGGCAAAAAGTTGTAGACCTTACCAACCAATTAGAAGGAATGGGCTATGCACTGAATGCAGATTATTCTGATAATTTTAATGTTAATACAGAAAACGGAATAGAATCCCTTTTCGAAGTTCAGTACGCTTCTGATGGTGGATACGATTTCTGGAGCAATGAAAATCAGGCTTCTTGGACCAGTACATTTATGGGACCTCGTGGTGCAAATTTTGTTGGCGGAGGCTGGGGCTGGAATCAGCCAACGCAAGAATTTGTTGACAGTTACGAAGCTGGAGACAAAAGAAAAGACAAAACTGTTTTCTATCAAGGTTGTCCGGATTATGATGGCAAAGAGTACAAAGCAAGCTATTCCCTCACAGGATATAATGTAAGAAAATTCCTTGTGCCTTTATCTGCATTCCCGTCTTACGACAACAGTCCGCTTAACTTCCCAATCATGCGTTATTCGGAAGTGTTGTTGATGAAAGCCGAAGCGCTTAATGAGCTGGGACAGACTTCGCTGGCATTGGTTCCCATCAACGCTGTGAGAACAAGAGCTGGATTGACAAATCTAACTTCCGGACTTTCACAAGCCGCATTCCGTGGCAAAGTATTACACGAGAGAAGGATGGAGTTGGCTTTCGAGGGACAAAGATGGTTTGACCTTGTACGTACAAACAACGGACAATATGGTTTAGACTTCTTACATTCAATTGGGAAAACCAACGCTACTACCAAGCATTTGCTTCTTCCGATTCCTCAGATAGAAAGAGACAGAAATCCTAATCTTACACAAAATCCTGGCTATTAATAAAAAGATTATCCTGAATTATGAAAACAAAATCTAACATAAAAAATTGGAGCAAAAAGTTATTTTGGATTGTTCCTCTTATGTTCCTTGGCATTTTTGCCTGTCGGGAAGAGCTGGCTTCAGAAGAGTTTGAACTCAGCGAATTGTCTGTGAAGACTTCGGAAATCAGTGAGTTGCTGCCGTCAATGTATAATTCAAAATTCAATTTTAGCTGGACTCCGGCTAACAATCATGGCACAAGCTCAGCAATTTCTTACAAATTGGAAATTGATAAAAAAGAAAATAATTTTTCTAATCCACAGTCTTATGATATAGGGAAAAACATCTACTCTCATGATATCGTGATCAGCGATCTTAATACTTTGCTTATTGATGTTTACGGAGCAAATCCAGGAACAGATATCGCAATGCAGGCTAGAGTGACTGCTACATTTGCAGATGCTTCGGTACAGTCTCAGTCTGCAGTTGTAGATTTTACACTTAAACCGTTTAAACCATTTACCAATACCTTATACATTGTTGGTGATGCATCTCCGAATGGCTGGGATATTACAAAAGCTACTGCACTTACAAAAAGTACAAGTAACCCAGCAGAGTTTGTTTATTATGGACAGTTGAAAGCTGGAAACTTCAAGTTTGCTACCACTCAGGAGAGTTGCTGGTGTCAAGATTTCTATACCAAAGATGCTAATGATGAGACCAAAATGGTTTACAACGTCGGCGGAAGCGGTGCAGATTTACAATGGACTGTTGATAACGCAAGTTTATACAGAGTTACTGTAAACGTACTGACGTTAAGCATCAAAATAGAACAAATGAATGGTCCTCAGTTCAGTGATATTTGGATTGTAGGTGACGCATCGCCAAGTGGTTGGGATGTTGATAACCCTGTTGCTTTAAAACAGGATACAAGTAATCCATTTATTTTCACTTTAGAATGTTCTCTTAAAGAAGGAAACTTCAAATTCTTAACGGGTACAAAAGGAGAGTGGTGCGGAGAATGGTATCGTCCGCTGGTAGACAATCAGGATCTTATTGCAACGGGAGTAGCTCAAAATTCCGGCTGTACCGTCGACAATAAATGGAAAGTCACTGCTGCAGCTGCAGGAAGATATCTAATTACACTTAACACAGCAAACAATACCATAAAATTTGAACCTATTAATGTATATATAATCGGAGATGCTACTCCAAATGGATGGAATATGGGTACACTCACACCAATGCAGAAAAACGGAAGCGTTTACACTTGGACAGGTAACCTTACTGCTGGTTCTTTCAAATTTACCAAATTCAATACCACTTGGTGTGATGGGACAGAATTGGTTGGTGTAGTTGCAGATCAAAGCATTTCTAATACAAGTTTCCAAGAGAGAGTAAAATGTGCCGGCGGTGATGCAACAGATTTTAAATGGAAGGTGACAGCTGCGCAAGCTGGTAACCACACTATTACACTTAATCTGGATACCAATACACTAAGCATTCAATAACTTTTTTTCATATCAATTAATCGCACGGCAATTTTTGCCGTGTGATTTTTAAGATATTATGATACCTCTGATTTTTTTTTAAAATTGGAAGTGTCTCGGGAGATTATTGCTCAAAAAAAATAAATTAAAAAATTAAAAGTAAAATGAAAGTTACACAACAACTTTTTCTTTTCATCGGACTGCTTTTTTCTTCAATACTGTTTGCTGGCGAGATCACCTCGTTTACAAAAAAAAGGAATGAAGTCACTTTTAATTGCAAAGACGGTTCAAAATTATCATTAACAATCAACAGCAGTTCTGTTGTGAAAGTTTGGTTTGACCAGTCGGGCAAATTCTCACGTCAGAATCCTTCTTTCGCCGTCGTTAATGAAAAATTGGAAAATATCGGCGATATATCAGTGAATGAAGAACCTTCTGCCTACGAGATCTTTACCTCAAAACTAAGAATCCGTGTCAACAAAAATCCGATGCAACTCCAGATTTTCGACAAATATCAGAAACTGGTTTTTAGCGATTATAACGACAAAGGAAATGTCCCAAACGGGAAAGGTGTAAAGTCCTACAAAAACCTAAGAAGTGATGAGCAGTTTTTTGGCTTGGGCGAGAAAACCGGAACACTTAACAGAAGAGGGAAAAATTATAAAATGTGGAACAGCGACAAACCTTGTTACTCTACCACAGAAGACCCGATTGCCAAGAGTATTCCGTTTTTTATGAGCAGTTATAATTACGGGATTTTCCTGGATAATACCTATAAAAGCGAATTCAAATTCGGGACAGAATCAGATGATTATTACTCCTTCGAAGCTCCTAATGGCGCATTTGTCTATTATTTTATTTTCGGAAAAGATTATAAGGATATCCAGAAACAATATATTACGCTAACGGGAAAACCGATAATGCCTCCAAAATGGGCACTTGGTTTTGCACAAAGCCGTGGCTTGTACACCAGAGAAGATCAGGCGCTGGAAGTGGCAGCAGAATTCCGTAAACGCAGGATTCCTATTGATATTATTTATCAGGACATCGGCTGGACGCAGAATCTTCAGGATTTCGACTGGCGAAAAGGCAATTACAAAGATCCAAAAGGAATGCTGAAAAAATTGAAATCAAATGGTTTCAAAATGATTGTTTCGCAAGATCCTGTGATTTCAAAAAAAGACAACAAACAGTATCTGGAAGCCAATAAGTTAGGTTATTTTGTAAAAGATGTCCGTACTGATAAAGCTTACGAAATGCCGTGGCCTTGGGGCGGAAACTGTGGTGTTGTAGATTTTACACTTCCCGCAGTGGCAGATTGGTGGGGCAAATATCAGCAAAAACCAATTGATGACGGCATCAGCGGTTTTTGGACAGATATGGGCGAACCGGCCTGGAGCAATGAAGAAGATACCGACCGACTGAATATGAAGCACCATCTTGGGATGCACGATGAGATCCACAATGTTTTTGGATTGACTTGGGACAAAGTGGTAAAAGAACAGTTTGATAAAAGAAATCCCAACAAGCGAATTTTCCAGATGACACGTTCGGCATATGCCGGTTTGCAACGTTACACATTTGGTTGGACCAATGACAGCGGAAACGGCAATGACGTTCTGGATGGTTGGTCACAAATGGAAAATCAGGTTGCCGTTGGTATTTCTGCAGGTTTGGGTGGTATCCCATTTTGGACAACCGATATATCTGGCTATTGCGGCGATATTACAGATTATCCGGCAATGGCAGAACTCTACACAAGATGGATGCAGTTTGGCGTGTTTTGTCCGCTTAGCCGTGCGCACCACGAGGGAGATAATGCGGTAGAACCTTGGATGTTTGGCGAAGTGGCAGAGAAAAATACCAAAGCCGCCATCGAGTTAAAATACCAACTGTTCCCTTATTTATACACCTATTCCAGAAAAGCACACGACACCGGCTTGCCGATTACCAGAGGTCTTTTTATGGAATATCCTAAAGATTTAGAAGCCGCAAAAATTGACAATCAGTTTATGTTTGGTGAGGAGATTCTTGTGGCGCCTGTTCTCAAAAAAGGCGAACGTGTAAAACGAGTTTATTTCCCGGATGGCGAATGGATTGATTTTAATGATAAAAAAACCGAATATCTGGGTGGTGAAAAATTACCTTACAAAGCACCGCTCAATACCATCCCTATTTTTGTGAAGAAAGGATCAATCGTTCCGATGATGCCCATTATGCAATACATTGGTGAAAAGAAAGATTATCCTATAATATTCCATATTTTTCCCAATTATGAAGATGAAAAAGCAAGTTTTACACTGTACGAAGACGAGGGCGAAAATCTGGATTATCTGAAAGATATTTTTTCGTTAACGCATATAATCTGTTCGACTGTTGCAAATGGATTTAACATCGATATTTCACCTGAAGATAAAGGTTTTCATCAATCCGATAAAAGAAATTTTGTATTGAGCATCCTTACGGATAAAAAGCCAACTTCGGTTTCCATCAACGGAAATGCAGTAACATGGGTTCCTACAGAAAAATTGAATACAGAGACTGATTTCTCACAACAATGGAGCTGGGATGAAAATGGGAAAAAATTGCTGGTGAAAATACCAGATCAAAGAAAAAAAATAAATATTAAAATAAATAATTAATAGAAAATGAAGAAATTATTATTGCTTATTGCATTAAGTTTTGTAAGCCTTGTTTTTGCACAACAGCTCCAATCTCCAGACGGAAAATTTGTGATGAATTTTTCTATTCAGAATGGTGGTTTCCCTACCTATCAACTCAATTATAAGGGTAAAGAAATCATTAAACCGAGTAAATTGGGCTTTGAGCTGAAAACCAAAGATACACCTGCAAATGATGCTCGTAATTTTTTGAACAACAATTTTGCAATCACTGGTTCAGAAACAGCCAAGTTTGATGAAACTTGGACGCCAGTTTGGGGTGAAACAAAAACCATCCGCAACAATTACAACGAGATTTTGATTCACCTAAAACAAAGCGGAACAGACCGCTTGGTAGATGTTCGTTTCCGTTTGTTTGATGACGGATTGGGTTTCCGTTACGAGTTTCCTCAACAAAAAAATCTGGTTTACTTTACCATAAAAGAAGAGAAAACACAGTTTGCGATGACGGGCGACCACACAGCTTACTGGATTCCCGGCGATTATGATACGCAGGAGTACAACTATACAACATCAAAATTGTCAGAAGTCAGAGGGCTGATGGCAAAATCTTATGAAAAAGGAAATGTTTCTCAGACTTCTTTTTCGCCAACAGCTGTTCAGACTTCTTTGATGCTGAAAACCAAAGACGGTGTTTACATCAATCTTCACGAGGCTGCTTTGATCGATTATTCTTGTATGCACCTTAATTTGGATGACAAAAACTTTGTTTTCGAATCTTGGTTAACGCCGGATTCTCATGGAGACAAAGGTAAAATGCAGGCACCACGCCACACACCGTGGAGAACCATTATCGTAAGCGATGATGCAAGAAATATTTTGGCTTCCAAATTGACTTATAACCTGAATGATCCAAGCAAAATTGAAAACACATCTTGGATCAAACCAACCAAATATGTAGGTGTTTGGTGGGAGATGATTTCCGGGAAAAGCAGCTGGGCTTATACCGATGAATATCCGTCTGTGCAATTAGGCGTTACCGATTATTCCAAAGCAAAACCAAACGGAAAACACGGCGCCAACAATGGCAATGTAAGACGATATATCGATTTTGCGGCGAAAAACGGTTTTGATGCCGTCTTGGTGGAAGGCTGGAACATCGGTTGGGAAGACTGGTTCGGAAACGATAAAGATTACGTTTTTGATTTCGTAACACCTTATCCGGATTTCGATATCAAAGCTTTGAACAATTATGCACATTCCAAAGGCATTAAACTGATTATGCACCACGAGACTTCCGGATCTATCAGAAATTACGAACGCCATATGGATGCAGCATACAAACTGATGAACAAATACGGTTACGATGCGGTGAAAAGTGGTTATGTAGGAAACATCCTGCCTGTAGGCGAAACGCATTACAGCCAATGGACCAACAACCATTACCAGTATGCAATAGAAAAAGCGGCAGATTATAAAATTATGGTTAATGCTCACGAAGCGGTTCGTCCAACTGGTATCGCCAGAACTTATCCAAACCTTATTGGAAATGAATCTGCAAGAGGTACAGAATACCAAGCGTTTGGTAACGACAGAAACAATCCAAACCACACAGCTATTTTGCCTTTCACAAGATTAATTGGTGGACCAATGGATTATACACCTGGGATTTTCCAGATGGATGTAACCAATGGTTCCCACGTTAATGCGACGATTGCCAACCAATTGGCTTTGTATGTAACAATGTACAGCCCATTGCAGATGGCAGCGGATTTCCCTGAGAATTATGAGAAATTCCCGGATGCTTTCCAGTTTATCAAAGATGTGGCGGTAGATTGGGATGATAGCAAATATCTGGAAGCTGAGCCGGGACAATATATTACCGTTGCAAGAAAAGCAAAAGGCACAGACAAATGGTTTGTAGGAAATGTTTCTGGTTACAAGCCTTTCAAATCAAAAATTTCTTTTGATTTCTTGGATAAAGGCAAACAATACATTGCAACGATTTATTCTGATGCAAAAGATGCTGATTATCTTAAAAATACACAGGCTTACAGCATCCGAAAAGTGGTGGTAACTAGCAAATCAAAATTAGAGCAACTTTCTGTTCCTGGCGGAGGTTATGCCATCAGTATTATTCCGGTAAAAGATAAAGCGGAACTGAAAGGTTTAGAAACCCTATAACAAAAACTATGAAAACTCATTTTTAACATACAAATTATGAAAACAAAAATTCTTTTTTTCGTTTTCCTGTTTGTAAATGCAGGATTCTCGTTGGTACAGTTGCCATCAACTTTGTATATTGTCGGAAATGCTACACCAATTGGCTGGCATATAGAAAAGGCTTTGGCTTTGGAAACCGTTTCCAGCGGTGTTTACAAATATTCCGGACCATTGTTTGCAGGGGCTTATAAGTTTGCGAATAATCAGAACTCTTGTTGGTGTTAGGATTTTTATGTGAAAGACCCTAATGATGCGGCCAAAGTTCTGAAAAATGGAGCAGACAATCAGTGGTCTGTAAGCGCACTAGCGCAGTTTGATGTTACAGTAAATCTTAACACGATGAGCATTAATGTGCAGCAAACCTCAACTACAGCTTCCTACAAAAATTTCTGGATTATCGGTGATGCTACTCCAGGAGGCTGGAGTATGGATAGTGTTATTGATCAGAAGTTTACCCAAAATCCAAACAATTCTTCGGAATATTATTATCAGGGAAGTTTCAGTGCCGGCGAATTTAAAATCTTTATGGGAGCTTTCAATGATTTTAATGGTAGTTTCTATATGCCATTATCTAATCATCAAAGTTTTTCAAATACTGCTGCGCAGATTGTAACGGGTGGTGCTGTAGATTACAAGTGGCAAATCATGTCATCTGGTAATTATACGGTTTTTGTAAATCCGACAGCCAACAAGGTTACGATAACTCCAGGATTGATTCTTGCTGTAAATAATATAAAAGGAAAAGTTTTATCCGTTTACCCGAATCCTTCTAGTGGGAGAATTTTCATACAATCTCCAACTGGTTTCGACAACAGTCGCGCGGATATTTTCAATTTTGATGGTAAGAAAATCATCAGTTCCACTATTATAAATAATCAAATTGACACAACTGCTTTGAAAACTGGAACATATATCTTGAAAATTGACAGTAATAGTGACAGTTATTCTGCAAAAATTATTGTTAAGTAATAATTTTTTTCCATATAGAAAATTTAATTATTTATGAGATAAAAGTGGAGGCTTGCCTCCACTTTTTTTGAATGTAATATAAGATATAATCTTTGAAATATTATAAAATGTTAACGAGATACTATGAAATAATTGAATCGCTAGAAGGGAAAATTTCTGATCTTAATTTAGAAATAGACAATCCTATTGTTTTATCCGAAGAAAGCATAAAGCTGGTGCTAAAAAGCTTATCTGCATTAAGGGATTTTGTGCTTCAAAGAACATTCAAAAACGAACAGTAGGAAATTTTGTTTTTCAAAGAGCTGAAACCACAGATACTTTCAAAGCTCATTTATCATAATTGCGTGTTGAAAATTGAAACAAAAAAACCAAACGGAGGAGAAAAGATTATCTGGAAATATTATGAGAGCCAATTAGCTAAACTCAAATTTATTTTGAACACAATCTGGACTTCTATAAATATTACAGGACAGGAAGCAGTTATTTAGACCAGTATTATTTTGTTCGGGGTAAATATGACATAAAACTAAATTTAGAGACTTATTTTTTTTGAATCCGATCATTCTTTTAATACTTCATATGATTATAAAGTAGCAAAAATCATTACCAATGACCAATTACAGGTTTATCTGGAAAATGAATTAGCGGAACTCTATAAAAAATATACCGATAACAATTCACAACACATTCACAACTTGGCTCTGAAATGGACAGCTCCTAAAGTTTCATTAATAGAATTGATGTATGCGCTCCATTCCGAAGGGGTATTAAACAACTGAACAGCTGATTTAAAAGATATTGCAGAATGTTTTGAAATAATATTTGCAATTGATTTGGGGACAATATCGCAGAACATTTTTAGAAATTAGAGGGAGATTAGAAATACTAATTCTGAATCTAGTTCTACTTCTGGGATTCCGGGGAGTAAACTGATTGCTAATCCAGTAATAACCAAGAATATGGGATAGGCTATTTTCATTTTTTGGCAACCATTACCATCATGAAAACTGAAAACAACATGGCTAGTATCAATAATAAATTATGATGCATCTGTGTAAGATTTGTAGTGAATTAAGTTGTAAAAATATCATTCTATATATTAAAATCATATATATCTAATCAATTAATTTAAATAAATAATTTAGTGGAAATTATTTTGGATTAAAGCTTTAATTATTAATAGGTTTATAAAAGATTTATGACAATAAGCCTTAATTTTAAACCTTTAATTTTTTAAAGTCAAATTGTAACAAATTCGATTTTAAAACTACAAATAGAACAAATATTTTTATCAAGAAATGAAAAAGATCTCTATTACAGCATTAATGTTGGCTTCTTTTGTAAGTAATATTTCTGCTCAGTCTAAGCAACAAGCTTTGGAGCTTAATTATATGGATACTTCTGTTCGTCCTCAGGATGATTTTTATAACTATGTCAATGGAACTTGGATGAAAACTGCCAAGATTCCTGCAGACAAACCAAGCTGGGGTTCTTTCACTCAGTTGAGAGAAACTACAGACAACAATTCTCTTGGGCTTTTAGATAGCATTCTGAAAGAAAAATACGAAAACGGTTCCGAAGGGCAGAAGATACAAGCGCTTTATCAGACTTATATGGATATGAATAAGCGTAATGCAGATGGTCTTAATCCTATAAAAGGTGATCTTGCTAAGATTGACGCAATTAAGAATCTTGCAGATCTTCAAAAGTATCTTATAGATGCTACCAAAAGAGGAGATAATTCTTTATACGCTTGGGGTGTAGATGGCGATCTTAAAAACTCTAAGATGAACGCAGTTTACCTTGGTGATGCGTCTTTGGGACTTGGTAGAGATTATTACCAGAAAGAATCTCCTAAGAATGCAGAAACTATCGAGGAATACAAAAAATATGTAGCTCAGGTTCTTACAGAGGTTGGTTACAAAAATGCTGATGCTGTAGCGGCTCAAATTATAGCTTTTGAAAAGCAAATCGCATCAACATTATTGACAAACGAGCAGATCCGCGATTCTAATTTACAATACAATCCTAAAACTTTACCAGAACTAAAAGCATTGGTGAAGAATGTTGATCTTCCAAAATATCTCGCAGCGGTAGGTGTGAAGACAGATAAAGTAATCATTGGGGAACTAGGTTATTATAAAAAACTGGATACTTTCCTTACAGAAAAGAATATCCCATTGCTAAAGGATTATTTGAAGTATAATTTAGTTTCAGGAAGTGCCGGTTATCTGGATCAGAAGCTGGATGATATGAGATTCAACTTCTACAGCAAGTATCTACAAGGTCAGCAAGAGCAGAGAGCGCTTAACAAGAGAGCACTTGGTTTGATTAATGGTGTTGTTGGGGAAGCTTTTGGAAAGGTTTATGTTGATAAATATTTCACACCAGAAGCTAAGGCTCAGATGTTGACTTATGTAGATTACCTTAAGAAAAGCTTTGCTGTTCACATTAACGGATTGACTTGGATGTCTCCGGTAACTAAGGCTAAGGCATTAGAAAAACTAAATAAATTCACAGTTAAGATTGCTTATCCAGATACTTGGAAAGATTATTCTAAACTGACACTGAAATCTGAGAAAGATGGCGGAACACTTTACGCTAATCTTCAAAATGTTTCTAGTTGGCAATATGCTAAAGAATTAGAAAAAATAGGAAAGCCAGTGGATAAAGCAGAATGGGGGATGTCTCCACAGACTGTGAATGCTTATTACAATCCGGTGAATAACGAGATTGTTTTCCCAGCGGCAATCTTACAGCCTCCTTTCTTTAATCCTAATGCAGATGCAGCAGTTAACTTCGGTGGGATAGGAGCTGTAATTGGTCACGAGATGACGCATGGTTTTGATGATAGTGGTGCTCAGTTTGACGGTGATGGAAACCTAAAAGATTGGTGGACTGCAGAGGATAAAGCCAACTTCGAGAAAGCTACCAAAAGCTTAGCAGCTCAGTACGATACTTACGAACCAGTAAAAGATGTACACGTGAATGGAACTTTCACCAATGGTGAGAATATTGCCGATCTTGGTGGGGTTAATATCGCTTATGATGCATTGCAAATGTACCTGAAAGATAAAGGGAACCCAGGTAAAATAGATGGCTATTCTCCAGATCAAAGGTTCTTCCTAAGCTGGGCTACCGTTTGGAGAACTTTGTCCACAGAAAAATATTTAAGCAACCAAGTGAAGACCGATCCGCACTCTCCAGGTTTCTTCAGAAGTTTTGGACCTTTGGTGAACACCGAGGCTTTCTACAAAGCCTTTGATGTGAAGCAAGGCGACAAGCTTTACAAAAAACCAGAAGAAAGAGTGAAAATCTGGTAAAATCAGAATCAGAATAAAATGACAAAGTCCTGTGAATTTCACAGGGCTTTTTGTTTGATTGTATAAGACTAAAATCCTGCAAATAGAGAGCTTGCAATTGTTTGATAATGGTAAGATTAACCTGAGTTCGGGATAAGAGAAATTTTAAAATTCAATAGAAATGGGCTTTAGCCCATTTAATACTAAAAGAAAATCTTACTAATTGTCAAAAAGTAGTCTCCAAATGCAAGGGATAACATGTCCGTATATGTTGAGCAAGATGTCCGTATATGTTTATTAATATGTCCGTATATGTTGAGCAAGATGTCTGTATATGTTTTACTAAGTGTTTTCACAATGGTTATAAACAGCCACCACCTCGATAAAAATTTATCGAAGTGGTGGTTTTGAAAAGGATTTTTTTTAGTTGGTATGGGTTTTTATTTTCGGTATTTTTCGTATTTCAAATTTCTCAACATATCTTGTAGATCCTGTCCTGGTCGAAAAATGATTTTACTACTTTTTATCGCAGAAGAGTTTACTTTCTCTGCTGTTTCCAAGCCTTCACTAGACAAGGTAATGCGAAAGCTTCCAAAGTCGTCCAATTTCACAATTTTACCATCATTCAAATGACGTGCAATAGATTTGATTAAATCATTCAAAACAGCTAAGACATCCGTATCCGAAACGGTAGTAGAGCCTCCTGCTATTTCTTTGGCAATAGCTTTTAGATTGATTTCGCCATCTGCTTTGGCGCTTGCATAGAATTTTGGTGTTGCGTTTTTGTTTAGTGGATTCTTACGTTCCACCACATTGTATTTTACTGGCATAATGATTTGGTTTTAATATTGATTAATAAAATAAAGTTTGAATGATTAAATTAATTTTTTTTCTAACACAAATGCATATTATGCAGAATAATTTTTATTTCGATTGATATTTTTAAGGTGCTGTTTTATAATGGTATTATGATGCCTTATTTCTTATCTATATAGGTTTATGATTGTCGATTTTCTAGTTTCAGAAAGCATCTGGTTTCTTGTTTTGCCACGAAATCCGAGATCTGTTTTCTGTACTGGAGGATTTTTAAAATTTTATTGCATGATGTTATGGTTTTAAAGAATGACAGACAAGGTTAAATAAGCCTAAGTTTCAATAATTTAAATAATAAAAAACCCACTCAAACGAGTGGGCGTGTAAAGATATATATTCTTCATTTTAAAAAGGGTCTGCTGGGATACCTGGACCAATGCCGGTTGGGTCGTAAATTGGATCAATGTATCTTATCTTAATCGTTACGAATTTATATGGAGGGATGCAAAGTAATGCATTTGTATATATCTCATAAGATTTTATAAAATAAATCTTTCCATTATCTCTTCTTTTAATTTTGTTAATTTCTTTTGTAAATGCTTGTAATATCTTATTGGTATTTTCATCTGAGATGTAAGGATTGCCACCAAAAGCACTTCCGTCATTATTAGTTTCACCAATTGTAAATGTTTCTACCATATCTTGGGAGGTGGTATTATAATCAATAGCACCACCATAATATATTTTAAAACTTCTCTGCGGGGTGCTTTTTCCCTTTGGTAATAGTATTCCTAAAAAATGCGAAAGATCAACGCATTGTCTTCCGTTTTGTAAACAATTAGAATATCCTGATCCATCCCAAAAACTTACATTGTAATTAAGTTTTAAGGCTATGTTTGGGTCTAATGTTAGTTGGCTTCCGTTGCTATTACCACACTTTAATTCTCCCTCTGTAAGGGATAGTGAAGCGGGGGCAGATTCACTATTTTTGTTGCTGAAATTTGTTTGTTCAGTTTTTTTATTGCTAACCGCAGAAACTATTTCTTCTCTACAAGAGGTGGTTAAAAAAAACAAAATGAAAAGTAAAATGAATTTTTTCATAATATTATAAATTTATTAAAATAATACAAATGTGATTAGTTTTTTTTCTTTTTATAAAAGCATATTGACATTAAAAATGGATAACTCCTATGAATAATAAAAAACCGCCTCGTTTTATAACGAAGCGGTCTTGATATTTATAATTATTTTTTGATTGCTTTGAATGATTTTACAGTTCCGTCTTCCATTTGTAGGTTAACGATGTACAAGCCAGCTTTCAAGTTAGAAAGATTAAGTTCTGCAGAAGGAGCAAGAGTTTTAACTTGTCTTCCAGAGATATCATTTACAGATACAGATTTAACACCTTTCACATCAGAGATCTTAAGAACGTCTGTGAATGGGTTAGGGAATACAGAGATACTAGATTTGTTTACATCAGAAACAGCTAGTGCATCTTTGTAATCTATGATATAATCTTCTGCCTGACCGTTGATCATATTAGAACAACCTGTTGTTAAAGCTGTGTGAAGAGTAGTTGCCGCTGGTGATTGGAAGTTGTATTTAATTCTCATAAATTTCTTTCCAATAGAAGTTCCAGCAGGGATTGTGATATTGCCAGTTAATGTAACTGGGTTATCGGTCACAGCGCCTTTATAAAGTCTAGTTGCAAAAGTGTTGAAGTATGCTTCTCCCGCATCGTCAAAATCTCCATCGTTGTTCCAGTCAACAAAAACAGAAGTAGCCCATCCGTTTAAAGCATTGCCATTGGTTCCTCCTAATACGGTGAAAGGAACGCTTTGTGTATCATTTGAAACAGTGAACTCTGTTGTTGTGAAGTCTTGGTGAACTGGGAAAGCACCGATTCCTGTTGCAGTTGGGTCAGAAGTGTTAGTAACACCAGCAAAGGTTACAGATTTAATTGGCGCAATAGCATTAGGAGCTGTAGAAGTCAGTGGTCCGCAATGTTCAACAGTTGAGTTTGTTGAGAAAGAGATTTCGGTACAACCAGTTGCGTCGCCTACTAGATTGCTAGGAACTACTTTTGTATAGTAAGTTGTGCCAGGGGTCAATCCAACATTAGTCGTAGTTTCTGCCACAGTTTCGTTGAATACATCAGATCCACCAGGAGTTGTTCCTACGGTTACTTTGTAGTTAACAGCGTTTGCAGCAGTGTTCCAGGTTAATGCATAGGTACCAGCGGCTACAACAGCACCGTTTGTAAGATCTGTAAAGGTAGTACAAGATGGTGCGGTTGCAACAGATTCTTGTGCAATAGAGATGTTATCGATATAGATGTTTCCACCAACGTTTCCTGTTTTTTTTACAAACCAAGCACCAATACCATAAACACTACCTGGTTGTAACGCTCCTGCAGGAATAGTTGCAGTAAGAGTTTGGCAATCTGTTATAGCAGCTGCTGTTAAAGGGGTTCCTGCGCTAACGTTAACAATACTCCAATTATTTTCTACCTCGTTATAAGCCATGTAAGAAACATATAAGGTACCTGTAACTTCTGCGGCTTTTTTATAATTAATGCTTACGTCAACTTTTTGACCATTGTTTACTTGGCCTTCGTCTTCTAGTGTAAGGAGTTGTACCATCCATCCTGTTTGAGATGTAGTGGCACCAATTGATAACTGTCCACCAAAACTTCCACCACAAGCTGCATCTTCTGTTATAGTACCAGTCCCAAACTGGCCATATTGACCAATGTTTGTCTCTTCTTCAAAATCCCCAACATGATTAATCTGGGCATTTGCTCCAAAACTTAATGCCATTAGGCAAGGAAATAGAATTTTTTTCATAATATTAAAAATTTATTAAAACTGATACGAATATAGATTTTTTTTTCTTTTAATAAAAGATTATTAACATTAAAAATAGTATACTCATATGAATAATAAAAAAAACCGCTTCGTTTTATAACGAAGCGGCCTTTATATTTATAATTCCTAAGAATTATTTTTTAATGGCTTTGAAAGATTTTACACTTCCGTCTTCCATTTTAAGATTTACAATGTATAATCCAGCATTAAGGTTAGAAAGATTAAGTTCTGCAGATGGTGCAAGAGATTTAACTTCTCTTCCAGAAATATCATTCACAGATATTGATTTAACACCTTTGATATCAGAGATTTTTAGAACATCTGCAAAAGGGTTTGGATAAACAGAGATGTTATCTTTGTTGACATCGGAAACAGCCATTGTTGGGCTAATAACATTGATGGTGTAATCTTCTGCTTGTCCATAACCTGCAGTTCCTGTTGTAGCAGTAGCAGTAGCTCCGCTAGAATAACAAGGGCTTAAGTAGAATGAGGTTGCTGATCCATAATTTTTCTTGATTCTCATTCTTGTATTGCCTAAAGTAGCTCCAGCAGGAACAGCAATACTTCCAGTAACTGTCTTACCATCCGCTCCCGTAGAGTTTGTTAGCGTAAGCGCTGTGTCCGTTGTACCAAAATAAGTTTCATCTGCATCTAAGAAATCTCCATCTTGATTCCAGTCGATAAATGCTATAAATTTATTGCTGTAATTACCTCCAGTATATCCTTCAAAAGTGATGTCATATGCCTTTCCTTGCTCAACAGTCGCTACTTTGTCGATAAAGTTTTCATGAGCAGGAGACGTTGTAGCTGCAGATGATGTATTAGTCAAATCATTTAGCTTAACAGATGTGATTGGCTCTCTGCCACTACTATAAGTTAAGTTACCAGAACAGTAAGGTGCAAATGTATCAATTGCGATAAGTGAATTGATTGCACAACCTGTTGCTGTTCCATCAGCATTTACTGGGACAATTTGCCAGTAGAATGTTCCAGCTGTTACATTGGTAATGTTAACGGCTGTGTTTGTTGTATTTCCTAATTTTGTTAATGTAGTGGAGCTTGTTCCCCAATAAACATCATAGCTAGTGGCTGCTCCTCCTGTTGTAGGAGCTGACCAAGACAAAGGAACTGTTCCAATATTTACGCTTGCTCCGTCTGCTGGTGAGAAGTTGCTAGCACATCCTGGAGGGGTTGCCACTTTTGTTGTAAATGAGAATACAGAACATCCAGTTGCAGAGCCTATTGAGTTTTTAGGAACAACGCTCCAATAATAATTGGTTTCTGAGGCTAATGACGTTGTTAACGTATAACTTGTGCTGCTAGAATTGCCTACCAAAGTAGTAGGCGTAGTGTTGGTGTCTAAATAAATATCATAAGAATCCGCTCCTGTAGATGCTGCCCAAGTAAGTACTGTTCCTGAGGTAGCTACTCCGGTAGCTGCGTTAGCTGGTGTTGTCATTGTTGTACAGCTAGGAGCAGTAGTTTCAGGAGCTTTTACAACAACGTCATCAATAGAGATGTAGTCCATGTCTGTAACATCGTGGTGTCTAAAAGCAACATAGATGGTTTGGCCTGCCAAACTACTTACGTCAAGGGTTCTGCTGTATTGGGTTCCAGCATTGGCAGGATCATCATAGGTTTCTGAGAATTGAACCGTTGAAGCTTCTAAAGAAGCTATGTCGCTTGCTGTGCCTACGTAAACAGTGTAGTGCTCGTTGTCCCAAGATGCATTAGCGCATTTTACTTTCCAATTCAACGAAAGAGAGCCAGTAGCGCTACTTAAATCAATAGCTGGTGAAATAATCCAGTTGTCTGGCGTTAGAGCATTTACCTGCCATGATCTAGAAATAAGCGAGACAGGTGTGGTTGGGTTGCCGGCTGAATCTGGGACAAAAAACATATCTGCCCAGTTTTTTCCATCGCCATCGGAGTCAATGGTTGTCCAATCGGAAACATCTTCATCCTCGAAGTCATCCGAAAAATAAGTTTGAGCGTTTGCGCTAATTCCTAATGCAAGTAAGCAAGGGAGTAAAAATTTCTTCATAATTAATAATTGATTTAATTGTAAAACAAATCTAATAATAATTTTTAATTGTTTTGGATGTGTTTGTGTTTTTTTTAAAAATAAAAAAGCTATATAGTGTTTTTATGTTAAGTATTTGTGTTTTATTCGAGTTATTTAATAAAAAGAATCCGTCTCACAACAAAATTTGAGGCGGATTTTTTTGTTATAAAAGTTTTTCAATATTTTAAGAAAAAGTGAAAAGTTGTCCTCTTCAGGCAACTTTCTTTCTTAAATTGTGTGCTAAAGCGTGTAAT
>NZ_QNUG01000038.1 GCF_003385395.1 Epilithonimonas hispanica | reverse complement strand
ATTACACGCTTTAGCACACAATTTAAGAAAGAAAGTTGCCTGAAGAGGACAACTTTTCACTTTTTCTTAAAATATTGAAAAACTTTTATAACAAAAAAAATCCGCCTCAAATTTTGTTGTGAGACGGATTCTTTTTGTTTATTGAGAATTACAATGTTTAAAAATCATAACCAATTTTAAAACTAAGATCAGGTATTATCTGTGTGGAATAACCTTTCTTTAATATTTTTCCTATTCCCAAACCAGCTTTGAACTCATAATTGAAATTCTTCGCAAAGTTCCTTCTGAATCCCCAAGTTGGAACTAAGGAAATAGTTTCACTTACAGTAATATCCTTAGTATTTGATATTACAAACCAATTAGGAACATATTCAAACTTTAGAGAAATATAGTTTCCTGAATTGTTAGAAATATTTTTTCCTGAATCTTTTCTTTTCTGAAGATTATAATAATACTTAGGAGTTAAGGAAATAGCAGGAGCTAGAGCAAATTCAGTTTTACTATACATATCTCCACCCCAGATAGATGGGTATAGTTCTAGTTGACTTCTCAGCGTAAAATTTTCTGATAGTCTTGCCTCATTGTAAAACTCAGCACCAAAAAATCCTATCTGAATTCCGGTTACAGATTTCTCTACACTTACTTTTTCCTGCGAGTAAACGTGGAGCCCTATAAGTAGTGATAGGACTAGCAATAGTCTTTTCATATTATTTTTTTTGAAGTCTGAAAGTTCCACTTAAAGTTCCGCTTTCACTGTTTTTTGTCCACTTACCAGTAGAGTTATCAAAATTGGTTATTTGTCCGTTGAAAACGAAACCACTTCGTGTATTTGCTGAGAGTGTACCTGTAGATTGAACATAACCTAAAAACTCTTCATTTGTAGTAGAATTATTATATTTTAAATCTCCAACAATATTGCCTGCATCAGTAATTTTAAAGGAAAATTCACCTTTATCATTTCCTTCATAAGAACCTATATAATCACCCTCATACTTTGAATTGGATTGCCTTTGAAGTTCTTCATCAGACTGACAAGAAAATAAAAATAGAAATTGCAAGAAAAATAATATTCTTAGTAATCTCATTTATTTTTGTTTTTCTTTGATTAACTTAACACCGTGCCATCCTCCATTTTTTTTAGCAATACCATACATATTGATACCCATAGCTGTCGGATGTTTAAAATCAAAATCACGTTTCGTAATACTTACACCATTCCCAACACCACCACCAAATGTATAGGTGATCTGAGGTGTCACAGCTCCCCAATCAAAAACCTTTTCTAGGACATCTTGATTATCTTTAGTCTCACTGAAGTCATAATAATCCACATAAGTGACAGTATGGGTATCTACTACAAAAGCAACTCTATTATATTTTTTATTATGTTTTTCTCCAAGTTTTTTTACTTGTTTCCATGCTTGCTCATAAAATAGTTTTCGCAATTGTTCGGGAGTTAAAGAGGTTGCGTTATAAATCCATTCTATCACACCGTCAATTTTCTTTTCAAACGGTAAGCTTGGCATCTTTGCGGGACCCATATTCACATAATTATAGTATTGATCAACAGTGGTAAATACTTTATCTTCAAAAAAATATCTTTGTCCTGGCAGGCCACCTAATGGTGGATCATATGTATGAGTAAATGACCAAGCAATTGAATTCACTCCCATCCCTAATTTATCAGCATTTTCTTTTCTCCAAGTTCCTGTCCATCCTTTATACTGATGTTTAACTTTGCATCCAATAGCATAAACAAGCCACAAATCCTGAGAATAAAATTTTACCTTCACTCTTCTCCTATCTTCATATTTGTCATCTGTTACCCAAGTTGTTCCAAAGATGTTTCCTAATTTGGGTGTTCTTATTTCACCTATTTTTAAACCTTCTACAATTTGTGCAATATCTTCTTGTACAGGAGGGTTAGTTGGGGGATAATATGGGCCACCTCCGCCACCGCCACCTCCTTCTTCAGGATCAGGTGCCATTCTATTAGCGTTAAAATACTCAATATCTTGATTGATGGTTACCAATTTTTCAGAAGGCATACTTTCAATAAAATCATTTGCTACTTCACCATCTGTTGGCTTTAAAAGATTTCCAGAAATACTATTTACTTCAAGATAATTTACAAGAACATTATATTTTGTCGCTGGAGTTATAAATAAGCCTACATCGGTATATTTATATATTTTATCTGCTACTTGAATTTCTGCCTCGCCATTTAACATCGCTGAGTAAGCATCATCTCCTATAATTTCTTCTAAATCATCCAAATCTGTTAATACATCTTCCACTGCTATTTGAGATGGATTTTGGGCTACACCTTTACCGGCAAGTGAATTATTTACAGCTAAGCTAATTTTTCTTTCTTTGATTGTTTCGATAACTTGTGAAGCATTTTCTTCTGTAATTACAGGACGAAGAGATTCGAAATTCTTATTGTCTACGTAATTTATAATATCTTTGTCAGAAACACTCTTGAGTTCTTCATACTTCGCTTTTAAAGACTCTTTATTTGGAAAATATAATCTTCCATTTTTCACATTAGCATCGCCAATATTAGGTGTGTTTGCATCTTTATCTGATGCAAAAGCTTCCTCTCTACAAGAATTTAAGCATAGAAGTATTCCTGATGCAATTAAAATTCTTGAAAATGTAATTTTCATGATTGTTTAATTTTTTTTGATTATTAATTCGGGTGCAAATAAATAAATTATAAATATAATATCAAAATAATATATTGATAAACTAATGTCATAATATAGATGAAAACCTATTAGCGATAAAACTTAATAAGGAGAAATATTAAATAAAACTGAAGATAAATTTTGCGAACCAATTTGTATAGTGTATATTTGCACTATACAAAACCTAAATAGTATTAACCAATAAAAAATGAGTTTTATGGCACACAATCGAGCAAATTATTTATCTAATAAGTTATGGCTATTACATCAATCAAGCATAAAGGCTTAAAATTATTATTCTCCGATGGAGATGCAAGTAAACTTCAACCTCACTTAGTAAGCAAAATTAAAAGGCAACTAGTGTTAATTGAAGGTTTAAGGAAAGTACCGGAAGATTTAGAGGTATTTATAGGGGCTAGACCCCATAAATTACAAGGGGAATTGTCAGATTTTTGGGCAATTACTGTTTCCGGCAATTATAGAATTATATTCAAATTTGATGATTTAAAAGGAGAGGCTTCCGAAATCGACTTTATAGATTATCATTAGAAAAACAGATACTTAAAAAAAACAATGAAAAGACATAAAAGTCTACTCATTCACCCAGGAGAAATATTAAGAGAGGAAGTAATTAAAGATAGAAATTTAACTATTGTAGAAGCTTCAAAACTTCTTAATGTATCAAGGCTTACACTCTCAAATATTGTGAATGAAAAAAGCGGTATCACTCCAAATATGGCACTTAAAATTGCATATGTGTTTGGGGGGAATGCTGAGTTATGGTTTAGGCTCCAGCAAAATTATGATTTTGCCCTAGCTGAGCAAGCTTTCGAAATCGAAGGACTACACAAACATTTCGCACATTAACATTTGTTACTCTTTAAAAAAGAATCAAAAGTTATAGATGACAACTGTTGAAATTACAGAAAATCAATTCAAATAAGGAAATATCTTAACAAACTATTAAAGAAAAGCGCTGGTTTATATAATTATATAATTATATAAACCAGCGCTTTGTAAATATCAAAATTCTATATACTTCATTAGATGCATTATTGAAAAGTTTATTTTCATAATATACTCATCCTCTCCAGCATATTTTTCCAATATATTCTTAGAAAATCCCCACCCACATTTTTTATTAGCTATTTTTAAAACTTCACTTATTGGGTAAAAACTATTTCGGTAATTTCCTTTTTGATTGGTTTGAAATTCTAATAAACAATTATTTTTTAGAAAAGTTCTATGCACTATTTTTTGACTTTTTTCTTTTATAAAAATTAAACGAATAAGAATTTTATAAGCTATCCAACCGCCTAAAAAATCAATTAAAAAAAAATAAATTTAATCTACTCTTATAAAAAAAAATAAAATAAAGCCGTTTCATTTCATTTCACTTTTTATATATTTTTTTTCCTTTCCGATTGGTTGAAAGGCTTTCTTTTTTTTCTTTTCAATAATCCTTTCCTTTCCAAATTTTCAACAACTAGCATATAAAAAACTTTCCAAATTTCTTTGTAATAGTAAGTAACATTACAAAGAAATTTGCAGGAATGAAAAAAAATCGTAAATTTAAGAAAAATAAGGGTTAGCGTAATAAGGTCAAGTAGTGGGAAATGCAGACAAAAACCCATTTCATGTGTTTTATCCGCTTTCCCCTACTTGCTTTTTTCCCTTTGGTCAAAAAGAATAAAGAGCCTTTCGGCTCTTCCCATTGAAAAAATTATAGACAGAGAAAACAAATTCACTATGGATGATTTTTATAAAAAGTTGCAAGAAGAATTAGAAGCAGAAGCCAAGAAAAAAAAATCCGTTGAATATGGAAAATTAGGAGGTCGTCCAAAGAAAGAAATTAGAAAAACCGAGCGCATCACTTTAAGATTTACGCCCGAAGAAATGCAAACAATAATTTCAAAATCGAAAGAAAAAAAATTAAACACTACAGATTATTGCAGGTTGATTTTGAATGAAAAAACACTTCCGAATTTTGAACAGAATAAAATTTTAATTGAGTACGCCAACAATTTTTCCCGAATTTCCAATTATATGAAAATGGGAATTTTCAACGAAAAGGAGAAAGCAGAATTGACAAAAGAAATCAAAAATTTGATTTCGGAATTGAGAGAAAAGATACAATGGTTATAGAAGCAAAATCCATTTTGGGAAGTCCTCGGGGACTAAAATATCAAGCGGACGACAAAGGTCTGTCGGTTGAGATTTTACGCAATGGATTGATAGGAGACGAACCCAAAGATTGGCACAAACAAATGAGAGCCGTAGAAAACCAAAATACAAGAACGGAGCAAAAACGTTTGTCCGTTGTGATAGCACCCAGCAAAGAAGTTTCTCATACTTTAAAAGAAAAAGATTGGAAAAAATTAGCTGAAAGTTATTTGGAAAAGCAGGGAATCGACAAGGATAACCATCAATATATCGGGCATTTCCATAATTCTACAGATGATAAACATTTACACCTTACGGTTAGCCGAATCAATTTTGAGGGAAAGAACGCTATCAATGACAGTCATATAGGGCGTAAGTCGGGAAATATAGCCGATAAAATAGCTAAAGAGAACGGTTGGAGAACAGCTAAAGAAATATCTGCAGGAAAAAAATTAGAGATAGGAAATGCTTTGCGTTCCGAACTGTCGACCGCTAAAAATTTAGAAGATTTAAGCTATAAAATGAGAGCTAAAGGTTTTCATATTCATTTATCAAAAAATGAAGCTAAGGGCGTTTACGGAATGAGAATTTCGAAGCTTGAAGATATAAATAGAGACCCAAGTGTTAGGGTTTCCAAGATGGTTCCGGGTTATAAGCTTTCAGAAATTGAAAAAACGGTAGGATTAAAAGCTAAATTTTCTATCGCAGACGTCAAAGAATCGTTTAGCAAAAATAGCCTTAATCTAATGCAGCAAAGAATGCTAGAACAGAAACAAAACCAAGATCAAAGTCAAGAGAAAAAGAGAACATTTCGAAGATAAAAAAATACAATAAGATGGAAAACAAAAGCATTACTGAAATCATTTCCGAATTTACCGAACAGAGTAAATCCGTAGCTAAAAAAAGCGAACAACTGACGGAGACAACAGATAGAATAAAGGAATATTTAAACAGTTTCCACTATGATGTAATAGAACAAAAGAAAATAACTGCGGAGAATCAAGAAAACCTATTGAAAGCAGTTCAGATTTTCACACATCATTTAGAAAATACGCAGGTAAAAACCGAATTGAAAACAGATGAAAAAAAATCCATCTTATCCCTTAAGAAAAATTTAAAAGTGTTTAATTGGTCACTTTATGGGTTTTTAGGATTGGGATTTATAAGCCTTATTATGTTTTCTCTGTCTATCATTTTTGCACTTAAGTTTTATAAAGTATCTATCCAAACGAAACAGGAAGTTAGAACAGAAATAGCTTTAGAAATGAAGAAAAATGGAGAAAAAATATATAGAGAAGCACAAGTTTCAGAATTGGAAAGTGATATGAAAATAGTAAAGGAGTTTATCAAAGAAAACCCAACGGCTGGAAAGGAATTATTAAAATATAGAGCAGATATAATTAAGAAAAAAGGGAATTGATAAACCTGAAACTCGTAGCAATTGAATGTTAATTATTGAAAACATACACCACAAAAAACCGCCTATTTTGGGCGGTTTGATATTTTTTATTGAGAGTTTATAAGTTTAATTTATTAATTAAAATTTAACAAATTAATTACGGAATACCAATGCGAGAATAGTTACAATAATAGATGCCATACTTAGATATAGAGGCGCATTTGGATTTAGTCTGCTTTGTCTTCTTACGGTTTCATTAGCACTTACATAGATGACATCATTCTGCTTCATATAGTAGTATGGGGAATTAATAAAATCTGAACGAGTGATATCTACTCTATTTTTGGTAATTTTTCCGTTCTCATTTCTTACAACAAGAATGTTGTCTCTTAAGCCATATTTTGTAAGATCTCCAGCTAGTCCAAGAGCACTAAGTAAATTAGATTGATTATCAACAATAGTATATGTTCCAGGTCTACTTACTTCTCCTAATACAGTAACTTTGTAGTTTAAAGTTCTAAGACTCACGACCGGATTATAAATATATTTGGTTAAACTTTTGGTAAGTTCTTGTTCAAACGTTTCTAAAGTTTTTCCTTCTGTACTAATCTTTCCAATTACAGGAAATGTGATGGTATGATCTGTTCTTACAATGTACGTTGGTATTTGACCTGTAGCACTTCTTTGTGCTTGGTTGCTACTTGGCATTGTATTGTTAATATTTTCAAGTTGTACAAGATTTTGATTGAATGGTGCAACTGCTTCCATTTCTTCTGCAGTTATCCAAATTCCTAATTGATCACCTGGTTGGATGATTTGAGAAGAGTTCTTAACAGATGCTTGAGTTGCAATATCATCCGCATCCCCCATATAAATCAGATTGGATTTCGGAGCACAGTTGAACATGAATAATAGTATAGCATAGTAAATTACAATCTGTGTTTTTTTCATAAACTTTTTTTATTTGTATTTTTTTATTTTAGGAAGGATGTATTGTGGGAGCTTTCTAGCAATTTTTGAAAAAGCAGTAAAATAACCTAAAAGTCCGTATTCCTTTATAATTCGTATATCTTCGTCAGTTTTTTTCTTTTGTTGTTTCATGGAGGTACTTTTACCACCTAAACGCATTTTGACTATCCAATCATTCAAAAATTCTTTTTTTAATAAATCGTTGGAGAACCAACGTAAAGAAATCTCATAGTCTGATGCGATTTGAAAATCTTCTCTATATAAGCCGTAATTTTCAAAAACTTCTTTTTTTGCAAAGATAGTAGTATGGAGAGGAATCCAACCATATTTGAGATATTTCTTTTTAAATGGTTTGGCTTTATAGATTCTTTTCACATTTTCTATATCCTTTTCATCTACATATTGTCCGTTTGCATAGATAATGTCTGCATTAGTTTTTTCAAAAGCCTCTGCAATTTTGCTTAAGGTTTTTTCATTATAGAAAATATCATCAGAATGCAAAAGACCGATAATATCACCGGTACAATTTTGAATACCTTTATTAAGCGCATTATACATACCTGAATCTTTTTCGGATACGAAATAAGCCAACTCATTTTTGTATTGGTTGATGATTTTTACAGAACCATCCTTAGATGCGCCATCTATCACCACCAATTCTTTATTGGCATAATCCTGCGAAAGCGTACTTTCTATCGCAGAAGCAATTGTTTTCTCCCTGTTATAACAGGTGGTAATGACTGATATTTTCATGATTTATTAAATTGTAAAACTAATTTTAAAATTACCTTAAAGAGCAGAATCCCTACAATGCCACCTATAAAATTTAACAAGACATCTCCGGCATCTGAAACACCTTTGTTGAAGACATATTGCAAGATTTCTATCAAAACTGAAGTTATAAAAATCATCAATATTGTTTTGATAAGAGAAAACTGACGTCCCAATACGAAGTAGATCACAAAAGGCAAAGGAATAAACATCAGAATATTTCCCCAAAAGTTTTCTAGAAAGCTAAAACGTTCAGCCTTGGTCATCTCGTGAATTTTTGCATATGTAGTCCAATCATCGAACATCGACCAATTGGCTAAAGCTCTGTAATCGTGAGGTCCTTTTCTCCGCCTTGCAAAGAAAGTTACATAGATGACCAAACCAATATATACTAATGAAGTAACAGCGTACCCTATCCTAAAAACCTTTTTCAACTACTTTCTATTTTGAACCGCTCATTAACTTCGCTCCTTCTTTGTTAATCTTTTCCAAATAAATCCCGAGTATACACTTTATCTAGAACATCTGATAATTCCGAAGATTGACGATTGGAAATTATAATATCAGAGTCTTGTTTGAATTCGGATAAGTTTTTATAAATTTTAGAATTGAAAAAAGTATCTTCCTTCATAACTGGTTCGTAAACAATTACTTCAACTCCCTTTGCTTTTAAACGTTTCATAATGCCTTGTATAGCAGATGCTCTAAAATTATCGGAACCTTCCTTCATAATTAAACGATATACGCCTACAGTCTTTGGATTTTTAGATAGAATAGAATCTGCTATAAAATCTTTACGTGTTCTGTTGGCATCTACAATAGCCCTAATAAGATTATTTGGAACATCATTATAATTAGCCAATAGCTGTTTAGTATCTTTTGGAAGACAATAGCCTCCATAACCAAAAGAAGGGTTGTTATAATGATTACCAATACGAGGGTCTAATCCTATACCACTTATAATCTGTTGGCTGTCTAAACCATGAATCTGAGCATAACTGTCCAACTCATTGAAATAAGCGACACGCATTGCCAAGTAAGTATTAGAAAATAATTTTATGGCTTCTGCTTCAGAAGAATTTGTAAAAAGAGTAGGAACATCTTTTTTTATAGCACCTTCTTGCAGAAGAGCAGCAAACTGTTTTGCACGCTCACTTATCTCACCAACGATGATGCGAGAAGGATAAAGATTGTCATACAATGATTTGCCTTCTCGTAAAAACTCTGGAGAGAATATGATATTATCTGTTTTATACTTATTTTTAGTCTCTGTAATAAACCCAACAGGAACGGTAGATTTTATTACCATTATAGCCTTAGGATTATAATTTATCACATCTTTGATCACAGACTCAACAGAACTGGTGTTGAAATAGTTTTCTTTCGGATCATAATCTGTAGGTGTTGCAATAATGATAAAATCAGCAGAGGAATAGGCTTTTTCTTTATCGGTAGTTGCAGTTAGGTCAAGCTTATGATTTTGAAAATAATCAGAAATTTCTTTATCCTCAATAGGAGATTGACGATTATTGATCATTTCTACTTTTTCTGGAATAATATCCAAAGCAACTACTTCATTGTGTTGCGCTAATAAAACGGCGTTTGATAAACCTACATATCCGGTTCCAACAATTGTTATTTTCATTTTATTTGTTTTACTCTAATTCGGTGATTTTAGAATATGTGTATTTGTAACATCATTTACGATTAAAATGCTTTTCAAAATTTTAATCATTCACAATTTCGGCATTTATGCCGTATTTTTCTTTTATAAAGGCTAGAATTTTGGTTTTATCGTTTCCGCAAGCTTTTTTGATTTCGAAAATTTTGGTATCCACCAAAGTTCGGTACCATAAACCCTGAAAGAAATCCCAAACAAAAACCTCTTTGCCTTTGAGGAAACCTCTCTTAAAAATATAGCGGTAAACAAAATATAGGAAAGAACGCAGAAACAATGGCGACTTTGCGTACTTCAATTTCTTCTCTCTTTTTGCCACGGCATCTTTGCCAATATTCTGTAACTTGTCGGCTTTATCAAATAAATGCAACTCTATGTCCAACAAATCTATCGCCTCCCTAATGGAATAGCCATTGTGCTTGTCGATCCACCAGCCAAAACTATTGAGGTTATGATCCAAAAATTTGTTTGTCATCTCGATGGTTTCTCCAGATGTCAAAAGGATGTGTTCATCCATCCAACGTTGTTCACATTCGCCTTTGCCAAACTCAAAGATACGAAGCAGTTTCAAAGGATGTACCCATGCTCCCAAACAATTTTGTTCTCTTGGCAAGACAATACCAGAAATAGAAGCATCTACTGATGGTAATTTCTGCAACAGCTCTTGTTTGAGTTCTTCGGTAAGATATTCGTCTGCATCCAAACGAAGCACCCAACGTGTTGAAATAGGAAGATTTTTCAGTCCCCAATTAAATTGCATAGCTTGATTCCCGGGCCACTTATTTTGAATAACTTTTGCACCCAAACTTTCGGCTATTGAAACCGTTTTATCAGTAGAAAAAGAATCTACTACATAAATATGAGAAGCAAAATTCTTCACATTTTCTATACAGCGCCGAATATGTAATTCTTCGTTATACGTGAGTATGACAACGGAAATATCTAACATATAATTTCTCTTTTTTTAATAAACTTTGCCGGGTTTCCCCCCACAACAGTCCAAGGTTCAACATCTTTGAAAACAGCTGCTCTGGCACCAACCACTGCTCCTTCTCCAATGGTAACACCTGCCATCACAAATGATTCTGCAGCTACCCATGCTTTTGCCTCAATAACTATTGGCTTGCTAAACCACACATGGCTTGCGGTACTGATATCATGAGAAGCCGTGTACAATGAAGCTTTTTGCGAAACAGTTGCATGATCACCGATAATAATTTTATCGGCATTGTAACAATCTACATCCGAAGCAATACACGCATATTCACCCATTTCTAGATTCCACGGTTGATATATTTTTGCTCGAGAATAGACTACAGAAGTGTTCTTTACTTTTGCACCAAATATCCTTAATAGAAATAATTTCCAACTATTAAACAATGATCTTGGTATTGGTCTTGCGAATACAGCCCAAACTATTGTCCAGAGTAAGCGTAAAATTTGCTCCTTGCGCGTAGATGCACGTTGATAAGTTGATAGGTCTAATTCTTGATTTCCCATTTTTATAAAAACACAAATTCAGGTTTATTACTTTTCTTTAATATCCACTCATAAAGGCTTTTCATTTTAATAGCAACGGCTTCTACTGTGTAATTTTGTTCTAATAAAGCCCTTCCATTTTCTCCCATTATAGCCAATTCCTCCCTTGATGTATTCAAAGCTTTTTCTATGGCTGAAGTGATCCCTTCTTGAGAATAATCTACCCACCAACCGCAATGATACGTTTCAAGTTCCTGCCACGGAGCACCCTTCGTTGCAATACATGGAATTTTACGAATAAGACCTTCTAATATTACATTTCCGAAATTTTCAAACTCACTTGGCATTGCCAATACTGACAGAGAAGCAATAGCTTCGTCTTTTTCCTTACCGGAAAGAAAACCTGTGAATTTTACATTTTGCAAGTCAAGACGTTTCACTTCGTTTTTTAAGAAAGCTTCATAGGTTGTATCTCCGCCACCAATGATGAGTAATTCTGCATTGCTTACTTTTTCTTTTAGCTCAGCCCATGCATAGAGCAAGCCCTCTACGTTTTTCCGTGGGGAAATCCGACCTAAGTATCCTAATCGGAAGATACTGTCCTGCTTTTTTTCCTCATAATCCCGAATTTCGATTGGATTAGGAATTACCGCAATAGGAGATGTTACCCCCAAATTACGGCAATGAAGCATTTCTTCATCACAGGTAACCTGTACACAAGCAGCTTGATTAAGATCCTTCAGCAAGCGTAATTTTAAAGACCATTCTTTGAATTTGGTACTAGATTTAGCAATGTCTTGTGGGTACAACATTCCTCTAGGGGTAATGATATAAGGTTTTCCCAGTTTCTTTGCAACATCTGCTAGAGCATACGTTGGGTATTGCCAAACCCCTTGTGCATGATAAATATCAAATGAACCAGCATCTTTTATCTCTTTTTTAAGCGTGGGTGAGAAAGCAAGTTTGTGTTCCCAAGGTGCCTTTGCAAAATGAACTTTTACCTGTTCTCCTCGTAAACGACCTCCTTCTGATAAGGGATACATTAATAGTTCCGCCTCTACATCTTGTTGTTGCAAGCCCCATAATGTATAGTAAGTACTCATCGCAGGACCACCTGCATTGACGTCTAATGTGCCTGTATGTAGGATTTTCATGTTATCCATTTTTTTCAAGTTCTTCATACACTTTCATATATTGTTCTACAATATAAGAGAGCTCAAATCGTTTTGTGTTTTCTAATCCTTTTGAAATTAGATTTTCTCTATATTCAAAATCATTGATTATTTTTAAATAGCCGTTGTGAATTGAATTAATATCCTTTGGATTAACAAAGTTAACAGCATTCCCTGCAATTTCAATCAATGGTTCAATATTCGATGTCAGAACAACTCGACCTGTCTTTTGCCCTTCAATAATGGGCATTCCGAAGCCTTCATATTCAGAAGGAAAATTAACGATGTCACAATTGATGTATTCTTGTCTTATTTCTTCATCGGATAATTGAAAAGCATTAGAATAATCGATTTTATACTCTGTAAGAACACGTACAATTTCCTCAGAAAGTTTTCCAATAATTCTTAAATGGCAAGGGATATCCTTCAGTGCTTCAATCGTTCTTTTAAGGTTTTTGTTCCATCCAGTTCCGATATGTAATATAACAGGTTTTTCTACATTAAAAATTTTAGGAGAAAACTGATAAGCAGGATCTATTGGGTTGTGAATCACAACCAATTTGTCCGTCTTAATATGTTTTAGAATATTATTTTTGGTTTGTTGAGAAATACAAGTTATTTTCTTCGCAAGTTTTACTGGCAAATACAACCAAAATAGCCATTTGTAAAATCTTTTAATAGGATTTTTGACGTTGTCAATAAAAACAAGATCGTGAATTGTAATAACCGCTTTACAACCAATTAATCCTAGAATTACATCGTGGATATGTCCTGAAATATGATTGATTCCATTTTTATTCCGATGTTTGTAAGTATAAACACAATTGATAATAACATCCCATGGCATACTACCAAGCGAAGGCATTTCCACATTTTCGATTATATGTTGTGGACTTGTACTTTTTAAGCCCTCAATAATATTTGAAAACACATGTTGGATGGAAAAACCTATCTTTGGATGTCTATGGAAAAAGCGTATTATCATTATGTTTTCTATATAATAAAACCTAGGTATTATTTTAATTACTGTTACCTTTATTAATTGAATCTAAGTTTTTATTTATTATAATAATATTTTTTCAAAGTTTATATCATCATTAATAATTACGATTTATGGCAACAGATCATTTTTTAGTTATTTTTTTTAAAAAATCATTGTATCTATCACCGTAAGCTTTAAATGACAAACTTTCAGTAGATTGCATAATGTTTCTTAGTCCTTTTTGATTATTAGCCAAAATAAGAGCTAAAGTTATTTTTTCTTCTAGAGAATCTACGTCATATTTATCCATCTCTTGTATGAAATTTTCATCAATTATAAATTTCTTCAAATCCCTTCCTCCAGAATAAGCACTACACACTAATGGTAATCCACATGCCAAAGCTTGTGGCTGAACTAAAGCTAAACCCTCATCACGCGATGGTAAAACAAAAACTTTTGCTTGTTGGTAGTATTTTACTAATTGTTTTTCATTAACTGGATCAATATGTGTAAAACATTTATCATTGGTTGGAAAATCTAAATCAACTAAGGGGCCTACATGTAAAAAACGTAAATTCATTCGTTTAACTACCTCTAAAATTAGATCACAACCTTTACGGTAACTCCATTGTCCAACAAGTATTAAATCATAAGGATTTTCATTTGATAGGCTTGTTGGATAAAAAGATTTTAAATTAACACCATAATTATTAACAAATATTCTTTCAGATTCAAATCCTCGTTCCAAAAATGTCTGATTTACATGATCTGATCCTACAGAAATAAAATCTGGATATATATATCCTTTTAAATCTCTCTTTATATGTAACCTGCTCATATTTTTAGCAGACGACGGAATAGATTGTAAAACTTTAGCTTGATGATCAACGTGACTAATCCCTCGTTCAAGTATAGTTATGGCTCCAAAACGTTTTTTAGCTGCTTTTATGGATTTGATGTGCATTGGACTTTGCCCTATAAATATATCACAAGGCTTCATATACCATGAAAGCATCCAATCACAGCAAAAATTATATAAATCTTCTCTCCAACGGCCATGTCCAAAAAATTTAAACAAAATTAAAAAAGGAATAGCAAATCCAAAAAGAGAATATGAACATTCTTTTTTTAATCCGAACTCCATTGATCGCCTAGTTCTGACATATGAATAAAAACGCACAGTGTGTCCACATTTCTCCAATTCTCTGGCAAGGTCAAGCATATGTGTTCTTCCTCCAAAAGATGCAACATTGATTATCATTTACTTAATTTTTTACTTGTGTTAATAGAAGCCAATAAAATAATACCAAATAGAACCGTAAATCCCAATAAATTTGGCATTGCTAATTGCCTATTGCTTATAAAAATAAAGAAAGGAGGTATAAAAAAGTAAGGCAAATAGTCTTCATTCCTTCTAAAGCAGTTAAATGCTTTAATAGAGTATGAAAAAGGAAAGATAACTCTAATGACAATCAGAAAAAGACCTCCCATCAATAACCCCATCTCACATATTACACGACTCCATTCTTCTTCAGCAACTGCAAAAGGTTTTGTAGAACTATCTATTCCCAAAAGCTTTTCTCCAACTTTTGTTCCTATTCCTAATCCAAACCCAGTAAAGGGTATTTCTTTACCCGTGAAATTTTGTGTATCAGTAAACGCTCTTTCATAAGATCCTAAAAACCGGTTTTGTATCGTTCCCGTAACGACATTTCCTTCAGAATCTGACGCATTCTCAAATCGTTCTGATAGGTTATTAACAGCTATTCTGAAAAAATTAATTTGAGATAATATAGCAACAGATATTACTAAAACAATTGAGAGATTAAAAATTTTAGTATAATCTTTCTTTAAAAATAAAGGTGCTAAAATCGCTAATAATAAAAGAATTAACGATTGAAAAATAATGCTTCTCGATAAGCAAACAATAATAGAAACACCAAATGAAAGAGTAATGATAACTAAAAATATTCTTGGAATTTTTATAGATTTAGGTAGATTAGCATTAAAAAATAAAAAATACATTAAAAAAGCTCCGACTAAAAATTCAAAACCTACCATTCCCGAAATAAATGAAAATGTGCCAGATGGCCTAAAGTAACCACCAACTCCAGCAAAACCTGCTCCTTCTTCATTTCCACCAATTCCTCTATTAACCCAAGAAGATTGTGGAGAAAAATATTGCAAAGTGATAAGTATGGTCATAAAAAATGAAAGGTATAAAATCACTTTCCCAACTATAAGCAAGTCGTAGCGTTTCAGAGACTTTGAAAAGACAAACATTGCTGGAAAATAAATACCTATAATACGAAAACCATAAATATCTACTAAAAAATTTTGATGTCCCCATATTAAAGTTGTAAAAAATGCAATACTACCCAACGCAATTAGAAAGACAACATATTTGCTATTTGTTAAATTTTTATGTAAACCTAATATGAGAACATAAAGAACTATAGGATCTCTAATTACTAAGAATATATTTGATAGTCCCGGCAGAAACCATTTCCGAAAAGCACTTTCAAATATTAAAAAAAATAGATAAAGCCAAAAACAAAGTCTAATTTTATCTTGTACTGATCTATCATAGTCTATTTTTAAAACATTTATCTTCATTGCAATTTAATATTTAATAATTTAAAAGCTCTAGGAAATAAGAATAGAGCCATTCCAATTTCAAATGCTAAGGCACCAATACCGGCACCAATTATGCCCAAATTTTTACAACCAACATATGTTATTAAAATGGCTAATAGGGAAAAGACTACTCCTGAAATAGATAGCTGATAGGGTTTATTCATTGCTCTAAAGACTACACCAACCGTCCACCAAACGGCATTTACGGCTGTTGCCAGAACCAACAGAAACCATAAGATATACGGAGGATTCAATTCGTGCTTGGTCCATATATTATAGATTGGTAATCCTATCGTGGCCATACCTATACAGCCTACAAGCGCTAGAATTCCTGATATCTTGGTTGCTTTCGTTAAAATATTTTTGGCTTTAGCGACATTTCCCGCCCCTATTTCCATCTGTATTTCTGGAAATACACTCGTATTAATAATACTGTATAACTGATTAACAGAACGAGAAAGAGTCCTTACCGTATTGAACATTGCCACTGCGGTTGGCCCTAGGGTAACTCTTACCACAAAGGTAGTCCCTTGAAACAAAATGCTTTGCCAAAGTGGAGACATCAAATAGCCTAAACCAAGTCCAAAAACTTCTTTTGAAAAAGTTTTGTTATAAACACCTTTAAACTGCTTCCCTAAATTTAAAATTCGCAACGCAATTCTTCCGTAAACTAAATTATCAAAAATAGCAATTAGCAATTGTCCAAGAGCAAAACCGACAACACCATATCCCAACATAAGCATCAAAAGTCCAATCCCAATATTTAAACATCCACTCAGTGTCTGAAGATTGATTCCCAAATGTGCTTTGCGAGCGGCTCTGAAGTTTGCCTCATACAGCTGCATATAAAAGCCTAATAATTTTGCCATCATCATCATTAATAAGGCATAACAAGCCTCGTCTGTTGGAATAAGCGAATGAGCTAGCCAATTAAAATGTAATGCAAGACCAACACCAACAGCGCCAATTAACATCGCAATTAAAATGACTTTCGTGATAATCACAAAGCCTGTCTTCAGCACATCGGCAGCCTCCTGATATTTACCACTTGCATATTTTAATACAAAACTATTAGATGCAGCAGATCCTAAACCTAAATCAGAGAATGCTAAAACACTTGGAATAATTGTTAAGGTTAACCATTCACCATAATAAGCCGTACCCCAGTGTGTAATAAAAAAAGGAATCAGGAACAATTGCTCCAAAACTCTCACTCCCTTTTGACCAAAGGAAGAAAGTCCATTTTTTATTATGTTTTTTTTTGTTGTATTCATTATTTCTCACCTATCATAATTTCTAACTTCAATAATCTTAAACTATAAGTTATAAGTAAAGCTATGGAACACGAAGAGAAAAAGGCTATACCTACTAATTGCCAAGGATACATATAATAAAAATTATCAAAAACCACATAAATAACTGGCGCATGAAAAAGATAAATTCCAAAACTATTTTTGTCAAAGAAAGATATTAGCTCAGACGTCTTGCTTGGCATAAATCTATACATAATTAAAACCATAAGAATTGAAAACACAAATCTAATCGGGGCTCCAATGCTAGTTTGTAATGTTAAAAATCTAATGTATAATAGTGGTGGTAAAACTATCACTCCTAAATACCACAAATTTTTGTATCTCTTATCAAATAGAACATCTTTGTATGCGTGGACATAATAACCTAATAAAAAAAATACTTCCCACTTTAGAATTAAGTTTATATATAGAAAAGATGGAAAATGTCCATTAAAAACACTAGTCAAAATGGCTATAACAAATAGTGCCAATTTTAAAACTATAGAGTTCTCTACAAATGAAATTAGATATTTTGAAATGATAAAAATGCCAAAAAGAGTAGGTAAAAACCAAAGATGACCACAATCATTTTTTATGAAAAAATCTCCAAGTGCTGAGAAATATCCATTTGAATAATTAGGATAATGCGCTAAAAACCGTATAGGAATTAAATATACCAATCCTACAAATAAAAATGGAATAAGTAATCTCTTACCTTTATCAATAATGAATTCTATATTATTTTTTTTATTTTTTGAATAATAATAGAGAAATCCAGAAATAGAAAAAAATAGCTGCATTTGAAAACTATTGATAAATTCCTTGAAATAATAAAGACTTTTTGAAGGATAAGTTGGATGGTAAATATCCCACCTTGGATCAAAAATAATTACACAATGTCCAATAACAACAAAAAATATTGCAAATACCCGTAGATTTACTATTTGTGAATTTCTCATACTAACTAATCTCTATATATACTTTGAGATTACGCTACATAGTTTATCCATCTCTTCCTCGATAATTTCCATATTGGGATACATAATACCATTATTTGCTTTATAGTCGAAGCCTAGTCGATCGAAAATTCCAGCTCTAGGCGTTTCAAATAAAAATCTTGCTGGATGACCACATGCTAAGGATGTGGCACAAGCATGAACGCGATCAGAAACTACAAATTCAGCAGATTTTATAACCTCTAAATATGTAATAGGATTAAAACTTATGAAACTATTTGGCATTGCAAAATTGATATGATTGAATTTTGTGTTGAGATTCTGAATTAATCTTACAATTTTTCGACCTCCAATTTCTTCTTGTTGTGGTAATGAATAATTAAGATGTCTTGCAAATTTAAAAGGTAAACCGAACTTATTTTTTCTATGCTCTACTTGTAAATTTTCAATAGAAAAATCCCCAGTTACTTTGAAGTTTGGTTCATTTTCCATATAAAAACTACTTACAAAAAAAGGTTTATCTAATTTAAAAGTATCCAAAGGAATTGTTTTGTCTACAAGGAAAGCTGTACATATTCCATTATAAGCGTTTGGAACAAATTCTCTAAAGTTATTGTATGTTTCCTCATCTCTAGTTGAAAAAAGCAAAGGGGGATATTTCTGTAAAAATGCTCCAATTTCTTTTTTTTGTGAAGGACTCACTGCAGTACCAGAAACACTAATAAAAGCGTAATTATTACCTTTTTCAATTATTCTCTTTATAGCAGTTCCGTAATCTGTAATTAAAGTTTTCAGCATGGGACCAGAAAACACATGCAAATCTGCGTCCTGCCAATCTAATAAATTTAGTGCATTATTTAATTGCTTTTCAGACGTAATTCTAAAAGCACGTTTAACAGGTCCTTCACCCAAAACAATATTTGCTTCAGGATATATTTTTTTTAATAAATAATAAAGCGAATACTGATACCAACCATCACCTACATTATTCCATGTTGAATTTTCAATTAATATTTTCATAAAATTTTTTTATTTTTTGCTATACTTCAAAATTTACCCCACAATATGCTCCAGCTGACCATTATAATTAGTTTTTACCAATTGTAGGTCAGATTTTATCATTTCTGCACAAAGTGCCTCTACATCGTATTCAGGATTCCAACCCAATTGCGTTTTGGATTTGGTAGGGTCTCCAATTAATAAATCTACTTCTGTTGGGCGGTAGTATTTTGGATCCACTTTAATCACTGGTTTATTTGCTAATTTGCTGATGCACTGATTGGCTACTTCATCACCAACAATAGCTCTGTATTTTGCTTCATCAATAGACTCAACAATACCGACTTCATTCTCAGCTTCGCCTTCAAAACGAAGGGTAATACCAACTTCTGCAAATGACATGCGTACAAAATCTCTAATGGAAGTGGTAACGCCTGTAGCGATAACATAATCTTCAGCTTTATCTTGTTGAAGGATTCTCCACATCGCTTCTACATAATCTTTGGCATGTCCCCAATCACGAAGCGCATTTAGATTTCCTAAATACAATGTTTCTTGTTTTCCTAAAGCAATTGCTGCTGTTGCCATCGTGATTTTGCGGGTAACGAAAGTCTCTCCTCTGCGTGGTGATTCGTGGTTAAACAAAATCCCGTTGCAAGCATACATATCATAGGCTTCACGATAGTTTTTGGTAATCCAAAAACCATAGATTTTTGCTACTCCGTAAGGTGAACGTGGATAGAAAGGTGACTGCTCATCATAGAAACCAGCAGCATTTTTGTTTTCTTCAAGACCACCATATAATTCTGATGTTGAGGCTTGGTAGATTCTGGTTTTCTTTTCTAGACCAAGAATTCTTACTGCTTCCAAAATACGAAGCGTTCCCAATCCATCTACATTACCTACATATTCTGGAGAATCAAAAGATACCTTTACATGAGACATTGCCCCTAGATTATAAATTTCATCGGGCTGAATTTCCTGAATGATTCTAATAAGGTTGGTAGAATCCGTCAAATCGCCATAATGCAATTTGAAGTTAACATGTTGTTCATGCTGATCTATATAAAGATGATCAATTCTTTGGGTGTTGAAAGATGATGATCTTCTTTTAATCCCATGAACCATATAACCTTTGGATAATAAAAGCTCTGCTAAGTAAGATCCATCTTGCCCTGTGATACCTGTTATAAGTGCTACTTTCATTTTTTTTGTTTTTTCTTAGTTATAGTTTTACTTCTTTATAATTCTCTATGTTTTCCAAAAACCAATTATAAGTTTTTCGAATACCATCTTCTAATTCAACCCGATGTTTCCATCCTAGATCATGCATCTTGGATATATCCATTAGTTTTCTTGGAGTTCCATCTGGCTTAGAACTATCCCATTCTATTTCTCCTTGGTGACCAGTTACTTTTTGAATTAATTCAGCTAGATCTTTTATTGTTAAATCGGTTCCTGTTCCAACATTATACAAATACTCAGGAAGTTCATTATCTAGAGCAAAAACAACAGCTTCTGCTAAGTCGTCTACAAATAAGAACTCTCTTAGAGGAGTTCCAGAACCCCATAAAACGACATTAGCATTGTTGTTTTCTTTCGCTTCATGGAATTTTCTAATCATTGCAGGAAGTACGTGGGATGATTTTAAATCAAAATTGTCATGAGTCCCATATAGATTAGTAGGCATCATGCTTACATAATCTTTACCAAACTGCTTACGAATAGCTTGACAAGTTTTTACGCCTGTAATTTTTGCAATAGCGTACCATTCATTAGTTGGTTCAAGAGAATCGGTTAATAGATAATCTTCTTTTAGAGGCTGTGGAGCAAACTTTGGATAGATGCATGAACTACCTAAAAAGATGAATTTTTTTACATCAACTTTAAGAGACCCATCAATTAAATTATTTTGAATTTGAATGTTTTCCATCAAAAATTGATAAGGAAAATCGTTGTTGGCCAAGATACCTCCCACTTTTGCTGCTGCATCAATGATAATTTCTGGTTTTTCAGCTTCCAAAAACTCTAAGACATCTTGTTGATTTCTTAGATCCAATTCTTTGCTAGTTTTGCCTATCAGATTAGTATAGCCTTGTTTTTCTAGAGTTCTCCAGATGGCACTTCCTACCATTCCTCTGTGTCCAGCTATGTATATTTTAGCGTTTTTATTAATCATTGGGTTTATAATATAAAAGTTGAATTTTATTTTTTATAATCAGTGTTTTCTCTGTGGGGTTATGATTTGAAAAATTTTTCCCACCATTTTTTCTTCACTTCTTCTTCTGTCTCATAATAACCATACTGAAAATAATAACCGCTATTGTAGCTATCGTATTTTTCTGGGATAAAGTCATTAATCACCAAATTCATTCTTGGTAGCTTGTTTGTTCGGTAAATTTCATTGGCCATCTCTACTTGTTTAAGATTGGTATAATTAACCCTCACTGAGTAAAGTGAAATATCACAATAGTTACTAATGATTTGGTAGTCTGTAACTACTGTAGGAGGACAGTCTACTACGATAAAATCAAAACGTTCTTTCAAAAGATTAAACATTTCTTCACATTCCTTAGACATCAATAACTCCGAAGGATTTGGAGGAATAGGACCACTAGGCATTACTTTTAAATTACTAAAGCCTTCTAAGTCATAGATAATTTCGTCCAAACTTACATCATTGATAGCATAGTTAGTAAAGCCTTTTTTATTGGCTAAGCCAAGTTCGCTAGCAAGTTTTGGTTTTCTAAGATCCATCCCAATGAGCAAAACTTTTACTTGTTTGTTTGCGGCTAATGTAGCGGCAAGGTTTATGGAAATAAAGGTTTTCCCTTCTCCAGGCATAGATGAAGTAATCATCAAACAAGTACCTTTATCCTTATTTTGGTAAAAATGAAGATTGGTACGCAGTATTCTAAATTGTTCTGCCAAAGGACTTCTAGGGTTGTTTTTAACTTCAAAAACCGCAGTACCCTCTTGGTGTCCAATTTCTCCGATAATAGGAATTTTGTTGTGGCTATTAAGTTCTTTTTTGGTCTTAAGTTTAAGATTCGATTTTTGTCTAATAAAATAGACTAAGAAAGGCAAAATAGCTCCCAATAACATCCCGGCGAATAAAATCATGCTACCTTTTGGTTCTACAGGTTTATCGGAAACTCTAGCATAATCAATAACTCTAGTATTAGACAAAGTAGAAGATTTACCCAATTCTGTCTCTTCTCTTTTTTTCAAAAGGAAAAGGTATAACTCTTGTTTAATAGCCTGTTGACGAGATATGTCTAGAAATTGTCTTTCTTGTAAAGGCATCTGCCGTACTTTGCTCAGATTTTGATTTGCTTCTGATCTTAGTTGTCCCGCTACGGTTGCATAAGAACGACGTGTAGTGGAAATACTTCCCAAAAGTTCAGTACGTAGACTAGAAAGTTGACTGTTGATACTCTTTACCAAAGGGTTGTCGGGTGTTGCACTTTTAGCTAGTTTTTCCTTCTGTACGACCAACAGATTGTATTGATTAATGATACCAGATAATGATGCGTCTTGCGTCAATAAGCTCGCTGGAATTACATGAGTATTCCCAGAACGGAGATGGTTTTCCAAAGAAGTGATAACATTAAGTTGAACTTCGGCATCTAAAGATTTCTGGGAGTTTTCTTTATAAACATCTAATAAAAGCTTGACTTGATCATCGATATTGGTAAGATCATTTTTTTGTTTAAAATTTTGAATTGCAACTTCTACGTCTTGCAACTCGCCCTCTACATTGCGTAAACGATCATTGATAAAGAAAAGAGTGCTATCGTTTATACTATTGTTGTCTTTTACTCCTTCTCTGATATAAGTATCTATTAGCTTATTCATCACCATCTTGCCCCTAGAAGGATTAGGCGATTTCATTTCCAAAGTAATAATACTGGTATTTTTATTGGGAATACTAGGCGTAATAGCCTGGCGGTAATTTTCTACAGTTTGAGAAGGCTTTTGAACTTCTAAAGACCATTCTCCATCAGGAGTAGCTTGTGAAGTATTTTTTTCAAAAACTAAGATTCCGAAATCAAATGAGATAGGTTTGTTTTCGCTTACAAAGATCTTTTTATCTTCCTTGATATACCAAATTTTCCCATCTTTGGAGAAGAGATTATAGCTATAACTTAGATTATCATCAAAAGCATTCTTTTTATAAGAGATGATTTTTAAATCCCAAGGAGTTTGATATGTTTTCTTTTCTTTGGAATTGAAAAATTGATTTTTCTTAACCTTAACATTCAGCTGTAGATCATTTACTACTTTATCTAATATACTATATGTAGTGATGATTTCCAACTCATTATCTACCGAACTTGCACCACTGAACAACCCCATTTCTTTGAACATATCAGAGCCTGCCATAGCTCCAGAAGCTTTACCTTGGTCATCTTTAATCAATATTTTTGATTTGATTACATACTGAGGTTCTTGTGATTTGTAATAAAACCAAGCCAGTACCAAACCAATAAAACCACAAATGATAATGTAGGGTAATAGTTTTTTGACAATGTGGACAATTTCTGCGAATGAAATAGAATTCTCCGATTCATTCCATTCAAAATCATCCCAGTCGTTTTCTTTTGTTGTGTTTTTCATTATAATTAATAAGCTTGTTTATCTCCTTTTACGATATTATAAACGGTCAAAAATATGATTTTAATGTCAAGTATTAAAGACCAATTGTGGATATACCAAATATCTTTTTCTATTCTATCCTCCATATCTTGCAAACTCCTTATCTCTCCTCTGCTACCCATTACTTGCGCCCATCCACTAATACCGGGTTTTACAAAATGTCTAATCATGTATTTTTTCACAAGATCAGAATAAGTCTCAGTTTGAGAAAGCATGTGGGGACGAGGACCTATAATAGACATATCTCCAATAAAAACATTGATAAATTGCGGTAACTCATCTATACTTGTTTTTCTTAACCATGCCCCTGTTTTAGTAATTCTGGAGTCACTCTTGGAAGCCGATTTGAAATCTGATTCAGAGTTGACTTTCATACTTCTGAATTTAAAACAATTAAATTCTTTATTGAGGTAGCCGGATCTTTTTTGTTTAAAAAATATAGGCCCAGGATTTTCCAAATATATTAGCAAACCAATGAGAGGAATTAGCCAAGATAAAATAAAGACAATAACAAGAAAGGAAACTATAACATCAAAAATTCGTTTTACTATTCTATTACTTACCTCTTCCAAGGGTTCTGACATCGACTTTATAATAGGAACTCCGTTGAAGGTAACCAGCTGCGAAACTTTCAGGTCCACACCTTTTAAATCCGGAATAACATAAATCCTGATCATATGTCTTGCTGCTGCTTTTATGAGGTGGTCAAAATCGATATGTTCTAAAGCATTGTCACAAATGATAACATTTTTGAAATTTCTTATTTGAAAAAGCCTTTGGACAGAGTCATGTCTGTTTTCTGTAATCTCGTTAAGTTGCTTTGCATCTATATTATAGGTTCCCCAAATATTCATGGTTTCTAAAAAGTCAACATTCTGCAGGTTGGCAGAAAAATTATTGCTTCCTACAACAACAGTGTTGAATTTTTTTGAACCTTTTTTTCGGATTTTTCTACGATATAAAAATATCAAAATCCTTCCTCCCAGCATCGTGACAGAAGTTAAGATCACAAATTGGAAAAAAGGAACGAAAAATGGCTCCGAGAAAACGAAGCGAGTACCTTGATCTGCTGCAAACCGAACAAAGGTTACGAAGAAAAAAAGAATTAATCCTTTGATTAAAAAATAATAGTGTTTTTCCGAGCTCTTCGTTAGGATCTTTTCATATAAGTGAAGTAGTTTTGAAATAATTATCCACCAGATATTAAATAAAAATAAAAATAAACCCTGCTTCCTTTCAGAAGAGAATATAAATCCTAAATTTAAAATTAAAAAGACATTGATACTCAAAAAATCTAGAATAATCAAAGAGGCTCGTAGAATCCAAATCATTTATAATATTGTATTTTTTTAATAATACAAACGAGTATCCACAAAAAATAATTGTTGTACCTCATGGTTATTTTAGTTTTAGTTTATGCAGACAAAAGTAAGTTTTTTTTTATGAAAAATGGAATGTACTAGTCCTTACCCAATATTAAATAAGGATTAATTTTTATGACATTGGTCTTTTGGGCATAGCTGTGTAAATATGAGAGGGGTAATTTTAATTAGTGAAAACTTTATCAAAATAAAATGCAATGAATAACGATTGAGTTTACATGTTTGTATAAATATATAAATGTATATTTGGATAAATATGTAAATACATATTTGTATATTTGTGTAATTGTATAAAATAAATGGCTAAAATAATTTTAAGTACTCATCAGAAAGGAGGCGTAGGGAAATCTACTCTTACGTTTAATTTGGCAGCTAATCTCAGAACAAACGCAAAAGTTTGCATCGTGGATATGGATTCGCAAGGATCTCTGCTTAATATCCGAGAGTTATCAGAGGTTCCTATTTTTTCTTCCAATGATTTGAATAATGTGATTAATTCGGATTATGATTTTATCTTTATAGATACTCCACCCTATTTGTCGGATAATTTGGAGCAGTTGTGTAATTTGTCTGACATTATTATCATTCCAACCAAGGCGGGTATTTTAGACTTATTAGCAATCAAATCTACTATTCAAATTATAAAAGAGAGCAATAATCAGGATAAAGCAATAATTGTTTTCAACATGGTTAAGCCAAATACAACTTTGACAGAGGAGATAAAAAATCAATTAGTAGATTATGATATTAAGGTCTCTCGGAAAATGCTTTCAGACTTGGTGGCTTTTTCTCGTTCGGTTGTACTGAATGGTGTGGAAGAAAATGCGAACGCGCAAAGACAAATAGATAATCTTACAAAAGAAATATTAACAATAGTGGCAAAATAGAATTTATACAAATATATATTTATTTAAATATGTATTTGTATATTTGTGTAATTATACATTTATATAAAGCAATGAGTAAATTAGATTTATCTGCCTTAATCGGCAAGGCAAAAGAAACCAATATGACGAGCCCAGTTCAAAAGGTTGTGCCTGTAAAAAATAAAATAAAAGAGACCCCTTTCAATGTTCATTTTCCAGATGATGTATTAAAAAGTCTCAAGATGTTATCTGTAGAAAAAGGAACAACAATGAAAAATTTGATTGTAACAGCGGTCCAGGAAAAATATTTTAATAAATAAAAAAGGGAAAATCCAAAAGATTCTCCCCAAACATAAAATATGTTTTTTCCTATCCCAAAGGTAAGGATTTTTTAAAATATGAAAAAGACAGAAAGCCAAGGTTTTTTTTGTGTGGTCTATTTCTCGGATACCAAAAAAACATGTTTTTACCATAAGGTTTGGAAACCTAAAAATCTAGCTTCCCAATTGCAAAATTGGCTGTGGATAAAATGCTTTATTAAGAAAGAAGATTATTTCAGCGATACGAAGGCTAATAGGTACTATAGGATCTTCGATAAAAATAATCCGGTAGAGAACTTCACTTATCAAATTTTCAGCGGAAAACAAGCACTATGACAAAGCGAGCAGGCAATTATTTAATACAATCCAATTATTTCACAAAAAGTGTTTTGAGAGATGCATCCGAAATGCAGAAAGAAATACTGTATTATTTACAAAGTGAAATCGATTTCCACGATCCTAATGCAACAGGTAGTGTGGTTTTTAATTTCGAAAAATTCTTGAAATATAAAAACATAAAAGACAAAAAGAATACATACTCACCATCAGAATTTTTTTACATCATCAATGGGCTTAGAAACATTAATGGGGTATTCTATAACAAACCCGCAAAGAAAACTGTTTTTTTTAACCTAGTAGACAGTGTAGAAATTAATGATGAAGACACCAATGAGTTTACCATCCGTTTTGCCAACTTTGGGAAAGTCTTCTTTTTCGAAAAATTTGCTTTAGAATATGTAGAAAGCTCCAAGGTTCCCTATACACAAATAGAGAAAAATATTATAGACCTCAAAGGAGATAAAAGAAAAAAGTTTTTTGAACTATTGTCCCAATATAAAGAAACCGGTATTTACAGAGTATCTATCGAGGAATTCAAAATGCTTTTAGGCTTTATAGAGTTTATAAACAATAATGAAAACCAGGAAGACATTGCAACAAAACAGATGCAGCTAGAACTTCTCTTCAACGAAGAAACAGCCCCGATTGATGTAGAAAGAGTAGAATATCTAAAAGTATGGAGCGAATTTAAAAGGGTTTTCTTGGATCCTGCCGTAGAAGAAATTAATAAAAATTCTAAACTAGACATCGATAATCTTATCTATATCCCAAAAAAAACAGGACGGAAGATTACGGCCATAGAATTCAGATTTAAAAAAAGAATACGCAAAGAATCATTGTCTGAAGAAGAAATCAAAACGATGAATTACTTTGTTGCTTACGGCATGAGTGAAGCTCAAGCCCTCTTTTTACTTCAAAGGCTTGGATATACAGAGATGTATAGAAGATTAAATCAAATGATCACCTTTAACAGCCAATATGACAACAAAGATTCTCCACTCTACAGAAGAAATGTTTGGTTTGAAAATATTTCCAATAATGAAATAAAAAACTTAGGAGGATTTTTTTACGAAAAAATGTTCCCAGAATTGAAAAACGAATAAAACATTTCCGGAATGACCTACATAGTTAATTGCTGTTTTTAACAATTTTCCCCGGAATGACCTACATAGTTAGCGGAATGACCTACATAGTTAGCGGAATGACCTACATAGTTAGCGGAATGACCTACATAGTTAGCGGAATGACCTACAT
>NZ_QNUG01000037.1 GCF_003385395.1 Epilithonimonas hispanica | reverse complement strand
AAAAATTTAGAAGCAACTTCAGAGGAGTTAGGGATCGGGCGTTTTTTCTATTCAGACTACAAAACATTTTTGCTTAAACACAAGTTTTGGTACTGATCCTAACTTTCTTTGTCTCTCTGCAATAAGCTGCAACTACCCACCGTTCATTGGTTTTACTTTGAGTGTATGTTTTTAACTCATCAATTTCGATTGTAATATTCTTAGGGATTGGTGGCTTAACAACTTTAGAAGCAATCTTTAAAATCTTTTTAAGTACAGTTGTTTTGCTGACATCAAGTAATCTGCTAATACCTCTTATACCAACTCCTTCTTTTATCAGTTGTTGAATATTATGATTAGTACTTTTATGATATGCACGATAAGAATAGTTCCCAATGAACTTCTTTTTACATTTTTTGCACTGATAGCGCTGCTTATTTTGTGATGTTATTCCTGCCTTGATACAGTAGCTGTAATTACAGTGAATACATTGATTTCGCCGTTTATTCATAATGATTTAAAGTAAATTAGTAACTCCACATCTGAACCATCAGCTTTTGGACTAATGCATTCCGGAGTCGCTATTTTGCTTTTTTAATCGGCAAAAATAAAAAACGATGAACTATAGTACATCGTTTTTTTATTATATCTTTATATAGTATTGATAATCAATGAAGTTAATTAAAAACTCCACATCTGTACCATTACCAGGTCACTGAATAGGTCACTATTCTAAACAAGATTAAGAGTGTTTGTTTTTACTGACGCAAATATAGGTCTTTTTTTAGTTTTTGCAAAAAACCTTTGCTTTTTTACATTAAAATTTCATTAAAACACAGACTATCAAAGACAAAAATATTGAATTACTATTTTTAATAAAAGGAATTGAGATTATCATAATTCCCCATACTTCAATATCTGAACCTTTACCTCTAGTATCCCGGTCAAACAAATCTAGTAAAGAAAAGAGCTCACAATTAGAAAGATTTTAAGAAATTGTATTAACTACATGATGCTTTTCTTTTTTTCCAAGTTTTGTTAGAGATAGATAATTAATTATAAGTCTTTTATTTACCATCATTATTTGTAATTTTTTAATAGTTTCATCATCAGCTTTGTCTTCTTCCAAGTCATGCCATAAATTTTCAGTTATAAATGAGAAACCTGTATGCACAATTTTAGATCTGAAAGTATATAATTTCTTAAACTCCTTTTTCAAATCATCGCTTTCTCCTACAAAATTTAAAAGAAAGTCAGTATATCTTTTTGCAATTGAATATCTCGGTTGTCCGCATTCCTTACAGTTCTCTGGCTTAAAGTCTTTATAATAGAAATTCATTAGAGTTTCAATCGAAGTAAACGCTGAGAGAACACCTATAGTAGTTTCCAATTCAAGGTTCTTCATGCAAATATTCGAGTATTTTATACTTGTATCTATAATTTTTTTTTCTTCTACATTCAAATCAAAATAACCCTCTAAACCGTAATTAATTACGCTGGGAAATTTAATTGTGTCTAATACATTATAGTCATAATTGGGGTCATTAGAGAAATACTCATTATAATCAACCAGCGGGATTTCATTAAATTCTTTTGTAATATCAGTATTGAAATCATCAATAATACATTGATAATTAAAGCCCTTAAGAAAAAACAATTTATAAAGAAAATCAGAATGTTCAATAATATTAATCTCATCATCTGTTTTATCAGAAGTGGCAGGAACTGTCCAAAAACCGTCATTGTTTTTATATCGAAAGAATAAATTTGTGCTGAACAGATTAATCAAATCAATTAAGCGGTCTAGTTTAGTCATTGCAGTTGCTAAAAGATCATGACTTCCTTTTTTGAAAATGTCCCCAAGGTAAGAAAAGTCCTTTTTAGGTGACATCCATTCAGAATCTTCTATCTTAAATTCAATAATTATCGGATGATGTTTATATTTTTTTACCCTATCCAGATATTCGCTTTTTAACGGATAAATTTGGAATTCATCTTTATATCTAAAATATCCTTCAAATTTAGTTTTTGAAAAGATTATTGATTTGTAATACTTCATATAACCAAATTATGAAAAATGTCTAAAAAAAACAATTGAAAAAGAAAATTTTCAAAAGTATTATTCTGCTTTTTAAAATGTTATACTTAAAATAGTTTTTATTCTGACTTTCTTATTTCGGGTTCTTCGGGATAAGAAGTTAAAAGACTAATCATTTTTGGTAGAAACCATTCTCTACATATTTCTTCATACATCGAAGCTAAGTTGGTAAGTCTATGCCAGCAGATAATAATTTTTTGTCTGGCAATCTCCCATACAAGATTATTTTTATCCATCAAATAGATTTTTAATTCAATAATTTCATCCTTAGCAAATGGTAAGACTGACCATTCTTTGTGATCCCAAATATCTAATTCTTCAATTTGCTCAATAAAAAATAACACTTGAGATACAATACCTTCCGTTGTGGTTTGTCTATCTTTTTCAACTTCTTCTCTATATGTTATCACAGGAAAATCTTTAAATTCCAGTAAATGACCTATTTCATTTTTTTTTATAAAAAATATTAGAAGAAAGCAAAAATAAGCAAAATGGTTAAGACCATTCATATACAGTAGTTTATAAAACGTGAGGGAAAATTTGGAAGTAGGTGTCCGACAGGTTTTGAGCTTAAAATGACAAGGTTAGGTTACTAAATCGTTCAGGCAAATCGGTTTCTTACACCAATGCCGACCCAACAGAGTTTACCGAAAAACTAAAGCAGTTTGGCGTTCCCGAATTTGCCATTTTACTAACCGCCGGTTTTGCCGAAGATCAGAAAAACCACCAGTTTGAAGAGGTAACAAACGATCTGGAAAACCTTTTGGGAAGAAAACCTTTGGCATTGAAAGAAGCATTAAAAGAAATCTATAAGTTGTAACAGCCCATACGACCTCATTAATGGTAAAATCTTACACCACCACACTCAGCATTTGCCGGGTGTGGTGGTGTATTTTAGACTGTTTTTTTTTGTTAGTTTTGCATATATAATTCATCTGACAGATTGATTAAGATTATCCAATATTTCTTCCTAGGTCAGATGCACATAAAAACGATGCAAGATTTTGAGTACATAAAAATTTTTCCTGACAAACGGGTCTCCGGTTTTGTGGAGAGTTTCCTGCTATGTGCCAATCATAACGATGAAGATAAAGAAGTCATTATTTTTCCCGATGGAAGAGTGGACATTATGTTTAGCTGTACAGATCAGGAACCATTGGTAGCCGAATTATTTAATCTGGATAAAAAAGCAAGGCGGTATATTTTCAAAAAGCAAACAAAGCTTTTTATGGTATGTCTTACCTTGCTCGGTGCCGATTCCCGGCTCGGATACAACGGAACAGATTTTGGAAAAGATGAGATTCGGCTTCCCGCAGGTTTTTGGGATATTTCTAAAGAAGACCTTACAAGCTTAGATAACTTTGCAGAAAAGGTTTCGGAAAAACTTTTGGAAATATTCCCGAAAAAGATGGATGAAAGAAAGCAACAGCTTTTTGAGCTATCTATTCGTCAGGTGGTAAGGCGTTATCAAGCACCCTCCTTACAGCAAGAAAAAACTCAAATGGCTAAAATCGCTTTTGGAACGAATTTTTTAATGACACAACCAAAGAACACTCCGTAAAAAATCAATTTAATTTTGACGATGGACATTACAAACCTTCCCGAAGATCTATGGGAACATAACGAAACTCATACTTCGGATTTGCAAATTTTCAATTACGAAGTGTATAAGAACGGTTCTAGAAACAAGATTGGCCTGAATAAAAATGTATTCAGTTTCTTATTGGATGGTCAAAAAAACATTCACTTTTCTAATGATATCATTTCAATCAATGAAACACAATCGCTACTTATCACATCTAATAATGTTTTGGTTACCGAACTGGTAGGTGTAAGTTCATACCGTTGTTTACTCTTCTTCTTTTCTCATAAAAACATCACCGATTTTTTATTGAAACATTCCCATTCTTTCAGTCAGAATGCCTCAGATAAAAAGATAACGGATATACCTTATTTCCTCTTAGAGAAAGACAATTTTATAATCCATTATATTCATTCGCTCCAACAGATTTTTGGTTTGCAACAATCTATCTCTCAAAAGATTTTGGAACTGAAATTTGAAGAAATAATGCTTTATCTGGCGGATAAATATGGGACGGTATTTTTAGACTACTTACATTATTTACTAATCAATGAAAGAGAATTATCATTTAAAATGGTAATTGAAAAGAACCTTTATACGAACTTGAGTATTGACGAAATAGCCTTTCTGTGCAATATGAGTGCCTCTACTTTTAAGAGAAAATTTATAAGTATATACCAGAAATCTCCAGGGAAATGGTTTCAGCAAAAACGGCTTAACAAGGCCAAAGAATTGTTACATAATAACCAAGTCACACCTTCCGAAATTTTTATGGACTTTGGCTATGGCAGCTTGTCAAATTTTAGTGCAGCCTTTAAAAATGAATTTGGGTATAGCCCCAACCACATCCACTCAAATTGACCTCTTTTCATAACTTATTGAACCAAACTAATAAACAAAGCAGCGCTGGTTTTTTCTAATTTTGTCTGATTAAAGAAGTGTTTAACTAAAAAATAAAAACAATGAAAAAATTAGGATTGTTAGTTCGGTTGGAAGCAAAGGCCGGCCAAGAAAAAAACGTTGAAGATTTTATTACAGGAGCATTACCGCTTGCTCTTGAAGAAGCCGGTACTGTTACGTGGTATGCATTCCGTATTGATGCTTCTACCTTCGGTATTTACGATACTTTTTCAAACGAAGAAGGCAGAGAGGCACACCTTGGCGGTAAGATCGCAAAAGCATTAATGGAAAATGCACCAGACCTATTGGCAACACCTCCGTCTATTGAAAAATTGGACATTTTAGCTGCCAAATAGCCTAAGTGTAGAATCCTTCAAAATTGACCACGTTAATCCTGCGAAAGTGACCAGTTGATTCCTGAGCAAATTGACCAGGGTATTCCTGCTCAAATTGACCACCCCAAAAAAGTCAGAAAACGTGTCTTGAATAACTTAGCCAAAAAATACCAATGGCTAACAAAAGAATAGACATGTTGAACATCAAACAATTATTACGATTATACACCCAGGGAGTAAGTAAATTGCAGATAAGCAAACAACTGGGTATCTCACGCAATACTGCCAAAAAGTATATTAGCCCGTTCCATGAACACCAACTTACATATGATGAGCTTATAGAGCTGAGTGATGAAGATTTAGATGATTTATTCGAGACTCCGCCAACCGATATAAGGGATAAGGACAGTATCAAAAAACAACTTGAATCGCTGTTTCCTTACATATCCAAAGAACTAAAACGTGTTGGGGTCACCCGTTATCTTTTATGGGAAGAATACATAGATAAATATCCTTCAGGCTACCAATATTCCCGTTTTTGTCATCATTACAGGGAACGGTGTAAAAAGGTGAACCCTTCCATGCATATTGAACATAAGGCAGGGGATAAACTTTTTGTTGATTATACTGGGAAAAAGCTTCACATCATCGATAAAGAAACAGGAGAACAACAGGAAGTCGAGGTCTTCGTATCTATACTTGGCGCCAGTGGTATGACCTTCGTAGAAGCTACAAGGACCCAAGGGAAAGAAGATTTTCTTGGAAGCCTTACCAAAGCCCTGCATTATTATGGAGGAGTTCCCGCAGCTATTGTTACCGATAACCTACGTACAGCGGTAAAAAAGAGCCATAAGTACGAACCTGTCATCACTGATTCCCTTCTGGACTTTGCTTCCCACTATAGCACCACAATACTTCCTACGCGTACCTATCATCCCAAGGACAACGCTTTGGTTGAGAATGCGGTACGTATTGTTTATACCCGCATTTTTGCTCCATTGCGTAAAGATCACTTCTTTAGCCTGGAAGCATTGAACAAAGCCATAGAAAACCTGCTGGAAGGATATAATGAAGCTCCCATGAAAAGAAAGAAGTATTCCAGGGCTGATGTTTTCCGTGAGGTCGAAAGACATGCGTTATCCCCACTACCAGCTATGGTGTACCAGCTCAAGCATTCTGTACGTGCCACTGTTCATAAGACCAGCCATGTATATTTAAGCAAAGACAAACATTATTATAGTGTTCCGTTCAGCTATATTGGTAAAAAAGTAAACATTATTTTTAGTAAAAACACGGTCGAGATCTACTATGACCAGCGCAGAATAGCATTCCATAACAGAATCCTGGCCAAATATCAGTATACGACCGTAAAAGAACATATGCCTTCATCTTATCAGTTTATGACTGAATGGAATCCATCCCGGTTTATCTCTTGGGGAAGGTCTGTCGGAGAATATTGTGAGCAGTACATCACCAAAATCCTGGAAAAGAAACAGCATCCCGAACAGTCCTATAAACCTGTCTGGGGATACTCTCATTATCAAAAAAGATTGGCAACGTAAGACTTGACAATGCCTGTAAAAGAGCATTGGGATATGAAAAATATAGCCTTGCTATGATTAAAAGTATCCTGGAAAGAGGACTGGATAATCTCACCGATGACGATGCATTTTTTGAAGAAAAGAAGCTGCCTAAACACAAAAACATAAGGGGCGGAAAATACTATCAGTAATATCTACAATCATTAACAATTAAATCATTAATACAAAACCTATGAATCAGGCAACATTAGAAAAAATGAAACATTTAAAGCTCCACGGAATGCACAGGGCTTTTTCCACAACAATGGAAACAGGAAGTATCTCCTACCAATGATGAACTTATAGCCTACTTGATTGAATCCGAGTATGACGACAGGGAAAGCAGAAAGGTAGAGAGATTGATTACCACAGCTAAGTTCAGATACAGGGCATTTATAGAAGAGATTACTGCTTCTTCTTCCAGGAATATTGATAAGAATACTATTGGACGATTATCTTCCTGCGATTTTATCTCACAAAACAGAATATTCTTATTACAGGAAGCACAGGAGTTGGAAAAAGTTTTATTGCAACTGCCATTGGCTACAAAGCCTGTACAATGGGATATAAAGTCATGTACTTCAGCATCAACAAGCTCTTCTCAAGGCTTAAGATGGCTAAGGCAGACGGATCTTATCTAAAAGAGATTGACCGAATAGAAAAGCAGGATCTTATTATCCTCGATGATTTTGGATTGCAATCGTTGGATAATCTCAAAAGACAGGATTTTATGGAAATAATTGAAGACAGGCACGGAAAGCGTTCCACTATTATTGCTTCGCAACTGCCTGTAAGTGCCTGGCATGAAGTCATTGCGGAACAAACAATAGCCGATGCGATACTTGATAGAATGGTTCACAACTCCCTGAGAATAGACCTTAAAGGAGAATCTATGAGAAGGAAAAAAGCTGATCAGAAAATCAACTGAGAGTAAAGATTTATTTTATATTTTTAAACCATCTTTTAGACACATTTTTTGACTTCATTCTTAGTGGTCAATTTAATCAGGAATTAGGTGGTCAATATCACTGGAATTTACATCCAGACCACATATTTGCAGGCATTTCTGATCTGGTGAACCACACAGATCTGGGTTTGAGATTCAGGGAAAACAGAACGGATAGTTTGGGTAAATCCATTTAAGTTATCGGTAGCGGTGATGAGAATATCTTCCACGCCACGGGCTTTTAAATCGGTCAGAACACTCATCCAAAAGCTCGAACTTTCATTCTTACCGAGCCACATTCCCAGCACTTCTTTTTTCCCTTCACGATTTAACCCTACTGCCAAATAGATGGTCTTGTTAATGACCTTGGAGTTTTCACGAACCTTAAATACGATTCCATCCATCCAGACAATTAGATACAGATCTTCCAAGGGTCGGTTCTGCCAGCTAACGACCTCGGTGGCAACGGCATTGGTAATTCTGGAAATGGCGGAAGCTGATATTTCAAAATCGTACAGTTCTTTGACCTGCTCTTCGATATCGCTCACACTCATCCCTTTGGCGTAGAAGGAGATAATAATATTCTCCAAACCTTCGATGATGTTATGTCTTTTGGGTACCAGTACAGGTTCAAAACTGCTTGCCCTGTCTCTGGGGACTTTGATTTCACTCTCTCCAAAAGAGGATTTTATCTTTTTGGTCCCATGCCCGTTGCGATAGTTTCCTTCTTTGGTTTTTGCATGTTTTTCATTGTCCAGATGAGCATCGAGTTCTGCCTCCAGCATATGTTCAACGGCACGTTTGTGCATCTGTTTGAAAAAAGAGGTTAAATCTTCTCCATTTTTAAAGGACTTGTAGAAATCCTTGTTGTTTAATAAGTCTTCTTTGTCGATCATAACTATATAGGTTAAAAATAATAAAAAGTTATTTCCGAAAATTATTTTTGAGCTTAATGGGCTCAAAAATTTTTCAGAATAACTTTTTAACTTACACAGTTAGTGAAACACTACCTTATTTATCGAATTTTTATTTTATACAAATTATCCCTCTTAAATCCATGAATAAAATTCTCCGAATTATTTTATGAGTTTGTTAAATTTTCACAATGTGCAATCACAACATCAATACCCATTTCTATAAATAGGTTATATTGTTTCTCAGAAATACCTTTATCTGTTATCAAAGTATCCACCTCCGAGATTGAACATATTCTTCCGAATCCTCTTTTGTTGATTTTTGAAGAATCAGCAAGAATATATACCTGATCAGCTGAATTTACCATAATACTGTTCAAATGTGCTTCTGCCGCATTGGAGGTTGAAAGACCGAATTCCGGATCTATTCCATCAACACTTAGAAAAAGCTTGTTGCATGAAAACTGTTTTAAAATTGTTTCTGAAATAGAGCCTACAACAGACGCAGATGATTTCCTTACCTCACCCCCTAACTGGATAACTTCTACAGAAGGCCTATTCCCCAATTCTATAGCAACTTTTAGAGAAGATGTAAGAACAGTAAGCTTTCTGAAATTAATCAATACTTTGGCAAATTCATGCAAAGTGGTTCCTGAAGCAATAATGATGAAATCATTATCTTCTACAAATGCTACTGCAGCTTTTGAAATACTTTCTTTTTGAGTTATCTGTACTAACTCTTTCTCATTAATATGTTTATCGAAAGCATAATTAGACTGTTTTCTTGCTCCACCATGAGTTCTATATAACAATCCTTTAGATTCCAGAAATTTCAAATCCTTTCGAATTGTAACTTCCGAAACATTCAGCAACTCAGAAATTTCATTCACTTTAATGAAAGTAGAACCATCAAAAAGGTTTATAATTTTTTCCTGTCTCTCATTTATAGCATTCATAATTAAGGAATTTATAGATAACAAATATGCAAAAAAAAAGCCAGTTGTACAACTTGCTATTCACAGCATTCAAGATTTCAATTCGAAATCAAAAAACAAATTTGAAGTTTCGTTTTATTTCATAAATTTGTTCAGCAAAGCAATACGAAATAAATAATAATTAAAATCAGCAAAAATGAAACGAAAAAATCAAATATCAAAACTTACCGAAACCCAAAACTGGGACGTTATTGTTATTGGTGGTGGAGCAAGCGGGCTGGGAACTGCATTGGATTCAACATTGCGGGGATATAAAACTGTTTTATTTGAAATTAAAGATTTTGCAAAAGGAACATCCAGTCGCAGCACAAAGCTCGTGCATGGCGGAGTACGTTATCTTGCACAAGGAGATATAAAATTAGTGAAAGAAGCATTGAGGGAAAGAGGCCTCTTAGCTAAAAATGCAGCTCATCTTGTAAAAGACCAGTCTTTTGTGATCCCAAATTATTCTTGGTGGGGAGGACCTTTTTATTTCATAGGTCTTACAATATATGATTTTTTAGCAGGAAAGCTGAGTATTGGAAAAACAAAATACCTCAACAAAAAGAATGTCCTACAAAAGTTGCCTGCCATTAAAAGCTCAAACCTTGCCAGTGGAATACTTTATCATGACGGGCAGTTTGACGATTCCAGACTGGCAATAAATCTGGTACAATCAACTGTAGAGAACGGAGGTACTATGATTAACTATATGGGTGTTACGGGGCTATCAAAAGATAATAACGGACAATTGAATGGGGTAATTGTCAAAGATGAATTCACGGGTAAAACCTACCATGTCAAAGGAAAAGTAATCGTGAATGCCACAGGTGTATTTACAGATGACATTCTTAACATGAACAATACAAAGCATAAGAAAATGGTGGTTCCAAGCCAAGGAATTCATCTGGTACTAGACAAATCATTTTTCCCGGGAGAAGAAGCATTAATGATCCCTAAGACCAGCGATGGAAGGGTTTTGTTTGCAGTACCTTGGCACAACAAAGTTGTTGTAGGCACTACAGATACCTTGATTAAAGACACCAGCTTTGAGCCCCGCGCTCTGGAAAAAGAGATAGAATTTGTATTGGAAACCGCAAGAAACTACCTTGTAAAAGCACCAACCAGAAAAGACGTCCTGTCTGTTTTTGCAGGTTTAAGACCATTAGCCGCTCCCGAAAAAGAGGGACAAAGCACCAAGGAAGTATCCCGAAGCCATAAAATAATGATATCTGATTCAGGACTTGTGACCGTTATTGGCGGAAAATGGACCACATATAGAGAGATGGCGGAAGAAATTGTTGATGAAGCGTCAAAAGTTGCAGACCTGCCAGAAGTAAGTTGTAAAACGCATCATTTTTCTATTCACGGAAATATTCCAGCTTCTCACGCAGATCAGAGCGACCACCTTTACATCTATGGATCTGACATCCCTGAAATAAAAAAACTACAGCAAAGCGATGCTGCACTGAAACAAAAAATACATCCGAAATATGACGCTACTTATGCAGAAGTACTATGGGCAATAGAATGCGAAATGGCGGAAACCCTAGAGGATGTACTGGCCAGAAGAATCCGTTTCTTGTTTACGGATGCCCGTGCAGCCATTGATATTGCAGAAGATGTTGCCCAATTTATGGCGCAGAGATTAGGAAAATCCGAAGAATGGGCAGTACTGGAAACTAAAAATTTTATTGAGCTTGCAAAAGGCTACTTACTGGAAGATTATTCCCCAAAAAAAGAAACTCAAATTATCAATTAAACTTTAATAGAATCAAATTATGGCACCAGCGGAAAAACTAAACAAACTTATTTTAGCCCTTGACCAAGGGACAACCTCATCAAGAGCCATTCTTTTTAATCAAAATGGAGAAATTGAAGAATTATCGCAGAAATCATTCACCCAAATATTTCCAAAAGGAGGCTGGGTAGAGCACGACCCCAATGAAATATGGTCTTCACAGATATCCGTTGCGGCAGAAGTCATTGCAAAAGCAGGAGTATCAGGTAGAGAAATCGCAGCGATAGGTATTACAAACCAAAGAGAAACCACTGTTGTTTGGGATCGCGAAACATCAGAGCCTATCTACAATGCCATTGTCTGGCAAGACAGAAGAACAGCAAAATACTGTGATGAGCTGAAGCAAAAAGAAGGGTACATAGAAACTATCAAGGAAAAGACTGGACTAATCCTTGATGCCTATTTCTCAGGAACAAAATTGAAATGGATTCTTGATAATGTAGAGGGTGCAAGAGAAAAAGCGGAGCAGGGAAAACTTTGTTTCGGCACTATAGATACTTGGCTGGTTTGGAAATTGACCAGAGGAAAAATGTTCGTCACAGATGTAACCAATGCCTCCAGAACACTACTTCTTAACATCCATACCCAGCAATGGGACGACGACCTGTTACAATTTTTCGATATTCCAAGAGCTATACTTCCTGAAGTTAAGCAAAGTTCCGAGATCTACGGAGAAACATCTACAACACTATTTGCATCAAAAATTCCTATTGCAGGTATTGCTGGCGATCAACAAGCTGCACTTTTCGGACAAATGTGCACCTCGGAAGGGATGGTGAAAAACACTTATGGAACAGGATGTTTTCTTCTGATGAATACAGGAGATAAAGCGGTTTATTCGAAAAATAACCTGCTGACCACTATCGCATGGAAAATCAATGGGAAAGTAACCTATGCACTTGAAGGCTCTGTTTTTGTCGGAGGCGCAGCAATACAATGGCTCAGAGACGGGCTAAAACTCATCAGAACAGCACCTGATATTAGTAATCTCGCCAATCTTGTAAAAGAAACAGAAGGTGTATATTTCGTTCCCGCCTTAACAGGTTTGGGCGCACCTTATTGGGATCCGTATGCTCGTGGCGCTATTGTGGGAATTACCCGAGGAACAACCGATGCGCATATCGCAAGAGCAACCTTGGAAGGTATCGCTTACCAGGTATATGATATTGTAAAAGCAATGGAAGCAGATTCCGGAATGCAGTCCATGGAACTGAGAGTCGATGGTGGTACTACCGCATCTGACCTATTAATGCAAATACAAGCTGATTTGTTTGGTTTTTCTATTACAAGACCAAAAACATTGGAAACAACAGCTCTTGGAGCGGCATATCTTGCCGGACTTGCTGTTGGATTCTGGGATAATATTGACGATATCAAATCACAATGGAGCGTAGATAAAAAATTTGACCCTAAAATGGAGCGTGAAAAAGCGGACGAAATGATTAAAGGATGGCATAAGGCAGTAGGAAGATCCAAAAACTGGGAAGAATAAAAACAAAAATCTCCAACAAAACTGAGCTATTATTAAACAGCCCATTAAATAACTAAGAAAATTAAACTATTATATCATTATTTATTATGTCAACTATTTTTATTGCAGAGATGATGGGAACGATGTTCCTTATTCTCTTAGGAAACGGGGTCGTAGCCAATATCCTTCTCAAAAAAACAGGAGGTAATGGCGGAGGTATCATTTCCATTACAGCTGCCTGGGGATTTGCAGTATTCGCCGGAGGTTTAGTTGCTGTCAATCTAGGCAGTGCTGGAGAACTAAATCCAGCCACTGTAATTGCAGGCTGGATAAACGGAGCTTATACTACCAGCCAATTATTGCCTTACATCGGAGGCGAATTGACAGGAGCTATGCTAGGAGCATTTTTGGTATGGTTACTATATAAAGACCATTTTGATGAGACATCTGCAGAACCACACTTACAGCTTGCTTGTTTTTCTACATCCCCATCAATCAAGAACACTCCCCTCAATTTCTTTTCTGAAGTATTGGGAACATTTGTTTTGCTCTATGTTGCTATGAGTTTCCAAGGATCTGCCGTAAACTTGGGAAGCACAGGAAGATGGCCAATAACCACACTTATTTGGGCAATCGGATTATCGCTTGGAGGAACAACAGGATACGCCATCAATCCTGCAAGAGACCTCGGTCCGAGAATCATGCATGCCATTTTACCCATAAAAGGAAAAAGTTCCAGTAACTGGAGTTATGCCTGGATACCAATAATAGGACCTGTTACAGGAGCTTTAATATCAATTCTTATATTCAATCTATTACATTAAATCTATTCCATCAAATTTACCATGAAAAAAATATCAACATTGCTGACGAGCTTGTTTGCAATAACACTATTACTGGCACAGACATCTGAAGATAATGGGGCTTCTGCTGAAAATGACAACCTCCACCTTTCTGCGGGGATAAAAACAAACCATTTGTGGAGAGGACTTATTATTACGGACAAACCAATCGTTTCCGGACAACTGTGGTACGACCTCAACAAATCGAAAACATTACAGTTAGGAATCTGGGGTGCATCTGCTATCTCCAATGACAGTGATGACACCCATTACAAAGAAATTAATTATTATATCCAATATGCAGATAAAGGATTTTCTATAGGAATCTGGGATTTGTTCAACTCCAGGAATATCAATGAACTTATTGCATCAGACGATATTTTTAATTACTCTAAGGACAAAACAACGCATATCATTGATTTAAGAACATCTTATCAGTTTCCTGAAAAATTCCCTTTAAGAGTTGAAGCAGATGTCATGCTTTATGGAGGAGCCAATGCAGGAGAAGTAAAATTGAATGAAAATAGCGAATACGACAGCAACAAATATTCCACCTATATAGAGATAAGTTATCCATTGATTTCAAAAGGTTCTGTTAAGCTTAATGGATTTCTGGGTGGAGGTTTTGCTTTCAATCCCGGAAAAAGAAGTCTTGGACAAGGTACTTTTCTATATGGGAACGGCAAAAACGATTTCGATATTGTGAATATCGGATTCTCTGCAAGTAAAAACATCAAAGTTTTTTCTGCCCATATTCCATTATCTTTTACCACTATGTGGAATCCTTCCAACAAATATGCAAGAATACAGTTTGCAACGACTTTATTTTGACAAATATTTTTCTTTAAGAAATTAATCCCCAAAAAGCTGTCCGAAATCCCGAACAGCTTTTATTTATTACTAACCATCGTTTATTTTCACTAATCACAAATTGTCTTAATAATAATTTAATAAAAAATTTATGTCATGTCAATCATATTAAGATTTAAAAAAATTTAATATAAATTAGTTGCAACAACAACTATTGTTTAATTAACTTTGTTCAATAAATAATTTTTATATGAAAGCTGAAAAAATATTAACTGAACAAGATCGATACAATCTGCTTACTGGCAATGTACCTATGCTGTTTAATCGTTTTTTGGGTCAGCAATTCAAATTGAATAATATTGACCTGACCCGGGAACAATGGTCGGTGCTGGTACCGCTATGGAAAGAAGATGGATGTTCACAACAGGCAATAGCAGATTTTACCCACAGGGATAAGCCCAGTATAACCAGACTTATCGACCAATTGGAAAAAGAAGGCTACGTAGAAAGAAGGCCCCACCTTACCGACAGAAGGCAAAACCTGATATATTTAACAAATAAAGGAAAGGAGATAGAGGAAAAAGTAATGTATATTGTTAACAATGTAACCGAAAGGGCAACCAAAGGACTTTCAGAAAATCAAATCATGGAGATAAAAAACTTCTTTCAGCATATTCAAAAAAATATTCAAAACGAAATGGTATGAAAAAAATAACGTTAGCCATTACTTTGATCCTATTCGGCACTATCACAAAAGCACAGATTCTTATAAGTAAGGATTTGGATTACGCTATCGGAAAGGCATTGCAAAAAAACACTGAAATAAGGAATCAAGATCTTGAATTACAAAAATTAGAATTGGAGCGTAAAAGTGTATTGGCCAAATACATACCGAAGATCGAGGCTGCAGGGTTGTATTCCTACATCAGCAGCGATGCAAAATTGGATTTAGCTACCTTGAACTTACCCGTCACAGGATATCCGGTTTTTGCGGGATCTTCCGATTTCAGCACAAATGCGAATATCCTTTATGGAGGTCTTACCGCAAAAGCTGTACTGTTCAGTGGCGGACAAATCCTAAATGGAGCCAAGGCTCTCAAAGAAAAAAATACAGGCACAGCTTTTATGATGGAAAATCAGAAAGATGAGGTCATAAAAGATATCATAGGGAGCTTTGACCGTCTCAAACTTCTTGAAACCGCCGAAACACTCATCGATAACAGCGAAAAGAGATTGAATAAGGAAAAAGAAAGAGTAGAAAAGGCAATATCCGAAGGGTTAGCAATTCCTTATGACCGAGATAAAATCAAACTCTCCACTCTGGAATTGGCTTCCAAACGTGCAGATGTTCAAAATAAAAGAAAACTTTTGATACTCAAGATAAAACAGTCCACCAATCTTTCTGAAGAAGAAATTCTTAAAACTAATCATCAGTTGGAACCCATCATTATTTTGGACAGCCTGAGCACAGCAGAACGAAATGAGATAAAAGCACTGGAATCTTTCAAAAAAGCTTCCGAATATGCCCTTAAAAAAGAAAAAGGAAGCCTTCTTCCCACAGTTGGGGCTTTTGCGGGATATAGCTATGCATCATTATATAATGCCAATACAAAAGTGCCGATTGAACAATTAAATACGACCGCCAATTTGAAACTAAATGAATTGACACTACATCCTAACTGGATGTTGGGCGTGGCTGTGAAATGGGAACTCTTCAGCGGATTTGAACGTAAACATAAAATAGACGAAGCCAAAATAGGACTCGCCCAGGTTGAAAATAAACTGGCTGACACCAAAGAAAAAGTAGATCTTGAATTGGAAAAAAACAAGGTAGAATACAATACCACGTTACATAAGGTAGATATTGCGATCCAAAGGGAAAAAATAGCACAAAATAATAATGAAATAGCATCAAAGCAATACAGATTAGGGCTTATTAACGTCACTGAACGCCTTGGAGCGGAAAATGATATACACAAAGAATCCTTAAACAAAGTAGAAACCGTGATTGAACAGCGGAATGCTGCTATTGAAGTTTACCGTGCATCGGGAAAATTATCAAACTTTATTAAAATCCAAAACTAAGCAAAATGAAAAAAATTATTTACATACTCAGCATTGCAGGCATTTTAGCTTCTTGTGAGAATAAACCGAAAGTATCACAAACCATCCAGGGAAAAACCGAGCGGGAAGAGATTGCAGTAGTAGGCAAAATAGCAGGCAGGATAGATAAAATTCTGATCAGCGAGGGAGCTCTTGTAAAAAAGGGAGATACATTGGCGATATTGGAAATCCCGGAAGTAGACGCAAAAAAATCACAGGCACAGGGTGCCGTAAAATCTGCTCAGGCACAGTACGATATGAGTGTACACGGTGCTACTGCCAATCAGTTGGCACAGCTCTATGCCAAAAAATCGGCTTTGGTAGAGCAATATGAGTTTGCAAAAAAATCCCTGGCAAGAATGAATGCCATGGTAAAGGATTCATTGGTTCCGCAACAGCAATATGATGAAGTATTCGCAAAGTATCAGGGAGCCAAATCACAAATGATAGCCGTAGATGCAGAAATTGCCGATGTTAAAAACGGGGTCCGCATAGAACAGCAAACAATGGCGTTGGGACAAAAAGACCGTGCACAGGGAGCTTTGGAAGAAGTACAGGTTGCCGAGAAAGAAAGGTATATCATTGCACCACAGGATATGAAAATAGAATCGATCACATTGAAGCTGGGGGAACTGGCACTACCAGGATATACGCTTTTCAAAGGTTCTCTTAATAATTCCATATATTTCCGTTTTACTATTCCTGAAAGTCAATTGGCAAATTATGCAGAAGGAAAAGAAATCAATGTGCATATACCTTACAAAAATCGGGATATCAAAGGGAAAATCAGAAATATAAAACAAATAGGTGCCTATGCTAATATTGCTACAGCATATCCTGATTATGAAGTGCAGGACGCTTTGTATGAAATATTAATAGACCCTATTAACATCCAACAAGCAAACGATATCCTAAGCAAAACAACAGTAACGCTAAAACCTTAATAATGAAAACATTTCTCAATCTGATCAAACGGGAGTTCGGTTTGTTCTGGAGCAACAAGGTTCTCCGAATTTTGTTTATTGGGGCTCCTTTGATGTACGGTGTTTTGTTGGGATATGTGTACAGCAAAGGGAAAGTGACAGATTTACCAATCATAGTGGTAGATTATGACCAAAGCGCACTCAGCCGGAAAGCAATCGAAATGATGAATGACAACGAAGTTTTGTCTGTTGCAAGGCTGCAGTTTGATGAGACAAACCTCAATCGTTTGATGATTGAGAAAGATGCAACCTGCGTCGTTATTATCCCAAAAGATTTTGAGAAAGATGTGCTGACAAAACGATATCCTGAAGTCACTACCATAGTCAATACAGCAAATGTATTGACGGCAAATTATTCTTCATCAGCACTTCAGCTGGTCTTAGGAACCCTCAAAGCAGGAACACAGGTCGAAACCTTACGTAAACAAGGAGTTCCTGAAAATTTGCTGATGAGTCAGTATGAGCCATTTAAAACCACGTTTATAAAAAAGAACAACAGAAGCACCAACTATATGTATTTTTTGTGGCCAGGTGTTTTGGCTACTGTGCTTCAGCAGGTATTACTATTGGGACTGGCTCTTTCTTTTGCTTCCGAGTTTGAAAACGGCACTTTTAAATATCTGGTAAACAAAAGCCGTTCTGCATTTATGCTGATACTGGTTAAAATCGTGCCTTATCTCATAATGAGCTTCGGGATATGGCTGATGTACTGGGGTTTTACCAAGTGGTTCAGAATTCCTTTTTATGAAAACATTTTTCCGCTTACTCTAATAGCGGGTGTTTTTGTAATCTCGGTCTGCTTTATAGGAATTTTAGTAAGTATCCTTGTTCCAAACCAGCTGAAAGCTACGGAAATCCTTATGGTTATTGCCACACCCAGCTTTATCCTATCAGGATTTACCTGGCCGCTCAGCCAAATGCCGGCTTGGGTTCAGTACATTGCAAATATCATCCCGCTTACACATTTCCTGCGTGCCTTTAGAATACTTATCATAGAAAAAGGCGCTGTAGACCTCACCTATCCTTATGTTATAAAAATGATAATCATAGGAACAGTAAGCGCCATTGCCAGTTATATTGTTTTATTTTACAAAGTCCGAAAGATTAAAAGAGAGGAGCTGTAGCGAGATAAATATAAGGCGAAAAATATATCTTCCTGCATAAATCCATTAAATAAGAAGCTATGAAAGCTTACGAAAGTATTAAAGAAATATTATCTTTTTATCACGTACATTGCGACAAACCTTACTTTATATCGTCAGGAAAACTCATTTTTGAATTCCCAAAAAGACTCTTCCGAATCGATTTTTATGCATTCTGCATCTGTGTTTCTGGTAGTATAGATTTAGAAATTGATAATCAGCATTACAAGATATCCCAAAATGGATTCCTGATATCTGCTCCGTCTACAATGATAAAATTTGTAAATAACAGCAAAGATTTCCGTATGAAAGTTCTTTTCTTTGAAAAGAATTTCCTGCTCAAGAACATTTCTAATCCATTTTTTATCGAGAATCTTTCTCTATTCAATAAAAATAGCTTTAACGTAGTAATTTCCAACGAATCAAGTAGTGCGCACTTAATCAATATATTGGATTATCTTCAACAGCAGACCACGAGGAATGGTCGTTTTACAGAAGATATTGTTCGTACTATTATTATTAATATTTTATTGGAAGTTGCAGTTCTAATTGATGAAGGCAGAAAAGACAACGCATATCCCACTCCAGAGGATAACAATCATATTTTTTTTAAATTCAATGAATTGGTTAAAGAAAATATTTTGCAGCATAAGGACGTACAATACTATGCGGACAAGCTATTCATTACCAACAAATATCTTATTCTGATTGTAAAAAAAGCGACCGGCAAAACGCCACATCAGATTATTGACGAGGCCTTATTAAAAGAAGTATGCGTTCTGCTTGGCTATCCAGAAAAAAATATTTCTCAGATTGCATTTGAAACAGGCTTTAATTCTACCTCTGCATTCGGCCGTTTCTTTAAAAAGCATGCGTCAATATCGCCCCAAAGGTATCGAAGACAACAGCATTTTTAAAAAAGAAATTCCGTATATGATTTTCGAATTTAGGGATACCAAGGAATTAATGTATATCAATACCTTTATTATATAAAAATAACCTAAAAAAAATATCATATGAGCAATTCGAACAAACATGCATATTTCATCGGAGGCGGATTGGCAAGTCTTGCCGGTGCCGTATATCTGTTAGAAGACGGTGACTTTAAAGGCGAAAACATTCACATCATTGAAACCCTGCCGATTTTGGGCGGTAGCAACGATGGTGCGGGATCTAAAGAAAAAGGGTTCATCTGTCGTGGCGGGCGTATGCTCAACGAAGAAACCTATGAAAACTTTTGGGAATTAACATCCCGTATCCCTTCTCTGGATGTCCCGAACATTTCCGTAAAAGACGAAATTCTGGCATTTGACCACGCGAATCCTACCAATGCAAAGGCGCGGTTGATTGACAAGAACGGAAACATTTTACCCGTAACGGATATGGGTTTCAACACTCAGGACCGGATGAAATTTTTGAAATTGTTTTTTGCCGATGAAAATGATTTAGACAACATTACTATTCGTGATTGGTTTGACGATCATTTTTTTACGACCAACTTCTGGTATATGTGGCAAACCACTTTTGCCTGGCAGGAATGGAGCAGTATTTTTGAATTTCAACGCTATATGAAACGTATGCTGTTGGAATTTTCAAGAATCGAAACACTCGAGGGGGTTACCAGAACACCATACAACCAATATGAATCCGTTATCTTACCGTTGAAGGCATTTTTGGAACAGCATAAAGTGGACTTTTCATTAAGAAAAACCGTTACCGATTTGGATTTTGCCGATGATGATGGCATTACCGTGACGGAAATAGAATGCATCAATGCAGAAGGAAACACAGAGAAAATAACCGTAAATGAAGGCGATTTGGTATTCTTTACCAACGGATGTATTACAGACAATTCTAATAACGGCGATTATTACACGCCTGCAAAATATTTGCCGTCAAATCCGCCAAGTTTTGCATTATGGCGTAAAATTGCCAACAAGAAACCCGGCACGTTGGGTAACCCAGACCCGTTCTTTACCAAACCGGACGAAACAAAATGGTATTCATTTACGCCAACATTCAAAGGAAATAAATTTCTGAAACTTATTGAAGAATACACTGGAAACAAACCGGGCAGCGGAGCTTTGATGACGTTTAAAGATTCATCGTGGCGAATGTCAATTGTGGTGGCCGCACAACCGCATTTCAAAGCGCAAGGCGATGATACTACCATCCTTTGGGGCTACGGATTATATCCAGATGCAGTGGGAGATTATGTGAAAAAGCCGATGATTGATTGCACGGGCGAAGAAATTTTGACAGAGTTGATTCATCATTTGCATTTTGAAAAACACGAACAGGAAATAAAAGATAGCGTTATCAATGTTATTCCGTGTATGATGCCTTATATCGATGCTTTGTTTCAGCCGCACGCTAAAGCAGACCGCCCTGCAGTTGTTCCTGAAGGCAGCACCAACCTAGCAATGATTAGTCAGTTTGTAGAAATACCGGAAGATATGGTTTTCACAGAAGAATATTCGGTACGTGCAGCACGTATCGCGGTATATACCCTACTCGGCCTCGATAAAAAAGTAACACCAGTAACAGAACACTGGAAAAAACCAGACGTTTTGGCAAAAGCCATCCATACCTCTTACAGAAATTAAATATAAAAAAAGAGCTGCCTTTACACTTTATCGAAGTTCTTTCTTGCTAAAGGCGTATCTCTTTAACCGATAAAAGAGATTGTCTATAATAACCAATTTATCTAACTTTATTCTGCTCTTGCTTTTATCAAGGGCAGAATTTTTATTTTTGTACAAAATCAACCGACTATGGCAAAACATACATCAGGCTATATAAAAAGGCAAAAAATTGCCAACTCAGGTACGCACCAACTTTTTTATGAATTATTTGAACCAATAAATGAACCTCCAAAGGCTACTGTTCTTATACTACACGGGATGCAGGAGCATAGCGGTCGTTATAAAAATTTTGCAGAATATCTGGCGAACAACGGTTTTGCAGTTCTATTATATGACCATCTCGGACACGGAAAAACGGCGAAAAATCGGGAAGAACTTGGCTATTTTCAAAAAGAAAATCCCAAACAGCAACTGATAGACGATGCCGCAACGATGGCAGCATTTTTAGAAAACAACTACCCTAAAATTTCTCACTTTTTACTAGGTCATTCTATGGGGTCTTTCATTGCAAGATGCTTACTTCAGAATCAGGAAGCTGATTTTAAGGGCGCGGTCATCGTGGGAACGGGAGGAAAAATCAACGGAATCGGTTTGGCTAAATTTTTCCTGTCCATTAACAATATTATTGCCCCAAAACACAGGAGCAAATTCATCAACCAAACTTTTACAAAAATTAATAATCAACATTTTAAAGGCGAGAAAGATGGCGACCTTACCAGTTGGCTGAGCCTCAGCAAATCCAACCGCGAATCATTTTGCCGGGACAGCCTATGCGGAGTACCTTTTACCAATAATGGTTTTTACGCATTAGTTTCTCTAAACCAACAGGCAACGGAAAGAAAATGGGCAGAAAAAATACCAAAAGAATTTCCTTTTCTTTTTGTAAGCGGAGGTGATGATCCCATAGGAGACTTCGGAAAAGGTGTCGAAAAAACGGTAACACAAATGCAAAAAGATGGTTTTACAGATGTTAAAGCAAAAATTTATCCTGCTATGCGACACGAAATACTTAATGAAGATATTAAAGAATCTGTCTATGAAAGTATAAAAGATTGGCTCTATGAAAAAATATTAAAAACAAAAAAGTATTTTAATTAAAAATAATTGATTAATAATTAAAATACTTAGTTTATAATGGAAATTTAGCATTTATTAAGCTTTCAAAAAATCCTTGCTTTGCCATTCCGGATCAGGATATTTGTAAAAACCTTCGCCGGATTGCTGACCAAGTTTTCCTTTGTCGATAAGTTCGGTTTTTAGCTTTTCTGCTATTTTCTCTGTTAGTTCTCCCGGGATTTCTTTTAAGATGTTGTAATTGGTGTTCATTCCATTCAAATCTAAAATAGCCATTGGTCCAAAAGAAGCACCTGTTGCTATTCTCCAGGTTTTATCGATTGTTGCAGGATCGGCAACATCATTCGCCCACAGTGCAAGGCCAGCCACCAAAAGCGGAATCAACAAAGAATCCAGAACGTAGCCTGATTTTTCCTTCTTCAGTTCCACTGGTAGCATAGCAATGGATTTTGCAAACTCTACAATCTCGTTATAAACCGTTGGGTCGGTTTTATCAGAACCCATAATTTCTGCCGTATTACGAACCATTATATGATTGGCAAAATGTAAATGGATGAATTTTTTTGGACGATCGGTAAATGTGCTTAATCTGCTCGGCAAAAGTGTGGACGAGTTGCTCGCGAAAATGGTTTTTTCCGGCGCGTGCTCAGAAGCTTTTTCCCAGAAATCTTTTTTGATATCGATGCTTTCCGGTACAGCTTCTATCAATAAATCAGCATCCTGTAAAGAAGCATTCAAATCTGTCGAATAAGTGAGATTATTTTTGGTATTTTCGATTTTTCCTTCATCAGCTTTCAGGTATTTTTTATATTCTTCAGCCAAGACATCAAAACGGTTTTTTGCTTTATTTAAAGCTTCATCATTAACATCATAAACCGTGACTTTATAGCCGAAATAAGCGCACTGCACCGCAATCTGAAAACCGAGAATGCCACTTCCAGCCACCACAACATTTTTGATATTGATTTTAGATAAATCGGCTTCCGGCACTTTCAAAAAATCTGGACTTTGCCACGAAGGATTTGGATATTTGTAAAAGCCTTCACCAGTAGAAATTCCCAGTTTATTTTGGTCAATGAAGGTTGATTTAAGTTTATCCAGCACAATCTCATCATCTGTTTTGCCCTTGTCTACTTGCATTTTGTAAATGTTGTATGGTGTCGTCAATCCGATAATATCATACAAAGCCATTGGTCCGTAAGGCGAACCAGTTCCCAGCATCCAGGTTTTGTCTATGGTTTCTGGCGTAGCATAATCGCCAATCCAAAGCTGCATTCCGGCATTCAGAAATGGATTTAATAAAGAATTGAGCACATAACCTGGAACTTCTTTTTTTACCAAAATAGGCACCATCCCTATCGCCTTTGAAAAATCGACTATTTCCTCAGATATTTTTTCGTCGGTTCCTGGATGTGGCATAATTTCCGCCGTATTTCGCAACCATATTTGATTGGCAAAATGCAGGTTAAGGTATTGAGCCGGTCTTCCTGTCACCTCAGCAAACTGACTTGGCAACAAGGTGGATGAATTACTTACAAAAATGGTTTTCTCCGGTGCAATTGCGGAGAGTTGCTTATAAAATTCCGTTTTTATTTTAATATCTTCTGGCACTGCTTCTATCAAAAGATCGGCATCTTTCACAGCAAATGCCAAATCGGATGAATAGTGCAGTCTTTCCCTGGCTTTTGTAATTTGTTCTTCGGTGGTTCCAAGATCCTTTTTATGACTTTCGGCCAAGCCCTCGAACTTTGCTTTCGCCTTTTCCAACACCTCATCACTGATATCGTAAACAGTGGTTTCAAATCCGTGAATTGCTGTTTGAAAAGCAATTTGGAATCCTAAAACACCACTTCCGGCTACCGTTACATTTTTTATTTTGTTCATAATTTTGGTTGATTTTTGGTAATAAACTTTACGGAACTAGGACTCAGCAATCTTCATTTTCAATTATAACTGATAAAACTCCGGACTGAATGCTTCCTCCAAATTCTTTGGTTCTTTCCGTTTTTTGTGGTTTAGCTCGTGTCTTGAGGTTGAAGATGTTACATACGCTGACTGTCGTGAACGCTGTAAATTTCCAATCGGTGAATTCTCTTCTATAGTTCTGAACGGTGTAAACGACAGATTTTCCATAATTTCAAAATTACCATCCTCAGGAACCGTTTGTTTTGGTATTGTGATTTTTGCCACCGTACGGAATGGTGATAATTCCTGCGACCATTCTTTTGTAAGGTCATTCACAGGCATTTCTTTCAGGTCTTTGCAAAGTTGTATTTGCAACTCAAACGTAAGGTTTTTTTGAGCTATTTCTTTGATAATTCCTTTTCTGTACGGCCATTCTGCGCTGTCTAGATCAATATTTTTTTCCGTGATGGCGTTCTTGGTCTGCTCAGTTGGGATCACTCTTACTTTGGCGATATAATCACCGTGGCGAACTGCTCCCATACTGTAAAATTCATAAAGAAAACTGTTGATGGAAGGGATTTTTTCAAAAGTTTTAAGAGCTCCCAATTCCTTCAAAGCCTCAAAATTTGGAAATGCTTTTTTATTTTCGGTGACCCAAAGTGTGGCAAATTCCAATTTTCCCAAGGCTCCCTTTTCAAAGAAATCATTTAGCTTTAAAAAAAGCTTTGAAATGAAAACATAATGTTCTGCCGAGTTACAAAAAAACACCGGATTATTTATCAGGTTAAAATCAACATTCATAGAATCTTCCTCTCCGGGAGATAATTTTTTGCCATCTATCCCAAAAATCTTTAAAGCAAATCCTTGTGCGTTACCGCTTAGTTTATCGGGCAAAACTCTGGACGAACCATTGGAAAAGCGAACTGCTGCCTGGTGTTTTCCGGGTTTCGCATAAATGCCCTGCGCCAGTTCTTCGGGCAGATTATCCAAAATTTCAACCTCTGCTTTCAGCACTGCATAGCCATTGGCGTGCGCATCTCTGGTATGATGGGTCGCCCTGCTTAGGTTTGGCGTATTTTTGATGTATTCGCGGATATCGTTATTAATGGTGGTAATATACTCATCGAAATTTTCTGGAATTTCTTCCACTTCGTAACTGTACTTGATGTATTCTTCCATCGTGCTTTTTTTTATTTTAATTCGCTAATCCATTTTAAAGCAGAAATGCTTGGGATAAAACAATATTCGCCGCCTTTCACGATGTTGTAGGTCTGCAAACCACGGTATCTTTTGATGAGGGGTTCTCCAGGTACAGAAAACAGTGCGTCTTCGTCCTGTACACCGATCACAGGATCTTTTTCTGTTCCCAGATTTTGGGCGTTACCATCGTTTGCCCATTGTTTTTGAAGAAATTCCAGTGTTCCCATTGCATCGGCACTAATGCCAATAAAATACTGTCCACGTTCCTTACCGTCATTTTTGGTTACCTCCGGCGGAACAATGTCGCCAAAAGTTACACTTTTTCTGATAATCCTGTGCAAACGTTCATCCTCCAAAACAAAAGATTTGGAATCTCTTGGGTTCATCCTGCGGATATGCGAACTGAACGGACACTTTTTACCGTACTCATCATTCTTGAAAGAAAAATCATTGTTTTTTTGCATATCATCTCCTAGCGATTTATCATCCTTTTCGGGAGCTAAAACCAAAGGTGCACCACTTCGCCAGCGACCTACCATTTTAGCAGCCAAGAGCTCTCCCTCTTCCGGCGAAGAAGAATTTTCTTTAACGAATTGATTAAATTCTGCCACTTGGCTCTGGTACTTTCTGAAAACCATAAAAGAACCGTTCTTACCTAAAACTTCAGGTTGTGGAAATGGCTTTATGATGCCTGCTTCTCCAGGATAGCCCATTATAAATTCGCCTGCTTTAAGCGGACGGTCAAATCCGGGAGGAACATCTATCCCACTGCCTTCAATTTCCGGATTGCTGATGCCATCCCTGAATCCGAATACATTTTTAACCTCTTCAGATACGGCGAAATCGTGGCTCATTATTACTTCTACGCCGCTGTTATTCGTCAATTTAGAACGAAATTCCTCCAGCTGGCTTTTCCACGCCTCTTCATTGTTGGCGATAATTGCAGCAGCGATGTGAATATGTGATCTTTTAAAAACCTTTTCCCAGTTTTTAGGGTCATTGACACCAATGTCATATAGAAAACGGGAGCGGTCTGCCATTCCTTCCTTGAAGGATTCGGGGAAAGTCTCAAGCGACTCTTTAGGCACGCCGATTTTTTCCAGACCTTTATAAGTGAACGTCAACGTAACCGATGCGCCTTCATTCTTATGCCAGTCTTCCGCAGAACTCACAATCGGCAAGAGTTTTTGGAGCATTTGTCTGGCTGCGACAGCATCTTTGATTTCAATAATACCCACTGTTCCGAAATATGGTATAGGACGGCTTCTGAGAATTAAGGCCTGTATTTCATTCAGCTCAATTTCTACTTTATTGGGATTAAAAATCCGCTTTAAAAATTCCAGTGCCATAGATTAGATTTTATTTGCTTCGTCAATTGCCTTATTCAGTCCTTTAATGATTTTATCATTTCTCCTTATATCATTCACCGTAAGATGCGGAACACCTACATACCAACCTGTCGCGGTAATCTGATGGTCTAGAATGAACTGTTTTACACTCGGGTTTTTTATGCCTGGCCAGCCTTCTACATTCCCAAAAATGATGTCCATCAGCTGCGGAATTTTTGTAGCGAAATCATCAATATAAGCATCCCAATCACCATCGTAAGCCGTGCAGAAAAGAATCTTGGTATCGTTATCAAACAAAACTATACGAAGATCATGCAGCGTTCCTACTCTGTTTGCACCTTTCATATTTCCGCCTGCAATTTCCATTATGGTTCTGAGATTTTCTGCACCTCCGGGTTTTAGGTCTGCCATCGCAGTTAACTCAGATACACGGCCGGATCTTAACCCTTTTTTTCCGGCAGATGTAGTGGAATGGTCATAACCATCATCGATACCTTCACTGAAATTCGCCTTTGCTAACTCGGCAGCCAATTTTACTTTGTCTATGAAACTCATAATTAAGATTTTGATTAATTATTCACATTGTTTTTTGAGATAAAAACAATAATTTTCAAGAGTGTACTACAAATGTAAAGCCACAGGCAGCCTTAAAAATATACCAAAATTCGTATATTATGTACTAAAACTCCCTAATCCCACCTATTTGCTTTAAAAGCTTCAATTGATAAAAGGAAATATCTTATCTTTAATCTTGTTGTAATTTTGAGAGAATAAAACCTATTTAACTATAAAAAATCAATCTTTATAATTGAGATTTCTCAATATTTACTCAATAGAACATTCAAAACAAAAACCTTCCTCAAAACAGGAAGATTGCAACAATTAAATTTAATTATAATGGATTTTTTGTAAGAATAGTTAAACGCAAAAATACAATGAAATTTGCCAATATTAAATTTTTAATGAAACTGTGCTGTTTCTGTCGAATCTCTCATCGCCACTGTTGCTGCCGAACCATTGGTTACAATATTTTGAATTTCATCAAAATATCCTGTCCCAACAAAAGACTGATGTTTTACCGCTCTGAAACCCTGCTTCTGCAAAGCAAATTCGCGTTCCTGCAATTCAGAATAACCTGCCATTCCTTTTTCTTTATATGCCAAAGCTAATTCAAACATCGCAGTATTCAAAGCATGAAAACCAGCCAATGTAATAAACTGGAATTTGTAACCCATTTTTCCCAATTCTTCTCGGAAATTCAGCATTTCATCGACACTTAATTTTGCAGCCCAATTAAAAGAAGGTGAACAGTTATAAGCCAACATTTTATCTGGAAATTTTGTACGAATTCCTTCTGCAAATTTTCTTGCCATCTCCAGATCCGGATTTGACGTTTCCATCCAGATCAAATCGGCATAAGGAGCATAAGATAAACCTCTGTCAATTCCCTGCTCTACACCATTTTTCACAACATAGAAACCTTCGGAAGTTCTTTTCCCTGTCACAAACTTTTTATCCCTGTCATCAATATCTGAAGTCAACAAATCTGCCGCATCTGCATCTGTTCTAGCAATAATTACAGTCGGTACTCCCAAAACATCTGCTGCTAAACGAGCCGATATTAGCTTATTAACCGCTTCTTGAGTCGGAACCAAAACTTTTCCACCCAAATGCCCACATTTTTTCGCAGAAGATAACTGATCTTCAAAATGTACTGCTGCCGCTCCCGCCTCAATCATTTGCTTCATTAATTCATAAGCATTTAAATTTCCGCCAAAACCTGCTTCTGCATCGGCGATTATTGGAACTAAATATTCTTTTTCTCCACATCCGTTTACGGATTGAATTTGATCTGCCCTTAATAATGCATTATTAATTTTCTTCACAACAGAAGGTACTGAATTCGCTGGGTACAAAGATTGATCGGGATACATTTCACCAGACAAATTAGCATCTGCTGCAACTTGCCAACCTGAAAGATAAATTGCTTCCAGTCCCGCATCAACTTCCTGAACCGCTTGATTTCCAGTTAAAGCTCCTAATCCGGCAACAAAATCCTGAGAATTGAGTTTTGTCCAGAATTTCTTTGACATTTCGGTAGCAATCGTATAATCTAATTGGTAAGAACCTCGAAGTTTCAGTACATCTTCGGCTGTGTAAGGTCTTTTCACGCCATTCCAACGTGGATTATCCAGCCAGTCTTTTTCTAATTCCTGAATTTTTTCCATTTTTGTTTTTTTTGTTTGGGCATTAATACCTGAGCTGACCGCAAGTATGATTAATGCTGTTACTGACATTATTATCTTTTTCATTTTTCAATTTTTTGCAGTTTATTTGGGATTATTTTTTAAAACCTCATTTAAAACTGTTTTAACTGCACTTGATTTTTCCTTATTAATTGTAGAGCTTACAACAGAAACAAATTCAGTCAATTGCTCTGGCTTCCATCCAACCTTTAAAGAAATACCTAAATGAGATTGCAACATTGGTTCTGCATCACCGATGGCGCTGATTACAGAAATCGTCACCAATTCTCTTTGAGCATAAGTCAAAACATCTCTCTCAAAAATACCAATTTTAAAAAACATACATTATTTCCTGTTTTATAATTTGCTCCAGAACGGAAAAGAGGCTGTATTCCTACATAAAATATTGCTCATAAATATAATACAGATATGCGTACATATCTGTATTATATTACAAAGATTCAAGATGAATCTTAATAACTATTTCAACACCACGAGCAGGTTGTTGAATTTATTTTAGTAATTAAGAGATAAGCCTACTCCCCATCCCATATCACTATCATAATGTGTACGAATGCCCACATTTTTATTGATAATATATTTTAGTTCTGTCATATATTCCATATCGGTGTTGACCATAAAACCTGCTCTCAACCTTTTTGTAATGGGGATATCTTCACGCATTAAGGAAAGACGTACTATACCATCGTGATAGACTTCTGCCTGAAAGTTCACTAACATTGGCAAAGTGTACATAAAACCTAAACTAATGGCTCTACGTGTATCTTTTTCATTTTTCTGACCAAATAAATTGGTTTCGTGTTCATCCATA
>NZ_QNUG01000036.1 GCF_003385395.1 Epilithonimonas hispanica | reverse complement strand
ATTACACGCTTTAGCACACAATTTAAGAAAGAAAGTTGCCTGAAGAGGACAACTTTTCACTTTTTCTTAAAATATTGAAAAACTTTTATAACAAAAAAATCCGCCTCAAATTTTGTTGTGAGACGGATTCTTTTTATTCTAAATAGATTAAGATATTTTCATCAACTTCTTCATCAATTGATTTGATCAAAACCGCTTCTTCTAATTTTTTCTGAAGTCCTTCTATAAAAAAACTACTCTCGAAAAACTGACGATGAACTCCCGGCAAAAGACTCATAAAATAATCCATCCCAATTTTGTTATTATGCAAGTCCATTTTAGTTTCCAAAGGTTCATTAGGGAAAAGTTCTTCGTGCATATTTGTTAACTTTTTGCACCATTTGAGAGATTTCTCAGGTGAAGAAACTTTACAGAAATACATCATTATCATACAACACCAATAAGCGTGTCGAAACGCATTTCCTATCCCACTATTAGAATTGGTCTTCGGATATAATTCTTTTGCTATTTTGAATGCTTTAAAGCTTGCATACACATACAATATTGCAAACAACGGATGCATTATCCCAACAGAAAATACCTTGAAAAGTTTTTTCAGGGTTAAGGATTTCAGTGTTCTAAAAAATATACCTACAAATCTCATCAATAAAAAACTCTCTCAGATTTGAGAGAGTATATTTTCACATTAATAATTTGATTAATGATATTCGTGGATCAAAAGTTTAACTGCTCTGGAAACCTGTTGTTTGATTTCTGTCCTTTTCACGATAAAATCTACAAAACCTTTTTCCTGCAAGAACTCCGATGTTTGGAATCCTTCCGGTAAATCTTTACCAATCGTTTCACGGATAACTCTAGGACCAGCAAAACCAATCAATGCACTTGGCTCAGCAATAATCAAATCTGCTGTCATTGCAAAGGAAGCCGTGATTCCACCAAAAGTCGGGTCGGTCAAATAAGCGATGTAAGGCAAACCTGCATCAGAAAGCTGAACCAATTTCGCTTGAACTTTTGCTAATTGCATCAATGAGTAAGCTGCTTCCTGCATTCTAGCTCCACCAGATTGGCAGATAATCATATAAGGGAGTTTATTTTTGATACAATAGTCAATAGCTCTTCTAATTTTTTCTCCCATCACAGAACCCAAAGAACCACCAATGAAAGCAAAATCCATACAAGAAACTACCATTTCCACACCGTTTACTTTTCCGGTGGCGTTACGGATAGAATCTGTCAATTTTGTTTTTGATTTAACCTCTTTCAGACGATCTGTGTACGATTTGGTATCTTTAAATTTAAGAATATCAACACTTTCCACCTCAGCATCAAGCTCTTTGAATTTCTGATCATCAAAAAGCATATCGAAGTATTCTCTACTTCCAATTCTTACGTGGAAACCATCTTCTGGAGAAACAAAATTATTAGCTTTAAGTTCTTCAGCTTCTATAATTTTTCCAGTTGGAGTTTTATGCCAAAGTCCTTTTGGAACGTCTTTTTTGTCTTCTGTAGAAGTGGTGATATTTTGTGTCTTTCTTTTAAACCAATCAAATGCCATTGATAGAATTTTAGATTTTAGATTTTAGATTATAAAAATTAAGCATCAGTGACATTTAAAATTTATAATCTAAAATTTATAATTTAATTAAAGTGTATTAATATTGTTCAGGTCTTCAAAAGCCTGAGTCAATCTCTTAATATAAGTTTCTTCTCCTTTTCTTACCCAAACTCTTGGGTCATAGAATTTCTTGTTAGGCGCATCAGCTCCAGTTGGATTTCCGATTTGATGTCTCAAATATTCGATTTGCTCAGTCATATAATCTCTGATTCCTTCTGTATAACCGAATTGCAAATCTGTATCGATGTTCATTTTTACAACACCATAACCGATAGCTTCTCTGATTTCTTCCAAAGTAGAACCAGAACCTCCGTGGAATACAAAGTTTACAGGCTTTTCTCCAGTTCCAAATTTCTCCTGAACATATTTCTGAGAATTGTCAAGAATTTTTGGAGTCAATTTTACGTTACCTGGTTTGTAAACACCGTGTACATTACCAAAAGCTGCCGCAATTGTGAAGTTATCAGAAACAGCTTTCAAAACTTCGTAAGCGTGAGCTACTTCTTCTGGCTGAGTGTATAGTTTTGAGCTATCAACATCAGAGTTGTCAACACCATCTTCTTCACCTCCAGTTACACCTAATTCGATTTCAAGAGTCATTCCCATTTTGTTCATTCTCTCGAAGTATTTTGCAGAAACCTCAAGGTTTTCTTCAATTGGTTCTTCAGAGAAATCTAACATATGAGAAGAGTAAAGAGATTTTCCGTTTTGCTTGTAAAATTCTTCACTTGCATCCAAAAGACCATCTACCCAAGGTAACAATTTTTTCGCACAGTGGTCTGTGTGAAGGATAACAGTTGCTCCGTAAGCTTCTGCCAAAGTGTGGATATGTTTTGCTCCAGCAACAGCTCCTAGAACCGCAGCTCTTTGATTTTCATTACTCAAACCTTTTCCAGCGTTGAAGATAGAACCTCCGTTTGAGAACTGAATAATTACAGGTGCATTAAGTTTCGCAGCAGTCTCTAATGTTGCGTTGATATTACTAGAACCAATTACATTAGCTGCAGGAAGCGCAAATTGCTTCTCTTTGGCATAATCGAATATTTCTGTTACTAAAGAACCAGTGGCAACTCCTGCCGGAAATTTTCTGCTCATTTTATTATATTTTTTAAGATTTTTTTTGGACTGTAAACTTACGAAATTATTAATTATTCCAAGTTTCAATTTATATACCTTATGTCAAGACTAGTATTTTTTTATTAATTCCTCTTATCATTTCCCCAAAGTAGTTTCTGGCGAATGGTTTCATAGAAGCTGAAATTTTTCGGTTTAATCAGAAAGAGTGAGAATTCTGCTTTTTCTATCATGATTTCATTTCCGACTTCCATATGATAAAGCCGAGAATCCAAAGCCAAAGTATATTCTGGAACACGGCTTTTTACAGTTAGTCTGATTTTAGAATCATCTTTAACAATTAATGGACGAACATTCAGATTATGAGGCGCAATTGGTGTGATAACGAAATTATCATTTGCTGGAGAAATAATCGGCCCGCCACAACTTAACGAATAAGCCGTAGAACCAGTCGGTGTAGAAACAATCAATCCATCGCCCCAGAAAACATTTAGGAATTCTTCATTGATGTAAGATTCCACAGTAATCATCGATGTTGTTTCTTTTCTTGAAAGACTCACATCATTCAAAGCAAAAGGAAAATCAATTTCAGAATTGCTGTCCGTAGTAATCTTGATAACAGAACGCTCGCTAATATTATAATTTTTTTCAAGAATAATAGAATCCAATTCGTCGAAAATCTGGTCTTTTCTAAAATTCGCTAAGAATCCTAATCGCCCTGTATTAACACCAATAATTGGAATCTCAAGGTCTTGAATAAAAGTCAGCGCATTCAGAATTGTCCCATCGCCTCCAAAACTGAAAACAATGTTGACATTTTTATTTTTAAGTTCCTCTTTGCAGGAAAATGTATCAAATTCTTTAGAGAAATTAAGCTTTTCTGCCATTTCCGAATGCAGAACCACCGAAACCTCTCTGAGTGCCAGTTCAGAAATAAATTTATTGAGATACAAAAACGTATCAAGATCTTTTTTTTGAGAATAGATAGCTGCCTTCATAAATTATATTTCCAAAAATTTCTGAAAAAACCCAAATCGGTCTTTCAACAACTCTTCTTTCTCGTCGTCGTAATGTTTATTGGTGACGTTATAACCGTATCTTTCAAAAGTCTCATCTATAGAACTTAGATTTTCATTACTGATTTTAAGTGTGATTTCTATGCTATCTTCTCTTATTGCGCTGATGAAAGTGCCATAGATTTTCGCATTGTTACTTTCCACGATTTGAGTAATTTCTGTCATAGAGTAATGAAGTCCATTGGTCTGAATCGTAAGAATTGCTCCATTTTCAGAAAACAAAGGATATTTTGAAAACTCATTGAAGATATCGTCGCAAGAGATGTAACCCAGATATTTTTCTTCTTTGGAAATTACCGGAATCACATTAGCATTGAAAGTATGAAAAAGCTTGATGCTATCAAGAAGACTACTATCTTCCATTATCGCAAAACGCTCATAATGAATATTAAGACTGTCTAAATTTCCTTCCGGACTGTCTTCCAAAAAAGACTGACTCAATCCGCCTTGAAAAACTCCTCCTTTTATTATAAATACGTGAGAATAGCCGAACTCTTTCGCAGTCTCGCAAGCCTCTTCTATAGAGTCCCGAGAGTTGAAAATCGGATAATCCTTCGATATATAATCTTTTATAAACATTATGCTAATTTACAAAAATTCCTAAGCCACAAAAGATTTTAAAATTTTTTATAAATTTTTATAAAAAGTATTGCGTTGTATTAAGCAAAAAACATATCTTTGTCGCCTTTCATTTTTACTTTTTATTAGATTTATTTCAAACTGCAGCACTTCATTGTGTTTGCAGTTTTTTATTTTCTAATTCCAAGATGTTTCGCAAATTCCCAAATTACAATTCCGCCACAGACACTTACATTAAGAGAATGCTTGGTTCCAAGTTGAGGAATTTCAAGGAAAGTATCAATATTATCTAAAGCTTCGTCCGAGATTCCATCTACTTCATTTCCTAGGATTAAAGCGTATTTTTTTTCAGGATTAATTTCAAAATCAGAAATCAGTTGACTTGTTGAAGTTTGTTCGATTCCGATAATATTGAAATTTTCTTTCTTAAGATTATCAATGGCAGTATTGATATTTTCTTCAAAAATCCAATCTACACTTTCGGTTGCGCCCAATGCAGCTTTGTGAATTTCACGATGAGGTGGCTGAGGTGTGATTCCGCAAAGAACAATTTTCTCTACCAAAAAAGCATCAGCCGTTCGGAAAATTGCGCCAACATTATGCATACTTCTCACGCTGTCAAGAATTACAACTAATGGAATCTTCACAGTTTTCTTGAAGGTTTCTACATCTATTCTTCCAAGTTCTTCGAGTTTCAGTTTCTTTGTCAAAATCAGGCTTTATTTGAAATTAAATTTATACTTCTTTCTATATTTTGAGAGATTGCTTCCATAGGAATATCGTTCTCATCATTATTAAACGGGTCTTCGATTTCTTCCGCAATCAGCTCCAAACTCATCAGAACATAATAAACAAACATCGTAATCGGAATCATAAAACCACCGAGATTCACAACATTAGCAACAGGCAGCGCCATTACATAAAAGATAATAAACTTCTTGATGAATGATGAATACGAGTAAGGAATTGGTGTATTTTTGATTCTCTCACAACCGCCACAGACATCCAAAAACCCCGACAATTGCGTATCAAGAAACAACATTTCTGTATCAGAGATTTTATTTTCTTTTTTGAGTTGGTGCAATTTTTTAGTTAAAAGAAAAACCAATTCAGCTGGCGGATGATGCTGGAGTTCTTTCTGCAAATCGGAAAAGTCTTCGTCCAAAACCAATCTTGTAGATTCTTTGGAAAGGTGATTTGCTAAAAAATGTGGAAAAAATCTAAGATATTTTGCAATCTGAGCTCGATTTTTAACATCATTTTCCGGAAGAATGCTATTAATTTTAATAACAAAATTTCGACTATCATTCACTAATTTCCCCCAAAGTTTTCTTCCTTCCCACCATCTATCATAAGCTGTATTAGTCCTGAAAACCAACAACAAAGACAAAACAAAACCAAGCAAGGAATGAATCATCCCAACATTAATGACTGATGATTTAGAATTCAAGTGCAGATATTCTATTTCTAAATAATAAATCCCATAACAATAAGCTCCTACAAGTAGCATTGTTGGGAAAAGAATACTCAGCGTATCACTTTTGTGAAGACTGATAAGGATTTTCAAGAAATTTTTGGTGTTGTAAGCGCGCATAGATGAGAATCTTATTTGCAAAGATAAGTGTTAGAAATTTTAATTTTCAGATAGATTTCAAGGAATTATTTCTAAATTTAAGCGATTAAAAAACCAATCGATGTCCAATAAAGAGAAATTTATCACAGACCTCAACGCAAAATATAATCCGAAAGGAGACCATATTATTCTAGGAAAAGGAATGCTGGATGGCGAAGTCGTAACCGAAGTCAACGTTTCGATTCCTTTGAAAACCGTTAACAGACACGGACTAATCGCAGGTGCAACAGGAACTGGAAAAACCAAAACACTCCAGGTTTTTGTAGAGCAATTGTCACACGCAGGAATCCCAACTTTGGTAATGGATATCAAAGGTGACCTTTCCGGAATTGCCGAAGCCGGAACTGAAAATAACAATATCAAAGACCGTTATGCCAAAACACAATTACCTTATTCGCCACAGAATTTTCCGGTAGAATTGATGACCATTTCCGGCGCAAAAGGCGTGAAACTTCGAGCAACAGTTTTGGAATTTGGACCGATTTTATTGAGTAAAATTCTTGATTTGAATGACACTCAGCAAAGTATTATGTCGATTGTTTTCAAATATTGCGATGACAAAGCTTTACCGCTTGTTGACTTGCAGGATTTGAAAAAAGTTCTTCAATATGTGACTGATAATCCGATTGGCAAAAAAGAATTAGCAGACAATTATGGTTCGATTGCACCGGCATCTTTGGGAGCCATTCTCAGAAGTATTGTCGCAATGGAACAACAAGGCGCTTCTACTTTCTTTGGAGAACCAAGTTTTGATGTTGAAGATTTGCTAAAAACCAGAGACGGAAAAGGCGTTGTTAATATTTTCCGAGTGGATGACATTCAGAACAAACCGAATCTTTTCTCGACATTTATGCTGTCGTTATTTGCAGAGATTTATATGACTTTTCCTGAAGAAGGCGACAGTGGAAGACCAAAATTGGTTCTATTCATTGATGAAGCGCATTTGATTTTCAACGAGGCTTCAAAAGCATTGCTTTCTCAGATTGAAACAATGGTGAAATTGATTCGTTCCAAAGGAATCGGGATTTATTTCATCACTCAGATTCCGGGCGATGTTCCTGAAAATATATTGAGTCAGTTGGGTTTGAAAATCCAGCACGCTTTGAGAGGATTCACCGCGAAAGACAGAAAAGAAATTGACAAAGCTGTAGAAAATTATCCAATCACTGAGTTTTATAAAGCGAATGAACTCATCCAAAATCTTGGAATCGGAGAAGCTTTTGTAACTGCTCTTGACGAAAAAGGAATTCCGACTCCATTGGTTCAAACTTATTTGATTTCACCCGAGAGTAGAATGGATGTTTTAACTTCATCAGAAATTGATGAATTGACGAACAACTCTTCATTAGTCAGAAAATACGAGCAGACAATCGATAAAGAAAGTGCTTACGAAATCCTTAATAAAAGAATCGAAGAACATACTCAAACCGTAATTCCAACGCCGACAAGAGGAAAAACAGCGCAACCAAAAGAAGAACAGGGAATGTTTGAACAAGTCATCGAAAGCCGAGCTGGAAAAACTTTTCTGAATACTTTAGCAAGAGAAGGTGCGAAGTTTATTTTGGGAATGTTCAGTATGAAAAAAAGAAGATAATAATACCAGCTGAAATTTTAAAAATGAAGTTTCTTAAATTTGTAGAACGAAAAAATGTAGATGTATACGGTAATAGACATAGAAAGTAACGGAGCGCCTTTTCGGAAAGAAAGCATTATAGAAATTGCCATCTATCGATTTGACGGTCACGAGATTACAGATCAATTTATCTCGCTCGTGAATCCCGAAAGTGAGATTTCCGCTTTTGTTCAAAAGTTGACAGGAATCACTTCGAAAATGGTTTTGACTGCTCCAAAATTTCACGAGATTGCAAAACGAGTGGTTGAAATCACGCAGGATTCTATCTTGGTTGGACATAATATCGATTTTGATTACAGAATGCTTCGCCAATCATTCAAACGCCTTGGTTACGAATTCAAAATCAACACTTTAGATACAATTCCTTTAGCTAAAAAATTGATTCCTGATGAGAAAAGTTATTCGTTGAGTAAGCTTTGCAAATCGATTGGAATTCCTTTGAGTGAAGCGCATCGTGCAAGTGGCGACGCGAGAGCGACTTTGGATTTGTTCAAATTATTAATGATTAAAGACCAAAACAACGAAATCATCCAATCTCAACAAGAGGAAAATCACGCCAAGAATTATATCAATAAAATTCAGGTTCTGACAGAAGACCTTCCTAACGAACGTGGAATTTTGTATTTTCAAAACAGCGAAGGAAAAATTATCTATTCCGATGTTGTTGAAGACCTTTACAAATCAGCGAAAAAAATCTTCGATTCTGATAAAGCTAAGTACAAAAAACTGCAAGACGAGACCGAAAAAATCTCTTACGAGCTGACAGGAACCGACCTCATCGCCAAACTGATGATGCAGAACAAAGGCATCCAAAAAAGACAACCTTTGACATTCGGTTTGTTTTATAGGAAGAACAAATTTATTCTCGAAAAAATCAAAAAAGAACAGGAGGAAAAACCGTTGTTGAGATTCAAGAGTTTTACGCAAGGTCTGAAAGCCATTAATTATATCAAGTCCAAAGAAGAACTGAAAAATTTGATTGAATTCACTCAAAAAATCAATCTAAAAAAGAGAAACGAAATCTGGTCAGCATCAGGAAGAACTTTGGGTGAAAAGTCTTTCCTAATCTTAGAAAATGGAAAATTGACAGGTTTTGGTTTTTACGAATTGTATCATCAGATTCAATCTTTGGATAAAATTAAAAAGCTGATGTTACCTGTTTCGAGATTCTCGCAAGAGCTTCAAAATGATTTGCAATTGGCACTTTTGAGAAATGAGTTTGAGGTTTCTCCGCTTCCTGAAAAATAATTTCAATCACAAAAGACACAAAAGTTTTCTGTTTGAAATCAGTCTTTGTCATTCCGTAGGAATCTCTGCAGTTTAGATTCCCACGGGATGACAAATGTGTGTTTATAAAGCATAAACAGTTTTAAAAACCAACTTCTAAAATCTCATATCTTTTCATACATTTACTAAAAATTAATTTTCCGAATGGTTCTAAGCAGGATTTGGTCCGCCTTCATCATAATTGCAATTGCGGTGGCATCTGTCAAATATTTTAGTTCTGAGAATTACAGCCAAATTTTCAACGACATGGTTGTTGGAAAAGGAGGTGATACGATTCAGATTTCTCAAAAACCATTGGTTCAGATGTCGAGTGAGATTCAGAAATCATTATTATCAAATCCTGATTTCGAAGACAGTCACATCCATTACAAAATGGATTCTCTTCAAAACGTCAAAACTTACAGAGTTGCAGAAACCGACGGTGTTATCGGAACCAGCGAAACAGCAGTCAATATCTGTCTCAAACTAATTGGAATTATGGCTTTGTTTATGGGATTTATGAGCATAGCTGAAAAAGCAGGCGGAATTAATTTCCTCAGCCGCTTGATTCAGCCATTCTTCTCAAAATTATTTCCAGAGATTCCTAAAAACCATCCGTCATTTGGACATATGATGCTGAATTTCAGCGCCAATCTTCTTGGTCTAGACAACGCCGCTACACCGTTTGGACTCAAAGCAATGGAAAGTCTCCAAACCTTAAATCCAGATAAAGACAAAGCAAGCAACACACAAATTATGTTTCTCTGTCTGCACGCCAGCGGATTGACATTGATTCCTGTTTCCATTATTGCGATTCGTTCATCAATGGGTTCTGAAACACCAACAGATATTTTTCTTCCGTGTATGATTGCGACTTTTTGTGCAACAATGGCAGCGATGATAATTGTTTCTATCAGACAAAAAATCAATCTTTTTCAACCGATTGTTTTAGCTTACGTTGGCGGAATTTCTGCGATTATAGCATTACTGGTTTTGTATCTGGTTCAGTTAAATAAAGAAGAATTAGACTCATTCAGCAAAGTGATGAGCAATGGAATTATCCTGCTGATTTTCTTCGCAATAGTTCTCGGCGCAGTTTATAAAAAAATCAACATTTTCGATGCGTTTATCGATGGTGCAAAAGAAGGGTTTACGGTTTGTGTCAAGATTATTCCGTATTTGGTTGGGATGTTGATTGCGATTTCTTTACTAAGAACAAGTGGCGTTTTTGATGTAATTATAGACGGAATGAAATGGATTGCCAGCGCATCACATCTCGACACAAGATTCGTGGACGGATTACCGACAGCTTTGATAAAACCATTATCAGGTTCAGGAGCTCGCGGAATGATGGTTGATACAATGAAAACTTTTGGAGCAGACAGTTTTCCTGGGAAATTATCCGCGATTCTTCAAGGAAGTTCTGATACGACTTTCTATGTTATCGCAGTTTATTTTGGTTCAGTTGGAATTAAAAATACAAGATACACCGTTGGTTCGATGCTTTTGGCAGACTTGGTTGGCGTGATTACTGCGATTGTTTTGGCATATTTGTTTTTTGGATAGTTGAGTTGCAAGATGCAAGGTTCAGGTTGCAAGATGGGAGATTCGATGTTTAGTTTTTTGGTCATTATTATTGTATTATTTACTTTTATAAAAAAACCAAATGAGCTATTTAAAATTAGATATTTACACAATCTCTTTTGAACTATTTATAACCACGCATCGGTTGACATTTAAACTTCCAAAATATGAGCTGTATGAATTGGGAAGTCAGATAAGAAGAGCATCGGATTCGGTAAACTCCAATATTGTTGAAGGATATGGAAGAAGGATTTACAAAGCAGATTACTTAAGATTTTTGACAATATCCCACGGAAGTTGTGATGAGACGACAAATCATTTGAGAAAAGTTGTTAGATTATATCCAGAACTTGCAACAGAGTGTCAAGATGTGTTAGAAAAATATCTGTTACTTGGAGGAAAAATTCATAATTACATAGAATACGTTAAAAACAATTGGCGCACCTAAAAAACTTGCAACTTGCAACTAAAGATATGATTCAAGATAAAGATTTTACACTTAGATTAATAAGACAATTAACTCAGGCTTTAGAAAAATTATTGCTTGGAAAACCCGAAGAAAGTTTGATGCAGAAAGAGTTGGATTTTGATTCTTTGATGAAAGATATTTTTAAAATCAATTTCGAAGATATTGCTTCAAAGTCCAAAGAAGAGATTGTCGAAATCGTAAAAGAAAGAGAACCTAAAGACCACGCAGATTACTATGAAATGCTTGGGAATCTTTTTTTGTTTCATTACAGAGCTGAAGGAAAATTGGATTTTGCGGACAAAGCCAAAACTTTTTACGAATTATATCTCACAACCAGCGGAATTTTCGCAATGCCAATTATTAATAGAATCAACGAACTGAAAGTTGTCTTAAATTAAATTTCAAAATGTTAAATGTCGTTTTAGTAGAACCGGAAATTCCTAATAACACAGGAAATATTGGTCGTTTGTGCGTAGGAACAGAAAGTAAATTACACTTGATTCATCCGTTTGGATTTGTCATTAATGATGCTAATTTGAAACGTTCCGGATTGGATTATTGGGTTCATCTGGATGTCACCGAATATCAAAATGTTGAAGAATGGATGAATGTGATTCCGGATAAGTCAAGAGTTTTTCTAATGAGTTCACACGCAACCCATTCGATTTATGAAAATGAATTCCAAGATGGAGATTGGCTCGTTTTTGGAAAGGAAAGTCGTGGATTGAGTCAAGAGGTTTTGGATTTATTTGAAAATCATTTGACCATTCCAATGTCAAAGTTGATTCGAAGTTTTAATATTGCCAATTCAGTTGCGTTTGTAGTTGGTGAAGCCAAAAGGCAGATTGCGTTGAAGTAAGAATCAAAACTTATCAATAAATTGACATCAGTGTTAAAATAAATTTAATTTTGACCACTTTAGTAGGATTATCATTAAAAAATAATTCTTTTATTTGTATTTTTGCGCGTTATCGAGAGAGCATTATGATTTTTAAGACTAAAAAAGACACGAAATATAGTTATGTAGAAGCGGGTGAAGGTCATCCAATGGTGCTTTTGCACGGCTTAATGGGTGGTTTGAGCAACTTCGATAAGATGATAAAATACTTTTCGGATAAAGGTTATCAGGTATTTGTTCCCCAGTTGCCGATTTATGATTTACCAATTTTAAATACCAATTTGGCGTCTATTTCCAAGTTTGTTGCAAAGTTCATTACCGATGTTATTGGAAAACCAGTGACGATTGTAGGAAACTCAATGGGCGGACATATCGGATTGATTCTTGTAACATCTCGTCCAGAATTGGTAAGAAATCTTGTTCTAACAGGTAGTTCTGGCTTGTACGAAAGAACTTTTGGAGACAGTTTTCCTAGAAAAAGCGATAAGGAGTATATCAAGAAAAAAACTCAAGATGTTTTTTATGATCCAATTGTCGCTACTGATGAATTGGTAGACGAAGTTTTTGCGGTTGTGAATGACAGAATGAAGGGTATAAAAACTGTGATGTTGGCAAGAAGCGCCATCAAACACAATATGTTAAATGACCTACCGAAAATTACTTGTCCTACTTGCATCATTTGGGGAAAACAAGACAATGTAACTCCACCGGAAGTTGCTGAAGACATGCACAAATTTATCCCAAATTCAGAATTGCATTGGATTGATGAATGTGGGCATGCCGCAATGATGGAGAAGCCGGATGAGTTTAACGAAATTCTTTATGAATGGCTTAAAAGAGTAATGTAACTCTATTCAAAATAAAAATATTCAGAACCATTAGGAAATTGAGTTTTAATTACTATAAATTTGATTCTTAATGGTTTTTAAATTATAAAAATATGGTAATCAAAACCGCAGAATTTGTAAAAAGTAGTCAGAAATGGCAGGATTGTCCCGAACCGACTTTGCCAGAATATGCTTTTATCGGGCGTTCTAATGTTGGAAAATCTTCTCTCATCAACGCCATGATGAATCATAAAGATTTGGCGAAAACATCGCAAACTCCAGGAAAAACACAGTTGATTAATCATTTTTTGGTTAATGAAAATTGGTTTTTGACCGATTTACCAGGTTATGGTTATGCAAGAGTTTCTAAAAGTCTTAGAAAAGATTTTGAAAAGCTGATTACCAATTATATCCTTAACAGACAAAACCTAGTCAACCTTTTTGTATTGATAGACGTCCGTCATACGCCACAAAAAATAGATTTGGAGTTTATGCAATGGTGCGGAGAAAGTAACATTCCGTTTTCTATTGTTTTTACTAAAGCGGATAAACTAAAAGCAGGCGGAGCTAATAGAAATGTGGAAGCCTACAAAACCGAATTGCTGAAAACCTGGGAAGACCTTCCCAATATCTATGTGACATCTGCAGAAAAGAAAACAGGAACAGATGATATTCTGAAATTCATCTCGGAAACCAATCAGTTTTTAATTAAAAATAAAATTAGATTCGATGACTAATATCGATTGGAAAATCAAAACATTTTCGGAACTTAACACGACTGAACTTTACGAAATCATAAAAGCGAGAGTCAATGTTTTTGTTGTAGAACAAGATTGTCCTTACCCAGATTTGGATGATTATGATCAAAAAGCAATTCATCTTTGGGCTGAGAATAATGGAGAGGTTTTAGCTTATTGCAGAGTTTTTGATAAAGGTATTAAATATCCAGAAACATCTATCGGAAGAGTTATTACAACCGAAAAAGGAAGAGGAACAGGACTTGGGAAACAATTAATCCACTACGCTGTAGAGATTATAGAAAATAGATTGGGAACTTCTGAAGTTAGGATTTCTGCTCAGGATTATTTGTTGAAATTTTATTCGGGGTTTGGATTTCAAGAAACTGATAAAAAATATCTAGAAGACAATATTCCTCATACAGAAATGTTTAGAAAATAAAAGAGTCTGAAATTCTATTTCAGACTCTTTATTGTGAAAATATTTTTTCTTGATTTGTGTCTTTATGGTTATTAATCCTTTGCAAAATTAATTACAATAATTCACATTTCTTTACGGGAAAACCGTAGAATGAAAAAAATATCGATTTATTATTAAATTATTCCCATAATTTTGCCGCTAGCTATTAATTCTTCCACATTTTTCACGACTAACATTAGTTTCATGGCGTTGATTCTTTTTTCCACACTGCTCAAACTGTTGGGATAAATGTTTTTTTCTTGTAACTTCTTGGGAATATTTTTTTGTAAAACGCCATCAGACAAAAGTTGAAGTATGGTGATATCGTAGTTACTAAACTCTAGAGTATTATTAGTTTTTGTGGGAAGTTTAAGGCCATGAGAGATGTAAGTCTTGTCATCATAAACCATTTCAATCGCTTTTTTCAATTCCTCAGAATCAAAACGCGCTTTACGGACAAATGCATCTATTTTCAACTCACTGAATAACAAATCGATAACTCCTAAACGATGTTCTGCCGAGAAAACAACAACTTTGAGATCCAGAGAAATTTCTCTGCAAGCTTTAATCAATTCTCTTCCGTTTTGTATCAATTGTTTTCTCTCATCTTCCTCAAAAGAAAGATCGGTAATCAACAATTCGTAAGGTTGGGAGCTCAAAGATTTTTTGATTTGAGCTACTGCATCATCGCAATAAAAACAATGATATATGTTGGGAATCTGGAGCTCTTCTGCAATTTTGCGAACAGAAAAGTTACTACTCTCATGATCTTCTGCAATTAGTATTTTACCGAACATTTTTTACAATTTTATTGATAATTTTAAACCGGATTCGCTTTCTTCGATTTCCATTTTTGCATCTATTTCTAGTAATCTGGATCTCATATTAGAAAACCCATTTTTTTCCACAAGACTTCCCGCTAGACCAACCCCATTATCTATATATTTGATTTCTTTTAAGTTATTAACTTTTACGAATCTTAAAATAACCTGAGACGCATGGCTATGTTTTTTCATATTCACGAGGAAGTTCTCTTATGATTTGAAAAAATTCTTCTTGTGAAGATCTATTAATATTAGTCCAAAAATCTTCGTCATTTCCTATAATGATAATCTTCGTTTTTTCATTATCAAAAGAACTGACTAATCCAAAAACTCTTTCACAGAAATCCTGTTGAAGTTCTTTCTTATCATAAGACAGATCGCGGGATTTTTCGTACATCAGTTCCAACTTATCCAGTATCTTTTCTTTTGGAAGATCATTTTGATTTTCAATAGTTGTCATTACTTCATATATCCCATTAGCAACTACATCGTGAACTTTTTTGGAGAAATCTAATCTTTGTTCTTGCAACTGATTATTAGCTTCTGATATGAGATTTTCTCGTTTTCTTTTAATCCATAAAAACACAAAAAAACCAAAAATAATTATAAATGATATAATTGAAATGATAGTGACTTTTTGTCTTTCCATTTGGTATTCGTGAGCTTCGTGTTCTTTTTGCAGTTTTAGATTTTCTGCTTTGGATTTCTCACTTTCAAAACGAATGAGAGCAAACTGATTCTTGGCTTGATTTTGGGCATTCAGCAAACTATCCTGAATTCTAGAATAATCATCAAAATATCTCTGAGCAATTTTGCCATCTGACAATTTTATGAGTATTTTCAAAGCCTCTAACTGATCTGTAGGATAACTTAGTTTTTGAGCAAGATCCAACATTTTGACGGCGTATAATCTAGAAGAATCTGCATTTTTATTAAGATAATAAGCAGACAAATAGGCAAAAGCGGCATCTTTTGTCCACTCATCATCAAGGTTTTCGCTTAGTTTTTCTGCGAGAAGATAATTTTGAGTGGGATTGTAGTTTTTATCAGCAAACCATTTTGACCGCGAAAAATTAAGTAATAATTTTGGATAAAATTAACTTTTTGATCCTATGCTATCTAGTAGCTTTTTATAAATAGTGATAGCTTTTCCATAGTTTTTCTCATCATGATAAACAATGCCAATGTTGTTTGCAAGCATCAGTTTATCAATCGGATCTTTTGTGAAGAGATAAGCTTTATCGTAAAAACGTCTGGCATCATCATAGTTCTTAAGATTGGTAGAGGCGACTCCCAGATTATTATAGTTGCAGTACAACGAATAGTAATGAGAGAAATCTTTCTCATTTAGAAAATTTAGCGCTGTAAGACTAGTTTCTATACTTCCAAAGTTATCACCGGTATTTTCTTGGATAATCGCCATATTCACATAGCATTTCCCAGCCCCAAAGCTGTCTTTTCTTTCGATGAAAACGTCTTTTCCTTTGTTAAGGTAATAAAATGCACTGTCCTGATCATTATCTATAAAAACAAACGCTTTTTCATAAAATGGATTGACTTGTTTTTTTGGAGAATCAATTGTTGCCTCTTGTTTTTGAGAACATCCAAATAAAATTAATACCAAAAAGTAAAGGAAAGATTTGTACAATTTTACAATTTATCCGAAATTTAAGGAAAATAACATCAATTAAATAATAATTAATTCTAAAATCAACATTAATCATTATTTTTGTTAATCATTCGTTTATAATTAATGTCCATCAACACTTTAGAGCAATATCTTCCGGAGAATACTCTTACTTTTCTCAAAAAATGGTTTGCAGATTATCGGATTCATATTAGAATTACAAAAGATAGAAACAGTAAGCTGGGAGATTATAGAAAAATGCCCGACAAATCTCATCAGATTACGGTCAACTCTACTCTAGATAAGCAACTTTTTTTCTTTGTTTTGACGCATGAACTGGCTCATTTACTTGCATTTGAAAATTTTAATTTTAGAATCAGTGCTCATGGTAAAGAGTGGAAAGATACTTTTCGGGAGATGTTATTGGAAAGTATCAATGTTTATACAGATGATTTGAAACCCATAATTTTCAAGTATTCAAAAAATCCCAAAGCCAACTTTATGGCGAGTCCGGAACTAGTCCGATATTTTCATATCGAAAATTCTGACGATAATCTTGTATTTGTTGAGGATTTGTTAATTAATGATGAATTTCGCTATAAAGGCGATGATTATAAACTATTAGAAAAAAAGAAAAAGTTATATCTTTGTATCAACTCAAGTAATAATAACAAATATTTATTCCGAGCTTTAGCAAAGGTCGAAAAATTAATCATAAATGAAGAACAATAACTACTGTGTAATAATGGCAGGAGGTATCGGTAGCAGATTCTGGCCGATGAGTACTCAGAAATTCCCAAAACAATTTCACGATATATTAGGAACCGGAAGAACGATGATTCAGCAAACGTTTGACAGGATCAATCAATTAATCCCTACAGAAAACATTTACGTCATTACAAATCAAGAATATGTAGATCTTACGCAACAGCAGCTCCCCCAGATTCCTTCTGAGAATATCGTGGGAGAACCAGCTATGAAAAATACCTCTGCGTGCAACCTTTATATGGCCAAAAAGATAGAAAATGTCAATCCTGAAGCCAATATTATTGTAATGCCTGCGGATCATCTTATTTTAAAAGAAAAAACTTTTCTGGATAAGTTGGAGTTAGCATTTGATCTCGCTTCCAAGAATGATTATTTGATTACTTTAGGAATCACTCCAACAAGACCAGATACTGGTTACGGTTATATTCAATTCATTCAAGAAAAAGATCAAGCTGTTTCGAAAGTAAAAACTTTTACAGAAAAACCTAACTTAGAAATTGCAAAAAACTTTATAGAATCTGGGGATTTTCTTTGGAATGCAGGGATTTTTATTTGGAATACAAAAAGTATCCTTTCGGCTTTCAAAAAATATCTACCGGAGATGTTGAATCAATTTAACGAAGGTGAATATAATTGTGATGCTGAGAAAGAATACATTGAAACCATTTATCCAACTGTAAGCAAAATCTCCATAGACAACGGAATTCTTGAGAAGGCTGATAATGTTTACGTAATTCCGGCAAATCTAGGCTGGAGCGATCTTGGAACCTGGACTTCTGTTTACACTAACGCTGACAAGAATGATGATAATAATGCAATTAGTTCCAAAAATGTTTTGACTTACAACTCAAAAGGCAACGTCATTAGAATCAAAAACCAGAATAAAGCAGCAGTAATTGATGGGCTTAAAAACTACATCATTGTAGATACAGAGAAAGCTTTGTTGATCTGCCCACGTGACAATGATCAATTGATAAAGGAATATGTTCTTGATCTTAAAAATTTGAAAAAAGGAGAAAGGTTTATGTAAATTAAATCTTTTTGCAAAATAGAATGAACTCTTTGGTTTTTATCAAAGAGTTTTTTTTATTTTTATTTATTATTAAATAAAACACAAATGCTTGTCAAAATTTACGGTGCTGCCATTCATGGCGTTTCTGCACAAATTATTACCATAGAAGTCAATGTAGATCAAGGTGTAGGTTATCATCTAGTAGGATTACCAGATAATGCCATTAAAGAGAGTAGTTATAGGATATCTGCTGCTCTAAAAAACTCAGGATTTAAAATTCCAGGAAAAAAGATTACTATTAATATGGCTCCTGCGGATCTCCGGAAAGAAGGTTCTGCTTACGACATGAGCATTGCGTTGGGGATTTTAGCTGCCTCAGATTTAATAAAAGCAGAGAATATAGGACAATATCTGATAATGGGTGAACTTTCTCTTGATGGTGGGTTACAGCCGATAAAAGGTATTTTGCCCATTGCAATCAAAGCTAGGGAAGACGGTTTCAAAGGAATCATTCTTCCAAAACAAAACGCAAGAGAAGCCGCTATTGTCAACAATTTAGACGTTTATGGTGTTGAAAATATCAAACAAGTCATTGATTTTTTTAATGAAGATCTACCATTAGAAAAATCTGAGATTGATACAAGAAAAGAATTTCAAGACAAGATAGATCATTTCCCTTTCGATTTTGATGAAGTCAAAGGGCAAGAAGCAGCAAAACGTGCAATGGAAGTAGCTGCAGCTGGTGGTCACAATATTATTTTAATAGGTTCACCAGGAAGTGGAAAAACAATGCTTGCCAAAAGACTTCCCAGCATATTGCCCGCACTTAGCCTCAAAGAGTCTTTGGAAACCACAAAGATCCATTCTGTTGCTGGAAAGATGGGAACGGAAACATCCTTAATAACAATAAGGCCTTTTCGCTCGCCGCACCACACAATTTCTGATGTCGCTTTGGTTGGAGGCGGAAGTTATCCTCAACCGGGAGAAATTTCCCTCGCCCATAATGGTGTTCTGTTTTTAGACGAAATGCCCGAATTCAAAAGAACAGTTCTCGAAGTCATGAGACAACCTTTGGAAGATAGAGTTGTGACAATTTCTCGAGCCAAATTTACGATTGAGTATCCTGCAAGTTTTATGCTCGTGGCAAGTATGAATCCCAGCCCTAGCGGTTATTTCCCAGATGACCCAAACAACACCTCATCAACAATGGAAATGCAACGCTATATGAACAAATTATCAGGACCTCTCCTCGACAGAATTGATATTCACATCGAAGTTTCGAAAGTAGAATATGAACAGTTAGCCGAAAAAAAGAAAGGTGAAAGTAGTGCAAGCATTAGGAAAAGAGTAAACAAAGCAAGAGATATCCAGAATGAACGATACAAGGATTCTGAGGTCAATTACAATGCGCAAATGGGACCAAAAGACATCGAAAAATATTGTGAATTGGACGACTATTCTCAATTATTAATAAAAGCTGCAATGCTGAAACTCAATCTCTCGGCAAGAGCTTATGACAGAATTTTGAAGGTTGCAAGAACAATTGCAGATCTAGAAAACTCGGAAAATATACAAGGTGACCACATTTCTGAGGCAATACAATACAGAAGTTTGGATAGAGATTTTTGGAATGCTTAGAATTAAGAATCTTATCAACGGTTTTGATTTTAATCATTTCTTCTTTTTGGATGTAATAAAACCAAGCTGATGATTGTTTTAAATAAATAACCGTTTAAAAGCTAATTCTGCTATGAAGAACATTTTATTGTTTTTAATCCTCATCTCGGCAACTTTTTCTGCTCAGCAAAATCTTAAAATTAATGGCAAAATCATTAATTCTGATAAAGAAAAAAATGGAGCTCCTATTGTTATTTATCTTTTGGATAATGATAATCAATTACTTAAAACTACAATTGCTCAAGATTCGAAGTTTGAATTTGACCAATTGAAGTCTGGAAGTTATCATCTTCAATTGTCATCAGACGAAAGCATTCAGAATGAAAAACCTTTTTATCTTGAAAAAAATATAGAGTTTTCAATTGCTTTTGAACCGAAAAGTCAAAAAATTGAAGAGCTGACAATTACTGCCAAAAAAAATAATTTCAAGGTAGAAAATGGAAATATTACGCTGGATATTGCCAATTCAGCACTTAATAAATTACCAACATCTTCAGAATTATTATCAAAATTGCCTTTTGTGATGATGGATGCAAATGGCGAAGGTTTATCGTTTGTCGGAAAAGGAACGCCTTTGCTTTATGTGGACAATCAGCGAGTGGATTTTGCGACCTTATCTGCAATTTCGGTGGATGATATCAAGTCGGTGGAAGTTATCAGAAATCCGTCTGTTAAATATGAATCGGAGGGAAAAGCAGTCATCAAAGTCAATCTTAAAAAGAGCAGAAAAGATGGTGCGCAATTAAGTGTTTCGGAAACAGCAACTTTCCAAAAACGTTTTAGTAATTATCTTTCAGCCAATTTTCAACAAAAGAAAAATAAAACCGAATGGAAACTGAACGCTTCTTACAATCAAATCAATCATTGGGAAAGTAATGGTTTTGATTATCAAGTTCCGAGTAAAAATATCAGTTCCAATTACGTCATCAAATCAATTACAAAACGTCCGCAAACTATTTTTGCAGCAAGTTTGTATCAGGAACTGAATGACGACGGCGATTATGTAACATTGTCTGTAAACAGCAACTTTAGACCGGACAAAGGCGATAATAATACCAATACTTTTTATTCCGAAAATGGAAATTCTACTCTTGTTAAAACTCTGAATCAACAAGACAGAAAACGAGCGACAATCAATTCGATCTTTAATTATAAAAAGAAAATAACGGATTGGGATGCTGAGATTTTGACAGGATTTCAGTTCAAAAGAGAGAGCGATAATGTAGGTTATAGTTTTTATAATGATACCAATAATTCCGGTTACGAGTTCAATCAGTTTCGTCATCAATTATACGCTGGAAATGCTTATTCCGGAAGAATTGATATAGAGAAAAAGATTAATGACAATTACAATCTGGAATTGGGCGGAAGCTTCACAAAAGCAGAAACCAGCACGAATAACAAAACGACTTTTCAGAATAATCAAAATCCGGAATTTTTTCAATACCAATTCAAAGAATCGAATCTTGCTGGTTATACCAATCTCGCCATTAATGCTGACAAATGGAATATCAATGCAGGTTTGAGAGCGGAAACAACCAATGCGGAAGGTTTTGACTTGGTTGAGAATGCTACTAAAATCACGAGAGATTATCTCGATTGGTTCCCGAATACAGAAATCAGTTTCAAGCAAAATGACAATTACGACTATACTTTGAATTTCAGAAAAAGTATTTCGCGTCCTAGTTATGGAAATCTGGCTTCTGGAGGTTTATATGGAAGTCCGTATGTTGAATATCAAGGGAATCCGGACTTAGTTCCTACTTATACCAACACGATTACTTTTACCACAAATCTGAAAAAAATATCTTTGAACGCATCTGCTTACAACAGCAAAAATCCTTTGGGTTATACCTTGGTTTATGATGAGGAAAGAAATATTTCTAAATTTCAACCGGTTAATTTCGGTAAAGAAATGGGCGTTTCTTTAGGCATTGATTCTCTTTTTCAAGGAAAAAAATGGACTTCTCAGAACAGTCTTTCAGTCAATTATGATAAAATCGAAGATTCTTTAGCCGTTCTGAAAAATTCGACGCCTTATGTTTATTTTTCAACTAACAATACCGTGAATGTTTGGAAGTATTTGTCAATCCTGCTGGATGGCTCTTACATTACAAAACGTGTGGAAGGTTTGTATGAAAACAATTCGATGTGCTTGGTGAATCTTGGGATGACCTCTTCTATTTCTGATTTTGATTTTACCGTTCGTTATAATGATGTTTTCAATCAGATGAATTATATCCAGAAAATGTCTTATAACCGAATCAATTCAACTGGCACCTTTTTTGGCAATACCCCAACAATATCTTTTGCAGCAAAATATAACTTTGGAAAATTGAAAAAGTCCAGTTACAAGGAAAATGCTGTTAACGAAACTTCGAACAGATTATAATCAATGAATTATGGAACTAATCACACTCAAGATTTTTAATACAGAAATAGAAGCGGAAATGCTCAAGATTTTCTTAGAAACTAACGAAGTTGAGGCGTTTGTCTTCGGAAATATTTTAGCAAATACTTATAATTTATTCAACAATACAAGTGGCGGCGTTCAGCTAAAAGTCTCAGAAAATGACTTCGAAAAAGCAAATGAATTGATGACCGAATTCTATAAAAAAGATAGTCAATAAAAGCAAAAACCTCGTCAGTCCGACGAGGTTTTGTATTAGTATTTATAAAAGTTTAAAACTTAAAATCTACACCAACATAGAAATTCTGTTTCATAATTGGTGCATAAACCATTCCGCCGTCAAAATAATTTCCGAACGGATTAGCTGAGTCAAGAATTGCCACTTTTTGCTGATAACCTGTCAAATTCTCTCCACCCAAATAAACTCTGATTTTCTCAGAAAAGTTTCTGGAAATCTGAGCATTCAAAGTGGCATAACTTGGCGAATAATCTGCTAACTGAAATTCTGCTGGATTGGATTTTGTATTCGGAAGTCTTTGTTTTCCAACTAAATTTAATGTTGTATCAAAGCTCCAAAATCTTCCTTTTTCAGTTTTATTGGTTGAATAAGCCAAGTTCGCAAATCCACGATGTTTCGCCATAAAAGGCACTTTTTTCAATCCGCTCAAATAATCCAAAGCCACATCATAATATTTGTAAGCCACTCGAAATTCCAGATTTTTCACAGGCTGGAAATCCCATTGCGTTTGAAAACTATTGGCAAAAGATTTTCCTTCAAGATTGTAGAACAAAATTTTCTGTGCAGATTCATCCAAATCTGTCACCACCTGATTTTGGAAATCTGTTCTGAAAAAATCGGCTAAAATGGTTGATTTTCTTCCAAACAACTTGAATTCCTGTTGCAGACTCACACCATAATTCCAAGCAATTTCTGGTTTCAAACCGTAGATTTCTCCACCATTATTGATGATTTGAATTTGACGGTTCGATGCAAAATAAGACTGACTTTCTGCAAAGATATTCGCAGTTCGGAAACCTCTTCCGGCTGAAATTCTGAAAATGGTTTTCGGTGTCAAATCATATTTGAAATTCATTCTCGGCGTAAACTGAGTTCCTGCAAGATTGTGAAAATCAACACGAGCTCCTGTTACCAAAGTGAATTTTTCGCCTGTCAAAGTATATTCTGCAAACAAGCCAGGAACCGTTTCTGTTCTTTTGTAATTATCCAAAAGATAATCTTCATCGTATTTATCATAAAGGAAACTTGCGCCAACTTTATACTTATTATTCGTATTTCCGATGATACTTTCGAAAATCAAATTAGAATAATAAGAAGTCTCTTTTCCAAAATAATTTCTCAATCCAAAAAAGCTATCTTGCTGATGATAAGTCAATTGATTCATCCAGCCGAGACTTTGATAAGGTTTCCCTTTGAAAACATAACCTGTTTTATTCCATAATTGAAATCTCGAAATATCAATTCCAACACCATAAAGTGATTGGTCTTTCTGCGGAATCCTTTTATTGAATCCGATTTGTCCGGCCGTTCTTTCGTCTTTCAAATAATTAATTCCGAAGTGCGAAGCAAATCCAGAGTTCTCCAAATCATTGTAATTCAAAAGATAAGCTACGTTTAACTGACTTCCTTTTGGTCTGTCAAGAAAACCGTCATCATTCATATCCGTGTCGCCAAAAGTTCCGTTTCCGTGAAGCAAAACACTTTGAGTCCATTTGTCAGAAATTGGAGAAGTGCTTGTCACATTGGCTTCTACACGACCGTTGTTATCAGAAAACAAATTAATTTCAGTTTCTGCTTTTTTATCATCATCGTGAGATTTCAAAAGTTCGGTGTTGATTTGTCCGGTAATGCTTTCGTAGCCGTTCACAACAGTACTTCCACCTTTTGTCAACTGGATTCCGCCAATCCATTTTCCAGGAATGAAATTCAATCCATAAGGCGAAGCTAATCCACGGATTTCAGGTAATTGTTCCTTGGTCAAAAGTGTATATTTCTGGTCAAGTCCGAGCATTTTCAATTGCTTAGTTCCCGTAACCGCATTACTGAACGAAACATCCACAGTCGCATTAGTTTCGAAACTTTCGGAAAGATTACAACACGCCGCTTTCAACAATTCTTTGGAACTGATATTGAAAATCAATCCTGCTTCTTTTTTACTGATAGCCGTTGCTTCTTTTTCTCTCGTCAGTTTTACACCTTCAATCTGATTTGTTTTTTTATCAGAATCTGAGTGATGTTCAAGCGTGTCATTCGGTTTTTCAAAATCAGAACCTCTTGTGTATAAACAACACGCAGGCAGATTTTTGTAAGCATCTTCCGGCGCTTTATATTTCTCGTTGTCGTGACCAACTTCAGCGATTTGTTTCAGGATATCGTCACATTTCACTTTCGATTCGTCAAGCGTCATTGTCAAAGTCTGATTTTCTGCGGTCCAGTTGGCTGTTTGTGCTCCTGCTTTCAAGGCTGCTTTTTCTATTCTGGCTTTGCACATATTGCAATTTCCTTTTACCAAAAACTGTTCTGTAACGGTTTGCGCGAATGAAAATATCGAACAAACGAGCAGCAAAGAAAACATAAGTTTTCTACTTAAATAATTCATCGTCAAAAATTTAAATTAATTACTTAAGCTCGCAGACTTGTTTTGTATCAGCGTTTTTCGCCAACTTTTTGCTGTTGTCAGGACGGTCGTACTGGCAGCAAGCGTCCAAATCATCGTAAGCTTTGTCAGAAGCACGGAACATTTCGTTGTCGTGACCAACTTCGGCTACGCTTTTCAGGATTGCTTTTTTGTCAGTTTTAGAAGCGTCATAACTTACGGTCAAGACTTTTTTGCTCATACTCCAGTCAGCTGATTTTACATTTTTATCAGCTTTAACAGCGGTTTCGATACGTTCTTTGCACATTCCGCAGTTACCTTCTACTTTGGCTTTGAAGGTTTTTGTTTGAGCAGAAAAATTTGAAAATAGAAATATGGAAAGGAATAAAATTCCTGATTTTATGATTGTATTCATTTTGATTAATTTTAATTTGATTGATAATGCAGACTCTTCGACAAGCTCAGAGTGACATTTCTAATACTAACTGTATTCTTCAAAACTGTCAGGCTGAGCCTGTCGAAGCTCTTTGAAGAACAATAAAATTAACCCAATTTAGGCGGTTGCCAGATGTTGAAAGACCTTGCAAAAGGTGATTGAGAATAGTGAGTAAAAGGATTGTTGATTTCGAAAACCAATGTTTTCAATTTGTTGTCAAAGTTATTCAGAACAATAGAAAAAACGAATCCCGAACTGCAGGTTTTGCAAGTTGTGCAATTGTCTTTGCAGTCTTTTTCTTTTTTGGAATCGTGATGACAAGAATCTGATTTTTTCTCATCTTTTTTGCAACAGTCAGAATTGTCTTTCTGAGCTTCACAACAAGAACTCTGAGCAACTTGAGCATTAAAATTCTGCTTTGGAAATACAAAAATCCCCAAACAGAAAATCATTAATATCAATTGAAACTTTCTCAACATCGTTTTGCAAAATTATGAAATTTATATTAACCACAAAAGACACAAAAGTTTTTATAAAACACTTTAGTCACTTAAGATTTAAATAATGTTTGCAGCGAAAAGTTCACATCAGAAGAAAATCTTTGATTTTAAAAACTAATGTGAACTTATTTTTACTAATTGTTTTCAACAATTAAATCAACTTAAGTGTTAAGCTTTTGCGCCTTTTGTGGTTAATATAAATTTTTCAGTTTTCACAAATGCTTTTCTTCTTCTCAAAAAGTAAAATACCAATCCTCCAATCAAAACAATCGGCCAAATAGAAATCAGAAAAACAAATAATTGCTGAATCAAATAAAATCCTTCCACAAAAGCATTTTTCACATCATAGAAGAAATTGTATTTGTACTCGTTATCAATGTTTTTGGTGTTGATGACTGGGATTTTCGCAACGCTCGTTTTCGGTTCTTTGATGAAAATGTCAACGGTTGAGAATTTCAAATTATCGGCAAGAATTTCGTCAGAATATTTCTGCATATTCGCTTCCGACATATTGTTGTCATCAAGATTCACTTTATCTTTTCCGGCTTTCAGCTGAGAAATATTAGACTTGGTTTTAGCTTGTCTTTCAGATTCCATTTTTGCCAATCGGATTCCGGCAGAAACATCTTCCGCAGAGATAATTCTGGAATTAAGAAACACTTTTTTATCATTAATGAAATCCAAAAATTCGCCTAATTTCTGAGTCGGAACTCTAACTTGCATTCTGTTCTGATTCTGAAATTTCCGAATCAAAATCGCCGATTCATCCGATGTATTATAAGTATCTTCTGACAAAGTCTGTGCTTCCATTTTACTGTTGGTCACAAATCCTCCAAGCGATTGCAGCTGTTTTTCAATCGAGATGGTTGCATCATAAACATCCTTCACTTCCATATCCACTTCCGCCGTTCTTACAAATTGTCGGTCTTTCACATTTTGTGTCGCAGCCATAGAAATGCTATCCGAAACAGATGCGCTATCAACGACATAATCGGCAGACGCATAAGCAGATTCTACCATTTCGCTTTTCTTACAAGCAAACAAAGTCAAAGCAAGTAAACTGATTGATAAGAATTTAGTTTTCATTTTGAATATTTTTTAGTTGTTTTTTAGTTGTAAAATGTAATCGCAAGCGATTTCATAATAGATTATTTTTGATATTAATTATTGATATTAATTTGGGCCGCTTAATCCGCCTTCCGCTCCCAATCTTTTCACTTCACTTCGTTGCGTAAAAAGGATTTCCGCTCAAGTCGGGCTGCGGGTTGCGGCGTTCCAAATTTTGTTAAGACAACATCTTGAAACTGCCTATTCCAAAATTGATAATTAAGATGGAAGCTATTTTGCAAATCAATCCGAAACTATTTGTAAAGAGAGTTGATGTTTTAACTTGTTGATTTTTAATTTTTTGTAAAACTAATTTTCAGAGAGATATCGTGCTAAATAAAAAAGAAGGAAATTTTGTAACTCAAAAGACTTTTAAGGCTGCAAAAAAATGCTTAAAAATAATATTATATGTGAATAAATTATTTTTGGCTTTTATTTAGCTCTATATGAAAAAAAAATTAAATTAATTTTCTACATTTAAGAAAAAATGTTAATTTAGAATCAACTATAAAACAAAAAAGTATGAAAAAAATCTATTTAAGAATTATTGCGATAATAATTATTACTTTTTTCTTTGCCTGCAGGCAAGAAATTGATACAATTACAACTGAGCAAAAAGTACGAGAGACTGAATTTTTCAAAACAAATCTTGAAAAACTATCCGAAGAACAAAAGCAAATTCTTCATTATCTAGATAATGAAAACTCCAAAACAAATTTTATTAGTCGTCTGAATGACAGAAAAGGAATCCCTATTTGGGACAAAATGATTATCAAAACGGATAAAAAGACAGAAAGCCTGTCAAAATCAAATTCCGAAGAAGAAACCTATATTATTATTCCAGTTGCTAAGGATGAAGATGAATTGTCTTCCGTTATCTATGCAAAAAAAGTGAATGGCAGTTTTGATTTTAATAATATTACCAACAGTTCTTTGAGAAGTTTTGTGTTTGACACAACTATTCCAATATCAATGAGAGAGGAAGTATTGATTGCTTATCTTTTTGCAGACCATTATGTTTATGGAACACAAAACTATGTGCGACTTCCGAATGATTTACTTCCAAAATATATAAAAAACGGGAAATTAAGTATGAAATCTCAGACAACGAGCGGAAGGACAGTTGCGGAACATTCTGATGGATATCCCAATACTTCAAATTTCGCCGTTCCGATGATGGAATGTCTTTTATTAAGTGACTCCAATAAATGTAATTGTCCAAGTTCTTGGGGACACTGCGATATGTGTGGTTCCTGCACCTCAGTATTTTGCAGCATTATTTGGGTTGAATCCGGAGGGGGTTCAGGTAGTAGTGGAGGTTCCGGAACAGGAGGAGATGGTGGAGGCGGTGAAGGCGGCGGAACAGGTGATGGTGGTGGTTCTGAATGCTCTTCTGGTGGTTGGTATAAAATAATTCCCGGTGGTTGTAATCCTGAGCCACCGGAAGAACCTACCCCTTGTGAATATATCCCAACTAAAAATACTAAAGCAAAAGAATTTATTGAGAAAACAAAGGCAGCGGGAAGAAAAGCTGAAATAACAGCCACGTTATCTACTGACACTCAGGAAAAAGGATTTTCATACGGTGTTGATTCCTCAGGAAATGAACAAGTAACTGGAGTCAAAACTGGGATAGGGGGAAATGCTGTCGACGTAGATGTTTCCAGTTCCTCTTTTTTTGTTGTAGGAGCCGCACATACACATACTCCTTCCGTTTATAATGTTCCTTCTGCAGGAGATGTCTATAATTTTTTTACAGCAAGAGCGGCAAATTCTAAATTTAGTTTTTACAATACATTTGCGCAGGATAATAACGATTATGTTTTTGTAATTGCTGACCAAACCAAGTTCGACACCTTTATAACCACTTATCCAAAAGCTACTTATTTTGACCCGGCGACTGCTTCGTGGAAAGAAGGAACAAGTATAGGGAATGAATTTAAATATATTAAAGACCAACAAATAAAAGTTGGAAAATCAGATGATGAAGCTTATGATTTAGCAATGGCTTTTGTACTTAACAAATATGGAACAGGCATTGCAATGAGTAAAAAAGATGCAAGCGGAAATTATCAGCCGGTTTTCGTAAAAGAAAATCTAATTTCTATCAACACCGGAGGTATTATGGTCTTTGTTAAAACCTATGAACAGACAACAGAATGCAACTACTAAAAAAAATAATTATGAAAAATATAAATAAAATAGTCTTTGTTCTTATAATACTTGGAGCTTATGCTAAATCCAATGCTCAGCTAGATACTTTAAATTATTTAAAAACTAATTTCGAGCTTCAAAAAGCTGAATATATTGGGAAGCCTTTTTCTTATTTATTAAGTAAAATGACTCAAATTCAACCGCAAACAGTTTGGTCACAAGGTCCATTAAATAATAGGAATATAAGAACTACGACAGATTTTAGATTTGCTACTATGAATGCTTCATTTTATAATGTAATTAATTTGACTATAGAATGGCAGGAATCAATCCCGGCAACTGATGTTAAATACTATCAAAATAAAAATAAATTTTATTTTACGAATGATGAAAAAAATTTCTATGGTAGTAAAATAGTAAAAGATATAAGGGCTTATAGATAATGAAAAGATAAATTATGAAAATAATCTATGTCTTCTTTTTTTTATTTTCTAATCTAAATTTTGCTCAATTAGATACTCTGAATTACTTGAAACAACATTTTGAACTTAAAAAACAAAAATACGTTGGGAAGCCTTTTAAAAAAATTTTGAATCATATCAAAATTTATCCTCAGAGTTTTTACTCTAATTACACAGATTGTTACTCTGATACACAATTTTGGTTTACTCCAAAGACTCTTGGTAGTAAGACCAAAATGATAATCACTTGGGAAAATGCTTATGGATTAGAAAGGAATATTGATGAAGCCAAAGGCTTGTTTGATAAAGTAACAAAGGAGCAATATGAGGATAATATTATAAAAGATAACCCGTAGTGCATTATAAAAAAGGTTACTCATAATACGAAAATTTCGTATATTGTATTGACTACCAATCTAATACATTATGAATAACCTAGATGCAATTTACGATTTTATTTTAAAGGAATTAAGAAAATTAACCATCAAAGAAAATTTTTATTTCAAACCAATTAAACCAAAATTATCT
>NZ_QNUG01000035.1 GCF_003385395.1 Epilithonimonas hispanica | reverse complement strand
TTGGCTTAATTTTTCATTATCGAAAATAGAGAAAAGAAGTAGATAAAACATTTTTTTACCGTGCAGAACCTTGCTGTAATAATCCACTTTGGTACTTGCAGAAAGATGACTTAAAAGTGCTTCGGGAATAAATTCTAAAACGTGTCTAAGAGATATTTTGTGATCTTTAAAAACTGACATAAATAATTGATTATCAGTCGTAAAGATACGAAAAAGCACTAGCAAAAACAAACTAATTAACTAATAATCAATAGGTTGAGTTCTTTTATTTTTTTGGTGAAAAAAAATAAAAAGTCGGAAGAAAAATCTTCCGACCATGACTAGTCATTGAGGCATCCTTTTTTATTTTTTATAACTTTGATTGTATTTTGAAAACCTATTTCCTTTTCATCGATACCGAAACTACAGGAATCCCGAAACGATGGAGCCTGCCTTATTCTGAGAAAGATAACTGGCCTTCCGCAGTTCAGGTGGCCTGGGTTATTTATGACGAAAATGCCCAGGAAGTTAAACGTGAAAATTTTTATATCTTTAATGAGGATTTGAAAATCAGCTCGAAGTCATTGAAAATCCACGGGATTACCAAAGAATTCTTAAGTAAAAACGGACAGGAAAGAACATTGGTTTTAGAAAAGCTTTCAACGGATATAAAAGAATTTCAACCCTTGATTACGGGACATTTTACAGAGTTTGATATTCACACACTGAGCGCCGATTTTTACAGGGCAAACCTGGAAAATCCTTTTCTGCAGAGTCATTTCTACTGCACAATGCTTAAAAGTAAAGAGTATGTTGTTAATCCGGAAGCTGATTATTTTAAGCTGCCTCAGCTTTACGAGTTTCTTTTTAATGAAAAAATGGAACATCTTCACAATGCGATGATCGATGCAGAAATAACTGCAAAATGTTTTTTTGAAATCAGGAAACGTGGAGAGATTTCAGAAACCGACTTTCAGAATATTCATCAGAAAATCGAATCTGGTTTAAAGTTTTTAACCCATAAAATGAAATAACTATGATGCAGGAAAAAATTATTTCACTTTTAAAAATAACAGAACCCTTCCATCTTTTACCCGAAACCGTTCTTGCAGAAATCTCAGAAACATTCACAAGAACCGAGTTTTCCAAAGATACATTGGTTTATCGCCAGGAAGTGACGGAAATGAGAGGGGTAGACATTATTGAATCCGGAGAATACGAAACATTTTTTTTCGATGCAGCGGAAAACAAAAGATGTATTTCGATACACCATTCGCCTTATTGTTTTGGGGGAATATCTGTGGTTCTGAACAGAGTACGTGCATTGAAATCGGCGATTGCCAAAAAGGGAACTGTTGTTTATACTTTACCGAAAAAGGAATTCTACGAGTTGTGTAACGCGTATGAAGATTTTTTCCATTATTTTACATCAGATTTCGGCAAAAAAATGCTGGATGAGGAATTTTCTCATTTCGTAAAAACGCCCGCAACGTTTGAAGAAAGTTATTTTGCGGCTGACCAGCTTTACTCAAGAAAAATAAAAGGAATTACCTATAAAAGTATTGTTTCCTGCGAAGAAAATACTCCTGTTTTTGAGGCGGCTCAAATGATGGCCACTCATAAAGTAAGCTGCATCTTTATGAAAAAATCAGCAAGTGCAGAAATTATCGGCTATGCGACAGATATTACCTTGCGAGATAATGTTATCGCCCGCTGCCTGGATTCCAGAATTGCAATTTCTGAGGTGATGGATAATCCCATCGTAAGTATTTCCAGCGACGCTTATCTTTATGAAGCGGTTCTGATGATGTTTAAAACCAAATCAAGATATCTTCTCGTAAAAGATAATGGCGAATATGTAGGTTTTCTGAGTAGAAATCGCTTGTTGAGCGAGCAAGGGCAGAGTCCGCTTGTTTTTATTCAATCGGTAAAACAGGCTGAAAGTGTAGAAGAACTTAAGAAAAAATGGAAACAGGTTCCCGATATTATTACCCAATTATTGGGAAGGGGAGTGCACGGGGAGATAGCCAGCCAGGTCATTACAACAATTGCTGATACAATAACAGGAAAAGTAATAGAAAAAGTTATTAGGCAGATAGGAAAACCTCCTGCAAAATTTGCGTTTATCGTGACTGGAAGCGAAGGCCGCAAAGAACAGACTCTAAGCACAGACCAGGACAACGGAATTATCTATGAAGATAAAGCCAATGAACACCGCGAAATGGTAAGGGAATATTTTCTGGATTTTGCCAAAAAAGTTTCGGATGATCTCAATATCATTGGCTTTGAATACTGCAAAGGAAATTTTATGGCAAGCAATCCCAAATGGACCCATTCTCTTTCTCACTGGAAAAGAAATTACAACCAGTGGATCGAAGAATCGGTGCCGGAAACCGCAATGAAGCTTTCCACTTTTTTCGATTTCCGTTTTATTTATGGTGAAGAAAGTATTGTGAAAGACCTGAAAAACTATATCAAGGAAAAATTAACTTCGCCCAATCAGCTGTTTTTTGCTCATATTGCTAAAAATGCTCTACAGTATGAACCGCCTTTGACTTTTCTGAAAAGAATTAAAACCCAGACCATCGGGAAATCAGAGGTTTTTGATATCAAAACTGCGATGTCGCCAATTGTTGATTTGCTTCGGGTGTATGCACTGAAAAACCAGTTGGAAATAGAAAATACCGGCGAACGAATGAAAAAACTGACGGAAATAGGAGTTTTCACACAGCAGCAATACAACGAAATGCATCAGTCTTACTATTATCTGATGGCACTTCGGCTAAAAAATCAGGCGAATCAGATTAATATTGATAAAAAGCATCCTGATAACTATATCGAAATCAGTAAACTTACCAAAATAGAGCGTGTCACTTTAATCGAAATCTTTAAAACCATTGCCAATTTCCAGCTGGGAATCAAAGTGAAATTTACAGGAAGTTTTTAGGTTTAAATCTTAAACATAAAGCCTTCCGCAATTTTCTTATTGTATTTTTCTTCATCGAAAGTGTAAAGAAAAGAACCTTTTTTAGACGAACTCATATCTTTTTCTGCTGTTTTTACCAGAACATCCAGCGCATTGATTTTGTTTGTGAAGTTTCTTTTGTCATATTTTTCGTCAAAAATGGCCTCGTAAAGATTCTGCAAATCTTTCATTGTGAATTTTTTGGGGAGAAGTTCAAAACCGATTGGTCTTGTCGTGGCTCTTCTTCTCAATCTCAGCACAGCATCTTTTACCATATCGTTATGATCGAATATCAAATCTGGACGGTCTTTCAAATCAAACCATTTTGCACTGTATTTTTCATTGATTTGAATATTTTTTTCAATATTGATCAGTGCATAATATGAAATTGACATAATTCTCGCCGTCGGTTCACGGTCGATTTGAGTATAGGAATTGAGCTGTTCAAGATAAATATTTTCCAGTCCGGTAAGTGTGTTCAGGACGCGCTGTGCCGCTTCATCAGAGGTTTCCTCGTCCCCGATAAAACCACCCATTAATGACCATTCTCCCATTTTCGGTTCGAAATTCCTTTGCACTAAAAGGATTTTAAGATTTTCGCCATCGAACCCGAAAATAATACAGTCAACAGCTACCAAATGTCGTGGAAAATGAGAATAGTCTTGTGTCATCGATTATAATTTTATGCAAAGTTAATGCTTTTGGGCTTTGATTTTACAGTTGAAACCATATAAATGTATTTTATACACTTTATTTTGCTTTTTATTTTTAAAAAATCCAAATTTCATCATTTACCTTAATATTTTGGGAGCAATTAATAGCTATGAAGCTTAAATTTTATTCATTAAAAACATTAAAAACAGATGAACTCAACGTTAAAAATATGTTAAAATTAAGTTTCCTTTCATTTTAAATTTACCCGAAAACTACAGTCAAGGCTTAGTCTTAAAAATACGATAAGTTATTTATATAAATTACGGACGCCTTCACTCGGTATTCCGTATTCATTTTTATACAAGCGATTTAGCCGTATGGTTCTGATTATCGTGATTTTTAATAATCTTAATTTTTATGATAAGCCCTTGCTATTTTTAGCTTTTTTTTAAGACTTTAAAATATACTTTTTTTTGATTCCATCGGCTTATTCTGCAAAATTCTTTGTCATATTGATTCTTTCTTTTATTTTTAGAAATGTTGAATAGACATTTAATAATGAATAAAAAATCGCTGATAGTATTTTTAGGTTTAGGTACGCTTGCTTTTGGGCAGGTGAGCAAAACGGTCAGTTATTTTCCGTTTAATAAGGTAGCTTTGTCAGAAAGTGTTTTCAGCAGGGCAATGCAGACGGATAAGAACTACATTATGTCGATGGATGCCGACCGTTTACTGGCGCCCTATCTGAAAGAAGCAGGACTTAATCCTAAAAAAACAAATTATCCCAACTGGGAAAACACAGGATTGGATGGTCACATTGGCGGCCATTATATTTCAGCATTGGCGTTGATGTACGCTTCTACAGGCGATGGCAAAGTAAAACAGCGCCTCGATTATATGATCGATGAGCTGGAGCGTTGCCAGAATCTTTCAGGAAACGGCTATCTTTCCGGCGTTCCGAACGGCAAAAAAATCTGGAAAGAAATCTCGGATAGCAATATCCGCGCATCTGCTTTCGGACTGAATGACCGTTGGGTTCCGTTATATAATATTCACAAAATATATTCAGGTTTGCGTGATGCCTATTGGTATGCAGACAGTGAAAAGGCAAAAAAAATGCTCATCAAACTTACTGATTGGATGGCGGATGAAGTTTCCGGACTTACCGATGAGCAGATTCAAGAGATGCTGAGAAGTGAACACGGCGGATTGAACGAGGTTTTTGCTGATGTTTACGACATTACCAAAAATGAAAAATACCTAAAGCTTGCCCATCGGTTTTCACACCTTGCCATTTTAAATCCTTTGCTGATTCACGAAGATAAACTGACAGGAATTCACGCCAATACCCAGATCCCGAAAGTAATTGGTTTCAAAAGAATTGCCGATTTGGAACATAATAAGGAGTGGAACAGTGCGGCAGATTTTTTCTGGACGAATGTTACGCAAAAACGTTCAGCAATTATCGGTGGAAACAGCGTCAGCGAACATTTCAATCCAACAAGCGATTTCAGCGGAATGATTAAAAGTATTGAAGGCCCCGAAACCTGCAATACTTACAATATGCTGAAACTGACCAAAGAACTTTTTGCGACCAATCCAAAATCTTCTTATCTGGATTATTACGAAAGAGCTTTGTACAATCATATTCTTTCCACTCAAAATCCTGAAAAAGGTGGTTTTGTGTATTTCACACCGATGCGTCCCGGTCATTACAGGGTTTATTCCCAGCCGGAAACCAGTTTCTGGTGTTGCGTAGGTTCGGGAATGGAAAACCACGCGAAATATGGCGAAATGATTTATGCACAGTCGGATAACGATTTGTATATTAATCTGTTTATTCCGTCTGTTTTAAAATGGTCGGAGAAAAAAATAGTTTTAAGACAGGAAAATAATTTCCCACAGACACCTTCCACAAAATTAATTTTTGACCTTGCCCCAAAATCCGAAATCAATTTAAAATTAAGAGCTCCGGAATGGACGAATGCTTCACAGATAAGCGTTTCCATTAATTCAAAAAATATCAGTATTCCTGTCGATTCCGAAGGTTATATCAATATTAAAAGGAAATGGAAAAAAGGCGATGTCATCGAGATGAAAATGCCGATGCATCTTTCCGCAGAACAGCTTCCTGATAATTCAGATTATTATGCGTTCAGATACGGACCTATCGTTTTGGCAGCAAAATATTGGAAAGAAAATCAGCAGGGATTGTTTGCCGATGACAGTCGTGGCGGACATATTGCGCACGGACCTCAAATTCCGTTGAATGATATTCCGACGATTTTGGGATCTTCGACAACAGTTTTGGATCATTTAAAGCCTGTTAATGAAAAAGATTTAATATTTAGAATTAACGGTCTTTATCCTCAGAATAAATTTAACAAAGGATTAGAACTTGTTCCGTTTTATCAGGTTCAGGAAGAGCGTTACATCATCTATTTTCCTCAGGCAACTCAGGATAAAATCGAAATCATTCAGCAGAAAAAAGCCCAGGAAGAAGAAGCTGTCCGAAAATTGGATAATATCACAACAGACAAAATTCAGTTAGGAGAGCAACAGCCGGAGTCCGACCACTTTTTTGACAGCAAAGATGCTTACGATGGCTATATGGAAGACCGTCATTTCCGCGATGCTAAAGGTTGGTTCAGCTATCAGATGAGAAATAAGCATAAAAATGCAAAATACCTTTACCTTTTGTATTTCGATGCCAATAACAATCGTACTTTGAATGCCGAAATCAACGGAATCAAAGTGTTTTCAAAAGATTTTGAAGGAAAAATGGGAAGCTCACCACAAACATTGTTAATCCCGGTTCCCGAATCGGAAAAGAATAAAGAGACACTCACCGTAAAATTTATTTCAGGCGAAAAATCTCTGACTCCAAAAATTATTGAAGTGAGATTACTGAACGAATTACCAAAATAAAAACTAATATGTCAAATAATATTTTCACTAAAATTCTGGGCTTATTCCTCTTGATTTGCAGTCTTTGTGTTGAAGCCAAAATCAAGCTTCCCGCATTGGTTTCAGACGGAATGGTTTTACAACGCAACCAGAAATTAAACATCTGGGGAAAAGCCGATGCCAATGAAAAAGTAGAAGTGAAATTCCTCAACAAAAGCTACAAAACCACTGCAGACCAAAACGGTAGCTGGAAAATCGTGCTTCCGGAGCAAAAAGCAGGCGGTCCATACACAATGACCATCAACGAAATTACTCTTAAAGATATTTTGATTGGCGACGTTTGGCTGGCTTCAGGACAATCGAATATGGAATTGCCGATGCAAAGACTGACTCCATTGTATGCTAATGAAATTAAAAATGCTAACAATCAGAATATCAGGTTTTTTACAGTTCCTCAGAAATATAATTTCAAATCGCCACAAACTGAATTGGACGGTGGAAAATGGGAAGCTACAAATCCTCAAACCATTCTGAATTTCTCTGGTGTTGCTTATTTTTTTGCTAAAGATATCAGTGAAAAAAATAAAGTTCCGGTAGGAATTATTCATTCCAGTTTAGGAGGTTCGCCAATTCAGGCTTGGATGGATGAAAATTCTTTGAAAAAATATCCTGAATATCTGGAAGAAGCTAAAAAATGGCAGAACGATGATTTGGTAAAATCTACAGAATCTTCAGAACAGGCGCTTAGCAAGGCTTGGTATGCGGAATTAGACCAAAGCGATATTGGACTCAATCAACATTGGGAAAAATTTGATTTAAATGATTCTGATTGGAAAACGATGCAGATTCCCGGTTCTTGGGAAGATAAAGAAGGTTCTTTTGAAGGTTCTGTTTGGTTCAGAAAAGAAATTACTTTAACCAAAAATCAGGCAGGAAAAGCAGCTTTTTTAAATCTTGGAAGAATCAAAGACGCTGATGTAACCTACATCAACGGGACAAAAGTCGGAAACGTGACTTACGAATATCCGCCACGTTGGTACGACGTTCCAGCAGGAGTTTTAAAAGAAGGTAAAAACGTAATTGCTGTGAGAGTTTCCAACGGGAGCGGAAAAGGGCAGTTCATTGCAGACAAGCCGTATTACCTTGAAATCGACGGACAAAAAATAGATTTAAAATCCGAATGGAAATATAAAATCGGATCAAAAGTCGACAGAATGGCTCCCGGACAAACCTTTATACGTTGGAAACCGACGGGATTGTACAACGCGATGATTAATCCTTTAATTAATTATAATATCACGGGGGCAATCTGGTATCAAGGCGAAAGCAACACCGGAAAACCAAAAGAATACGGCGATTTATTAACCACGATGATTACAGACTGGAGAAACAAATTCAATAACAAGGAAATGCCATTCATCACCGTTCAATTGGCTAATTTTATGGAGTCAAAAGCACAGCCGATAGAAAGCAACTGGGCGGAACTCAGAGACCAGCAGCGTAAAGTTTCATTACAAGTTCCGAATGCCGGACTTGCCGTAATCATCGATATCGGAGAATGGAATGACATTCATCCGCTCGATAAAAAAACAGTAGGAGACAGGCTGGCTTTACAAGCGATGAAACTGGCTTACAGAAAAAACATCGTTGCAGACGGACCGGTTTATCAGTCGATGAAAGTTGAGGGAAATAAAATCGCTCTTACTTTCAAAAAAGGAACCGATAATTTTGCGCCAGTTTCAGAATTAAAAGGTTTCGCCATCAAAAATGCCGAAGGAAAATGGGCTTGGGCAAAAGCAAAAATCGAGGGCAAAACAAATGTAGTGTGGGATGATTCGGTAACAAATCCTGTTGCAGTCCGTTACAACTGGGCAGACAATCCCGATGGAAACCTGAAAAATAAAACCGGACTTCCCGCATCGCCTTTCACAACGGAATAAATATTTAATTTGATTTTTAATCATTTGCTGAGCGAAGCGCCTTTGCGAACCTTAAAAAAGAATAGTAGTCAAAAAAAATCTTTGCGGACTTTGCGTTAAAAGAATTATAAAAAACAACCATAAACTATATGAACAATCCATCTCAGAAAATATCTGTCGTTGAAAAAATCGGCTACAGTTTGGGAGATTTAGCGGCCAATCTGGTGTTCCAGACTTTGGTGACTTACTTAGCTTACTTTTACACCGATATCTACGGATTAAAGCCGGAAGACGCCTCCATCATTACTTTGATTGTCGGACTCATTGCCGGTTTTGGGTTCAATCCGCTGGTCGGCGCTTTGGCAGACAGAACACGAACCAAATGGGGAAAATTCCGTCCGTGGATTTTATTTTCTGCCGTTCCGTTGGGTGCAGCAGCACTTTTTGCATTCAGCACACCCAATTTTTCGTATCAGGGGAAAATGATTTATGCAGCAGCAACTTACACAATTTTATTACTCCTGTACGCGGCTAATAATTTACCTTACGCAGCACTGAGCGGCGTGATTACAGGCGATATGGGCGAGCGAAACAGTATTTCCTCTTACCGTTTCGTCGCGGTGATGTTTGCACAGTTTTTCGTTCAGGTATTTATGTTACCGATAATTTTATCAGTCGGACAGGGCGACAAAGCAGCCGGAATCGAAATCGTAATGACTTGGTTGGCAATAATCGGGACGATTATGTTGCTTATTACATTTTTCACCACCAAAGAAAGAGTCATTCCAAAACCGGAGCAGGAATCCTCTTTGGGAGCTGATTTAAAAGATTTAAAGAAAAACAAGCCCTGGATAATAATGTTGGTGGTTACAGCTTTGATTTTCATTACTTTGGCAATGAAAGGCGGTTCATACGTTTATTATTTCAACAATTATGTCGATGAAACTTCTTTGAAAAATTTCATTTCGCCGATTACCGCATTTTTCAGTTCCATCGGAATGAATTTCTTCGGTGAAGACCCTCGTTCAGCAGGTTTCGGGCTCTTCAATGCCGGCGGAATCATTATGATGATTGTTGGGATAACCTTCTCAAAAAGATTTGCCGATAAATACGGAAAGAGAGATGCGTTTATCGCTTCATTATTCATTTCTACTTTATTTATTGTTGCATTTATATTTTATCCGCCGAAATCAGTAGGATTAATGTTCCTTTCTCAGATTCTGCACGGCTTTTTCTACGGAATCAGCACACCGTTGCTTTGGGCAATGATTGCCGATGTAGCCGACTATTCCGAGTGGAAAAATAACAGACGCGCCACAGCAATTATTTTTTCCGCAATGATGGTAGGATTAAAGGTAGGTTTGAGTATCGGAAGTTCATTGGTTTCTTCCATTATTGGTCATTACGGCTATATTTCATCCGAAGGAACCGAAAACGTTATCCAGCCGGAATCCGTTGCAAACGGCGCTCAGATGCTGGTTAGTATTTTTCCGGCCATTCCGTTCTTTGCGGCGTGTGGATTATTAATGTTCTACGAAATCAACAAAAAAATGGAAACCCAAATCGAACAGGAACTCAAAGAAAGAAGGAAAAAAGAAGATTAATATTGGTTTAATGATTTGGGCAGCTTTATCCTTCTTCCACTCCCGCTTTTTTGTTCCGCTTTGCTCCACAAAAAGAGCTCCGTTCAAGCCGGGCTGCGAGAGATTCGACTTTTTAATTTAATGATGATTAAAAAATTAAGTTCTGTATTTCTTAGCTGAGTGTAACGCCTTTGCGAACCTTAAAAAGTATAGTAGTCAAAAAAATCTTTGCGCTCTTTGCGTTTAAAATTTAAAAAATTAACAATGAAAAAAATAGCCGCATTATTAGGAATTTTAGCCTTGACCGTTTCGTGCAAAACAGCAAGTTCGGCATCCTCAAAAGATTCCCTGAAAGATGCCTACAAAAATAAATTCTACATCGGAACTGCAATGAGTCTTCCACAAATTGACGGTACTGATGTGAAATCGGATGAGATTATTAAAAAACAATTCAGCTCCATTATTGCGGAAAACTGTATGAAATCGATGTTTATCCAGCCTCAGGATGGGAAGTTTTTCTTTGGTGACGCGGATAAATTTGTAGAATTCGGGGAGAAAAACAAAATGTTCATCATCGGCCATACCTTGATTTGGCATTCACAGTTACCAAGATGGTTTTTCGTAGACAAAGACGGAAAAGATGTTTCTCCCGAAGTTCTGAAACAGAGAATGAAAAGCCATATTTCAACGTTGGTTGGCAGATACAAAGGCCGTGTAAAAGGTTGGGATGTCGTAAACGAAGCGATTATGGAAGATGGAACGTACCGTAAAAGCAAATTTTACGAAATTCTCGGCGAAGAATTTATTCCGCTCGCTTTCCAATATGCGCAGGAAGCTGACCCGAATGCCGAACTTTATTACAACGATTACAACGAATGGTTTCCGGAAAAAGTAAAAACCGTTACCAAAATTGTTAAAAATCTAAAATCCAGAGGAATCAGAATCGATGGAGTCGGAATGCAGACCCACGTTGGATTAGACAATCCGAAACTTGAAGAATACGAAAAAGCAATCGTTGATTATGCTGCAGCCGGAGTAAAAATCAATGTTACCGAAATGGAAATCAGCGCACTGCCTTCTCCGTGGGGAACTTCAGCCAACGTTTCCGACAAAGTAGAGTATGAAGCCAAAATGAATCCTTACACTAAAGGACTTCCTGCAGATGTTGAAAAAGAATGGGAAAACCGTTACTTGGATTTTTTCAGATTATATTTGAAACATCAGGATAAAATCCGAAGAGTAACATTGTGGGGCGTAACCGACAATCAATCCTGGAAAAACGATTTCCCTGTAAAAGGCAGAACCGATTATCCGCTGCCATTCGACAGAAATTACCAGGCAAAACCTGTCGTTGAGAAAATCATTGAATTAACTAAAGAAAAATAAAATCAGCTTTTAAGATTTCAAAAATTAAAATAAATATTTTTCTAGCAGATTTAGCTAATTAAGCAGATGTTATTTAAATAATCTGCGAAATCTGAAAAATCTGCGAGAAATTTCATTCAAAATCTATTACCTAAAAATCTAAACTATAAAATGAATAAAGCAAAATACCTTTTCCCGAAAGATTATATGGCAGACCCTTCCGTACACGTTTTTGAAGGAAAACTTTATATTTATCCATCTCACGACCGTGAAAGCGGCATTGAAGAAAATGACAACGGCGACCATTTCGATATGAATGATTACCACGTTTTTTCTTTGGATGATGTGGAAAATGGCGAAGTGACGGATCACGGCGTGGTACTTTCGGTAAAAGATATTCCTTGGTCGGGAAGACAGTTATGGGATTGCGATGTAGCTTTCAAAAATGGCAAATATTATATGTATTTTCCGCTAAAAGACAAAAATGATATTTTTAGAATCGGTGTTGCGGTGAGCGATAAACCTTATGGTCCGTTCGTTCCGGAAAAACATCCGATGATGGGAAGTTACAGCATCGACCCTTGTCTTTTTGAGGATAATGGAAAACATTATATGTATTTCGGCGGAATTTGGGGTGGGCAATTACAACGCTACAGAAATAACAAAGCATTGGAATCTGCCATTCTTCCTAACGATAATGAGCCCGCCATTTCATCAAAAGTTGTGATGTTAAGCGATGATATGCTGGAATTTGGTGAAGAACCGAAAGATGTTTTAATCCTTGCCGAAAACGGAAATCCTTTGGTTCACGGCGATAAGCATCGTTTTTTCGAAGCATCCTGGATGCATAAATATAACGGTAAATATTACTTTTCGTATTCCACTGGAGACACACATTTGATTTGCTACGCAACAGGCGATAATCCTTATGGTCCGTTCACTTTTCAGGGTGAAATTTTGACGCCTGTTGTGGGTTGGACTACGCATCACAGTATTGTGGAATTTAAAGGAAAATGGTATCTGTTCTTCCACGATTCTGTTCCGAGTGGCGGAAGAACGTGGCTGAGAAGTATGAAGGTTGTTGAAATTGAATATGATAACGACGGTAAAATCAAAACGATTGAAGGATTGGAAGACCATCAATAGGAACGTGCTTTATCCCGTTTGAAAGATAATATGCACTTTAATTTGGCTTTAGCCAAAACTTAAATAATTTTAAACATTAAGAATGCAACATTTCCGACATTACATATTACTGTTTCTAATCCTTCCGTTAATGGCTTTTGCTGAAGACGGAAGTCAGCTATGGCTGAGATATCCGGTCAATCCAAAGCCAAGAAATATTGTAAATTCAAACAGTAAAAGTCCGACTATTGAAATCTCCAAAAAAGAACTGAACCAACATTGGGCAGGACAAGCTATTGATTTAAAGATTGACAGATTTCCGGAAAATTTTAAAGACGGATACAAAATCGTTTCTACTCCGAAAAAAATCAGCGTTTTGGCAAAAACAGATTTAGGATTACTGTACGGAAGCTATCATTTGTTGAATTTACAACAGCAAAAAGCCAGTTTTTCTAATCTAAAACTCGAAGAAAAACCTTCCTATGACGTAAGAATTCTTAACCATTGGGACAATCTCGACGGAACCATTGAACGTGGTTATGCCGGTCATTCGCTTTGGAAGTGGGAAGACTTACCTAATAAAATTTCGCCGAGATACGAAGAATATGCAAGAGCCAACGCATCCATCGGAATCAATGCAACAGTATTGAATAATGTGAATGCATCACCAAATATGCTTCGTGAAGACTATCTTAAAAAAGTCAAAGTTTTAGCCGATATTTTCAGACCTTATGGTATCAAAGTTTATCTTTCGGTTAATTTTTCTTCGCCAAAAGTGTTGGGAAATACAAAAGATTCCGACCCGTTAAATAAAGAAGTTCAGAAATGGTGGAAAGATAAAGCGGCAGAAATTTATAAATTAATTCCTGACTTCGGAGGATTTTTGGTGAAAGCTAATTCCGAAGGACAGCCCGGACCGCAGGATTACGGAAGAACGCACGCAGACGGAGCCAATATGATGGCAGATGTTTTGAAACCTTATGGCGGAATCGTGATGTGGAGAGCGTTTGTGTACAGTCCAAGCAAAGAAGACCGTGCGAAACAGGCGCATCTGGAATTTGTTCCGTTAGACGGAAAATTCAGAGACAATGTCATTATTCAGATTAAAAACGGACCTATAGATTTTCAACCGAGAGAAGCCTTCAACCCGCTTTTCGGAGCGTTGAGAAAAACTTCAGAAATGGTTGAATTTCAAATTACCCAGGAATATTTGGGACAGGCCAATCATCTGGTTTATCTTGCGCCGTTATTCAAAGAAACTTTGGACAGCGATACATTTTCGGATGGGAAAGGTTCTACGATTGCTAAAATCACGGACGGAACTTTGCGACCTGCAAAATTGACGGACATTTCAGCAGTTGCCAATATCGGTGAAGATAAAAACTGGACGGGACATCACTTCGCACAGGCCAATTGGTACGCTTTCGGACGTTTAGCCTGGAATCACGATCTAACCTCGGAAAAGATTGCAGATGAATGGATTAAAATGACTTTTACGGATGATAAAAACTTCGTAAATCAGGTCAAAGAAATGATGCTTACTTCACGCGAAACTGCCGTAGATTATATGATGCCGCTTGGTCTTCACCACATTTTTGCCGGCGGGCACCATTATGGTCCGGAACCGTGGGGCGATTACAAAGGCGGAAGACCCGACTGGTCACCGGTGTATTATCATCAGGCCAATGCAGAAGGAATCGGATTCGATAGGACAAAAACTGGAAGCGATGCCGTTTCACAATATTTTACAACGCTTAACGAAACCTATAATAACATTAAAACGACTCCTGAAAATCTGATTCTCTGGTTCCATCACGTTCCTTGGGATTACAGGATGAAAGACGGAAAAACCCTTTGGGATGAGTTGTGCTATAAATATGATTCGGGAGTTCAGGGTGTCAGAGCTTATCAAAAAGCTTGGGAATCGGTAAAACCTTACGTGGATGCGGAGAGATTTTCAGAGGTTCAGGATAAATTGAAGATTCAGGCTGAAGATGCCGTTTGGTGGAAAGATGCGTGTCTGTTGTATTTTCAGACCTTTTCCAAAAGACCAATTCCGTCTGATATCGAAAAACCTGTTCACGAGCTGGAAGATTTAAAAAAAATCAAGCTCAATATGGGACATCATAATTAATCAATCCATTTAATAAACTTAAACAAATAACTTTCTAAATCTTTTTGAGACAGGAAGTTGTTTCTTTTGTAAATTAAGTGTAAATTTAACACTTAAATAAAATTAATAATATAATCTATGAAATTTTTCATCGACACAGCCAACTTGGAGCAGATAAGAGAAGCTCAGGATCTGGGAATCCTTGATGGCGTTACAACCAATCCGTCCCTGATGGCAAAAGAAGGAATCAGCGGGAAAGAAGCTATTTTGAAGCATTACAAAGACATTTGTGAAATTGTAGACGGCGATATTTCGGCAGAAGTCCTTTCCACAACTTATGAAGAAATGATCAAAGAAGGTGAGGAATTGGCAGCCATTCATCCGAATATCGTGGTAAAAGTTCCCATCATCAAAGACGGAATCAAAGCCATCAAATATTTTTCCCAAAAAGGAATCTACCCTGATTTTCTCAGCCGGACAAGCACTTTTAGCAGCAAAAGCAGGAGCCACTTACGTTTCTCCATTCTTAGGAAGGCTGGATGATGTTTCCACAGACGGTCTTAATTTAATCCAGGAAATCAGAACCATTTTTGATAATTATGGATATGAAACTGAGATTTTGGCAGCATCTGTTCGTCATTCTATGCACATCATCAATTGCGCAAAAATTGGCGCCGATGTCGTAACTTGTCCTTTGCCTCCGATTTTGTCTTTGCTTAATCATCCTTTAACAGCAAGCGGTCTGGAGCAGTTCATCAAAGATTCACAGAAAATGCAATAAAAATATGCACGATATTTCAAAACTAAAAATTATCGCTTCTCAGGTCAGAAGAGATATTGTAAGAATGGTTCACGCCTGTCAGTCGGGACATCCGGGAGGTTCATTAGGATGTACAGATTTTCTTGTAGCTCTTTATTTTGATGCAATGAATAGAAAAGAAGGCTTCGATATGACGGGAAAAGGCGAAGATGTTTTTTACCTTTCCAACGGCCATATTTCCCCTGTTTTTTACAGCGTTTTGGCGCACGCAGGCTATTTCGACAAATCTGAATTGGCAACATTCAGAAAGCTGAATTCCAGATTGCAAGGACATCCGACGACACACGAGCATCTTCCCGGAGTTCGTATTGCTTCCGGTTCGCTTGGACAGGGAATGTCTGTGGCAGTCGGTCACGCGGTCGGAAAAAAATTAGATAAAGACACGAATCTTGTTTTCAGCCTTCACGGCGACGGGGAATTGCAGGAAGGACAGAACTGGGAAGCCATTATGTACGCTTCTCACAACAAAGTTGATAATCTCATCGCAACGGTCGATTACAACGGTCAGCAGATTGATGGCTCGACTTCAAAAGTCCTTTCATTAGGTAATCTTAAAACCAAATTCGAAGCTTTTGACTGGAAAGTTCTTGAAGTGGAAAACGGAAACGATATGGAAGAAATTCTGAACGTTCTGGATGAAGCCAAATCATTAGCAGGAAAAGGTCAGCCGATTTGTATTCTTCTGAAAACAGAAATGGGTTACGGTGTCGATTATATGATGGGAACACACGCGTGGCACGGGAAAGCACCGAATGACGAGCAATTACAAAAAGCTTTAGATCAACTCGAAGAAACTTTGGGCGATTATTAATTTGAGAATTATTTGGGCAGCTTAATCCGTCTTCCGTTCCCGCTTTTTTGCAAATTTGCCAACGCTTTTTCCACATCAAAATTTGCAAAAAGAGCTCCACTCAAGCCGGGCTGCGAGAAATCGAGGAACGAGATTCATCGATTCAAAATAAAAATAATAAAGTGGAGATAGATTCGCTGTTCCAAATCAATCAACGAACAAAACATTTAAGAGAAAAAGTTTTCGGGAAGAACAATGGAATTTATTGTGATGTTAAATTACAGGTCGCTCCTACGGAGCTTGATGCTCTAAACTTAATTTTGCTATTAACAGTTCGCCACGCTGTGGCTCAATCTAAATACGTTTTAGAATAATAAATGCTCCGTAGGAGCGAACTGATAATAGATCAAAAATAATTCGGCATCACAAAACCTCGTAGAGGTGATCTGGAAAGCTTTTAGTATTCACAAAAAAAATATTTTGTAAAAACATCGAATAAAATTTACTTGAGGAACCCACTTTCTTAGCTGAGCGAAGCGTCTTTGCGAGCGAAAAATATTCTCAATAAGATAAAAAAATTCTTTGCGCTCTTTGCGTTAAAAAAATAACCAACAATTAATCAAATGAAAAAATATACCTACACAGAAAAAAAAGACACCCGAAGCGGCTTCGGAGCGGGAATGGCAGAATTGGCGGATAAAAATCCCGATGTTGTCGGACTTTGCGCAGACCTTATCGGTTCTTTAAAATTTGAAAAATTCATCGAAAAAGCACCGGAAAGATTCTTCCAGGTCGGAATTGCAGAAGCCAATATGATTGGAATGGCAGCAGGTCTGGCAACGGAAGGCAAAATTCCGTTCACGGGAACTTTCGCCAACTTTTCTACAGGAAGAGTGTACGACCAGATTCGCCAGTCGGTGGCTTACTCAGGAAAAAATGTTAAGATTTGTGCTTCCCACGCTGGTTTAACTTTAGGTGAAGACGGTGCAACACATCAGATCCTGGAAGATATCGGATTAATGAAAATGCTTCCGGGAATGACGGTGATCAACACTTGCGATTACAACCAGACCAAAGCGGCAACCATTGCGATTGCAGATTACGAAGGCCCGGTTTACTTGCGTTTCGGACGTCCCGTGATTCCTGTTTTCACCGATGAAAATCAGAAATTTGAAATCGGGAAAGCCTGGATGGTGAATGAAGGAAAAGATGTAACAATTGTTGCAACAGGTCATTTGGTTTGGGAAGCCATCAAAGCCGGCGAAATTCTCGAAGAGCAGGGCATAGACGCAGAAATTATCAATATCCACACCATTAAGCCATTGGATTCTGAAGCGATTTTAAAATCTGTAAAGAAAACAGGTTGTATTGTTACCGCAGAAGAGCACAACAGACTGGGCGGATTAGGCGACAGCGTTGCACAGCTTCTGATTACAGAATATCTTGCGCCTCAGGAATATGTTGCCGTCAACGACAGTTTCGGAGAAAGCGGAACGCCTGACCAACTGATGGAAAAATACGGTTTAACTGCGAATGACATCGTGGCATCAGTTAAAAAAGTGATGAGCAGAAAATCAGAAAGTCTGTAATATTGCATTGTTAGAAATGTGTTTATTACCCACAAGGAATACATAGTTCGCACAAAGGTCACAAGTTTTGTGTTCCTTATGAATTTCTTTGTGCTTTTAGTAGTTAAAAAGAAGATCATCGAAATAGAAAAAGAGGAAGGTCTCGGTTATCAATATAAAACCAGTCACGACATTAACTGTCTTCTCCGATTGATCAGGACAGTCACCTAAACAGAAAACCGTAACTTTAATCAAAATTTTAAAATTTAAACTTTCCATCAAAATATAATTTGCAGATTTTATGCAGGAGAAATTAATCAATTATACCAAAGAGGCTTTTCAAACAGCTTTTGGCTCAGACGCGGAACGGATTTTCCTCGCTCCGGGAAGGATCAATATTATTGGAGAACACGTCGATTACAGCGACGGTTTTGTGCTTCCGGCTGCCATTGATAAGCATATTTGCTTTGCCGTAAAAAAAACGGATGATTCTAAAATCTCTTTTTTTGCCAAAGATTTCAACGATTCTTTCAGTTTTGATGTTAACGAAAAACAGTTTCCGGTTTCACAGACCTGGGTCAATTATTTGTTGGGCGTTTTTAATGTCATTCAGGAATTGGGAAAAGAAGTCGGAGGTTTGCAGATTGCTTTCAGCAGCACGATTCCGATGGGTTCCGGTTTATCATCATCGGCAGCTTTGGAATGTGGATTTGCTTATATTCTCAACGAAATTTTCGATTTACATTTAAATAAAAAAGAAATAGCAGTCATTGGTCAGAAGTCCGAGCATACTTTTGTAGGCGTAAAATGCGGAATTATGGACCAGTTTTCGTCAGTTTTCGGAAAAGAGCATAAAGTGATTATGCTCGATTGCAATTCTTTGGAACATCAGTATTTTGAAGCCAATATCGATGGGTATAGCTTGGTTCTTTTCGACAGTTGCGTAAAACATACCCATCTTACTTCCGGCTACAACGATAGAAGGAGAGATGTTGACAACGGCAAAAAAATATTATGGGAAAAGTTTCCTGAAATACAAAAATTCAGGGATTTTAGTTTTGAAATGCTCGATGAAGTAAGAGCAGAAATGGGAGAGACGTCTTATAAAAGATGCTTTTACCTCCTGAAAGAAATTAAAAGGGTAGAAAAAGCTGCAAAAGCTTTATCAGAAGGAGATGTTGAATTTTTGGGACAATTGTTGAATGAAACGCATTCCGGACTTTCGACTGAATTTGAAGTAAGCTGTGATGAGCTTGACTTTATGGTTGAGGAAACTTTAAAAGAAAATGGTGTTTTAGGGTCAAGGATTATGGGCGGTGGCTTCGGAGGCTGCAGCATTAACCTTATTAAAGATGAAAATGTTGATCAGGTTATTGACGCTATCAGTGCTAAATATAAAAAGGCTTTCGACATCGAAATGAAAGTCTACAGAGTAAAAATATCAGACGGAATTAATGAATACAAAGAAAATGAATTCGTCATTTAATCAAAAAAATCATCCTCACAGAAGATACAATCCGCTTTTGAATGAGTGGATTCTGGTTTCTCCGCAACGAGCAAAGCGACCTTGGCAGGGGCAAACAGAAAAAACGTCGGAAGAACAGCTTCCGGCTCACGACCCGAATTGTTATTTGTGCTCAGGAAATGTTCGCGTTAACGGCGAGAAAAACCTAGATTACAAAGGTGTCTACGTTTTTGACAACGATTTCGGTTCTCTGATGAAGGATGAAGTGGAATTTTCTGAGGATAGTTCTGATTTTTTTTCATTAAAACCTGAAAGAGGAATTAATCGTGTTATTTGCTTTTCAGAAAATCACAGCCTTACGTTGCCTGAAATGGAGATTGACGATATAAAAAATGTCGTTGATGTATGGCAGAAACAATATGAAGAGTTAGGAAATCTGGATTACATCAACCACGTTCAGATTTTTGAGAATAAAGGTCAGGTGATGGGTTGCAGTAATCCGCATCCTCACGGTCAGATATGGGCGCAGTCTTCAGTTCCTTCTATTGTGGCAAAAACGCAGGAAAATCTTAAAAAATATTTTGACAAAAACGGAACTTCTCTTTTGGAAGATTATGTGAAAAAAGAGCTGGAAATTAATGAAAGAATCATTCTTGAAAATGAGGATTTTGTCGCATTAGTTCCTTTCTGGGCAGTCTGGCCTTACGAAACGATAATTGTCAGCAAAAGAAAGATTGAAAATTTGCTTGATTTTTCCAAAAACGAAAAAATATCCTTAGCATCAATCATCAAAGATTTAACTACGAAATACGACAATCTTTTCGAGATTTCTTTTCCGTATTCAGCAGGAATTCATCAATCGCCGACTGATGGAAAACTTCATCCTGAATGGCATTTTCATATGCATTTTTATCCGCCATTGCTGAGAAGTGCAGAAGTAAAAAAGTTTATGGTCGGCTACGAAATGCTTGCGGAAGCTCAACGGGATATTACGCCGGAGCAAAGTGCTGAAATATTGAAAAATATTTCCACTATTCATTATAAAAGCAAGTAAAAGATAGTTTTATCTTGCAGAACTTACTGGTTTAAAAGTTAAAATAGTTGTTATAACAGTATAATACGACGTGATCCCTGATGCTGACCACGGTCTTGGCAATTCCCAAAAATGTAAAAATACTAGAACCTTAATGGGATTTCAAACTGCCCTTCAATGCCGATGAAATCTCTGATGTAGCACTTTAGGCTGTATATTCTAGATAAAAAATCAAATCATAAAATCTCAAGCTGTAACAGTTTGATAAATAATTTGTTATGCCTATAAAAAAGAGACAACTAATAAATAGTTGTCTCATTAAGTGAACTTGACAGGACTCTATCCAAACCATTTATTAGTAGATATAGATAATATTTTGAAGGTGTTAAATGGTATTTAAGTTATATAAATGAATCAGAAAAATTCTCTCTAAATATGAGAATTTTATGAAAATGAAAAGTATTAAAACATCATTTTTCTTTAAAAAAAAACTGTAAAATTTAATTGGAACATTAAAATAAATTGTTACCCAAATTGAATAAGTGATTATTCAACAATCAAACAAATCTTAGCAGTAGATTTATCAACATTATACATCAAGATTTTATAAATAATGTAGTATCTGGTTATTCTTCCATAATTTTTCGGACATATTCCATCCATTGTTTGTTGGTAATAGAGTTGTCGAGATAGTAATCTGGCTGAATGCACTTGTCATCAATTGCCATTTCTGGTATTCTGTAACTTTTGGAGCGGCCATATCTTAATTCAAAATTTCCATCAGGAGAGACAACATCACTCATATTGGATATATGTAAAGCGCCACTTGTCGTTGTTCCAAAAAGTTTTACTTTTTTGCTTTGCTTTGCTGCCAGCAAGAATTGTTCTGTGGTACTCGCATTTCCATTGTTGATTAGGATAGCAATATTTTTAGGAAATGGTAAAACTTTATCCAATTTTTTGACTTTAACGATTTCATCAGACAGACTGACGAATTTACCAAGGTTATTGTTCAAGGTTTCATAAGCCTCTTCATAGGCTTTCTGATGTTCCTCGTCGAAATTTTCATTTTTTGACAAACCCAACATTACCTCATTATTTAAAGGTGTTGACAGATGCTGTAAACCCACAGTACGTATCGGGTTGGTATATAGAAAAGGAATCAATTTTTCGTAAGATGTATCCGCACCTCCGTCATTATAACGAACATCGATGATCAAATTCTCCGTTTTTTCTATGTTAGCTGAATTGGCTGCAATCGCGCTGTCAATTTGTTTTTTATAATCCAGATCAAAAGCTGGAATTCTTATGTATGCTGTTTTTCCAGACAATATTTGAAAATAGGATTTATTACCGGCGTACAAAAATTTGATGTAATCCTTAATTTCTTGTGTATCCTCATAGGTTCTTGATAACCTTTTCAAATATAAAACGTTCCCAATATTTATAAGGTTATTTCCGATGATATCTACCTTTTGATTTTCCCTTTTAGAAAAATCTTTCATCCACAGATCAGCTTTCTCTTTGTTATTATTTATTAAAAATTTTAGTTGATTTGGAGTCCAGCTCGTTTTGTCTGCATTGATGATAAATCCGCTATATCCATCAACAGTTTTGATGATCCCTACTTTATATGTGCCGTCACTCCATACTCCTTCCAAAGTAGGTGTAGATATCAGATTGATTCTTTTTTCAAATTTCGAATAATCAACTTTTACTATAGGCTGCTCTTTAATCTTCTTTTTATCAATTACGTCATTTTGGTTATAGTCATTTTTAATAATTGAGAATCCAAAATGTCCACTCCTAAAGAATTTCGACCATTCATAAATCACGCTCTGACATTCTGGAAGTGTTTTTTGCCCCTTTTGCCTTTTCCAGTATTTTTTGATTAAGGATATTGTAAGTGTCTTGACCATTTTTCTCAATAGTATATCGAAAACCAGCATCATTTTCCTCAAAAGTTTTTTTAGCCCAGAGGAAGTTGGCTTCGCAGTCACACTCCTGACCAAAAGTAAATGTTGACATTAGAATTAATAATAAATTCAATGTGTTAAATTTTATCATTTTTTATAGATATTTAATTATTTTTCGTGAAATGGCATAATATTTAAAATCTACTGATTATAAAATGAATTTTTAGGACTAAAAGTAAATCCATTATAATAGGCAAGAGATTCACTTAATATTTGACTACCTAGTTCCAATTTAACACTTTAGTTATTTTAATTATACAAATAATAAGGAAATTAATAAAGTAGTTGACTTTGATGATTCTGTATACAAATACAATTGTGGAGTGGGTAAAGTATTTTGTAAAAATAGAGGCTAAGTTTTAACTTATACGAATGCATCTCACATATCATAAAACTTTAAAGAATTACACCTTGAATTTTTTTCAGAAAGTCGCTAAGATCAAAAGGTTTGGAAATATAATCATCAGGGATACAAAGCTTTCTTGTTTGATCAATCTTCATATTGGCACTCATAATGATTACCGCAGCTTTATTATTGATATTGTTTTTTATTTCATTACAAAGATCTATCCCAGAGCCATCTGGAAGCATTGCATCAAATAGATAAAGATCGGGAATGATTTCGGGATTTCTTTTTTTGAATTCTTTTACTGTTCCAAAGGGATAAACATTATAACCCTCTGCTGTAAGAAAAATATCTAATATTTCTCTTATATCTTGGTTGTCTTCAACCATGAAGATATTTCTCATAATCTTACTAAGCAATACTGGAACCAATTAATTTTCAATTTATTATTTTAATTACCAAAAGTATATACACAGGTTAGTTGTAATGATCCTATCAGTTTAATAAAACCACTAAAATTTAAAATAAAGTGCTACTTGTAAGTTAATATTAATTTATTAAGACCATTTGTCATTGTTGTCATCTCTTTTAAGCTCTCTCTCTATTTCGTCCACGTACGGTAGTGGCAGAAGATACGTTTTATCAATATAGTTTAAAATGTTTTGACTGGTTTCGCTATTAACCTTTCTAATAAAAAGCTGATTACTACCTTTCAATGATTCGATAAAAGAAGTTTGATACTGATTTTTATTAAAAAATGTTTTTTCAATAGATGCTCTTTTATCATCATTTACAATAATATCTTTAAAAACGGTATTCATAAGAACCGTTTGAAAAAATGATTCGGCCGGCAAGAATGTATGCAGGTAATAATCTTCAAAGTCCATCACCCGTTTATTATTGGTTAAAAAAGAACAGGTTTCTCTTGTGAAAATAAACCATTTACCTCCAATATAAGGTATTACCCCTTCCATAAAATTTCTTTTATAAATTAATGATGATATCTTATGGCTTAGTTCTGTAAAATGATTCTGTATTCTTTTAAGTGTATCAGGTCTATAAAATTTTTGGTCATAATAGAACAAATAATTCCTGCCGTTATTCATGGTTAGAAACTGACGAATAATATTCTGCGATTTTAGCGGATGATCTTCGCCACTTAAGTTGATGAAATAATCCCATTCCGGTGTTACATTGAGTAAGTACTCCATGGCATTGAGCTCTGCCTGAATGACACTGAAGCCTCCCGCTACAATATTTATACTCTCAAGAATATAGACATTGGCAAAATGGATGAGATATTGTTGAATTTCCTCAGTAAATTCTTCCTTGGCTTTTCTGTCTATATGAATCAGATAAAACTGATCACGAGTGTAGATTTTCTCAAACATTGCCTTAAAAACATCAGGTTTATGATGGATCATAATAAAATAAGCAATTCGGATCTGAGAAGACGGTGGACTGACTGACTTTCTTGTAAGGGGCTGGATTTGGGATGCTAAAGTTTGCATAGGCTGGAATTTTAAAATCATCCGCACTTTGCAAACAATTAGATTGATATGCGTAAGATACGAATATATTTTTGATAATCAGTTAATTATATTTTGTTATTGTTGGATTATTTTAACATACATTTGCAAAGTATCAATAAAAAAGGTTCCTGCCTCTGCTACTCTGCAATAATTTAAATCAAATTTTTATCATTCAGTTTTGCTTTTTCAGATTCCCGATTGTCAACTGATTTCTTTGAGAAAGGCTTAGTTTTTAACTTTCAATGAGAAAAAAGTTTAGAGTAATGAAAAAGCATATGGAATTAATAGTAATTCTAATATCCACAAATATTTCATTAAAGTTGCACTTACCGGAAAAAAGATCGGAAACTGCAAAAATTTATGATAAGTTTCAAAAATCTACAATTAATTAATCCCATAATCCGGGCGATTACAGAATCGGGATACTCCCAACCTACTGAGATACAGGATGCTATAATTCCAAGTGTTTTAAAAAGGAAAGATGTTCTGGTTTCTGCACCCAAAGGCAGTGGGAAAAAATTAGCTTTTACGCTGCCGATATTACAATTGTTGGGAAGAAACCCGACTGAACACACAAATATCCGGGTACTGATCATTGTTCCTACGGACGAAATCGGAGCCCAGACCGAAGAAAAGATTAAACAGTGCAGTAAATATCTTTCTCTTTTAACGTTTAGAATTAATGATGGAGAATCAACGGATAGTCAACTTGCCGCATTCAGAAAGAGAATAGATATATTGATTGCAACTCCTAAAGGAATTTTAGAGATTGCAGAAAAAAAGCCTATCAACTTTTCCAAGTTAGAAATTCTGGTTTTATATGATGCCGATAAAATGATTGAGAAAACATCAATAAACAGAATAAAAAATATTCAGAAACTAATTCCTAATCATATACAAGCCTTGATCTTTTGTACAGAAGCTTCAGATTATCTGAAAAAATCTGTTTCAACTTTTCTTAAAAACCCAATAGAAATTTTATTAGAAGCAAGGTTGGCATCAATAGAAAGTATTTCCCAAAGCGTATATTTTATTGAGACAAGAGATAAGTCCGGATTTTTGATAGATATGCTCAGAAATAGCAACATAAAAGGATTTATGGTTTTTACGCAGAGTAAATACATAGCCGATGAGCTCGTGCAGCAGCTGGAAAATGCAGGAATCAGTACAGGATGGATTCATGGAAATAGGTCAATCGCTGTGAAGAATAGTGTCTTGGATGGCTTTAGGAATGAAAAAATTCAGGCTTTAATTACTACCGATATTGCAGCAAAAGGAATCGATGTCGATAAGATACTGCATATCATCAACTTTGATCTTCCTGCTATTCCTCAAATTTATATCCAAAGGATTGAGAGGATTCGAAGGTTAGGAAGTGAAGGTTCTTTAATATCATTCTGTACAGCAGAGGAGCGTATGGTTTTTAAAAATATCCAGAATCTGATCGGTTTTACAATACCTGTCGGTACATTTTAAGAATAAAACTGTAAAGTTTACAGATTATAAATACAATTTTAATAATAATTACAATGCAACAAGGCACAGTAAAGTTTTTCAATGAAGCAAAAGGCTTCGGATTTATTTCTCCTGCAGATGGGAGTAAAGACATATTTGTACATTCTTCAGGATTGGTTTCAGGATCAATTCGTGAAAATGATAAAGTGAATTTTGATATTCAAAAAGGTGACAGAGGTTTAAATGCTGTCAATGTGAAATTAGCATAGGATGAAACGACTTCTTGCTTATAAAAGTTAAAGCATTTTCTTCTCATCCCTGAATGTAGATTAGACTGTTTTTAATATATGTTTGAATGAAATATTAATGTTAGTTACATCGATTTTTTCATGTTCATCCAGCCTCTTGCATTTGCGGGAGGTTTTTAAATGATGTATTAGGATTAATACTTTAATCTATTATTTTTTTAAATGGAATGATTATTATCAACAATTTTGACGAATACAAATTGCTGGAAGGAATTATGGTTGGAACTTCCTCATGGCATAGGATTGATCAGGCACAGATCAATCGGTTTGCAGATGCTACTTTGGATCATCAGTGGATTCATACCGATGAGAAGAAAGCAGCAAAAGAGAGTCCTTATCATTCAACCATTGCTCACGGTTACTTAACACTTTCACTAATTCCTTATCTCTGGAAGCAGATTGCTGAGGTGAGAAACATCAGTATGGAAATCAATTACGGAATAGAAAATTTTAGATTTGGTCAGCCCGTAAAAGCTAATGATGAAGTTAGTCTTGAGGCAACTATTAAAACGGTAAATAATCTTAAAGGAACCGTAAAAGTGGTAGTGGGGGCTAAACTGATTATTAAAAACCAAGCAAAGCCCGCTTATACCGGAGATGTGGTTTTTCTATATCATTTTTCATAATAATGAAGATCAGGTAAATGTAAGTATGAGTACAATAAAAGATAAACAAGTAATCAAAAAAAAATATCTTTCCGGTTGGACAGTTCTTATTCCGATATTGGCGTGGATCTTCTATTTTGCAAATGTGGTATTTTCTTCAGGATTTTATTCACTAATCCTTAGTGTACTGCTTTTGGGAAGTGTTTTGGCGGCTGTTTACCATTCCGAAGTTATTGCCCATCGATTGGGTGAACCCTTCGGAACCCTGCTTCTTGCATTTGCCATTACGGTTATAGAGGTGGGGCTGATAATTTCTATTATGCTGGGTGCAGAAGGTCTTGAGACCGTTACGCTCGCACGGGATACTGTTTTTGCAGCAGTAATGATTATCCTTACCGGGATCATCGGTATCTGTATTGTCATAGGATCACTGAGATACAGAGAGCAGACTTTTACTCTGCAGGGTGTAAGCACGGCTTTAATAACGCTGACAGCAGTTGTGGTTTTTGTTCTCATCCTACCGAATTATACGATAAGCCATACAGGGGGCGAATATACTTCTTTTCAGTTGCTTTTTATTGCTTTGGTTTCATTGGCGCTCTATCTTGGGTTTACCATGGTGCAGACCATGAGACACCGAAGCTTTTTCATATCACCACAAAATAAAATGCTGGCAGATCAAAAGGAGCAAAGCAGTGATGAGCTGCTCTCCCGAAAAAAAATGTTTATCAGTTATTTTATGCTCATTTTATGTCTCGGAATCGTTGTGCTGATGGCAAAGCTTCTTTCTAAGGACGTTGAACACATTGTTCTTTCATTTGGAGCACCAAAATCGGTAGTCGGCGTCATTATTGCGGGAATCGTTCTTCTGCCCGAAGGGCTTGCTGCTTTTAGGGCGGCAAAGAATGATCAGATACAGACATCTTTAAACCTTGCATTTGGTTCTGCATTGGCAAGTATAGGATTAAGTATTCCTGCGATTGCTATCATATCCGTCATTTTCGGAATACGCATGACACTGGGCATAGATATTAAGTCAACTGTGCTTTTAGGACTCTCTTTGTTTATCATTACGGTTTCACTTGCAACAGGTAAGACCAATATTATGCAGGGAGTCGTTTTGGTAGGAATTTTTTTGATTTATCTTTTTATATCCATAGTTCCTTAATTCATTCGAATTATAAGAATATTGGTTATTATCTCTGTAGCTTATCAGAAATGATTTAACAATATTAAAGAAAAATTAAAACCAATTCACAGGTATTGTCGTATCTTATAAAGGATATTGCAGAATGAAAATAAACTTTCGTGTGAATAGTGGCTCATCAACAAAGCATAATTTTTCTAAGCCTTCCGTATTACTCCACAAATAAAACTTTCATTTTAATTTAAACAATTATGGCAATATTCATTTTTATACTCATCCATTGGTATGCATCTCTTTTTTTTTAGTCGGTTTTTCATCACCGGTATGCGGCACACAATCTTTTTACAATGTCAAAATTCTGGGAAAGAATGTTTTATATAGGCTGCTTCTTTACACAGGGATCTTCCTATATAAGCGCCTACACTTACGGTTTAATGCATCGTCTTCATCACGCCATACCGATAAAGCGGAAGATCCGCATTTACCACATAATGATCCAAATCCTTTTATGATGATGTGGACAACACGAAACAACTATTTTAATCTTTATATAGGAAAGACAGATACTGCAGAAAAATACAAAAAGAATCTTCCGGATTGGGAGAGATTTGATAAAATTGCACACAATTATATTACCAGATTCTGCTGGATTGCGATATATATCATTGTATATGCTTTATTGGCGACAGCTTGGTGGCAGTGGCTTTTTCTTCCTGCAACGATTATAATGGGCTCCTTACAATGAATGGCGGTTAACTGGTGGGCTCACAAATTCGGCTATGAAAATTATAAGTTAACCAACACTTCAAAAAATATTCTGCCCTATGACTTTATTTTCTGGGGCGAAGCATATCATAATAATCATCATAAACATCCACAAAGACCTAATAATGCAACGAGGTGGTTTGAATGGGATATGGGTTTTCAGACAATGGTATTTTTACAAAAACTTAGGATTATCAAAATAAAATAATGAGAATGCTTTTTTTATATGTATGCGATAGAAAACGGTGCATTCCCTGAATGGGATTTTGGAGTCCAGATTATTCCTGAAGAGGATGAACATAAATTTGATTTTGACTTGCTGGACCCTACAAAACTGGTTCCTGAAGAAGAAGTTCCAGTGGAATTGGTAGGAACTTTGACTCTTAACAGAAATCCTGATAATTTCTTCGCAGAAACGGAGCAGATTGCCTTCCATCCAGGACATTTGGTTCCGGGAATCGATTTTACCAACGACCCATTATTACAAGGTAGGTTGTTTTCGTATACCGACACGCAGCTGTCAAGATTAGGGTCGCCAAACTTTCACGAAATTCCAATCAACAGATCAATCAATACGGTCCATAATAACCAGCGCGATGGTCATATGCGCCAGCAGATCGTAAAAGGAAAAGTCAGCTATGAACCTAACTCCATTGGTGGAGGCTGTCCGTTTCAGGCTATGTGGAAGGATGGAGGATTCACGTCACAGGAAGAAAGAATTGATGGTAAGAAAGTTAGTGCGAGAAGTAAAAGTTTTGTTGATCATTATTCTCAGACCAAACTATTCTACAATAGTCAATCCACACCTGAAAAAAAACACCTTCAGAATGCCCTTATATTTGAACTTTCAAAGGTCACTATACCTGAAAGAGTAGTGGGACAATTGGTCTTCATTGATAAAGATCTTGCGGCATTGGTTGCTCAAAAAGTGGGAGTAAATGTTACGAAATTGAAACAACCGAATGGCAGTATTCCTGCAGATGCAGATTTAAAATCTCTTCAAAGCAAGGAAAGGGAGCCTGCTACAAAAACGTCTAATGCTTTAAGTATGCAGAACACAGTCAAAGATTCTATTAAAAGCCGTATTATAGGTTTTATTATGGAAGATGGCGTAAACGCTTCAGATGTTAATTCACTAAAATCGAAATTAGAAAAATCAGGGGCTGTTGTCCAGATCATTTCGGGAAGTCTGGCAGCCATCAAAGCAAATGACGGAACGATATTTGAACCGAAACATTCGCTCGCCAATACCGCCAGTGTCTGTTTTGATGCTTTATATATCGCCAGCGGTAAAAAGTCAGCAGAGAATTTACTAAATTCTGAAAATAGGCCGGGAACCTAGTCATGGTCGGAAGATTTTTCCTCCGACTTTTTTATTTTTTTTCACCAAAAAAATAAAAGAACTCAATCTATTGATTATTAGTTAATTAGTTTGTTTTTGCTAGTGCTTTTTCGTATCTTTACGACTGATAATCAATTATTTATGTCAGTTTTTAAAGATCACAAAATATCTCTTAGACACGTTTTAGAATTTATTCCCCAAGCACTTTTAAGTCATCTTTCAGCAAGTACCAAAGTGGATTATTACAGCAAGGTTCTGCACGGTAAAAAAATGTTTTATCTACTTCTTTTCTCTATTTTCGATAATGAAAAATTAAGCCAA
>NZ_QNUG01000034.1 GCF_003385395.1 Epilithonimonas hispanica | reverse complement strand
ACAGCCTATTGTTTCTTTCCAAAAAAACCGTCACTCAACTTGAAAAAAGTAAATGACGGTCAATTATTTTTGAACTTCGCTTAACCCGAACTCAGGTTACACTATTACAAAAACCAGCTCTTGATAATGGATGACCATCTTACCGTCAAAGCGAAGTATAAAACCATTGATACGATAAGCATTCCGCAGATTAAGGTTTCTGAACTTTCGGACGGAAAAAAGAAGATGAGCAAACCCCCATTGAAAGTCAATAAAAAAGCATTTGTATATGCAGGTCTGCTATTCATAGAATCAAATCTCATCGGAAAATTTGAAGACAGGGACCGATGGAAAAATTCTTTTATTATTGATGTTTATTCAACTGTAAAACAAGGATATATCGGAAGTTTTTATCTACCAAATCCCAAAAAGGAAAAAAAGGTACAGTTTCATATTACAGATCAGCATCTTTATGTATTAACAGGAAATGAAATCATTAAATATCGTTTTGCGCAGAACATCACTCAACATTTCATTGCAGGGGAAGCCGAAAACCTGAACCAAGAGTAGGCACCAAATTTAATTTTACATCATGAAAAAAATGAGAAAAATCGCATTGCCCTTAGCAGTTTTGCTTTTAGGCGCAGGGAGTGCGTACGCTACAAGCGTTGTGAAAAAAAACAGTTTAGTGGAAAACGGTTATCGTTTTGATCCGTTAGCACCTGTTGAAAAATGTATTATGACGGAAAAGTCATGTCAGGCTGATATTTTAGGTGAAGTATGTACCTGGTCAGACGGAGTCAACACTCATAATCTATTCCAAAATGCAGGCGGAACCTCGTGCGGGAATCCACTGTATGAAATTCCTAACTAATTAAAAAGGTGAAGGGTGCTACAACGCACCCTTCATTTGTTTATCAATCCATTCAACACCATTCTTACCTTTCAGAAAATAATCCAGCCATTCAAGCATTCTTACAGATAAATCTTTTTGTGCAATTTGTTGAAGAAGCGAATGACCTTCTTCCTGATAGAACAATGCTATCACAGGTTTGCGGTATTTTCTTAGAGCAACAAATAATGAGCGGGTTTCCTCACGGTCTACATTACTATCTTTTTCGCCTGTCCAAAGTAATATGGGTGCTTTAACCTCCGAAGCAAAATACAACGGATTGTTATCCATGTATTTTTGTTTATTTTCTACAAAGCTGCCACCCATACGCATTTGACCATATTCATACCGCCAATAGTCAGGACTTCCAAAATCGTAATTGAAAGAAAAAGGAGTATGAACAATGTCCGACACCGATGCTCCCGAAATAAATGTAGCAAAACGATCTGAGTGCGTTGCGATAAAGTTGGTCTGATATCCCCCGAAAGACTGTCCTGTCAATGCAATTCGCCTCGCATCTACTTGTTCTATTTTTACCAATTCATCCAGAACATTATGAATAGACTCAAGTGCTGAAAGACCTGATCCTTTATCTGCGTATGTAATATCCGGAATGAGCACCATATAGCCTGATTCCAATAGCAACCTTGCATTAAAGCCTCTCCCGTTTTTTAATGTCGGAAGCAAAAAGGCTGATGTACCTTTCTGCTGTTTTTCGTAAATATTAAGTACGACAGGATATTTTTTACCCGGATCATAATCATGTGGTAAAAATAAAGTTGCAGTTAAAGATTCTTCTGTTGCTCCTTTGTAAAACAGCTGAATTTTTCTTATTTTTTCTGCAGTTTTGTCATGAGCATTGGAAGTGAATACGATATGATCTTTCTTTCGTTTTTGTTTAAATACAATGGATGGCGCTTCATTGTAATTTTCTTTCGTCCACACAAAATTTGAATGATTATCTGTATAGGTGAAATTTCGTATTTTATCTGTAGTTTCAGCTATAATTTTTTTTATTGTACGATGATCCCACTCTACATATGATTTCAACAAATCACCTTTTGAAATGCGAAATAAATAATTATTGTCAGGCACTGAAATAATTTCTCTAGGAAGCCCTTCCGTAATCTTTTGGTGTTGACTGTTGATAATTTCAACATTGTCACCATCTAAAGTTACTTTCCTCTCCAGTTTGCCGTTCAAAATATTTTGTTGCCATACATTATTACCTTTTACCCAGGTAATAAGCTCAGTTCCTTTAAAGTATGGCGAAGCTTCAGGATCTGATATTTGTTTTTTAGTTTTCAGGGTAAATGTGTTTACAAGATTCCAGCCATTATTATCAGCCGTAAGAACCCATTTTCTATCAGGTGAAACATACAGTCTTTCATCAATCACGCAAAGAAAACGATGTTCATTTGATCTTGAATTCCATACAAACAAGGAATCTCTTTTGGGCATGAAAAAATCATCTTTCTTATCTACAAATGATTGGTCTTTCTTTATCTTCAAAAAATTACCGGAATTTCCAATCGCTATTTCTGTATGAAACATCGAATCCATCGGAATTACTTTACCTGTTTGGGGATACCACAAAAAATTTTCTTCAACCTGCATATCTTTAATATGATGAGTGAGATCTTTTTCAACGCCGTACCAAAACTCTAAAAGTTTTTTTTCTTTCGGAATCTTTCTGATTAGCTTGATAAATAATGCATCAGGATCTGATGAATAGTCAAGATTTACGTAATGGTAATTTTTACTCCGCATCAAATCAAGGTTTCGAGGAATCTGTAAACCATCAACACAATGCTTCAATGTATATTCATGCTTGTCTTTACCAAAGACGGTATATCCTCCTTCCGTAGCAGTGCCTTTCCATACTTTCAAGACTTCATCGAACGCGCGGGCTATGATCTTTTTATTTTTTGTATCAACCCTCAAAACGTCAGTCTCATTTTGATCATTTTTCTGAAAAACAATGAGTTCTTCATCAACAGTGCTATATCTAATAACATTTTCTAACTCATGAATCTTTCTGCCGTTTTTACCGTAAACTTCCAGTCTGTTATTTTGATGCTCATCATAATGAATCAAAAATAAAGATTGCGGTTTCATCTGATCAATCGTCTTTACATGATCTTTTGTTTCAATAGTTTGATCTATTAGATTAATTAGTTCTAATTGCTCACCACTCAAAAAAGCGAATTTTTCACTACCCATAAAAAATGAAGTCCTGATTGATTTTCGTTCAAACTTTTGAGTCTTATCATGTACATTTTGTAAAATGTACATCGGCGATTTACTTTCATATTTCATCAGCCAGCTTACCCATTTTCCGTCATCAGACATTTTCAGAAAATCAGGAACTTCAGCTTTTTCTGCCAATGCTTCCAATTTTTTCAAATCATGTTGCCCGTTGAGTGGTAGTGGTAACAATAGAAAAGTAAACACAATGAGGAGCAACAATATTTTTTGAATCGTATTTACTGTCTTATTACTTTCAAGTATGTTTTCCCTGTTCTTCATCATATTTTTCCAATTTCTATTCATCATCAATATCCTGTATTTTGGGGATTAAGGTTTGGATTAAGCAGCAGTTCTTTCTGGGGTATCGGCCATTGAGCATGGTAGCTTTTCCAATTGGTTTTTACAGGAATCAACTGATCAAGCAATCCCCATCTTTTCAAATCAAAAAAACGGATGCCGTGTTCCACAAAAAACTCCCTGCGTTTTTCTTCTCTCAATTCTGCGGTTGCTGCTGAAACCGTCAGTGAAGTGCTCAATGCTGGTAATCCTGCCCGTTGGCAGGAACGGTTGATATACGGAACGGCTTCTACTGCTTTATTTTGCTCGATCAGGCTTTCCGCCATCATGAAATTGACTTCGTCCAGACGATAGATTATTGAATATTCATTGGGATTATTGACCGCAAGGTTTTTATATTTTGAAGAGCGGTAATTGAGCTGTTGGTTAAAAGGTACTGCCGTGATATAATGCTGTCTCCGCAAATCTCCCGAAGAAAATGTATTGATGAGATTCAGATTGAGAACAAACGATAAAGGTGCGCCTGTAAAGTTATACAGTGATGCCTCTTTGGTCGCATCATTCGTGTTTTTTGGCTTCAATTGCCAAATGATATGGGTTCCATTTTTTTGAAATACTTTTGAAGGGTCGGTTTGAAATGTATATTGAGATGATTGCAATACCGTACTGCAAAGCACTTCTGCTTCCGCCCATTTCTTCAGTAGCATTTTCATCTTTGCCAATGCCATATATCCTGCAAATTTGTTGGGATAGATTCTTTCTGCATTTCTGTAAGCGGATGGTAAAAGATTAACCGCCTCAGACAAATCGGTTTCTAGTTTTATGAGTAACTGATCTTTATTCATTCTGCCCAATTGGCTGTTGATGACATAATTGGTTGTTTCTGTGTAAGCTATTTCTCCAAAAATCTGATAGAGATTAAAGTAGATGATAGAGCGCACGAATAATGCTTCACCTTTGATTCGGTCTTTGGATGCCTGGCTTAATGATTTTGAATTGGTTACCCCTTCAATGATGCTGTTGGCAGCATAAATCTGCCCATAAGCATTCGTCCAAGCCGTCGTTACAACGGTATTTGTAGCCACCTGCTGATTGTTTGCTATATCTAAAATACCGTTTGATCCTGATGTGTACACACAAGTCAGATCATCAGCATACGTCCCCATCAAAGCACCCATCCCGTCGATGCCTCCCGAAATAAGTGAGTTAGTCCAAAGTCCTGCATACAGTCCTGCCAATGCCGCTTCAGCGGTTTGCTCGTCTTCAAAAACAACTTCTGTCGGAAGCTGGTTATTGGGAAAATCGGTTTCTACAAATTTTTCGCAGGAAATTGTGGTAGTTAGTACAGCAGATAATATTGCTGCCACAATAATATGTTCTATTCTTGTTTTCATTTTTTCAATTTTTTAAAGATTTAATTTTTATTCAATTCTTAGAATGTGAAATTTTTACATCATCTGACTTTTAATTTTCACAGAAAACCTACATTCAACAAGTCTCAAGTTCTTAAAGGATTAAATTTTACAGTATCTAATTATTGCTTCTATAAAACTTTACCTTTTTACATTGTCAGATTCTAAAAAGTTTAACATTTTAAAAGGTTAGCTGAAAGCCTAGTGAGTAGGTCTTCAGTGGCGGTAAATATCCTGTCAGTACAAATTCAGGGTCGACCCCAAAATATTTAGTAAAGGTCAAGAGGTTTTGTCCCTGCACATAAATCATCGCTTCTCTGATTCCGAATTTCTGAACGGGAATGCTGTAATTAAGTTGTACATTTTTCAGTCTGATGAATGATGCATCGCCAATGGCAGCAGTAGAATTTTGGAACAAAACGTGCGAAGCATTTTTCTGCGCATTCGCTCCTGAACTGTACGGCATATACATTCCCGAAGGATTTGAAGGTGACCAAACATCCAAAACTTCTACAGGCTGATTGTTCATAGAACCCGGTACCAGCATCTGACGATTATAATTCCAGTTTCTCTGCTTCACAAATTGCCAAAGAAATGATGCCGACCATTGTCCGTAGCGGAAATTGCTCAACCAGCCTCCGAAAAATCTCACGCCTATTCTTTCAATCACTTTATTGTCATTGGGAGAATTGATCTTTCCGTCTCCGTCAAAGTCGGTAAATTGGTATAATCCTGTTGCCGGATTAACCCCTTCAAACTGATAGACTTTAACAAGTGACATCGGATATCCTAAAACATACTGATTGGCATAGGTTGATCCTTCCAGATTGGGAAATTCCAGTAGCTTACTCTGCGGAACAGAAAGATTGAATGACGTGTCGTATTTGAACTTGCTTTGTCTCAAAACCTGCATCGATGCTTCAAACTCCCAGCCTGTATTCTGAACCTTTGCAGGAAGATTCGACTGTATCGTAACAAACCCTGTCGTCGCAGGCAATGGAATACCGACCAATTGATTGGATGATGTATTGTTGTAATACGCCGCTGAAAAATTAATTCTGCTTTTCAGAAATGATAATTCCAGTGCTACTTCTTTTTTGAGTGTTTTCTCCCAGCTGAAATTGGGATTGTACAGTCTTGAAGGATTCAGAGCGGTGATGTTGTTGTAGATATTGGATGAAATCGTATAGGTATTGAGATACTGATAATCTCCAATCCGGTCATTGCCGGAAGTTCCCACACTTCCTCTGATTTTGGCAAAGTTTAACCACGGGATATTTTTCATCCAGCTTTCCTCTGAAACAAGCCACGCTGCACCCACTGCACCAAAGTTTCCGAAACGGTTGTCGGGACCAAAACGGCTTGAACCGTCCCGTCTGCCTGTAAGGTTGACAATGTATCTTTTCATGAATTGATAATTGATTCTTGCAAACGCAGCATTGTAGTAATACTGGTTTCTAACCTGATCACTGATGACTTTTGTTTTGGCTGCTCCCAAATTCTGAATCAGGGCATTGCTCTCAAAGCCATAACCTTGTATTGAACCCTGATTGGTTTCAGATTGCTGTAATGTGGTTCCCAACAACATTTCGAGGCTGTGGTTTCCCCAGCTTTGATTGGCAACCAATTGCGGTTCCAGAATATAAGAGAATGTGGAACTGCTGTTTTTAAATGAAGTGGAACTTGCGCTCGTCAATCCTGATGAGGGATTGTACATCGTATGGGGCTTGAGTGAAAACTCTTCAAAATTCTGATACGTTAAACCTCCGTTGAATTTTAGTGTAATGAACGGAAATAAGCGGTACGAAATCTGCGCTCCGCTATTAATAAAGTTGCTCGAATTGAGATATTCACTTTGAAAAACACCCAAAGGATTCGTAAACGTATTGTTTTCCCAATTCAATGAACCATCCGGATTGTAGAGTGACGGAGCATTCGGACTCAAAGTAAAGCTTCTCTTCGTCAAATCATCATTCAGGACATTATTGTCCTGAAATGAAAAGGTATTGCTGAGATTGACTTCCAGTTTTTTATCAGGTGTTCTGTAACTGAAATTTCCTGTTAGATTATTGGTTTTGTATCTGAAATCGGCAGGAAATACTGTAGTTTGTTCGTTATGTCCGTAGCTGATCAAATAAGAGGTGTTTTCAGAACCTCCGCTTAAAGAAAGCTGGACGACCGAAGCTTCTGCCGTATTGCCTATAAGTTCTTTCTGCCAGTCTGTGTTTTGGGTCTGATCCCACACTCCGTTGAAATCATACGCTGCCGCAGGAATTGTGGTGATGCCGTCATTCTGAAATGCTTCTCTTCTAATCTTGATATACTCGTCAGTGTTCAGCAGCTTCAATTGATTGGCTACCGTACTGAGCGAATAAGAGGTATTGATCTTAAGATCGGTTCTTCCTTTTCTGCCTTTTTTGGTCGTCACAATAATCACTCCGTTGGCACCTCTTGATCCGTAGATTGCCGTGGCATCGGCGTCCTTCAACACCTCAAAGCTTTCAATATCATTTGGATTAATCGAGTTTAACGGATTGATGGATGCATACGGTAAAATTGAGGCACTATACAACGAGGGAGTTTCTGAAAGGATCGGAACACCGTCAATAATATACAGCGGTTCATTTCCTTCTCTTCTGATGCTGTTCTTTCCTCTGATCTGAATATCAAATCCTCCGCCCGGAACGCCTGAATTTTGGGTAATGCTCACGCCCGACATTCTTCCCTGCGCTGCAGAAAGGACATTTGTAACGGGCTGGTTTTCGATGTCTTTTGAAGAGACTTTGGCAATGCTGCCTGTTCTTTCTTTGTCTTTGACCTTGTAATACCCTGCGTTGAGAACAACTTCCTCAATTTCTTTTTCTTTATTGAATGAGATATTGACGGTTATCCTACTGCCTAAAGTGATTTTTCGTTCGGGATAGTCCGGATGGCGGTAAATGATTACAGGATTTTCACCTGATACCTGAACACGGTAAATACCTGCTGTATTGGTTACAGCCACTTCATCACTACCCTCCTGGAATACGGAAACTCCTTTGACCGGTTGGCTATTTTCAGTGACAGTGCCCGTAATGGTTCGCATCTGCCCTATTGCTGCGCCCGAGACGAGCAAGGTGAAGCCAAAAGCCAATTGAAGATGACTTAGGCTGCAAAAGTTTTTTTTCATACTTTTGAATAGGTTTAATTCGTTAGACTCGGCTCTTCTCTGCATTCCGTAAACTCGAAAATACTTTATGCGGAGAGGGCTTTTATTTTTCTATGGTTACGTTACACTTTATGTTTCTTGAATATGTTTTTCGTGTATCTATTTGATGATGCTTGGGAGGAAGCTTCAGTAAGGACATAGCAAAACCTCCTGCCCCAGCACATCTTGAAATAATATGAATGAAATTGTGTCCCGTGTAAGCTGTAAAGCCGCAATGAGTTGTAAACTCAATGTAAGTGTCATCTAAATGAGAAAACATTTAATTGAAATCAAAAAAAAGCCATAAACTTCTGCATTATACAGATCATTCACTTTTTTTGTCTTCGTAATAAATTCCCTTCGTGCTGAAAATAATTTGGAATATTAAAAGAAAGCGAGTACTTTTAAAGTGCGAGTTTAAATCGTAGTCTGGCTTTCCTTTTACTTTTAAAGGAATTTCGGAGTTTGTCGATAATAGCCAGGTAATACCAATCCAGCATTTTGCAAGCAAAACTGGCATAAAGCCGTATTTTTTTTCTGTTATGCTGGCGGACTACTCCGGTGGGCAAATTAGAAGAATGGTTGAAAATGTCGTCCTCATAAATATTATTTTTATATATGGAACGATGCTTTTAGATATGAGAATTATACGCAAAAATAGCATGCGGCGGTCTCACACTCTAGAATCAGGGCGACCAACCCACTTTAAACCGAAGATTAAAGTTTCCACCTAAAGTATACGTGAGAACCGCTCGCATGCCGTATACAAAAGTAAGAAACTTTTAGACATGGAGCGATTTCACGAGGTTCTCGATGGAAAATTGGTCTTTTTGATTCGAGATACATCGTTCATTTTACCTTGTTGAAGGTTAATGATTTATTCGCTAAAGCAAAAATAATAAATATTTATTTAACACCCAACATATTGGGTTATTTTTTTTAAAAATATATGGAACAAATTACTTATTTAGAAACAACACAATTCGATTTGGATTTTATTAATCACGTAAGAAACATTCGCAAAGCAAAAAAACTAAGCAAAGATCAGCTTAGCCTAAAAATGGGTTTGGCCAAAAGTTTTGTTAGTAATGTGGAGTCATTAACACAGCGACATAAATATTCTACTCGTCATATAACATTACTTTGTAAAGCCTTTGATTTTAAAAATATTTCAGATTTAATGAATTTTCCTACTCCTAAGAATGATAAAATTAAAGTTACAATTAGACAGAAGATGAATGATACAAATACAAAAGTGGTTAGTAGTGAGGTAGTAAAAATCGAAGTTATTTAAAGTTAATGAAAAATAATACGGATAACTAATGAACATATATACATACTCTGGAAATATTGAGCATCTAAAAGCTTTTGATAAGGATTATCAATTAAAAAGTATGTATACTCCTCCAATAAATAATCAAAGGCGTCCTCTAAAAAAAATATCAGAAAGAATCTGTCGCTTCTGTGGTAAAAAGTCCGATGCAACAACCTTTAAAAGCAAGCCTCACATTATTTCAAGATTATTTGGAAATAATTCTGGGGTGTCAGATTACGAATGTGATAAGTGTAACAATCATTTCTCAGGTTTCGAAAGTGATATGGCAAATTTTTTAGGTTTGAATAGAAGTGTTAATGCCTTAGGAGCACAAACTCCTCCAACATTTAAATCATACGATGGTAATATTGTAGCTAAAAAAAATAGTTTTAATGGTTTTCATGGCATTGATATAGAATCAAATAAACAAGGGGTAATTAAAAAAAATTAGATGGAGGTATTATAGAATTTAACGTTATACATAATCCTTATATACCGATTAACATTTTTAAATGTTTACTGAAAATTGCCTTGACTGTAATTCCTGATGTTGAAGTAGACAACTATAAATTCTGTTTTGATTTTCTGATGAGAAATAACAATGAGGCTTATTTTGTACAGCATGCCAAACAGATTCATAGGGGGGCATCTGGTTTTAATGTAAAATTTCCCTATGTATTAATTTTCAAAAAAAGAAATTTAGAAAGTAAATTGCCTTCTCACTGGATTAAACTTTATTACCAAGATTCGTACATTCAGTTTTACATACCTTGCCATAAAGAAGATGAAGTTTTACTTCAGGGTGAAGAATTAATTTATTCACTTTGCCCACCATTAATTTTCGCTGAAACACAGCCACAAGGAATTGCAAAGTATTATGAAAAGTTAGATCTATCTTCAAATGTTATGACTAAGGGAAAGACTTCAAAACTCAATTTAACTTTTGATGAAAATCTTTCAAGGGAAGGGAGTAACAACAATCAGGAAACACACAATTCTGATAATTTTAATTCAGATGAAATTATAAAAGTTTTTCTTACCAAAAATTCAGGTTTATTAGAAGAATAAGACCGGCTCATATTATTACTGTGTGTTACCTTGCATATTAGTAAAACACAATTCTTTTATTTTGCCAAATTTAAATATTCTGGTTGCGTTATTGTCGCGACAAACTTTTTTCATATTGAGAGGAAACCGTAATTTTCTAACAATATCTTTTGTATATTGAGGTCTAAAGTGATGGAGAATATCAATATCGAAAAACACAAGTTGATTGTTTAAAGGTTATCCTTTTAGGTAATCAGAATAGCTTGCAAAATTCTAATTTTCTACATTTTATCAAGGAATATTTTAAAAACATCCAAAATCGACTTAGATATATGAAAACATTAGCAATTATAATTGGCAATAACAACTACTTTAAAGGAAATGAATTAACTAACGGAGAAAATGATGCAAATCAAATTGCTGGAATCTTTAAAGATTACAATTATGAGGTAAAATTATATCTAAATATCGATCAAAAAAACATAGTTGAAATTTTACAAGAATATAGCGACTTACTAAAAGATTTTGATGCATCTATTTTTTATTTTGCAGGTCACGGATTCGAAGTAGATGGAGAGAATTTTTTGGCGAGTATCGATTCGCAAATTCCTCCTGAAAATAAATATGTGGCAAAACAAAATTGTATTACTTTAAATGATTTATTTGACATATACAGGCAAAATCCTACTAAATTAAACATAGTGATATTAGATGCTTGCAGAAGATCATTTGGTCGCGGGACTGCACTTGGATTTAGTCCAATTATAGCTCCTAAAGGATCACTAATAGCATTTTCAACATCTCCAAATGAAGGTGCTTTAGATGTCGGATATGAGAATAATAGTATTTATACGGGCTCACTAATAAAGCACCTCTCGTCCGAAAGGATAGCTGTCGAAGATCTATTTAAATCTGTAAGAAAGACAGTTTTTGCATTGTCAGGAGGAAGACAAACAACTTGGGAACACACCTCATTAATTGGTGATTTTTACTTTTACAAACATCAAAAGCTAAATATTTTAAGCCTACCTTATAATCCGAATGTTTTGAAAGATGAAAATTATTATGAAGATTCAGAATTTTACAAAAAAATTAAAGAACTAAAGACCTACAATTGGTACAAACAAAATCCTGCAATTGATTATTTAATAACAATACCAGTAAGTCAATTAGATAAGGACCAAATGTTCATTTTAGGAAGAAATTTATTACAATGCGCTATTGGTGGGGCAAATTCCGCTATGACATTTTTTGAAAATCTTAATAGGTCACTACTAGATTTTCAAATAAACTCCGAGAATCATATTCTAAATGGAATTCTATTTGAAATGTATTACGACAGCAAAGGTGAATTCAGATTTAATAATTTTAAAGGAAATTATAGAGAAGAAATTTTTAAATTAAGAGATAATCCAGCATTCAATCAATCATTCGATTTCATAAATGGTATTTTAATTCAACAGGATTACTCTGTATTATTTTTACCAAATTCGCAGACAATAAATATTGAAATTAAATGCAGCCAAAAAACAACAAACGATGGTTTTGGAGATAGAATAGTCCAGGTGATCGAATCAATAATCTTTAACGGAAATGATATTAAAAAAGAAATATCGAAGTATTATATTGATGGGTATAATGAAAATGGATTAAAGACAGTCCTAGCCAAATATCTTAATGCGCCAGTTGAATCGATAAGAATTAATTCGAATTTTGAACTTAGATACATTAGATTTATTATATAAAAAACACATTAAAATAGTTTAAAATTATTTTATCTAAATCATTGAAGATGCTTAAAGCCGGAAAATGAAAACCCAACTACCTGCATAAAAATAGAATATGAATATTGAAAAATACAAAGAAAATGCCCTGAAAATATTATTTCCAATAAAGCAAGTCGATGATAATACAAAAGCAAACGAAAAACTATTATTTTTTGCTGAAAGAAGTGATGCAGGAAGGGAGATACAGGATTACTACTTAGTTTATTTTCTATTTGTAAATTTATTAGGTTTCAAAGACACAGGAAGATCTGAAAAGCTGGCTTGGTCTATTCCAATTGATTTTAATGGTAAAGCATTTCTGATTGAACACAGGAAAATGGGAGTTGGGGTTTTTATTCAAAATAAGGAAGATGAAGAAGATGCGAAAATAATTACTAAGAAAATTAACGGTGCGATAAAATCTTCAAGACCATATTTTAACCACTTGGCAGCAGAGGCTATCAAGAGTTCCGAAATAAATATTGTAAATAATAATGGATATTTATTTGAACGATTTAACTATTTTCTAAATCTATATAAATCAGAAAATAAGAAACTAGAAAAATTATCTAAAGAAAGGATTTCTATTGATGGCACTTTTGTTCTAGGTTCCAAAAATTACTACAAGATACGGCAAAGCACAAAATGGTTAGCAATTTCAACTATTGAATCATTTTTTAGCTGGACAGAACATCTATTTATTCATCTTGCTATCCTTACACAAAAAATAAAAACAGGGGAAGAAGTCACAAAATTAATCGATGCCGAATGGAAAACTAAATTCAATACTGTCATATCTGACGATATGTTAAAGGAATATTATATTGAATTACTGATGATAAGGAATCAGGTAAGGAACTTTGTTGCTCACGGTGCATTTGGAAAAGACGGCAATGCATTCCACTTTCATTCCGGAGCCGGTGCTGTACCAGTAATGATGAACTTTAATAAGACTAAAAATAGGTTTTCTTTTCAAGGCACACTGGAATTTAAAGATAATGAAGTTATATGTTTGATAGAATCTTTTATCTCTGATATGAATAGCAGCAATTTAAAACCTGCACTCACATATACCCAAGGGCAAGGTTTGATCACAATATTACCTTATGCAAGCAATGGGATGTATGAATCTGCAATGCACGATAATGATATTATGGAAAAATTTTGTGATCATTTGCAGGGAATATTTGATAACTCAGCAAATATGGATTGGTAATCTAAATCTATAAATAAACTTACAAGCCAATGACAAAAATTGAAAGGGTAGAGCAATACTTACACGAATTTTTTACATATAATATTTTTGAGTTCAATGATTTTTATAGGAAGTTTATTACTAGAGACTCGTTGTAGTTTATCTCTTAAAAAAATATTGTGGAAAATTTCAATTTGAACGATTAATATCTCACAGATTTCCTACGATATAAAACCTACTTTATTTTTACAAATATTTTTAGATTATATTAATAATAAAACAGACTGAACTTGAATGATGCCGCAGACGGATCAGTCATCACTCTAACAGGATTTACTAATCTGGAAAACTTTATCAACAGCCTGATCTTATAGCAACATTCAATCATCGTAATTGCCCAGCACATAAAATAAAAGGCAGAGGATCTTCGGATCTTCTGCCTTTATTTCAGACCAAAAGAAAAGAATCTTCAGATCTTTCAATGTGAAAATTATTCTCAAGATAATATGTCATTGCTGTTATGGCATTAGATCCTGTCTCTGTGCGGTTTTTCCCATATTTCTTTGGAACATCCTGCTCGGTGAGGAAAGCAACTTTGTAAACCTTGTCTTTTTGTAAATGTCTTCCCTGAAAATAGATTTCCTGAATTCTGTAACCCGGCGGATTTTCAATGCGCATCAAAATTCTCAATCCGTTGCAACGCTTAACATAACCTCCCATTTGTTTCATCGGCTCTGCGGAAAAGGTCCGCTCCAGATTTTCTTCTAACATTTCAAAGATCTCTTTTCCAGTAAGCTCTGTGGTGGAAATAGGCGGATTCATCGGCACGATTTTGTATAAGTCCCAGAGGGTAATATTTCCGACATTTATAGGTGCACCATAGCGCCATCCGTTGGAAAAGGAGATCTCAACGTCCGTCGCAAAATTGACGGCAGACAGAAGAAAGTCATCCATAGTAGAAGACAGCGTGGAATAGCGGTGCAAAATATGTTCTGTCGTCCCCAATACTGTACTTTTCATTTCAGCAAAAGACTGTAGACTTTTTTCCACCAGATCTTTAACTTCTACATCTTCATCAATACTGTCGTCAGTTTCAATGATCTTGTAATCAAAATGTGTAATCATTCCATTTTGACATCAAGCTTTAGATTTCCTACAAATGATCCGTGGCAGCCACATTGGATGATAATGCAGTTTCCTGCTTTTTCTGCTTCGTACATCCTGTTATGGGTGTGTGCACTGAGACAAATATCGATTCCTTCCACTTTTTTGAGCAGTTCGATATCTTGCGGATAACCATTGTGCGACAAAAGAATAATAATGTCCACAGCATCCTCTCTTAATTCTCTGACGCATTGATTCGTCTCTTCAATTCCATCGGTCACCGTTATGCCTTCACTGAACTTCTCCGGCATTGTCTTATCGATAATATTGGAACAGATCCCGATTATACCAATTTTGAGTCCTCCAATTTCAGATATTTTGTAAGGTAGTAGAAATCGTTTTCCCTGCTCATCAAAAACATTGCAGCCCAAGACGGGATAATTGAGCTGGCTTTCCAGTTTTAACAGATGTCTTGGTGTATAGGCAAAGTCCCAGTGTCCTACCATTGCATCAAATCCAAGTTGGTTAAGTATGGGAATCAAGACCTCTCCTTTCGACTGTACCACCGGAACTGTTCCGTGAAACGTATCCCCTCCGTCAAAGAGCAATGCGTTCGGATTTTCTGCCCTGATCTTTTTGAAGATGGTCTGAATTCTGGCATAACCTCCTGCACTTTTAACATATTCTTTCTGATAGTCATAAAACAGCTCTGGATGGGGTTCCATATAGCCGTGCACATCGTTGATGAATCCTATTGATAATTTCATAATTTCCAATTTTAGGGTTTAACTATTGCCCATCCTTCATCCTGTCTCAAAATCATTTCCCCGTTTCCGCTGGGGGTGTAATTTACAAACTCAAATAATTCGGACTTTTCGATCTTTTTTTCACGAAGGGTATTTTCGCACTGTACCATCACTACCCCCTTATCTTGCAGACCTGTAAGAAGTTCCCCGTAGGGGTTTTTCTTTCTGAACATTTCCACTCCGCCCCCAAAGGCCAGCAGTTCGACCTTCAGTTTGCCTTTCAGCCTGGGATCTTCCATCGCGTTATTGATATTTCTGATAATGACTCTGATTTTCTGGTCATCACCTTCATTGATCACATACAAAGCCTTGTACTCCTTATTAATAGATTTTGCAGGTTCGTAAACTGTTGCCTTTTGCGCAAAACCCATAAACCCTGTCAGGAAAACTGAGAAGGTCAATATCTTAATTAAGTTTTTCATTATTTTTCATTTAAAAGTTGATTGATTTCTTGATAGAATGATTCTTTGCTGTAGTCTGCCATTCCCGCATGATGCATCCTAATTTTTCCTGATCTGTCCAAAACGACGGTCGTAGGAAGTGAACCATTAAAAAAAGCAGTTGGAATCGAACCTTCTGCAACTAAAAACGGAACAGTGAATTGTTCTTTTTCAAGATACATCTTACCCAAGGCGGTCTGCTCATCCAGATTGACTGTAAGAAAAACAAGATCTTTATTGGATTTAAATCGGACGTAGAATGTCTGAATCGAAGGGAATTCCGCACGGCAAGGCGGGCACCAGGACGCCCAGAAGTTAATAAATACCACTTTTCCCTTGAGGTCAGAAGTATTGATGATCTCACCTTTATCATTTCTGACACTGAAGTTTTCAGTACTGGACAAAGGAGTCGACTCAACGGCCGGCTCTGTTTCCTTTTCTTCAATCTTTGAGTTCATAAGACCGGTAGAGATGATCTGGCGCATCAGCCAGGCTTTTGCATCGGGACTCACAAGCAACACGATGAATATTGACACCAAAAGTGCCGTACTCCAGTTCTTCCGAAGCCATATTTTAAATTTTTCCATTGTTCTTATTTTAATAAATTATTGTCCGGTTAACTTTTTCAGCGCTTCATAAATCTCAGGTCGGTCAAAATCTTGCCCTCCCTGCATCTGTGCTTCGAGTTCTCCTTTTTTATTAAAGATCAAAGTCGTCGGAATTGCTCCCTGAAAGTACTGCGAAGGAATAGTGTCTGCTGCTACATACACCGGAAGATCGTAGTTTTTATCCTTCATAAATTTCTTAGACTTTGTCAGGTTGGCTTCCACATTGAGAAGGACAAAAACGATATTGTCATTTCCCTTGAATTTGTCTTTCAGGTCTCTGATGCTCGGCATTTCTTCGACACAAGGCCTGCACCATGTGGCCCAGAAATTTACAAAGACCACCTTCCCTTTCAGTTCACTCAAAGCAATTTTCTTTCCGTTCTCATCGATTAAGATGATATCCTCATTATCATTTACATTATTTTGTGGGATGGGCCCATCCTGATTCTCAACTCTTGATTGCATCGCACTCAAAGAAAAAGAAAACAGGGTCATCATAAGAATGAAAATAGGTGTTTTAAATTTTAAGGTCGTTATCATTATTTATTTTTTTTTGGGGTTGATATCTTTCCTTCCTCAATTTCTTCGGAAGGTTTTACTAGAACTTTGTCATGGCCGAATAGTGCACCAAAGACCTCGGTCATTTTTTCGTAGGTGATTCCTTCTTTCACAGCAACTCTGCTTACCGTATTATCATTGAAGGTCATCACAAAGGTTCCGGATTGAGTCTGCAGAATACTTTTCGTGGGTACAAAAAATGTAGGTGCACTTCTTTTCAGATTGAGCTGGACCTGTGCATATTCCCCCCCTTTTAAGACAGTGCCCGGATTTGGAACGTCAAACTCAAGGGTCATCGAACGGTTTTCCTGACTGATAACACCGGAATTCCTTGAAAGATGCGCTTCAAAATTTTTTCCCGGGATAGAGTTGACCGTAAATTGCGCCACTATCCCCTCATTGACACTTGATGCATGTTTTTCAGGAAGAGATACCGTCAGTCTCAGCTTATTTTTCTGAGCAATACTGAAAAGAGCCATTCCTGAATTGGGACCAACCAAGGCTCCTACCGACAGATTCCTATCCATTATCACACCACTGAAAGGTGCCGTGATCCTAAGGTACTGATTCATCTGTGAAGACCTACCGGTGCCCGCTTTTGATGCCTCGTATGTTGCTTTGGAACTCTGCATAATGCTTTTAGCCCTATCCAGTTCTATGTCGGCAACAGCTCCTTTTGTACTGGCCGCGTCCTGCAATCGCTCAAAAGCCTGTTTAGCATAAAGATAGTCGGTGTATGTTTTCTGCTGTGAAGATTTATCGGATAGGTAATCCTGATTCATTTCTGGTGCTTCCAGAACTGCAAGAAGCTGACCTTTGGTCACAACTGAACCTCTGTCAACATAAATTTTCTTGATAAATCCGGCAACCTTCGCAAAGATCTGCACCGATTCATAAGGTTTCAGTTCGCCTGGAACGGAAATCTGATAAGTGGGATTTATCAGCTTGATTTCTGTGGTCACGAAAGACCGAGCAGGCTGAACTGTTTTTTTTGTTTCATTTTTACTTTCCTTTTCGCCCGAGCAGGAAGCCATTCCCAAAAGAACGACCGGAATGAAGATGTATTTTATTTTATTGATGATTTTCATTATTTTTTAATTATTTAAGATTGTACGAAAAATTTACTTTCCTCATCTTCCGGATCCAAGGAAGGATTTGAATGTCCTGCATTGGACATTACTGCTGCAAAAAAATGCGGAACCAAAAGCAGAATGGTAAGAGTGGATGCGATGATACCACCGATAACAGCTCTACCAAGTGGAGCAACCTGCTCAGAACCTTCCCCGATACCGATTGCCATAGGAATCATCCCGGCAAGCATCGCCAAAGCGGTCATCAGTACAGGGCGGAGTCTGGACGCCGCTGCCATTCTCGCAGAATGAAGCGCACTGATATGGTAATGTTTACGGTAGTACTCTGCCTGATTGATAAGTAATACGGCATTTGAAACCGAAACACCGATGGACATAATCATCCCCATATATGACTGGAGGTTGAGCGTACTGCCGGTAATGAAAATCAAAACAAGACTTCCCACGATCACGGAAGGAATCACGGAAAGAACAACAAAAGGTACTTTAAATGACTGATAATAAGCAGAAAGCATTAGGAATATCGCTAGTACTGCCGCCAAAAGTCCCATTGCAAGACTGTCGAGTGTATCATCCAGTAGCTGTAGTGTGCCTTCTGTCCAGACAGAAACACTTTTTGGAGGTTTTCCGGTCTCACTGATGGCATTTTTTACCGCTTTGGAAGCAGAGCCCAGGTCTTTTCCGTACACATTTCCGATAATCGTTACATATCTCATAGGTCCCTTTCGGTTGACCTGTGCAGGTGCGGTCGTTTTTTTAACTGTAGCGATATCTTCAAGAACGGGTCTCGGGCTGTCTTTTTTCAGTGGAAGTGATTTCAGGATCTCTTCAGAGTTCATTATACTTTCTGGAATCTGGACCTGTGTCTGAAAGACAAGTCCTGATTTTGGGTCGACCCAGAGGTTCTTGTCGGTGTAGCGGGTTGAAGAGGTAGCGGTCACAAGACTGCGTGTCACATCCTGCATCGTCAGTCCGAACTGCGCAGCGAGATTTCGGTCTACGTTGATCTGTAACGTCGGATATTGAAGTGGCTCTGCAATGCGGACGTCTCGCAGGAAATCGTTGCTTTTCAGCTTTTCCTCTATTTTTTTTGCGTGAGATGCCGCCAGTTTCAGATTCGGAGATCCTACCTTGATTTCTATCGGGGTCATCGATCCCTGTCCAATAATTTTTTCGGTAAGTTCCATCGGTTCAAAATTGATTTGTGCTTCAGGATGCTTTTCAGCAATCTTCTTGCGGATCTTTTCTTTCAGATCTTCCATAGACCCTGAAAAGATCTCCTTATTTACAGAAACCTGCAAAACAGACTGGTGTGTTCCGTTGGTGAAAAGAAATATGGGATTGATCGGCGTTGCTGCCGGATGTAAACCGACATAGGCCGAACTGATGCTGACCGCATTTTCCGGCAAAATACCTTCAATATCTTTGAGAATATCCTTCACCAGCTTTTCAGTTTTCTCCAGACGGCTTCCCTGTGGCGCATCAATTCTCATCTGAAAATCACCGCTGTTGGAAAGAGGCATAATATCGGTTCCCAATGAGCGCATCATTAAAAATATTAAAAGGCCCGAGAAAATGATATAGGCCGAAAACAATACCAAAGTCCTTCCCGACCATTTTCTCATTTTGTGACTGTAGCCCGTTCTGAATCGATAGAAAAAACTCCTGTTTTTAACATAATGCTTCTCAATATGCTTATTCTTCATCATCCAGTTAGCCAGGATCGGAACGAAGGTCTGGGATGCCAGAAAGGAAGCTATCATTGCGAATGCAACTGCAAAAGAAAGCGGAAGAAACATATCTTTTGGAATGCCCGTCATAATGAAGGCAGGCGTAAGAACGGCCAGAATACATAATAATATCAGCACCTTCGGAATGGAAATTTCAAGTACTGCATCAAGAATGGCTTTGGGTTTGGTTTTCCTCATTTCCATATGCTGGTGGATATTCTCGATCGTGACCGTAGCTTCATCTACCAAAATTCCGATGGATAGGGCTAACCCACTCAAGGTCATTATATTAATAGTATATCCTGCAAAATAGAGCACACAGACGGCTGTTAATATTGCTATGGGAATTGTAAAGACCACGATCAGTGCACCTCGAAGGTCACCAAGGAAAAGAATAATGACCAGTCCTGTAAAAAGTGCACCCAAAAGTCCTTCATGAATTAGATTTGAAAGGGAACGTTCAATATATTTTGACTGGTCAAATTCATAACTCACCTTCACATCATCCGGAAGCTGATCTCTCAGTTTTGGCATTGCTTTTTTTAGATTTTCAACTGCTGTCAGTGTTGAAGCATCTGATTTTTTGATCACCGGGAGATACACAGAGCGTTTCCCATTGACCAATGCATATCCAGATGTCTGGTCAGCTCCATCCTGAACATTGGCTACATCACCCACGTAAAGAGTTCTACCGTCTTGGGTCTTTATCGGGATTTTAAGAAACTCCGCAGGATCTTTGGCTATGGAATTGATCGGTGCCATATAATTCGTTTCGCCCATTCTGATATTTCCTGCTGGCGAAGGATGGCTGCTTTTTGTGATCGCCAAAGTAATTTCTTCCGGACTTAGTCCGTTACTCTGCATTGCAGCCGGGTCAATATTTACAACGATCGAACGGATGTTACCCCCAAAAGGTGCCGGAGCCGTAATACCGGGAATCTCAACAAACATCGGCCGGATTTTGGTTAGGACCATTGTCTGAAGCTCTGTTACAGAGTGATTGTCACTTTCAAAGACAAGTTGACCGACCGGGAGTGAATTACCGTCAAACCGCACAACCATAGGCGGTACTGCACCGGGTGGTAAAAATCCCATTGCCCGTGAAACCTGCGTGGAAACCTCACCTGCAGCCTGCGCCATATCGGTGCCTGGATAAAAGGTCAGTTTCATTAAGGTCAGTCCCTGAACACTTTTGAAATCAATATTCTTGACACCATTCACAAAGAGTAAAACTTTTTGAAATTCATTGGACATAAAACCATCCATATATTGAGGTGAAAGCCCTCCGTAAGGCATCGCAATATACATTGACGGCAACTCTACCTCCGGGAAAATATCTACTTTTATTTTTTTTATAGCTGTAAGCGAAAGCACAATGACCGACAGGAAAACGACCATGACGGCAATGGGCTTTCTGAGCGCAAAACGTATTAAATTCATTCTAAAATTTTAAAGTTGGGTAAATAAATAATCAAAATCGCCGGTGAGTTCAGCCTTTGCTATGACCTGCTCCCAGAATTCTTTTGCGGCATCGATCTGACTTTTTTCTGCATTTTCAAGAATCTGACGGATCTGTAACAGTTCAGTGAGGGTAATAAGACCACTCTTGTATCTTGCTACATACATTTCGTAGGCATCTGATGCGCCTTTCACAGAAGCACTTTCTTTCTTAAGTTGTTTTTGCTGTTCTACAATCCTGCTTTCAAGGGCTTTAATCTCAGTCTGCATTGATAGCTGATACTGGTTTTCGAGATAACCCAGACGTTCCGCTTCTTTTGACAGCATATTGGCTTTTTGCCTGTTCGTATGAAGACTGCTGATATTCCACGTCAATCCAAGTCCAACAAGAGCATTGTTGGCAGAATTGGAGAAACCATCGGTAAATTTCCCTGAGACATTGCCATATGGATCGGATCCTGAACCTCTGTAAGCATAACCTCCCAAGATCTTAAGCGACGGAAGTGATGATCTTCTCTCTGTTTCCGCTTTGGTCTGATAGTATTCGGACTCCTGATGGATGGACTTTAAAAAAGGATGTGATGGATTAACCTTCTCACTGTTAAAAGAATTTATTTCAGGGTCAAGAAAATGACTGACCTGGTAATCCTCTACTTTAAAATTATCAATGTAAAATTCCTTAAGTTTTTCTGTGGCTGCCTGCTGCTTTCCAAACCAATTATCTTGCATTGCCAATGCCTGAACGTACGATGAATAGGTAAGTACAGAATCTGCTTCCGGTTTGAGACCGGCACGCGAAAGGGCTTTGCTTGAACTGTGGATTTCTTCGAGCCTCGTCGAGTTTCTCTCTGCCCATCTGAGCTTGGCGCCATTAAAGACATAGTCAAGATAACGTTGTGATAGCAATTTTTTGAGCCTCAGCAAATAGGATTCTTTATCTGTCCTGAGCTTTTGTGTGAACTCATTTGCTGATCTTTCCTCGGATCTCTGACGCCCGAAGTTGTAGATCTCGTACTCCGCAATGGCTGAGCCGAAATTGTTTGAGGATAAAGAGGAGCCCGAATTCCTGTTTCCGGAAACATTAAAAAAACCGGACTGTGGGAAAAAACCACCACTGCTTCCCTCTAATGTTCCGTAGGTATTTTGATATTGAAGCTTTACCTGTGGTAATGCCTTGGATTTTACTGTCTCTTCGTTATATTCTGAAGATTCTATTGCAGACTCGGCTGCACGGATCCCTGAATAGTTTTTTTGTGTTTCTGTCCATATTTTACCCAAAAGTGATTCTTGCTGGGCATAAAGGACAGACTGCTGAGTAATCAGCCCAAAAATAAGGACTGAAAGACTTTTTCTTATCATTGTATGAAAGATTAACAGTTACCGAAATGATTCCGATAAGGATTAATAAAAATTTAAAATCAATCGTTTGAGTCTCTACAAGAAGAGACCAATTAAATTTTAAATCAAATGATAAGTTTGCGGTATTGTATGAAGATGGGAACCGTAATTCCAATTTTGGAAGTACTGTAAAATGGATGTTCTCTAAGATTTATAAACAGAAATGCCCCTGCAAATAGAATGAATGTAAATGCAGCAAGCTCCTGAAATTCCGCCACTGAAAAATGGGTATCATTTTTAGCGGTAATTTCTCTTTCCTTGCAAAAGTTGCAGACAGAGGCCGTGGTTGTGTTGGTGGTAAATTTCTCCTTTGGTGCGGAGGTATGACTTTTAGCGGAAGGCTGCAGACTGAGTAGGTTTTTGATACCGTATTTTACAGCGCAGGAAGAAATTAAAATACATATAATGAAAAACATTGCAATAACGCTTTTCATTATATGATTGGTATTTAATTTCTGATAAGTCATTCCTGCAAATATAAATTTTTAATTACTAAGGTCAAAAACATTAACAGAATTTATATGAAATACATTATTGTGCAATCTTGTTTTTCACTTCCTGCTCTGTTGCAAAACCTAAATTATCCCAGACTAATTTATCGTTTTTATACAGCTTCAGGACCGGTAGTGCAGAAACATTCAGTTCTTTGCAGAGTTCTGTATTTGCATCTGCATCTATTCTTAAAATTTTCACCTTATCCGGCATTTCAGCAGCCATCTTTTTAAGGTAAGGCTCCATCTTTTTGCAGGGAGCGCACCATTCTGCATAAAAATCCACCAGAACGGGAGTATTGCTTTTCAACATTTCCTTATACTGGGCAAGACTAATTCCTGTAGCAGTTGATGCTTTGATCTCCGGAAGCTCAGCGTTCCTCCACTTCATCATTCCTCCCTGCATTTCATATACATTTTTAAAACCGATTTCCTGAAGTTTTGCAGCGGCGGCCGTACTTCTGGGTCCGCTCATACAATACACAAATACAGGTTTATCCTTATCGAGCGCTTTTGCTTTCTCTGTGAAGTCATCTGCATTCCAGTCGATGTTCATTGCACTTTTAAGATGACCGTTACGAAATTCTCCAGGTGTTCTTACATCAACCAATTGTGCATCTTTGGTCTGGTCCAATTTTTTAGAAAATTCTTTGGCAGGAAGACTGCTCTCGCTTTTGTTACTCTGAGCTTTTCCGCATCCTGTAATTGCGATGAGAAAAAATACAACGATTAGGTTTTTATACATTTTAAAGGTTTTGCTTGATTAATCTTTCCAGTTCATCCGCCTGAAAAACACCGGATTGTTTCCATTTTACTTCTCCATTTTTCAAGATCATCAAAGTAGGAACACTTCGGATTCCGAATTGCGAGGCAACCGCCTGGTTTTTGTCGATGTCAATTTTAACAATGCTTGCTACATCACCAATATTCTTTTTGAGATCCTGAAGAATAGGCGCCTGCATTTTGCATGGACCGCACCATTCTGCAAAGAAATCTACCAATACGGGTTTCTCCTGACTGATTAGTTCCTGAAATTTATTCATTTTTCAGATTTTATTTGATTTCTTCATATTCAACCTTATCCCCATTTTTTTTTGAATTTCTTGTTGGGACAGAACAGTTTCCCGCAGCACAACAGCCGATATTGAATAGTGGCATTACAACAAAAACCATTCCGACAGCCACCAAAATCCACATTCCAGATTGTGTGGCTTCTACAACAAGGAAAATTCCCATTGCCAGACGAAGCAACCTTACAAAGTTCCAGTTTTTAAATAAATTATCCATACTTTTCTTTATCTTTTTGTACCAAAAAAGCGTACAACCGAAGCTTTTCCTTTGTGATAAGCGCCTTCACTCAGTATGGTTTCGGAAATATATGCTTCCTGAAAATCGAAATCGGAAAAATCAGTTTTCAGTTCTTCTAAATCATAAAGCATTTCCCAATGTTTTGGTCCGCCTGCATTTGGATTTTCGTCTTGAAATTTAGAATGCTCTTTACTGAAACCTTCCAGAATAATTCCCCCACCTTTCTTCACAAGCGATGAAAACCATCTGTGCAAATCCCGCCTCAATATTTCAGGAAAATGGGCAAAAACCATTACTAAAAGGTCAAAACTTTCTTTTTTATAACCTATTGTATCTGCCGAAACCGTTGTGTAATTTATTTTCACCGAGTTTATTTCAGCAAGCTGCATCGCTTTCTTTTTGCCTTCTTCACTTTGGTCAAAAGCCTCAACTTCAAAACCCTGAATTGCCGCATAAACAGCATTCCTACCCTCTCCTTCAGCAGGAAAAAGAGCTTTTCCGGGAGTGAGTTCAGCCAATTTTTCGGCAAAATAGATATTTGGTTGATCTCCGTACACAAAATCTGACTGGCGGTATCTTTCGTCCCAAAAATCTTTCATTATTGTTCCGTTAGTTTTATCATATTCTGTACACTGCCACCGTTGAGAACATTCGTGATTCCGTTTCGTTCCAATGTTCCTTTTGCCATTGCGCTACGGTTTCCACTTCTACAGAAAACAATGATGTTTTTCTTATTCCTGAACTTGGAAATCTGGTCTTTGACGACATCCAAAGGTATATTAACAGCCCCTTCAGCACTTCCCGAAGCAAATTCTACGGGCGTTCTTACATCTACCAAAAAAGCACCTTCTCCCAACGCAGTTTCCAGCGCAGCATTGTCTTTTTTTCCGAATAACATTGATAATAAATCCATCTTAATTTTTTACAGGGTTTGCTTTTTCTGTCCATTCTTTCATTCCGCCAGAGAAATTTTTGACGTTCTCAAAACCGTTTTTCTTCAGTAGAGAATAGGCAATTGCTGCTCTGTCGCCACTTTGACAATGAATTACAATTGGTTTTTCATGGGAAATTTTATCCAGATTATCCTCCAAAGTTCCCACAAAGACATTCTCAGCATTCTCAATACGTCCTGCGTCATATTCGGTTTTATTTCTTACATCAACCACCTGAATATTATCTCTGTTCAGATAAGATTTGAATTCCTCAATATCAATAATATCGGCAGTCTGTAATTCTAAGTCTAAATTTTTCACGTCATCAATATAGCCCATCATTTGATCCATCCCGATTCTCATCAGTTTTCTGGTAAGATCTTCCATTTGTTCTTCCTGAGCAACCAAAATAAACGGCTCGGAATAATTGACAATCCATCCCATCCACGTGGAAAATGAATTATTACCCTGAATATTGATGCTGTTTGGTATAAAACCTTGGGCAAAATCTACTTTATTTCTCGTGTCTATAATTTTAACTCCATTTTGATAAGCTTTCAAAAATTCTTCTTTGGAAAGTTTCGGATGTTTTGGAACTTCTTTTAATAAAGGTCTTTCCACTTTGTTGAGTTTTTTCATCATTGCAAAATATTTTGGAGGTTCCGGCTGTCCTTCCAGCAGATATTCTACAAAACCTTCCTCATCTTCTTCATATTGAAAAGCCCAGTTTCTGATTTTTTCATAACCTACCGTTGAACTCGGAACTGCACCCAAAGCTTTTCCGCAAGCCGAACCTGCACCGTGTCCCGGCCAAACTTGGATAAACTCCCGCAATCTGCTAAAATCCTGAACAGAATGAAACATTTCTTTCGCTCCTTTTTCCTGAGTTCCTGTAATTCCGGCCGCCTTCTCCAATAAATCTGGTCTTCCTATATCTCCCACAAAAACAAAATCTCCTGTAAAAATCATCACCGGTTCGTCCGTTGCAGGATGATCGGTCAATAAAAAGCTGATGCTTTCCGGCGTATGTCCCGGCGTGTGAATGACTTTTAAAGTTAAATTTCCAACTTTAATGATATCTCCATTCGTTAATCCGGTATGTGGAAACTGATATTGCCAATCTTCACCACCTTCATCCGAAAGATACATTTTTGCACCCGTCACTTCCGCAAGTTCTCTAGAACCCGACAAAAAATCGGCGTGAATATGAGTTTCTGTAATATGTGTAATCGTGAGATTATTTTCTTTGGCAATCTGAAGATAGGTATCGATATCTCTTTTGGCATCGATAACAATGGCTTCACCTTTTGCCTGACATCCTATTAAATAGCTAGCCTGCGCAAGGCTCTTATCATAAATATGCTGAAAAAACATAATGTAATTTTTTAGGGTTATACTTTTTTAATATTATAGTACAAATTTCGGGGTTTACAAAGTGTTATACCGCTACTTTTGTTACATAAGTTAATTTTTCAAAACCAATAATTCGTAATTAAATTTAACTGATTATAATTGGTCTTTTGATAGACTGCAATTGGGTTTGAGCTTTGCAGATTTCTTTTAAAAATGTAAAGCAAATCAACTTCCAGTTTATGACTGACTTTGTAAGCGACAAAGCTATTCCATTGCAAAAAATCATCTGTATTGTACTTATTATTTTTAAAATCATTTTCGGAAACTCCGTTGCTGATGCTAAAATCTGAGTGAGCCGACCATTTTCCATGATGAAATAAGACCGAAACTTTTATAATATCAACATTTCCAAAACCTTCCAATCTGCTTCTCGGAAGCGATGTGAAAAACTGATCTCTTCCCAATTCTTTCGGAAATAAAAATCTGCCGGTATCAAATGCTTTAGAATAAGCAAACTCCAAAGCGAAATTTTTGATCTTATATCGAAACAAAAAACTTGCAACCTGACCGTTTTCATCTGGCTGGACATATCTTTCGTAATATTTTAATCGACTTTGGTAAGAATCCGGAATCTGATAACTGTAAATCAACCCAAAATCCCATTTAGGAAAATTTAAACCCAGCTGAAACCAAGATGTATTGAGTGTTTTATCTAAATGTATGTTGTAAAAATTAATATCTGCAATTCGAAATTTTCTTCCGTAGTGAAAGATGGCAACACCTGTGCTGTTATTTTCACTGAGATAATCTGCTTTTGAGCTGTCTGGTTGAAATCCGTTATCCAATACTCCGATTGCGTCTTTCATTTTTGACCATTCTGAATTTGAACGCATTGAAACAGAATTCAGCAATGCTACATCAACCTGTGATTTACCGGAAGTAAAATTCCAGCTCAATCCGCCATATTCTATAGGTAACATTCTGCCGTCACTTGGATTGATAAGCGGAGAATATTTAATCGGAATTTTTCCTATCGTAAATTTTGATTTCCCTTTCTCGTATTGTAAATACAACTGATTAAGCCTTGAAACGGCATAAAGATTCTGAGGAGAAGATAAGTCAAAAAGTTCCCGTTCCCACTTGGAAGATTTTCCGGATTTCAAATCCTTTTCTTCCAAATCTGATGATGCAACTTTAGAAAGATACGAAGCAGAAACTCCAATGGAAATACGTTTTACGGGTTTGTATTCAACCTTTAAATTTCCTGCTAAAGCATCTGCCCAATAATCGGTACCTGTAAGATTGTCTGTTGACATCAAAAAGTTTCGTAGATTTCCTGAGATGATGACTTTATCACGATTATCTAAATTAACAGATTGCGTTTTAACCATTGAAAAAGCAAACACCAAAATTATTGACGTAACTTTTTTGGTATACATTTCAAACTTCTTTTCCTTTCAGCATTTTGTTCCAATAGAGATACGGGAGAATATATTTCTTGAGAATCCAAAGTCTCCAATGCTCTTTTGAACTGTCTGAAATGAGCATCTTTTTGAGATTCGGGTCTGGTGTGAACTCATTTTTATAGTTAAATTCTGCCAAAACCATTTTTCCGTAACCTGTTACAAGCGGGCACGAAGAATATCCATTATAAGATTTGTTATCTGGTTTTGCACCTAAAATCATATTGATGAGATTAGAAACCACTACAGGAACTTGTTTTCGAATTGCAGCACCAGTTTTTGCAGTTGGAAGTCCGGCTACATCTCCTACTCCGAAAATATTTTGAAATTTATTGTGCTGAAGACTGTTAATATCAACATCAAGCCAGCCTGCCTCATTAGCTAAAACTGAATTTTTAATAAAACGTGGAGCTTCCTGTGGCGGCGCAAGATGAAGAAAATTAAACGGAATCTCAACAATACGATCTTCGTTTTTGAAATAGGCAATTTTATTCACCGGGTCAATCTTAAAAAGTCCGTGCAGTGTTTTTAAATCGATATGGTAACGGTAAATGACTTTCATCAACGTTTCAGCGACTTCTTTTACGCCAAAAATAACACCACCGGGAAGCGCAAAAGTAATTTTTACCTTATCTGAAATACCTTTTCTCCTAAAATAATCTGCGGCAAGATACATTATCTTTTGCGGCGCGCCTCCACATTTGATGGGCGTTGTAGGCAAAGTGAACAGCGCATTTCCTCCTTTAAAGCTCTGAAGAGATTTCCACGTAAACTCGGGATCTATATAGTTACTGCAAACAATACCCGTTTTCACCGCCTCTTCTAAACCTTCTACCAGAGAAAGATTATTCACCAGCCCAGGTGCAACCACGAGATATTCGTAAGAATAACTCGTGCCATTATCTGCAGAAATCTTGTTTTGTTCGGGATGAATTTCTGTAACCTTGTTTTTAAGCCAGGTTACACCATTGGGAATTAAATCTTTTGTCTGTCTTGCTGTGTCTTTAAAATCGTAAGTTCCAGCTCCTACGAGAGTCCACGCTGGTTGGTAATAATGTTTCTCGGAAGGGTCTATGATGAGAACATTGAGGGATTCATTGGTATTTATGAGAGAAGCAGCAGTCATAATTCCTCCTGTTCCTGCTCCGATAATGATGATTTGAAAATGATTTTCCATAGCCAGACTTTTTGATGATTTGTAAAGCTAAATAATCTGATAAAAACAGTAAGTAACATTTGTTACATAAGCTAAAAACTAAGCATAAAATATAAAATAATTTAAAAATAAACTCAAAATACCTCAATATTAACAACAGTCATCAAATAATATTGTAAAAAAGAGACTGATTCAAAATTGAATCAGTCTCTTACGATTAGATTTTTACTGAAAATATATTAGTGGGGCAATTTATCCCTCAAATATCCATAGACCCAAGTTCCAAAAATGGCACTCAGCAAAGTAACTCCAACAGCCAATGCACCTGTTCCAATCTGTGCGAAAAGAGGTCCCGGGCAAGCCCCTGTAATCGCCCAGCCAAAACCGAAAATCAATCCGCCATAGATCTGCCCTTTGTTAAATTTCTTCGGTGCAATTGAAATCTTTTCCCCATAAATTGTTTCGATGTTGAATTTCTTAATAATAAACACTGAAATCATTCCTGTAAGAACTGCACTACCGATTACGCCGTACATAAAAAACGACTGCAAACGGAACATCTCCTGAATCCTGAACCAGCTGATGATCTCTGCTTTTACAAAAACAATTCCGAATGCTACTCCCACAAAAAGGTACTTCAGATTGTAATACCATTTTTGAGTCAAATAGCTTTGTGTTGCGCCAACGCTGTCCTGTGGACTTAAATCTTTTTCTTTTGTCATCTTATTTCAAATTAAAGTGAAAGAATAATCGGCAAAATCACATTCGCCATTAAAAAACCTCCTGCCATAAAACAAATGGTTGCAATGAGTGATGGCAACTGTAAATTTGACAATCCCATAATAGCATGTCCACTGGTGCAACCACCCGCATAGCGTGTTCCGAAACCTACCAAAAATCCACCGACAACCATAGTAATGAAACCTTTTATCGTTAAAAGACTCGCAAAATTCATCAATTGAGCAGGAACGAGATTGCTGTAATCGGTAATTCCGTAGGTTGCAAGTTCGGCTTTCAGATTCGGATTAATCGATAATTCTCCAGGATTCATAAGGAATTGAGATGCGACAACTCCACCGAGCAAAATCCCAAAAACGAAAAACAAATTCCAGAGTTCTTTTTTCCAGTCGTATTTGAAAAAAATAATGTTGGCTGGAATACACGCTGCGCAAATATGCCTTAAAGATGAACTGATTCCAAAAGATTTGTTACCCAGTATCAGCAAAGCCGGAACTGTAAGCCCTATTAACGGACCCGCAATATACCACGGCCAGGGTTGTTTTATAACTTCTATCATTTTAATTAATTTATTTCAAAAATATATGTTTAAGATTACATATACGGTTACTTTTGTTACAGAGCAGTTTATTTCTCTTTTCTAAAATACAAAATAGATTTTTCGAATAAAAATAACTGAATTCTTTTATTGAGAATCAGCGAACCTGGATGCAATAATTTTCCGACAAACTCACGCTGCAAAAGATGCTCAAAAGCTACATTAAAAGCTCTCTTACAATAATGTAAATTCCCATTATTAAGATGAACCAGCCGAAAGCAGGTTTGAGTTTTCTACCGTCTATTTTTTTTGACAATTGTGCTCCTATAATAATCCCCACTATGGAAATGGATGAGACCGTTGCAAGTAGTTTCCAGTTGATCGGGACGTTGTGCATTGAAGTGAAAAATCCGATAAGGGAATTCAGGGAAATGATGACAAGCGAGGTACCGATGGCTACCTTCATTGGTGTCTTGAGCAAATTGACGAGTGCAGGAATAATCATAAAGCCACCACCCGCACCGACCAAACCAGTAAGCACCCCGACAACCGACCCTTGCCCTGCTGCCAAAAGATTGTTATTTTTATTAAAATGAATCGATTCTATCTGCGGCGCTACTCTACTTTGAATCATTTTGTACGATGCGAGAATCATTAATAATGCAAAAATCAGAAGTAATAAGATATCTTTGGTAACCACTAAAGTACTGATTGTAAGAACTTCATCAGGAATCAGTGGCAAAATAAAATTTCTGGTCAAAAAAATAGATATTATTGACGGGACACCAAAAACCAAAGCTGTTTTTATATTAACCAGCCCTTTCTTAAAGTAGGAAAATGAACCTACCACACTGCTGATTCCAACTATGAAAAGTGAATATTCTGTGGCTACGAAGGCATCTATACCAAAGAGATATACTAAGACAGGCACAGTAAGAATACTTCCCCCTCCTCCTATCAGCCCTAAGGAAATACCAATAAATATTGCGGCAATGTATCCGAAAATTTCCATCTCTTTAATTTTATATGACAAAAATGGATATTTCTATTTTACTGCACCGCTACTTTTGTTACATAAGAAAATTTTAGTTCAGATCTGAAAAAATAATTTTGTTTCTTCCCAATTTCACTTTTCCAGAATCTTCCAATTGCTTTAGAAGTCGGGAAACAACAACTCTTACTGTTCCAAGTTCATTCGCAAGCTGCTCGTGAGTAACGACTATAGTATTTGAATTTGCTATTTCTGCTTTTTTAGTAAGAAGATTTAGTAGTCGCTCATCTACCTTTTTAAAAGCTATAGCATTAATAATATCCAGTAATTCTTCAAAGCGTTTGTGATATAGTCTGAAAATATAGTCCAGCCATTCCGGATATTCTTTGATAAAGAGCGACACCTTTTCTACAGGTAAGAAAAGTATTTCGGAATCTTCTTCAACTTCTGCCTTTACAATACTCTTTTCATTATGCATTCCACCAAGAAAAGACATAATGCAGCTTTCACCTGCTTTAATATAGTATAATAATATTTCTCTTCCATCTTCTTCCGTTCGTATTACTTTCAACAATCCCTTCATTACAAGTGGTATAGATCGGATCGAAGCATTTTCATCTAGAATGATTTCACCTTCCCGGTAGGTTTTTAGATTACCATTTTGGTAAAGCTTATCAAGTAATTCCTGTGAAGAAATGACATCGGAAGAAAATGCAGTATGTTCCATTGCAAAAATATTTCATCTAATATAATGTAATTCTTCTGAATGTAAACCGTCAATATGTAACCTAGAACATTTTATCTTGTTGCAAATTGCTAATCGATAAAAAATCTATTTCAAACTTAATTTGTAAATTTGGTATTGTTAGCTATTGTGGGCAAGATAAATTTTAATAAGATATGAATAAAGATAAACCTAATCATACCAGTGAACATTTGGCAAATGAAAGAACATTTCTTGCGTGGATGCGAACATCGATAGCATTGATGGGTTTCGGATTCGTATTAGTTAAATTTTCCTTATTTCTTAAGCAGATATCTTTAGTTGCAGAAGCTAAAAACATAGTTCACTTTCAAAATGGACATTCCAGTCTTGTAGGGATTATAATTGTAATTGTTGGAGCTATAGTTTTATTATTTTCATATATTAACTACTACAATAACAAAAAACGTATTAATAATAATACATTTTACGAGAACAACATTTTCTTGCTCATAGTCACCATTGTTTTATTTTTGCTGAGCATTTTTTTAATACATTATCTATTAAATAACATATAAATGATACTCACAGATTTCAATTAATTAGCTATTATAAATCAATAAAAATCGAAAGAGTGCTTCGTATAGATGATGGGAAAACGCAGTCCGATTTCCTTGAAATTAAGTTTGTTCCCAAAGTTCAGTAGATAATCTTTATTATTACAATTATCAAAAATCCTTCAGCAAAACCGAGCTACCTAAAAAATTACAACAGTTTCCTTGTTAGTAAATTTTTGTTTCAATTCCATCATATCCTTACTGACTTTTTTATCAAGTATTTTCGCATAATGCTGTGTTGTCTTAATGCTCTTGTGACCTAGCATTTTACTAACACTTTCAATGGAAACCCCATTAGACAAAGTGATTGTAGTTGCAAAGGTATGTCGTGCAATATGATAGGTCAATTCTTTGTTAATTCCGCACAAGTCAGCAATCTCTTTAAGATATGCATTCATTTTTTGATTACTAAGAATGGGCAGCAACTTTCCATTATTAAGACATACTGGATGATTTTTGTATTTTTCAATAATTTTCTCTGTTTGAGAAAGCAAGGGAATATTAGAAGTAGTTTTAGTTTTCTGACGTTTTGTATAAATCCATTGAGAGCCATCAAGTCCCAAATTGATATTTTGATATGTTAGTTTTTGAGTATCAATGTACGCTAGTCCGGTGAAACAGCTGAACAGAAAAATATCTCTTACCAAAGACAATCTTTCATTGTTAAAATCTTTGGCAAAAAGTACTTCTATCTCCTTTTCATTAAGGAACATTCTTGTCACTTCATTAAACTTAGAATGATAGTTCATAAAAGGATCTCTTTCCAGCCATCCATTTGCAAGACAGATACGAATAATCTTACCAAAATTCTTGATATATTTTACTGCAGAATTATTATTACAGGATTTTTCAGTCCTTAAAAAAAATTCAAAATCGTTTAGAAAAGCATAATCGATCTTTTTTATTTCAATGTCGGTAATACTGTATTTCCATTTCAAAAAATCTTTGGTATGTTTCAGACAGGTCTTATAACGGGTTAATGTTCCTTGGGCAAATTCTTTGTCTATAAGTTTCTCCATTCGATCATTATGATCCTGAAAAACGGGAATGAGTGTTCGGGTTATTCTACCTCTACCTACTAACTTATTCTTAAGAGCCTCAGAAGTTACTGTTTCGTTATCTCTGATTAATTCGTGATAGGTATCGTAAACTTTTTGCTCAAATGTTTTCAAATAATAATTAAGGGATCTGCATTCTTCCGAAGAGCCACTAACCTTCTGCATTGCAGAATTCCATTTCGTAGGCTTTACTGTACGCTTTGTGCTTATTTCGGTTATTTTGCCGTCGATGGTAATCCGCAAATAAATAGGAGACTCTCCTACAGAATTGATTTTCGATTTCTTCACATAGAAAAGTAAATTGAATGTCTTGTTCATATCGTTTAGCTTTTGAGATTTAAAATTAACCTTAGTAAAAACTTAACACAAGATGTTCAGTTGCTGAACCAGCTGCTGAAAAGGGTTTGTCTGAATTTCCAGTGACCTTTTTAACCTATTTCAACAGGTCACTGAATAGGTCACTTTGGATCAATCTCAAAAGTTGTGTGCAAATTGAAATAAGTTTTCGATTTTTGCAGTAAACTTTAAGAACATTGGATCATTATCTGGAACTGCTGAAACATA
>NZ_QNUG01000033.1 GCF_003385395.1 Epilithonimonas hispanica | reverse complement strand
AGATAATTTTGGTTTAATTGGTTTGAAATAAAAATTTTCTTTGATGGTTAATTTTCTTAATTCCTTTAAAATAAAATCGTAAATTGCATCTAGGTTATTCATAACGTATTAGATTGATAGTCAATACAATATACGAAATTTCCGTATTATGAGTAACCTTTTTTATAATGCACTACGGGTAAGCTTATTCAATTTCATCAAATCAAAAGGTTTGATATTGATTTCCAGCAGCTTTCTATTGACTTCTTGTGTAATCTACACAGGAGGTTATTCAGAAACAGATGGTGTGTATTATGACCCAAACAAAGATTCTCTTCCTGCGGGTACATATTCTGGAAATTATGGTAATCAGGTTGATGATTACTATAACTATCAAGATACTTACCCAAGTATCTATGACAACAATCAACAAAACATCCAAGATCAAAATAATCGTTATTCTTTAACAAGTGACTCCGATTGGGGCAATTTTACAGGTACAGAAACTAACTATACTAGCTTTAATAACTGGGGCTATGGTGGCTGGGGAATGGGATTTGGTTATGGCGGCTGGGGCTATCCTTACTATGGTTGGGGATGGAACAGCGGATTCAACTCTTGGGGTTGGGGAATGGGCTTCGGATGGGGCAATTCTTTCTACTCACCTTGGGGCTGGGGTAGCGGATTCTATAATCCATTCTGGGGATATGGCTATGGTGGCTGGGGAGGTTACTATGGCAGTGGATTTTATGGAGGATATCACCAACCAATTTACTATAACAGATCTGGTGCAAATGGTGGAAGACTCAATGGTATGATTTCTCAAAATAGAGTTAGCAATAGAAATAGTGATCGTTTCAATGGAATTAATAATAGCGGTTTCCGTCCAAGTAGAAATATCAGAAATGATGTTGGAACTATAAATAGTGGCATCAGAAATTCTAATAACAATATTAGAAATATCAATAACGGAGGCATAAGACAGAATGGTGGAGTAAGACAATTCCCTAATAATGGTGGCATAAGAAACACTTACCCAAGCAACGGAAATGTTAGAACTCAAAGCTATCCTAACAATAGCGGAGTAAGAACACAACAAAACAATGGAGGCTTCCGAAATGAGAGCTACTCTACACCTTCAAGATCTGGTGGAAACTTTGGAGGATTCAATTCTGGAGGAGGAATGAGATCTGGAGGTTCATCTGGCGGCGGTGGCGGTATGAGATCCGGTGGCGGAGGAAGAAGATAATCCACCACTTTCATTCATTATTTAATAAAAACATTTCATAAAAAAATGCTTAAAAAAACTTTATTACTGATCAGTATTCCTGTGTCTTTTCTTTATTTAAAAGGACAAAACACACCAGATGTTTCAGTAATTACTAATACGACTGATATATACTCGGGAAATCCTATTAATGGTACTGCTAAATATAATGCAATGGCTGGATCTATTGGGGCATTAGGAGGGGATATCTCTTCTGTTAATGTGAACCCAGCAGGAATAGGAGTTTTCATTACAAATGATGTTAATTTAACATTAGGAATCAATAATAATAAGAATACGTCCACATTTGTAGGGAAATCATTGACTAATAAAAATAATGGTACTGATATCAATAATGCAGGAGGCGTTGTAAGCTTTAATGTAGGCGATAATTCTAAATGGAAGTTCGTTAATGTTGGTGTTAATTATTCTAATCGCTCATTAGATAATACTGTAAGATCTGATGCCAATGGAAACATCAAGATTGTGGATGATTTTTCTTATCCAGACACTGTGATTAATTATACTTATCTTGGTCATATCTACGACAGAACTGGTAACCAGTCAAAGATGAACTTTTCTGTGGGGGCTAATTACGATAATAGACTTTATTTAGGTGCCGGAGTTAACCTACATAATTCCTTTTTCTCACAGTCTGACAGAGCAGGTTTCTATTCTGATGATGACAAAACTTCTCTTTTTTATGACAAGCAATATACGCCTTACGATGAACATTCTGACGGATTCTCAGCCAATATAGGTGTTATCGCAAAATTGAGTAATCAGTTTCGTGTAGGTGCAGCAATCGAGTCTCCAACATGGTGGAATATCGAGAGAGTTTATAATCAATATTACTTCAATTACAATCAAGTTGATTTATTCAGAGAAGATAGAACGTTGGTTACACCTATGAAAGCAACTTTAAGTGCTGCTTTTGTTCCAAGTAAAAACTTTGCTTTGAATGTTGATTTTATTCAAGGAATTACAAAGCCAAAATATAAAGAATATGGCGATGCAGAAAGAGAATTGAATAATTTCTTCAGCGATTCGTACAAAAATTCTTCAGAAGTAAGAGTTGGTGCAGAATATAGAATTGCTGCTTTTAGATTAAGAGGTGGTTATGCATATCAAGGTAATAGTTTTGACAACTTATCATTGTTAGGTTACAACAATGACGGTTCTACTTCTGAGCAATCTTTTTCAAACCTAATTGTTGGAAAACGAAATACAATTGGCGCCGGTTTAGGTTATGATTTCAAAGCATTTTATATTGATGCTTCTTATCAAAACATCACTTCCGAATATAGCAATCCATTTTTACAAGGAAATGTTAACAGTGATACCGGTTATTTCAACGGTGGCTATGATGTAAATAGCGAAGCTTATGCTGTTTCTAAAGTTAAAAATACAAGAAGTAATTTCTTTGTAACAGTTGGCTGGAAATTCTAAAATTTCAATTTTAAATAATAAAAAATCCTGTAAAGAAAATTTACAGGATTTTTTATTTAAGATTAGATTTTATTAATTCTTAAGAATCATCAAACTCCTTTTATGATTTTGGAAACCATAATTTTCATAGAGTTTTTTAGCTTTTTCATTGTGGTTTTCGATTTCTAAAAGAACAATTTTAAAGTTATTCTTCACCGAATAATCTTTAACAAATTCCAAAGCTTTCTTACCAAGAGATTTTCCCTGGAATTCTGGCTTTATAAACAATTCGTCTAAAAATAAAATCTCTCCACCAAATTCAAAACTAAAATATTTAGCTAGAATAATATAACCTGCAATTTGACCTTCAAAAACAATTTTGAAACATTGTCCATAATGGTCATTATTAATAAATTTTACAAAATTATCAGTCGTGATTTTTTCATCAAACGGATAAAGGTCAATCGCATAGAAGTCCTTCATCATTTGACACAAATCTGGAATATCGGAGATGTTTGCTTCTAAAATTTCGTGATTCATTTTTTCTTTTTTTCTCGCCAAAGCCAAGGTGCAATCGGGTTTTTATCTTGCCAAAGTCCTACTCTATTTTTTCGAGCTTCGGTTTCCAGCATTGCATAATCGGCATCTTTGGAATATTTTTTATAATGCCAAGCCATTCCTTGTTTTAGCATTTGTTGATTCACATTTTGACCTTTATCATTGATGATAACTGCAATCAGTCTTTTGTAACGGTCGTATTTTTCTGCTTTTACCGTAACTGTTTTTCCAAAACAAAGATTTGACAAAGCCTGTTTGGCATTGTTACCAAAAGGCTGAGTTCCTTTTTTCTCGGGAGAATCGATATGAGCTAGACGGATTTTGACGGGCGTTTTCTTATAAAGAATTTCCATCGTATCGCCGTCCATTATTCCGATAACTTTTGCAGAAAATGTTTTATGACTGAGGTTTTCTTTTAATTGACTTTGTCCGAAACTGAAAATTGAAAAGAGAATTAATACTAAAAATCTATTCAAAATATTAAATTTCAAATTTCTTCTTCGCCAATTCTTTTCTTACTCGGCTCAAACTTTCTGGTGTAATTCCAAGATAAGATGCAACCATCCATTGTGGCGCTCTGAGCATTAGATTTGGATATTTTTTCAGAAAATCAAGGTAACGTTCTTCTGCAGTTGTACTAATCAGCGCATTCACACGATTTTGAAGATTCTTGATATGATTGAACATCAATCTTTGATTTTTCTCGGCAACTTCCGGATATTCTTTGGAAAGATGTTCAAAAAAACCATCTCGGGTAATAACAATTGTACTTTCTTCAATAGCTTCTATGTAAAATCTAGATTTCTCGTTTAGTAATTGGCTTGTTGTATCAGAAATAATCCAACCTTCCGGCGCAAACTGAATCACGTGTTCTTTCCCTGCTTTATCGATTGAATACATTCTCAGTAATCCTTTTTCAACAAAAAAAGTAGCATCAGAAACTTCTCCTTCTCTGAGTATAAATTCATTTTTTTTAACTTCTTTCACTTCATAAAAAGAGGTGCAAAAATCCAAATTATTAATAGGAACGCCTAATATCTGAGATAAGTGATTGCGAAAATTCTGCTGAATCATAAATGCTTTTAAATGTTATATAACAGAAATTAAATGTCTAATTTCTTCACTTTAATTATACCGTTTCCAAGTCGATATTCTGATGAGAAGCATTTTTAACAGCTTTCCCATTTTCCAAAACGATTAATTGTGGACTCTGATGAACAACATCAAACCGAGACTCTATTTCATTAGATATTGGTCGATTGGCTAACAAATCTAAGAAATAATAAGCGTAATCTTTATCCGAAGCCTGCATTTGTTTCTCAAAATTCTTCAGTACAGTTTTGCTTATAAAGCAACGTGTTGAATGTTTGAAAATCAAGACTTTTTGTTTTGAAGATTTCTCAACAGCAGAATCTAAATCCTTTTCGGATTCAATCTTTTTCCAAAGACTTTTTGTCTGGTCCTGCTCTTCTTTTTTACCAAAAAATTGATCTAAAAATCCCATAAAATCGATTTGAGTAAAATTATGATTTTCCTACTGAAGTAGAAAATATTTTTTAATTAATGATGATGAAAAAGATGTCCACCTAGAGCTAATGCGATTCCACAAATAACAAGAATGATTTTTTGATAATCCATCTTGTGATTCTTATTACTTTCGAAAATAATAACGGATGAAATATGGAGAAAAATTCCACCAACGACAGCCAAGAAATAAACTTTCAAATTCTCATCAAAGTATTTTCCAAGTAACATTCCCAAAGGCGATGCTAATGCAAAAACCATAACAATCAACCAAAATTTAGTAGAGAAATTTTTGCTGTGAGCCAAGAAACTTCCCAAAACAAAGGAAATAGGAATGTTATGAAACAAGATTCCCAAAAGATAAGGCGACAAGTTCTCTTTCTCGTGCGACAAAGGAATTCCTTCTATAAAAGCGTGAACAAAAAGTCCAATAATCAATGCGACAGGAATGATAGAATGTTCGTCGGAATGATGATGAAGATGTCCGTGTTCAAAACCTTTTGTCAAACTTTCCAACAACATCTGAATCAAAACACCGAGAATCACAAAAATCCCAATATTATGGTCTTCGGAATGATAGACTTCCGGAAAAACCTCGTTCAAGCAAATCGTTATCAGAAAACCTGCACTTAGAATAAGAAGATTTTTGGCGAATTGTTGTTTGCTCCCGAAATATTTTCCAAGAAAAACACCAATCAGAACACTTAATATCAGTAGAAGTATAATCATTTTAAAACTTGATTCTTATTTCTTTCTAAACAAATTAATACATCTTTGCGAATTCTTTTCATCAAAATCATTCAGTTGATAATCGCCCCAACGTTTGATGAGTTCAAAACCGAATTCTTCTGCAAAGTTCAGAATTTTCTCCGGAGAAGTCAGTTTTACACGCTCAAAAAAATGATGTTTTTTATCATCCGCTTCAAAATCGATTTTCTTCATAATATATTCGCCTTCAATATGTTTTTTGATATTGAAAACGATATTTTCTCTTTCGATAGACATCTGTGGCGTAATCATTTTTCTGACATATTCTGCATTCAAGAAATCGAGAACAAAATAACCATCATTCTTCAAAACATCAGAAACAGAACGGAAAACACTTTTATCTTCTTCTTCCGTTTCAAAATATCCGAAACTTGTAAACAAATTGAAAACCGCATCAACAGGCTCATTCTCAATTTTATTTCTCATATCGTGAACTCGGAACTTCAACGATTCAGATTCGAATTGTTTATCATAATTGATACTTTTTTCCGACAAATCCAGACCAAGAACATCATAACCCAATTTATTAAGATATATCGAGTGTCTGCCTTTTCCGCAAGCCAAATCAATTATTTTGGAGTTTCTTTCTAGTTTCAGAAAATCAGTCAAAAGATTCAAAAAATCTTCTGCTTCTTTGTAATCGTGATTTTTATAGAGAATATGATAATATGGTGTATCAAACCATTCTTCGAACCATTGCATCCTACAAAATTAAGAAAAAAGATGCGAGACGTATAGATTATAGACAATAGATTTTAAAGGATTTTCATTTGTCTTTTATCTATCATCTAATAATCTATTATCTTTGCGCTATGAATACAGATAATCTGCAAATACAAATCAAAACTTTCTTTGGACTAGAACAGGTTTTGGCTGAGGAAGTTAAGAAATTAGGAGGTAAAAAAGTGGAAGCTAAAAACCGTGCGGTAACTTGCGAAGGCGACCTTGGTTTTCTTTACAAACTGAACTACTCTTGCAGAACAGCCGTTAAAATCTTGGTTCCGATAATGGAATTCAAGGCTTACAACGAAACTAAATATTACGATAAGTTATTCAAATTTGAATGGGACCAGTTTTTGGAAAAACATCAGACTTTTTCTATTGATGCGACCGTAAACTCAGAAAGGTTCAATCATTCTCAGTTTATGACTTTGAAAATGAAAGACGCCATTGTGGATTATTTTCAGGAAAAATATAAAGTAAGACCAAGCGTAAATAAGGATAATCCGGACATCAAATTCCATCTTCATATTGATAGAGAACTGGTTTCAATCTCTCTTGACAGCTCTGGCGATCCGCTTTTTAAACGTGGCTATAGAAAGGAACAAACAGTTGCGCCAATCAACGAAGTTCTTGCAAGCGGAATGCTACAATTGGCAGGCTGGGACGGAAAAGGCAATTTCCTAGACCCTATGTGTGGTTCTGGAACTTTGCTTATAGAAGCAGCGATGCTTGCAATGGATTTGCCGGCTCAGACTTTCCGAAGATATTTTGCGTTTCAGAATTGGAAAAATTATGATTCAGAATTATTCAAAACCATTAAAGAAGTTCGATTGAACCGCGTGAAGGAATTCACTGGAAAAATAGTTGGTTACGACATCGATTCTGAAGCTTTGAACGTTGCGCACAACAATGTTGAATCTGCTGAAATGGAAGATATTATTACTCTTAGACATAAAAATTTCTTTGATTCTGAGAAAGATATGTTTCCATTACTAATGGTTTTCAACCCGCCTTATGATGAGAGAATTTCTATCAATGATGATGATTTTTATAAAAAAATCGGAGATACTTTCAAACAACATTATCCAAATACTTTGGCTTGGTTGATTTCTGCCGACCTAGATGCACCTAAGAAAATTGGATTGAGACCTTCTCGAAAAATCAAATTGTTCAATGGAAAATTGGAGACGAGATTTTTGCAGTACGAGATGTATGATGGGACGAAGAAAGTCCATAAAATCAAGGAATGATTGGAGATATAATAGAATTAATTTCTGAGTTTTTTAATCTATTTTCTAATAGAAATGGAAAAAAGAATAATGATAAAGAAGCAAGAAAACATTTCAAAAATTTGAAATAAAAACTACTTCCTTTCAGAAAAATCCAGATTTTCTCGTTTAGCAAATTCTATTGCAATTACAACAATTTGGTTTCGTTCTTCATCTAGAAAATAATGTAGATGATAGGGAAATTGTTTCAAAAGATGCATCCTAATGTCTTGATAAATTATATCATTCGCATTAGGATTTTCTGTGATAAATATTTTTGCTTCCTTGATTCTTTCTAAAAATTGTTTTGCAAGATTGGCACTGATATTTTTATAATAATCTCTTGCTTTTTTGACATCAACTTTAGCAAGATAGGTTATTACGATTTTATATTTTTTCATAAATCGTTTTCCAGATCATCGATGAATTGATCAAAATCGGTTGCGTTTTCAGGATTTTTTAAATAGTCAGCTTTTCTCTCGTTGAGAAGATTTTGAGTTTCTTTTGAGATTTGAAATTGATCATCAGAAGGAAGAATAATTACTTCTACCCTTTTTGCCTTAAAATCTTCTGGAAGGGTGATTTGGAAAGAATTATCTTTCACATCTACAAACTGTCTGATAGCATCCATAATCAATAATTTTCTAAAACGAATTTACAAAATAATAGATTAATCCGGTCTTTATTGTTAAAACTTCTTGTCTTCTTTTCAGAATCAATCCTTTTTCAATACTTTTGAAAATCATTTTCAAATTACCAAATTGAATCCAACAATCTCCATAATCATAGCCATTTTCAACAGAAAGGACGAACTGTTTGAACTTCTTAATTCATTATCTCATCAGACTGATAAAGATTTTGAAGTCATTATTGTGGATGACGGTTCTAAAATTAATCTGCTTCCGACTGTGGAAACTTTTGAAAACCTGTTGGATATTCATTTTTTTAGAAAAGATAATTCTGGTCCTGGATTGAGCCGAAATTATGGAGCAAAACGAGCAAAAAATGATTGGTTGGTTTTTGTAGATTCGGACGTAATTGTAGAAACAGATTACATTGAAAATATCAAAAAAAATCTGACAGAAAATCCTGCAGATGCTTTTGGAGGCGCAGATAAAGCACACAAAGGTTTTAATCTGATGCAGAAAGCAATCTCCTACTCTATGACTTCGGTTTTTACAACTGGCGGAATCCGTGGCAATAAAAATGCTGTGACGAAATTTCAACCTAGAAGTTTCAATATGGGAGTCAATAAACAAACTTTTTTGAAAGTCGGCGGTTTCTCTGAAATGAGAATTGGTGAAGACCCAGATTTGTCGATGACGCTTTGGGAAAATGGATTTACGACAAGTTTCTATGACAATATCGACGTTTATCACAAACGTAGAACAGATTTTGGTAAATTCTCAAAACAGGTTTATCAATTTGGTTGTGCGCGACCGATTCTTAATCAAAGACATCCGAAATATGTAAAACCAACTTTTTGGTTTCCAAGCTTATTTTTGCTGGGATATTTTGTTGGGATTATTCATTATTTCGTTTGGGGAAACGGATTGATAATGGCTTTGTACGGACTTTATACATTTTTGGTCTTGATTCACGCTTTAATTTTAACAAATAACATTAGTATTGCTTCAATGGCTGTAATTTCAACTTATATCCAAATGTTTTCTTACGGTTATGGATTTTTGAAATCTTGGTTCAAACTCAACATTCTGAAACAATCTCCACGAGAAGCTTTTCCGAAACATTTCCATTGATTTAAATTAACATTTAATTATTAGTTTCAAATAGTTACTTGGAATATTTTTTGTAAATTTTGATATAATCACAATCATAAAACTATGGCAAAAAATATTGCAGATCAATTTGTTGAAATCCTTGTAAAAACAGGAGTTAAACGTATATACGCTGTCACTGGAGACAGCCTTAATTTTTTAAATGATGCTATAAAACGTGAAGGTTCTATCAAATGGATTCACGTAAGACACGAAGAAGTAGGAGCATTTGCAGCGGCGGCGGAAGCTGAATTAGAAGGATTAGCTGTTTGTGCCGGAAGCTCCGGACCAGGTCACGTACATCTTATCAACGGTTTGTATGAAGCTAACAGAGGAAATGTTCCAGTTCTAGCAATAGCGTCTACATGTGAAAGTTCGGAATTTGGAACATCTTATTTTCAAGAAACTAATACCATCAAATTATTTGACGATTGTTCTGTTTATAATCAAGTAGCTAATACACCAGAGCAAGCTCCAAGAATGTTACAAGCTGCTCTACAACACGCTATTTCTCAAAAAGGTGTTTCTGTTTTGGGCGTTCCTGGTGATCTCTTCGAAGCTAAATCAGAAAAAAATATAAGTTCCGATCTAGTATTCAAAACAAATCCAAGAATCATTCCTTCTGAAGAAGAAACCAATTGGATTGCAGATCATCTTAATTCAGGAAAAAAAGTAGCCATTTATTGTGGAATTGGAGCTTCTGAAGCTCATACAGAAGTTATTGCTATTGCAGAAAAGCTGAAAGCGCCGGTGGGATATTCTTTCCGTGGAAAAATGGGTATTCAGTACAATAATCCTTATGAAGTAGGAATGACAGGTCTTTTAGGTTTACCATCTGCTTTCAAAGCAATGCATGAAGCTGATGTAATTCTACTCCTTGGAACAGATTTCCCTTATGTGAAATTTATGCCTGTTAACAAAGTCATTATTCAGATTGATGACAAGCCAGAACGCTTGGGAAGACGAGCCCAATTGACAAGAGGATTTGCAGGAAAAATCAAAGATTCATTAATCAATCTTTTGCCATTAATTAAAATCAATGATAACCGTGATTTCCTTGATAAGCAATTAGAATTTTATCAAAAAGTAAAAAATAACCTTCGATCTTACGTTGAAGACAAAGGTAAAGAAAACCATATCTCTCCAGAATTTGTTGCAGAAACAATCAATCTAAAAGCTAATAAAGATACCATTTTTACAGTAGATACAGGGATGTGCTGTGTTTGGGGAGCAAGATATCTTGAAGCAACTGGTGAGAGAAAACTTTTAGGATCTTTCAGTCACGGTACTATGGCGAATGCAATGCCAATGGCAATTGGAGCACAATTATCCAATCCGGACAAACAAGTAATTGCACTCTGTGGCGATGGCGGACTTTCTATGCTATTAGGAGATATTGCAACAATCAAACAATACAATCTTCCCATCAAAATTATAGTTTTCAACAACCGCTCATTGGGTATGGTAAAATTGGAAATGGAAGTGAACGGAATTCCTGATAATGAAACCGATATGGTAAATCCTGATTTCGGGTTATTAGCTCAAGCTTTTGGTATCAAAGGAATCAATGTTACAGATCCTGAAAAAGTGGAAACAGCAATACAAGATGCTTTAAATATTGATGGTCCTGTTTTGGTTAATGTTTTCACGGATCCTAATGCTTTGGCAATGCCTCCAAAAGTTGGCTGGGAGCAGATGAAAGGAATGGGTGTCGCGATGACAAGGATGATGCTAGATGGCAATTTCAAAGAAGTAGCTGATACGATTAGTAGTAATTATAAACATATCAAAGAAGTTTTGTAATATCAAAACCCGCTTATAAAACAACAAAAAACGCTTCAGAAATCTGAAGCGTTTTTTGTTATTTTCTCTCTGCCAATTTGCTCCAAGTATGGAGAATGTAAACGACAATAATTCCTAAAATCGCTGACGAAATGGAGAATATGAATTTGGTATTTTCATCATCAAGAAATCCTGAACGCCAATCGATAGCGTAGAAATTGATTCCAATAAAGATGATGAATAGAACCAAAAATACTTTATAAAACGTCTTCATTTTTCGTTTAATATTTAAAAGTGAATATAATTTTGAAACAGTTGTGCAAAGTTAGCGGTAAATAATTTAATAGAGATAGCTAAAAGAATAATTCCGAAAACTTTTTGCAAAACCTGTAAAGAACCTTCTCCCATTTTTCTTTCTATCCAAGGTGCAATCTTCAAAACAAGATATACAAACATTGTGTTGAGGATGATTCCGCAAATGATATTAATATCGTGATATTCTGCTCTTAATGATAATGTAGTTGTCAAAGTTCCTGCTCCTGCAATTAGAGGAAACGCAATCGGAACAATAGAAGCTGCTTGTGGTTGATTGGTCTTATGAATCTCTATACCCAAAATCATTTCTATCGCAATAATAAAAATCACGAAAGCACCTGCAATCGCAAAAGAATTAACATCTACTCCAATAAATTTTAGGATTTTGTCTCCAATAAAAAGAAAAGCAATCATCAATAGCCCAGCTACAATTGCAGCTTTCTCGGATTCGATTTTTCCGAATTTTTGACGAAGGGAAACAATTATGGGAACCGAACCCAAAATGTCGATTACAGCAAACAAAACCATAAAAGCCGTCATTGTTTCTTTGATTGAAAACTCTTCTAAGAATTCCATAAACTCGATTTTAAAGATTTCGCAAAAATATAAAATATTTTTGACAATTTATTAAAGTATTTTATAAACATCTTCTATTTCGTTCAATATTTCAGTTTGTTTTTCTTTGGAAGAATATGGAGAGTACTTTTCGATATTGATCTTTGCTATTAATTGATTATACTTCTCAAGTTCACTCAATCCAAAATTATTTCTTAGATAATCGGAAAAAGTAGAAGAATAATGAGCTAAACAATACTCATCGGCATCAGTTTTCAACTCTTCAAAAGCCTTGAAAAATTCGGAAGGTTGACTTTCGTTTATTTTTTTATTCAGATAATTGAAATAAGAATCCGCTTCAAATTTCTTTTTATTTCTCAAAAGAGCTTCAGTTTCTTCTATATTCACAATTGGTTGAGTAGAAGTAGTTTTCTTTTCAAGAAGAAGCTTCTTTTTGTCTTTGATTTTCTTGTTGAAATAAAGAAATAAAAACGCACCAATTCCTACAATGGAAAGGTTTCCAAAAATAACAAACCAGCGGATATCTTTATGTTCTTTTACTTTCAGTTTTTCTGTACTTATAACAGGAGAGTCTACTTTCTCCAAAACATTATTAGTATAATCATTTACTTTCTGCAAAGTCGTTTTTGCATTAGCAATATCTTGAGCATTAAGCGCTTTGAGTGTCAAAAACTTGGAACCTACTTCAACATATTTTTCTTCTTTTGGATCAAAGTAAGAAAAGCTTTCCGTAGCAATTTTCAAATCGCCTCGTTTTTTGGGAATAATGATGTATTGTGCTTCCACTTCCCCTTCAATGCCTTTGGTTGTTGGAACAGAATTGTTCAAAATCTTAGGCTCAAAGATTTCGTAATCGGGAGAAGGTAAAATTTTCGGAACAATTGAAGGTGAAAGATTGCCACAACCTGATACTTTCACAGAAATATTAAAAGCTTTGTTAATTTCAAGATTTTCTTTGCTTTTATCAGTCATTTCAATTTTAACATTGTACTTCCCCACCGCATCTTTAAAATTGTCAGGAGCGCCTGCTGGTAATTTTTTAACATTAAGTTTTACCTTATTGGAAACCAAACTATTTTTATGGTTCGTAAATGCCACTTCCACAGGGGGAACATCCATAACCCCAGCTACTTTTGGTACAATTACAAACATCCCGATAATCTGTGAAGAATAGTTATTCTCAGAATCCTCTATTGACTCATCAAAGTTAGCAATTGAACGAATCGCAAGGTTTCTTACAGGTTCAAATTTGGCAGGTTCTAGATTTCTGAAATTTGAAATATTTCTTGAAAAAGCTTTTAAAATAACTACTGCCGGTTCGTCCATATAAACCTCTTTTTCCTCCACCTGCATGGTCAAGTACATACTTTTCGCAGGATTATTAGCAACTGCAATAGGTTTTTTTTCTGCTTCTTTTACAAAAATATCGAAAGGTTCTGTTTTGTATATCTTACCATTAACTCTTACCAGAGCAGAACCAATTTTAATATTTCCAGTTTGTTTTGGCACCAATGCAAATTGATAAGCCATTTGATTGATTCTAATCTTTTTCACAGGGTCAATCAACGTGTTCTGCTCAGATCCATAATCGGAATTGAATTTAGAGAGATCCGGCATTTTCACAGGAGTTTCCTGAACTAAGTCTTCACCAAAAATCTCCAAAACTACTGTAAACAAAATTGGAGTATTTACTTTAGCTTCTGTTGTATTAAGCTCAGAATAAAAATTAACCTGAGCAAGGGAAAATACCGATGCTAATGTGAATAATATGTATAAATTTTTTCTTATCATTTACCAATCTTTTTCGTTGCTTTGTGGCATCGAATTGGCTTTTTTGTTTAAAATTCTTCTCGCAGTTTCTTTTTCACGATTTTCTATATCTCGCAAAATCATTTTTTCTGCTTCTTCCGGTATTTTATTTTCCTCTTTCTTAGGCTGATTCGGTTTTCCTTGGTCATTTCCTTTTTGATTGTCACCTTTACCGTCCTGCTGTTCTTTTTTCTGGCTACCTTTCTCAGAATCATCTTTGTTTTTCTGATCTTGATCACCACCTTTTCCTTTGTTCTGTTTTTGTTTCTGCTTATCCTTTTTCTCTTTGTCTTTCAGCATGGCAATCTCATAATTTTTTCGGATTGCTTCGTTATAAGGATCTTGCTTCAAAGCTTTTTTATACAATTCAGCTGCTTTATCAGGATGATTAGATTGCATCTGCACATTACCTTGATTATAAATTGCTGCTGCTTTTTCATATTTACTTTTCGTCAACTTTGTAGCTTTTTCATATTCTGCAGTTGCCTCTTCGTACTTTTTGCTTTTGAACAAAGCATTTCCGAGATTATAATGCGCTGTATAGTTTCCGTTTTTTTCAGCTATGGCTTCCAGATATTTACTAGAAGAAGCCTCATATTCTTTGGCATCAAATTTTTTATTACCTTCATAAACCAAAGCATTATAACTCTTCTGCGCCATTAAAATTTGCGAAGAGAAAAGCATACAGAATACAGTAATAATAAATCTAAAATCCATTAATACAAAATTATCCGTTTTATTGTTAAAATCAACAGTTTAAAAGTTAAAATTGGGTTAAAAAAACCTTTAAAATAGGCGAATTTGTAGATAAATATCTACAAGAAAAATCAAAAAACCATCAAAATTAATTTTGATGGCTAGATTCATAAACTAATCTTTGATATTATATAAATTACAAAAAACCTTAATTAAATCAACCTAAAACATTACTAATAAATAACTTGAGCTACTTAATCAAAAGCAATTCCTACCAATCTTTTTTCTTTAGAATCCAATAACTCCCTGCTATAAAAATAGTTGACCAAATAATACAAGCAACTACACTTCCCCAAGGATATTCGAATTTGAATTGCATTCCTAATAATTGCGCCATATTTGTTCTCACTAATGGATTTGGAATCAGATTCGACATACTTTCCAGAGGCAAATAATCTGTGTAATATGTTGTTGAATTCAAAGCTTGAGCTCTTTGCAACTCCGTAACATTATGTTGAATACTAAATGAGTCAATAAAAATCAAGATTTTCTCCGCAAACCAAAACATAAAGAATCCAAGAAATACAAAAATCGATTTTCTAAAAAGAATAGACAGAAACATCAAGAATGAAAAGAAACTAAACAACTTCAAAAAGTAATTGAATACAAAATAGATTTCTTTAAAAATCAAATCACTTTCTTGAGTCGAAGAATAACTTTTACCTAGAATAAAAGCTAGAACAAAAACAATCAACGTAGAAAAACCAGTAAAAACCAAGATTGTCAAAAGTTTTGAAAAAATAAATTCTTCTCTACTCAGTCCATCAATTAGATTCTGCTTGAACATTCTATTGCTAAATTCCTGACATATAGAGAAAACAATAATACAACCAAGGAAAATTTTCAACAACCCCACAATATAAGTGGTGAAATTCCAAACTCCGGGAAAATTATACATTCCCTGCTCTTTCAGGTTTACTTTATTTCCGAAAATATCAAAATCTATCAGACCAATGAAAAGCAATGCAATCAAAACGATGAAATACAATCCGGCAAAAACCTTAAAAGGTCGGTAATTTAGATTTTTGAGGTATTCTAATTTTAATAATCTTATCATGAGTTGGATTGTTTTACAAGTTCTAGGAATTGAGTTTCAAGGCTCTCTTTTTTCTTCTGAAGATGAGACAAAGAAATTCCTTTTTCGAATAGTTTTTTATTAAGTTCTGATGCAGAAATATCATTAGAAATTTGAGCAATAATAAGATTATCTCGTTCTTTTACAGAAGAGAAAATCCCGAAAGATTCTAAAGCAGAAACAAGCTCAGAAAGATTATCCGCTTTCAGTTCAAAGAATCCTTTTGTATTACTCATTGCGTCCACAGAACCTGAATAAATTGCATTTCCCTGTTTCAAAACGATAACGTGGGAACAGATTTTCTCTATCTCGTCCAAAAGATGGCTCGCCACAATAATCGTAGTTCCTGATTTTGCAATTGAATTGATAATGTCTCTGATTTGAATAATTCCTTCCGGGTCGAGTCCGTTTGTAGGCTCATCCAGAATCAAAACCTCCGGATTCGCAAGCAAAGCTGAAGCGATTGCCAAACGTTGTTTCATCCCCAAAGAATAAGTTCGGAAAGCATCTTTTTTCCTTGAAATCAGATTGACAACTTCTAGAACTTCATCAATTCTATTTTTAGAAACGCCTTTGATTTCAGCAACGATTTCAAGATTCTTTTCCGCGCTCAAATAAGGATAGAAATTCGGTTGCTCGATTATAGCTCCGATTCTTTTGAGTGTATTCGTATCGGTTCCTTCTTTTCCAAACCACTTCCAGCTACCGGAAGTAGGATTGATTGTAGAAAGTAACATTCCGAAAGTAGTTGATTTACCGCTTCCATTTGGTCCGAGAAGACCATAAACATTACCTTTTTCTACATCGAAGGAAATATTATTAACCGCAATGTGTTTGAACTTTTTGGTTAAGTTTTTTACTTCCAGAATTTTTTCCATAAAAGATATTTATATACAAGTCTGATTCTTTACTTGATTGTTACTTTGATTTGTACAGTTTTTGTTTAAATTCATAAAAACATTTTAATAATGATTCAAAATATCACAGAATTTTCTAAAAAACTGGACATTTCCGAAGAAAGCATCAAACAATTTATTCAGGATTTTAATCTTGAGATTTCTGATTGTCTTTCTCCGAATCTCAATATTACCCAAAATTTTGAAAAATTTGCTAAAGAAAAGCAGGAATTTTTGAAAAAATATGATGAGGATTTGAATAGTGAAAAAACAACTGATGATATTTCAGAAAAAATCAATCAACCCAAAGAAAAAGTTGAAGAAATCATTCAAGATCAATTTCCTAATATTTACGACAACGGAATTTACAAATCATCAATTTCAACCTTTAGTATAGATAATCAACTTGGTGGAAATTATCAGTTTGTTTATAATTATTTTGGAGACAAAACCGAACTTAAACAAAGAGATTTCATAGGTTATAGAGATTTGTTTTTCTACATTTCTGATATGTTGGAACCTTTTCTCAATCCGGAACAATCTGAAAATTGGGGAATACAGAAAGCTGCAGGAATCGTGGTTTATGGACCTCCGGGAAGTGGGAAAATCTTCTGGGCAAAGAAAATTGCCGAAATGATTGATTTTGATTTTTTTGAAATTCGAAATTCTCAATTAAAATCAATTTTAATTAATGATAAACAATCCAACTTTGAAGAATATCTTTCTCAAATGCTCAAAAAAGAAAAGACGATTCTGTTCTTAGAAAATTTTGATGAAATAATGATGCAAAGACAGGAAAATCAAACCATCAATCCGGATTATGAAGACGTCAAAGAAAGTACGCTTCACAACATCGAAAAGTTTGAAAAAGAAAACATACTGATGATTGGTTCAGCAAAAGAATTAATTGGAATAGAATCTGAGATTTTGGCTCCGGGAAGATTTGATGTTTTGATTCCGGTTTTTCCTCCAAATAAACAAGAACGAGCCGAAATGTTGCTTTTCAATATGAAAAAAAATCTCAATGAGAATGCAACTTTACTTAAAATATTAAAAAACAACAAAGCTGATGAAATCCCTTTCTGGAAAGAAACCGCTGAAAAAATGAAGGTATTTTCCAATACAATGCTTGTCGATTTCACACAAAGTCTCAAAAAGCGAATCCGAAGTCTTTATTTGAAAAACAAAACAGAAAACATCCAAATCAGCCACGGAATTTTAGAAGCTTGCCTAAAAGAATCCGCATCTAAATTAACCGGAGAATATCTCAATAATGTTCAGGAATTTTTATCTGAAGCTAAAGATAATTCTTATGATCGTTTTGCAGGAAGAATAGAAGATTTGAAGCAAGAACTTCAGGCTTACAAAGCGAAAGAAGAACCAGTAAGAACAATTGGATTTAATATTAACGATGAATAAAAAAAGCCTGAATAATTAGGCTTTAGTTTTATAAAAATTTTGGATTTTGTCGGTTCGGTTTTGAACTGTCAACGTTATCAATTTGTTTTGAAACCGCCATTGCCGCAACCAAATCATTCAACATAGAACTTGCTGCAGTTGGTGTATTAGGCAACAAAACAAGATTTGAACGGTTGTTTGCTCCAATGGATTGCAACGTATCATAATGCTGTGTCACAACAATAAGAGCTGATGCTTCATGCGGTTCTATCTGAACACTGTTCAACATTTTCACAGATTCTTCCAGACCCTTTGCAATTTCTCGTCTTTGATCTGCAATCCCTTGTCCTTGTAGTTTTTTGGATTCAGCTTCAGCTTTTGCAACCGCAACGATTCTGATTCTTTGTGCTTCAGATTCGTATTCTGCGGCTGTTTTTTCACGTTCCGCAGCGTTGATTCTGTTCATTGCGTGCTTTACTTGTTCATCTGGGTCGATATCAGTTACCAAAGCTTTGATTATATCATAACCATAACTGTTCATCGCTTCCTGAAGCTCACCTTTTACCGCAACAGCAATGTCATCTTTTCTTACAAAAACATCATCCAATTTCATTTTCGGAACTTCTGCTCTTACCACATCAAAAACGAACGAAGTGATTTGAGATTCAGGATTTTCCAATCTGTAATAAGCATCTCCAACCTGAGTTCTTATAACTTGATACTGAACAGAAACTTTCATTTTAATAAAAACGTTATCCAAAGTTTTTGTATCAGTCATCACATCCAATTGTTGAATTCTGAGATTCATTCTTCTAGAAATCTGATCGATAAACGGAATTTTAAGTTGAAGACCCGAATGTCTTACTGAATGGAATTTTCCCAAACGTTCAACAATCGCAGCTGTCTCTTGTTTCACTGTAAAGAAAGAAGCGAATAATGTAATCAGTCCAAAAAAGACGATAATCCATATAAATATCATAGTGTTCAATTTTTCTTAAAGATAGCTTTTTCTGAGGAGAAGTACAAGTTTAAATTTAACATTGAAGACTTGCTACTGATATTATTAAAACATCAATACAATCAATAAAAACAAAAATTAAACCCATAAAAATAATCAACCAAAAGCCATTATTGATAAAGATTATCTAAATTTATTATGATAATAATCTAATATGAAGAAAAAACTACTATTTGCTTTTGCAGGACTTGCGATAGCACCATTTTTTAAAGCTCAAAATGTATCAGTTTTCAACGATGTTCCTTTTTACAGTATGTATCATTATCTAGGAGAAGGGCAAACAATGCCACCAGAAGCCTATTCTCAAATTCCAGCAGGTGCAATACGTTTACATGCTTATGAACAAGATATAATTTCCAGAAAATTAACAGATACAGAAATTGCATCCATTGGAAGCAGCGTAAAAATGAATATTGTTTTGACAGCCGCTTGTGATAATTATGATAGACTTGCAGGTGTTAACTTAGTTTTAGTTCCAAAAGGAAGCACAACTTATACTTTTGACCAGGCTGATATTAAACGTATCGAGGTTGGACGTTTTATCACACCTTTCATGAATAAAAATGCTACAATAAAGCAAGTTCCTTATAGTTATCAGGTAGATAATATTTCTAATATTTTACACGATTCTAATTTAGCGGCTGTTTATGATTTTTGGATTGAGTTTCGCGCAGACGGTTATTCCGCAGCAGCGAACACTCAAGTTGCTGGTTGCGCAGACAGAACAGATGTTTTCCGTGGGAATTTAGAATTTGTTACAAGTGGAACTGCTAATCCAACACAAAACTTCTTATTACCTTTATCTTATCGTCAAAACTTAAACAATTACAATGCTACTGATGTTCCGGGAGAAACAACAAGATTGGTAACATTTACATTAGATCAAGCTGTTCCAAATGCTTTTTTACATTTGATAACTTCCAATCATGGTTCTAATTCCGGAGGTGAAGAGTATGTGAAAAGAATTCATAATGTTTATCTTGATGATCAATTAGTAAGTCAATATATGCCAGGCGGTAAAAACTGTGAAGACTACAGACAATACAATACGCAAGGTAACGGCATTTATGGATCGACAGCAAAAACCTTAAGAGGCTGGATCTCCTGGAACAACTGGTGTCCTGGTGATGTAATCCCAAACCGTGAGGTTAATCTTGGAAATCTGTCTGCTGGAGCACACACAATCAAAATAGATGTTCCAGATGCCGTTTTCGCAGCACAGCAAGGTTACTTTCCTATATCAATGTATATTCAGAATCAAAAGAACGGCGATGTAATATGTGCTGCTCCTTATGATTTTAAAATAGCAAGCCAAGTAAGTACAAAAGTTGACCTTGAATGGAAAGAATCTGGATCGTCCAACCAATGGCAAACACTTTGGGGAAGAAGAAACGTCTTCGTAGCATCCGGCCAAGAAACCTATCGCGATATTGAAAACGAACCCAAAGATTCTCGTAGCGACCTAAATTTGAACTGGTTTTATGAAACCTATGTAAAATCAAAATGTGCCGATGACAAGAGTAGTGTTTGGTATGGTCCCCTTTACACAAGTCAAATCAAATTGGGAACAGATGAAGTCAATACAAAAAAGTCTTCTGTCTATCCTAATCCAGTAAAAGATTTTATCAATATTAGCTCCACAGCGAAAGTGAATAAAGTTTCTGTTTATAATGTTGATGGTAAAATATTACTAGAAGACTACTCTACCAAAATTAATCTTTCAAAGTTACAGTCAGGAGTTTACCTTGTTAAAATTGATTTCACTGACGGTAAATCAGAAACACAAAAGATTATCAAACAATAATCGTTGTTTTAAAATATTATATTCAAAATCCTGCATGGTTGCAGGATTTTTTATGTCAAGCAAAAATATTTAATTTTGATAAACGTTTATTAACAATGAAACATTTCGTTTTTCTGATTTTTTTATCTCTCATTTCTTGTAAGACTTATACTTCGCAAGCAGAGTTCTCCACTTATTCTAACAAAAATCAAGTTGAAATAAAAAAGGTAAATAACTTTCGAAATCTAGGAGGAATCAAAAATTCCGAAGGAAAAACATTAAAAGACAGCCTAATTTATAGAAGCGGAAATCTTCATGAACTTAAAAAATCCTCTTTTGATGAATTTGAAAAACTGAAAATTAATAAAGTCATTGATCTCAGAACAAAAGAAGAAATCAATAAAGCACCAGATCAATTTCCTACTAACATCATTTATGAAAATCATCCTGCTTTTGAAGATGAAAATGGAGAGTTGAAGGATGCTAAAAAACAAGTTCTAAAAGGACAATTTAATAAAGGGGATGCAGATAAGAGAATGACCGAATTCTACAAAGATTACGTTTCAGAAAATCCTGAAGTGATTAAGAAAATAATAACTGAGATTTTAGATTCAGATCAACCAATTCTTTATCATTGTACCGCTGGGAAAGACAGAACCGGAATGATAACAGCTCTCATTTTAAAAGTTCTTAAATTCGATGATTCTGTGATTTTTGAAGAATATTTACAATCTAATAATCTTAGACAAAAAATTATTCAAAAAAGACTGAACCTTGCTAATAACTTACACTTTATTTATCCTAAATTAGATATTGGTGTTTTAGAAAAAACAGGTTGGATAGAACGGAATTATCTTCGATCTGCCTTTGACGAGATTGATGAAAAATATGGCTCCATGGACGATTACATTCATAAAGCTTTGGGAATTTCAGAAGAGAAAAGAGAGATTTACATTCAGAAGTTTTTACAATAAAAAAGCAATCCAATTGGACTGCTTATTTTTTATCTGTTGACTTGTTATCTGTTTTATTTTTTTTCCTCCCTGAATTGATTAGGCTTTGATTAATAATATATTCCAACTGTCCATTCACACTTCGAAATTCATCCGAAGCCCATTTCTCCAGCAATTTATACATATCATCATCCAATCGTAAAACAAAACTCTTCTTCATCAATACTCGATTTTTTGATTAATTATAAAGTGTTCCCGCATTCAAGATTGGTTGAGCCGCTTTTTCACCACACAGAACCACCATTAGATTACTTACCATTGCTGCTTTTCTTTCGTCATCTAGCTCTACAATATTTTCTGCAGATAATTTCTTCAAAGCCATATCAACCATTCCCACGGCACCTTCAACAATTTTTGCTCTTGCTGCAACAATCGCTGTTGCTTGCTGTCTTTGCAACATCGCTCCGGCAATTTCCGATGCATAAGCCAAATGGCTAATTCTTGCTTCCTGAACAACGATTCCTGCTGTGGAAAGTCGGTCTGTTAATTCTTTTTCCAGAATATGATTAACATTATCTCCGCCATCACGTAATGTAATTTCCGCTTTTTCGTCTTCTAGATTATCATAAGGAAAACTCACTGCTAAATGTCGAACAGCCGCTTCACTTTGGATTCTCACATATTCCATATAACGCTCTACATCAAAAGCAGCTTTATAAGTATCACCAACTTTCCAAACGATAACAGCTCCGATTTCTATTGGATTTCCCATTTTATCATTCACTTTCAATGTTTGTCCTTGAAGATTTTCGGAACGAAGACTCATTCTCTGCGTTGAATATAAAGGATTAATAAAAAATAAACCGTTAGCTTTTACAGTTCCAACATATTTACCAAAAAAGCTAAGTACTCTAGAATGATTTGGCTGAATGATCATCAAACCTTTTAGAAAGAAGATAAACGCAACAAAAGAGAGCACTCCAAAAATCACCGAAATAGGATTATTGTTACCTGCTCCACTGATAACAAGATATATTCCCAATACAAAAAGAATAAGGCTAATTACTAATGCTAAGAAGCCAGACAAAGGTTTTACAATTTTTTCCATAGTATTTAATTTGATATTAATTTGATATCATAAATATACTATTTATTTTAATATAAAAAATAAAAAAAAACCGAACTTATTAAAAGTCCGGTTAATTAATTTTATCTAACCAAGTTTAAGGCTCTACTTGTGTTCTTTTCTCCTGTTTTTCGTTCAGTTTTTTATATTTGAACCAAGCTGCAACTGACAATGCAATCATATATCCAATGCTAATATAAACCCACAATGGCAATGGAATTGGATCTCCTTTCGCATAAGAGTGTAATCCTGACAAATAGTAATTAACTCCAAAATAAGTCATCACCATTGAACAGAATGCAAACATTGTCACCACATGGAAAGTATATCTACCTCTCAATCCCGGAACCAATCTCATATGGATTACAAAAGCATAAATCATAATCGAGATGAAAGCCCAAGTTTCTTTCGGGTCCCAACTCCAGTAACGTCCCCAAGATTCATTAGCCCAAATCCCTCCTAAGAAGTTTCCGATGGTTAAGGCTAATAATCCGATATTAAGTGACATTTCGCTTACGATAGCTAGTTCTTTCAAGGTTGTGTCATTGTGTCTTTTGAAGGTCTCTTTATTAGAAATCACATAGAAAATCAATGAAATCATTGCAATCAACATTGACAAAGAAAAGAATCCATAACTTGAAGTGATAATAGCGACGTGAACTACCAGCCAATAAGATTTAAGAACTGGAACTAATGGCGTAATTTGTGGATCCAACGCAGAACCACCGTGAGCAAATCCCATCATTATTACAGCAACTAAGAATCCTGCTGCAGGAATCAAAGTATTGGAGTTTCTGTATAATGCATATCCAGCAGAAATCCCGACCCAAGAGATGAAAATAATCGCTTCATAACCATTACTCCAAGGTGCGTGACCAGAGATATACCATCTTCCTACCAATCCTAAGAAATGGAAAATATAACCAATCGCACCGATGTAAATCAATGCTTTTATGATTAGATTGAGAATTCTATTTGGTTTGAATAATTGTGCAAAACCTAAAACCAAAAGCAAACCTCCAATAATCGTATAGAAAATCAACAATTTGAAATTGATGTCTAACGTATTCATTAAGACCTCAAGCTTAACTTTGGTTTCGGAAGGCACTACATTTTTGCCCCATTTTTGTTGGTACGCTTCTACTTTTTTCAGTTCTGCATCTGCTTTCGCCCAGCTTCCGCCTTGTGTTGCCAAAAGCACGCTTGACAAATATGGACCTAAAACTGCCTGCGCATTTTCATCTGCTTCAAAAGTTGGAGTCATTACAGAATTCCAAGTGTGATTCGGGTCGTTTTTCACAGGAACAGTTCGGAAATATTGGTAAGACATAATCCCATTCAATACTTGAACTTTGTCATTTAATTTAATAACAGCTTCGTCATATCTTGTTCTTTCAGAGGCTTTTTTGCGGAAAGCATCATTATAATCATCTTCCAAAACGAAACGTAAATTTCCGTTTTTATCAGCTGGGAATAATTTAATCAAACTTGTAAAACCTTCATCTGTAGCTTTTGTTTTTGCTCTCAGGTCTTTTCCAACTTTACCAGCCGTTTCAATTTTAATGATATTCACCTGAGCCCAAAACATCGGGTCAATCGTAGCAGCCAAAAACCATTGGTTCGCATCCAAATCTTGGAATTTGGAACGTAAAGTCAATTTGTGCAAAATATCAAGCGCCTGTGTGTTGGCAGGTACAATACGACCTTCGTAATTTTGAACCAATAGAGAACCGAATTTGTCCGCGTGTTCTTTATTGATGGTAATATTTTTTACCATCTCGTCCGCATCCAAAACCATTGGATTTTTATTCGGAGTAGCTGGTTTTGCTTCGGTAGAATGAGAATGACCTTCGTGACTTCCGTCTGTTCCGTGCATATCAATTTCCTGAGCATTAAGCCCGAAACTTAATAAAATCAAAAAGACAGCTGTTGCTTTTTTCTTGCTAATGGTTTTCAACATTTGGTTCAAGCTCCAGAATCTGGAACCTTTCCAGAACATCGTTACAAACATTCCTAAAAACAAGAATGCATAGCCGATATAACTAATCAAAGTTCCCCAAAAATCATGGTTTACAGAAAGAACTGTTCCTTTTCTGTCCGGATCAAAACTCGCTTGGAAGAATCTGTATCCTTTATAATTTAGAACGTGATTCATATAGATATTGTAAGGCGTTTCTTTTCCTTCATCCACGATTCTCACGTGAGATTCGTAAGCTGACGGCGAAGAACTTCCCGGATAAGTTTCCATTACAAATTTTTCAAGTTTAAGTGCAAAAGGCTGTGTGAAATAAATCTTCGGTCCGAAACCTAACATTATATCTAATCCATCCACTTTGATTTGTTTGTAATTATTAGGATTACCTTTTTCTACAACTAAGTCAACAATTTGTTTTGATTTTGGTCCAGCAACTTCTACTTTCAGCATATCAGGAACATCTTTGTCTTTTTGTTTATCACCTTCGTAAGCCACCAATTTTCCACGTTTCGTTCCTTCCGGAATTACTAATTTCAATTGGTCAATTGTATAAAGGCTTCTTAAAACCAGTGGTTGGAATTCATCTTTTTTAGTCGTTCCGGTTGCCTGAGTTGCCATTGTCATATAAGCAGCGTCAGTTGGTGTTTTGATATAAAGTTGACCATCTTTTTTTTGGAATTCGACAGCACCTTCGATAGCCGTTCTGTTGTAACTTACCAAAGTTCCATTGATATTCTGAACCTCACCTTCTGCCAAATAGATATTCTGACGACCGCCCATATCGCTGGTTGAAACAAGATGCAAGAATTCTTTTCCATTATTATCAACAGTCAAACTATCTTTTTTTCTTTGAATATATTCTAAAGCTTTCACCACAATTTTTTCTTTTCCAAGGAAATCATAAGTCGCTTGGAAATCGTAATGAAGAGGCGACATCAAATAAGGAACATCGTGATAATTCTGCTGTTCTCCTTTTTCTTCAATTTTGATTTTAAAGAAATGTTTGTCAGTTACAATCTCATTATTAGTTTCGCCTTCACGGATATGCATTGTTCCTTCGAAACTGATGTAACGAGTAATTGCTCCACCAATAAAAATTAATACAAAAGCTAAGTGGAAAACCAAAAGTGGCCATTTTTCTCTTTTATAAAGTCTGTATCTTCCAATGTTTCCAATGAAGTTTAGGATTAACAAAAACATAATGGCTTCAAACCATTTTGCTTCATAGATTAAAGCTTTTGCGGTAGGCGTTCCGTAATCGTTTTCGATAAAAGTAGCAACTGCCATAGAAATTGCGAAAGCCAGAAGCAAAACTGCCATCGTTCGCGTAGAAATGAGAATATCCTGAATCTTTTTCATAAGTTAGATATCTAATATTTATTTGTCAGAGTCATCGCTCGGGCTTTATTTACGGGCTTTGTAAATGGCGACTATTATCTGAAAATTTAGAATCCACAAAAATAAGGATGATAAACCACAAAGGCATCAAAAAAAACTGTTTTTTGTCATTTTGAAAGGCGAAATCGTTATTTTGAAACATTCTTAATAAGCCTTTTCAAACTGATAATTAGAGTGCTAAAAAATCCTATAATTTTAAGAAAAATTAAAAATAACAATCAACAATATAGATACCTAATAAAAAACATTAAATTTGCAACTATTGACCTTTTTTTGAAAATGAACAACGAACAAAATACGACCTCAAACTCAAGCAAAATCATCTCAAAGCCAAGGATAATTTCGGGCGTTACGCTCATCATATTATCCATTGTTTTGACACTTTCTTTCGTCTCTTATCTGATGAACTGGAAAGCCGACCAAAGCCAAGCCGGAACAATGACTGACAAAACTGTACAATCTTCCAATCTTTTTGGGAAAATCGGTGATTGGCTGGGTAATCTTTTTATTTTTGAAAGTATTGGCGTAGCAGCGTTTGTTGTGGCATTTTTGTGTTTTGTTTTTGGAACTTTGGTTTTTAAGAAGAATTATTTCAAACCTTGGAAAACTATTTCGCATAGTTTGTTTTTCATTTGTTGGACTCCAATTTTCTTTGGTGCAGTGACTAATGGCGAAGGCGTTCTTGGCGGCGTTTATGGTTATCAGATTATGGATTATCTTAAATCTTACATTGGTTCTGTCGGACTTTGGCTGGTACTTTTAGTAAGTTTCACTTTATATTTTGTTTTGGAATTTAATCTAAGACCAAGTTCTATCAAAAATAAACTGAATGACATTAATGATAACACATTCGGGAAACTGAAAAGTCTGATGCCGGATTCTGATGAGGAATTTGAAGCAGATGAAGAACTGGAAAAAGAAATTGTTCCAGAAAATATTTCGAATAATCCAAATCCTGTTAAAACTGACAATGATTTTAGTAATATTAAAGTCACTCAGGATTTCGAACCCATCAAAACTCCAAATCAGACAAGCTTTAAAGAAGATATCAAAGAAACGATTAAAGAATCTGTTCCAGAACCAATTGTTTTGTCTTCTACTCCATCGGAACCTCAAAAACCAGTTGTTCAAACGCCAGTTGCAAAAGTTGAAGATGATATTACCTTCAATGTAGAAATCAAAAAAGATGAAGATTTTGCAGTAAGTCCTGAGCAACAGAAATCTGACGATTTGGTTAGCAAACACGGTTTATACGATCACAAATTGGATTTGGCTAAATTCCAAATGCCTTCTGTTGAGTTATTGAAAGATTACGGAAACGAGGAAATCACTATTAATAAAGACGAACTTGAAGAAAATAAAAACCGAATTGTTGGTTTATTAAAAACTTTCAACGTTGGAATTTCCGAAATTAAAGCTACGATTGGTCCAACAGTTACACTTTATGAAATTGTACCAGAAGCAGGAATCCGAGTTGCAGCGATAAAAAAATTACAAGACGATATTGCTTTGAATCTTTCTGCACTTGGAATCAGAATCATTGCACCAATGCCAGGAAAAGGAACTATCGGAATCGAAGTTCCAAGAAAAAATCCAACAATGGTTTCGATGCGTTCGGTTGTTGCTTCACCTAAATTCCAATCGGCTGATATGGATTTGCCAATCGTTTTTGGTAGAACTATTTCTAATGAAGTTTTCGTAGCAGATTTAGCAAAAATGCCTCACCTTTTAATGGCAGGAGCAACAGGACAAGGGAAATCGGTTGGTATTAATGCGATTCTGACTTCATTAATTTACAAAAAACATCCAAGCGAATTGAAATTCGTAATGGTTGACCCGAAGAAAGTAGAATTATCGCTTTATTCAAAAATTGAAAGACATTATTTAGCAAAACTACCTGATACGGAAGATGCAATCATCACAGATAACGCAAAAGTAATCAACACTTTGAACTCACTTTGTATCGAGATGGATGACCGTTATGAATTGCTGAAAAATGCTTTCTGTAAAAACATCAAAGAATACAATGCGAAGTTTGCTCAAAGAAAACTGAATCCAGAGAACGGACACAGATATTTGCCTTACATTGTTCTAGTTGTGGACGAATTTGCGGATTTGATTATGACTGCAGGAAAAGAGGTGGAACATCCGATTGCGAGATTAGCACAATTAGCAAGAGCCATTGGAATCCATTTAATTGTTGCAACGCAAAGACCTTCTGTTAACGTCATTACAGGTATGATTAAAGCCAATTTCCCTGCGAGGGTTGCTTTCCGAGTAATTTCCGGAGTGGATTCTAAAACGATTTTGGATTCGCCTGGAGCAGAACAATTGGTTGGAAAAGGAGATATGCTTTATTTCAACGGAAATGATTTGACTCGTCTTCAATGCGCGTTTGTAGATACGCCGGAAGTTGAAAGAATTGCGGAATTCGTTGGAGAACAAAAAGGTTATTCTGACGCTTATCTTCTACCTGAATATTCTGGAGAAGATGGAAGTTCTACAGTTGGAGCTTTTGACCCGAACGAAAAAGATGCTTTATTTGAGGAAGGCGCAAGAATAGTGGTTTCTACACAACAAGGTTCAACATCAATGTTGCAAAGACAACTGAAATTAGGATACAACAGAGCCGGAAGAATTATGGATCAATTGGAAGCAGCTGGTGTTGTAGGCGGTTTCAATGGTGCAAAAGCTAGAGAAGTTTTGATTTCTGATTTGAATGGACTCGAGAGATTGTTGGATGAGTTGAAAGGAAGGTAATTTGAAATTTTATATTTTAATATAACCTTAACTATATATGTTAAGGTTTTTTTTTAATTTCAATCTAAAATTTAAATCAATGAAAAAGTTAATACCATTCTTAAGCATTTTTGCTTTTTGTTTCGCACATTCGCAAATAAAAAACAATAAAAATACGTCTCCTAAAATTCAGCGAGATAGCACTAATAAAAAAACAGAGATAATAAAAAAAGATCAATCTGTTTTTTATAAAAACGTAGATTCTGCCAAGGCTTCCAAATACAAAATGCTTAATAAAAAACCGGCTGAACAATATTATGAGCTTCAACAAACAAAACCTCAACAATATAAAATTGAAAAGCCAAAAGATTCTATACAATTAAAGAAGAAATAACAAATGTCCACCCACGAACTCCTCTACAAAGCCATAAAAATCGCAACCAAAGCACACAAAAAACAAACCGATAAATACGATGCGCCTTATCTGGGTCACGTTTTCCGAGTGATGAATGCCGGAAAAACTATCGATGAAAAGATTGTCGGAATCCTTCATGATGTTGTGGAAGACAATCCAGATTACCCTATAGAATATCTGCGAGAAAAAGGTTTTCCAGAACACATCCTTGAAGCTATCGAATGTCTTACAAAAAGAGAAGAAGAACATCTAGATTATGATGCTTTCGTAGCAAGAATCGAAAAAAGTCCTTTGGCAATTGCTGTAAAACTGAACGATTTGAGAGACAATATGGACCTAACAAGATGTACAGAATTGTTACACGAGAGAGACTTGAAACGCTTCAACAAATATCTGAAAGCTTATCTTTATCTTTCTGAGAAATATTAGAATTTGAAAAACCTCATAGTCACATAGATTCTAAATCTTAAAATAAAAAAGGTCAAATAGATAAAGTTTCTATTTGACCTTTTTTATTTGCTATGTGTCTTTAGTAAATTAATCCACCATCGGAATGACAAAATCCTTCTCATCATCCGAAGAATCCAATGTGAAATTCAATGAGAAATAAAGGAAGTGGAAATTATCATTCCCTTTTGTAGAAAACTCCCTTTGGAACATATATCCAGTTGTGGCGGAAACGGTATTATTGAACTGATATCCAAATCCCGCAAAACTTCTGTTTCTTTTTAAATTCGGAACTTTTGAACCAAAAAACAACTCCTCAAAAGCATTCACAAAGAAGGTCTTCTTCTGTACTTTATTATTATTGATAGGAATTGTAGTACTCAATCTGTATCGAAAACGGTTTGCTTCGGTATGTTCTCCGGTTTGGCTGGCGTAGAAAAATCGGTGTTCCGCTCTACCTCTGTGGTCAAACTTCACCCTGCCCCATTTTTGCGTAAACGTATATTGCAACCACATCCTGAATTCTTCCTGAGAAATCTTCATTTTCTCATACGTTCCATATCTTCCAATACCTACAAAAATCTGATGATTCTTGATATAGTTATAACCAACTCCACCCTTGGTTTCGTAGTAATCAATTACCGTATAATCTCGTCTGGCTCTGGTTTGAAGTTCTACATAAGCCATCCATTTTGGATCCATCTTGTACGTAAAAGACATCATATTAAAACCGGAAAGGTGGTCCTGCCCCAAAGCAAAAACACCTAAAAATAGAAGTATAAAACCAAGCTTTTTCACGATGCAAATATAATCAAATACAACATTCCTAATCATAATTTTTTGGGCGTAACCCTTTGTTTTTGCTCACAAGCTTTAATTACTAAATTCCCATTTCCAATTCAGCAAAAACAAGAGGGTCGGGCTGTCCGTTCATATCTTTTTGTCTTAGAGAACTTCTCCATTAGAAATACGTTTTTCAGAAAAGACAAAAAGGATAACCACTACCATCCCTTACGCAGTTCGTATTACAAATTCGCACTCAACATCTAAAAAAAACAGCTCCGAATGAGCGATATATTGGTAGAAAATAATCAACAATAATTCTAGCGAACTCCGGAGGAGTTCAATTTCCAAAAAATTTCAAACCTAATATTTTTGGTTAAAAAAAACCTTTCAACAGAATTGAAAGGTTTTATAAATATTTCGAATATATTATTCTATCCTAATAAAAGCGTCAAAGGACTTTCTAGATAAGTTCTCAACGTTTGCAAGAACTGAGCTCCTGTTGCCCCATCGATTACTCTGTGGTCACAAGCGAGAGACAATTTCATAGTATTTCCAACCACGATTTGTCCGTTCTTAACGATTGGTTTCTCGATGATTGCTCCTACAGATAAGATTGCAGAATTCGGCTGATTGATAATTGATGTAAATGTTTCAATTCCGAACATTCCAAGATTAGAAACAGAGAAAGTAGAACCTTCCATTTCGTTAGCTTTAAGCGCTTTAGTTTTAGCTCTTCCAGCCATATCTTTTACTGCAGCAGAGATTTCCTTATAGTTCATATAATCTGTATTTTTCAATACAGGAACTACCAATCCATCTGGAACTGCCACCGCTACACCAACGTTGATATTACCGTGGTGAACGATTTTATCGCCAGCCCAAGAAGAATTAACTTGTGGATGCTTTCTTAGCGCTACAGCAACCGCTTTGATTACCATATCGTTGAAAGAAACTTTCGTATCTGGAACAGAGTTCATCTCTTTTCTAGCTTCGATTGCTTTATCCATATTGATTTCTACTGTCAAGTAGTAGTGTGGCGCAGTGAATTTGCTTTCTGCCAATCTCTTCGCAATGATGTTTCTCATTTGAGAGTTCGGAGTTTCGCTGTCCTCACCCGGTGTAAATGCAACACTTGGTTGAGCAGGAGCAGCTTTTGGAGCAGACGTAGCAGCAGGTTGTGCAGATGGCTGATAATTTTCAACATCTTTTTTCACAATTCTACCATTCTCGCCAGAACCTTTGATGGTTGAGAAATCAACACCTTTATCTTCAGCAATTTTTTTAGCCAAAGGAGAAATTGCAATTCTTCCACCGGTAGAAGATGCAGCAACTGGTACAGCTTCTTTTTTATCTTCAGTTTTAGCCTCAGCTTTTGCTTCAGTTTTTGGAGCAGCAGCTTTTTTGCCACCTCCAGAAACTACTGCAGAAACATCAGTTCCAGCAGGGCCAATGATTGCTAAAATCTTATCAACTTCAGCAGCTTCTGTTTCAGCAACACCTTGGTACAGCAATGTTCCATCAAATTCTGATTCAAAATCCTGAACCGCTTTATCTGTTTCGATTTCTGCAAGGATGTCGCCTTCTTTTACAGCATCGCCAACATTTTTGTGCCATTTAGCCACTTTTCCTTCCGTCATTGTATCAGAAAGACGAGGCATTGTAATTACCTCGACACCTTCTGGTAACTCAGCAGAAGATGAATTATCGCTAGGAGTTTCTACATCTGTAGATTCTCCTTGAGTTTTAGATTCTTCTTCGGATTTGCTTTCTGCATCAGCTTCTGGTTTTGCAGTTCCACCGCTAGTTAAAGAAGAAATATCCTCACCTTCTTCTCCAATGATTGCTAAAACCGAATCTACTGGAGCAGCAGAGCCTTCTTCAACTCCTACGTATAACAATGTTCCATTAAGCTCCGATTCAAAATCTTGGACTGCTTTGTCTGTTTCGATTTCAGCAAGGATGTCGCCTTCTTTTACAGCGTCGCCCACTTTTTTGTGCCATTTTGAAACTTTACCTTCCGTCATCGTATCCGATAAACGGGGCATAGTAATTACTTCTGCCATAATTTTTTTATTGTTTTGAAATTTGAGACTTGAGATTTGAGATATTATATTCTCAAACTGAAATATCAAAAAGTATAATTATTAATTATTTTCTAATTTGTTGATGAATGGATAATCTGGAGTAGAATATACATAATCATAAAGTTTAGAAGAATCTGGATATGGAGAGTTTTCCATAAACTCGATGCATTCTTCTACAAACTCTCTAGATTTTTCATCGATAGCTTCCAACTCTTGCTCTGTAGCCCAATTGTTTTCCAAAAGTCTGCTTTTTACAATCTCGATTGGATCTTCCAATTTGTATTGCGCTACTTCTTCTTTTGTTCTATAAGGCTCAGCATCTGACATAGAGTGACCTCTGTAACGGTAAGTTCTAGCCTCGATGAAAGTTGGTCCATCGCCTCTTCTTGCTCTTTCGATAGCTTCGTAAGCAACTTCGGCAACTTTTTCTGGGTCCATTGCATCTACAGGAAGACAAGGCATCTCATATCCTAATCCTAGTTTATAAATATCTTCGTGATTGGCAGTTCTTTTAACCGAAGTTCCCATTGCATAACCGTTGTTCTCACAAACGAAAACTACAGGAAGTTTCCAGTTCATTGCCATATTGAAAGTCTCATGAAGTGAACCTTGACGTACTGCACCATCTCCCATAAAACAGATGTTAACAGCTTTTCTGTCAAAATATTTGTCTGCAAAAGCGATACCTGCTCCCAAAGGAATTTGTCCACCTACAATACCATGTCCACCATAAAAACGGTGCTCTTTGCTGAAAATATGCATAGATCCTCCCATACCTTGCGAAGTTCCGGTAGCTTTTCCACAAAGTTCCGCCATAATTCTTTTTGGATCTACTCCCATTGCCATTGGATGGATGTGGCATCTGTATGCCGTAATCATACTGTCTTTTGACAGATCCATTGCATGGGCAAAACCAGCCGGAATTGCTTCCTGACCGTTATATAGATGTAAAAAACCTCTGATTTTTTGTTTTAGATAAAGAGAACGGCATTTGTCTTCAAACCTTCTCCACATTGTCATTTCTTCATACCATTTAAGGTACACTTCTTTAGAAAATTCTTTCATTGTAATTTCGAAATATGTAGCAAAAATAAGAAAAAAAATCTTTCTCTATTGTATGCATATTATCATATTTTTTAATGAATAAAATCATTTAAAAAAAACATCTAAATTTAAATACAATCGATTGCGTGAAAATTAAATACCAGAAACCAAAAATTAATCTGATATTTTGTATATTGACCTCAGAAATTTTTCTGAATGGAAATCAAAAACCCTATTCTTACCAATCTATCAAAAGTTATTTCGAATTTTTTCAATCCATTGGTTTCGCTTGTCATTTACTTTTTTTATTATAGTTATAAAAATTATTCGTGGGAAGAAGCATCCAAAAAGTTTTTACCTATTCTCCTTTTATTGATTATTCCTATTGCAATTTGGATATATAGAAACGTAAAAAAAGGAAATTACACGAATATGGATGTCTCCAATAGAAAACAAAGACATTCTCTTTACATCTTCATCATTATTGCAACAATTATCTTTTTGACGGTTGATTATTTCCTCCATAAAGAAATCGATTGGACTGTTTTGATGCTTTGTATCTTATTAATATTAATGCAGATAAGTAATTTTTTCATCAAAAGCTCGATGCATACAAGTCTTAATATCTATGTTTCAGCTTTATTCTTTACCATTGAGCCAATCATTGGTATTTTTTGGTTTTTATTATCAATATTAATAGGAATTACTCGGGTTATCTTGAAAAGACATACACCAAAAGAAGTTTTAATCGGTGGTACCATTGCAATTTTTGTATCTTTAATCTATCTCATAATGGTAAAGTCCATTATATTCTAAAAAAAATAACTTTTATGATTCTACAAACTTTAACATCTTCTGAGGAAGAAATAATGCAGTTGATCTGGAGCAGAGAAAAAATCTATTTCCGAGAACTGATGGACGTTTTTCCAGAACCCAAACCACATCAAAACACGGTCTCTACGTTCCTCAAAATATTAGTTGAAAAACATTATTTAACTACAGAAAAGCAAGGTAGAATCTATCTTTACTCCCCTAATATAAGCTCTGATGAGTATAAAAAATTTGTACTGAAAAGATTTGTTGAAAATTACTTTAACAATTCTGGAAGCGACTTGTTACAACTTCTGATTGATGAAAAATTTCTTAATCCCAAAGATTTGAATCTATACATTGAAGGGAGAACAAATGAAATATCTTTGAAAGAGAATAAAGAAACAAATCACATTCAGGATTTTATAGAAGAACTGACTCGTAATAAAAAAACAAAAAAGAAGGACAAAGACAAAAAGAAGAAAAAAAAGAAATAAAAAAAGCGATCTAAAATTAGATCGCTTCATTATTTTGTTTGGGATATTACCAACGGTTTCCACCGCCTCCACGGTTTTCTCCACCTCCGTAACCGCCTCCACGATTACCTCCTCCGTAACCACCTCCACGGTTGTTATCGAAAGATCTTCTTGGTTTTTCCTCTCTTGGTCTAGCTTCAGTTACGTTAAGAGTTTTACCGTTAAAATCTTTTTGGTTCAATGCTTCAACAGCTTGTTTCCCTTCAGCATCTCCCATTTCTACGAAACCAAATCCTTTTGATCTCCCAGTTTCTCTGTCTGTGATGATCTTTGCAGAAGATACTTCTCCAAATTCTTCGAATAATTCTTGCAACTGATAATCCTTAGTTGCGTAATTGATGTTTGAAACAAAAATGTTCATTTTAAAAAAAATTAAGTTAAAAATGTTGTTTTAAAATTATAGATAAGGAAAAACAACAAAATGAAGATTATTGATTTCAAATATAATTTGCTGCAAGATACAATTATTTTTGACTAATCGGTATTTTAATTTTAAAATTATTAAAATATTAATCTACCTCTTTTCCTTTGATTGCTTCAAGGATTTTGAACCAATCTATTGCTTCCAAATTAATCATTAAAGATTTGTTTAATTTTCGGATTGTTTCTTCCTTGGAAGTTCCAATGACAGGAATAATTCTTGATGGATGTTTTAAAATAAAAGCCAACAAAATCTGATTTTCTTCTGCATCATACTTCTCGCAATGAGTATTGATTATGGATTTGATTCTGATATTCTGTTCGGATTGTTCAGAGAAATAAGTTCCCATTACAGACCAAGCAGTTGGCCTTAGGTTTTTCATCATCAATTGATCCAACGTTCCATTATCAAAAGCTGAAGTTTCATTCACAGAAACCTCAATTTGATTTGTAATCAATGGAAAATATTGATCCATTAATTCAAATTGTGAAACAGAAAAATTACTCACTCCAAAATTCTTTACTTTTCCATGATCTTTTAAACTTTGGAATGTATTAGCGATTTCTTCAGGATTCATCAACGGTGATGGACGATGTAACAGCAGAACATCCAGATAATCGGTTTTGAGGTTTTCCAGACTTTCGTCAACACAATTCAAAATATAATTAGAATCATAATTGTAATATTTGAGACCCGAAGGTTTCTTTTCAGAATTCATTACAATTCCGCATTTGGAAATGAACTGCACTTTTTCTCTATCAATGTTCATCTCTTTCCAAGCATTACCGAAAAGTTGTTCTGTTGTGTGACCTCCGTAGATATCTGCGTGGTCAAACGTGGTGATGCTTTCTTCGAGACAAACTTCTATTAATTTTTGTACTTCTTTAGGAGAATGATTCGCGCCCCAAACTCCCCAACGCATTGTTCCCGCAATGATTTCTGAAAACATAATTAAAATTTTTAACAAAGATATTATGTTAAAAATAAAAATACATTAATACATTTGATATTAGAAAAATTTTATGCTTATGAAAAAAATGACACTTTTTTTTGTGGCTTGTAGTGCTTTTTTAAGTGCTCAATTCACAACTCCAAACAATGGAACAACCTATACTTTGGCAAGTCTATCTGCTGCTGCACCAACTGTTTTGCAGGATAAAGGCACATTTTATATGATGATGGATGACATTACCATTTCTGCTACAGATAAACTTATCATTGATCAAAACACGACTTTAAGTGTTTATTCTGGCAAAACACTTTATATATATGGCGAATACAAAACAACAGCGACTAACTTTTTAATTAATGCAGTGGATTCAGGATTCCCATTTAAAGGAATCCGTTTTGAGGATGGTTCAATCGGCGAGATGAGAAACACTAGAATAGATTATGGTGGTGGAATCAGAGTTTTAACTGCCAATTTTTTAATGGATAACTGCATTGTTTACAAAAATTATGGTGGCGTATCTACAAGTGGTGCCCTTGGTTTTTCAAAAGGGAGTCCTATTGTAACTAACTCTCAGTTTTTAGAAAATTCAAAAGCTGCTTTTGGCTCTGCTGCTAATGCCACTGTTTCTGCAACTTTTTCTAATAATTACATCTTTGGTAACGTAACAGATAATACTAATACTCCGCAGATTAACATGGGACCAGGAGGAACGGATTCTCTGAAAATCATAAACAATACAATCATTGGTGATCGCACTAAAATTATGGTTGGAGGAATTTCTGCTTCTGCACTGGCAGGAGGAACCAATAGATTCCGAATTGAAGGCAATACAATCAGAGATAATCGTTATGGAATCACTTCCTACGCTTCAACCTCAACAGGTATTATCAAAAATAATATTATAGAGAATAACAACACCCAAAACAATCCTGATCAAGGAGGAAGCGGAATTTCTATCTATGGTGCAAAAGATGTTGTAATTACAGGTAATCAAATTAGGGGTAACCTTTGGGGAATTACAATTCTAAGTAATGGAACTGCAATCCTAGGAACAGAAGAAAATCATGGAAACAACATCTTCAAAAACAATGGAAATAGAGGCACTACAACTGCTTTATTCAACAATACTACTTTGCCTGTTTCAGCTGTCTATAACTGTTGGAGAGAACATGAACTCTCTACAGAAGCAATGGTAGAAGCAGTTTTGGGAAGTTTGAATCCAAATACAATCTCTTATAAGCCTTACAATTGTGCTTTACCATTATCGGTTTCTGATGTTTCTAAATCTAAACTAAATATTTATCCAAATCCAAGCAAAAACCATTTCTTCCTAGAAGCTGAAAATGCTGGAAACATTGTAATTCAAGATCTTAGTGGAAAAGTTGTTTTCTCTTCTATCGTAAGTAAAGGGAAAAACGAAATCAAAACTAATTTACAATCAGGTGTTTATATCATCACGAAACAATCTGAAGGTAAAAAATCTAATACCAAATTGATTATTAAATAATTAATCAAAAATAATTCTTAGAAAGCATCACAAATCATGTTTTTTTTATCAATAAGATTATAAATATTATTTAAATCTAAACTCAAAGAATCCGTCTCACAACTTGAGGCGGATTTTTTTTGGTTATAATTGTTATTTTTTGTATATTTATATCTGATAATCAGATATTTGTCTATGAATTT
>NZ_QNUG01000032.1 GCF_003385395.1 Epilithonimonas hispanica | reverse complement strand
TCCTTATACTCAAACTCAATTTAAAATTGACGCTTTGGTTTTTTTTCCTTACTTGGTTGTTATATTGTTATGTCAATGAACTTTGTTCTGTTCGCATCATCAGGAATCTTTTATCTGTCATCTTGTCCCTGATTTGCGAGTGCAAAAGTATAAAGTTTTACCCAAACTACCAAAACTTTTTTAAAGTTTTTTTTCGTTACTCGAAAATTGTTTTGATTACGTTTGCTTAACCTTATCTGCGCTCCCCTAACTCTCGTTTGGGGTTGCAAAGATAATTAAACTTTAACCTAGAAGATAAATTTATTAAAATTTAATCTTTATCAATATGGTCTTCTGCGCTACCAATTCTCTCGTTTTGGTTCTGCAAATATAGGGTAGAAAAAGCTGTACTTGCAAATGGAATTAACAATGAGTTTACAATTGTTTAAAACTAAATTAATTAATACTCTGTAAAACAAACAGATACACAATACGTTAAAGTTATCCACATTATGTTAAATAGCTAATAGCTATTGACAAATCTACATTTGATAGGATTTGCGACAGGGATAGTAGCGGTTATCCTTTTACTTTTTCTTCGATTTGGTGTGTAAAAATGATTGGTTGCTGAATGGTAATATTAAGGAAGAACGATAATCTATGCCAAAAAGTAAAAGATATGAGCGGATAGCCCGGTGACAAAAAATAGCTTTGGGAAAGAAATGGCTTTTTTGGCAGTTGCCCTAAGTTTTAAAATTGGTAAATTAAATATTCAGTACTTAGTTTCTCGCAGATTTGAGTAGATTGTACAGATTTTTTTTCTGGATGATAATAATTTTAGATTCGGTTTTGGAATTTTTCATACCTGTTATATATATAGAATGAAAGTGATAAACCTAAAGTATCTGCAACAGCGTCTAAAACTTCTAGTGATCTTCCCAACTTCATTACGTCTTGGAGAATCTCGGTAAGTAATGCGTAGGAAATGAGAATTAGGAAAAAGTATAAAAGTGTGGTTTTGGGAAAACGAACACGAAAGAGAAATCCAAGAAGAAAGAATATAGAAAAGTGAATCACCTTGTCTATATGTTTGAACATAAAGGAATATTCTTTATTTTCTATGCCCGGACGTAATAGCATATAAGTAAGAAATGCCCAATAAATGGGCAATGTGATCTTACTATATTTTTTAATTAGATTATCCAACAACTTCTTGATATTGCTCTGCTGATAATAATTTTTCAAAATCGGCAGTGTCAGAAATCTTCAGTTTGATGATCCAGCCTTTTCCATAAGGATCTGTATTCAACAATTCTGGTTGATCTTCTAAATCTGCGTTCAGTTCTAAAACTGTTCCAGCAATAGGAAGGAAAAGATCGGAAACTGTTTTCACTGCTTCCACGCTTCCAAAAACGTCGCCTTCGTTAAGATCTTCATCCACTGTATCTACATCTACGAAAACGATATCTCCCAATTCTCCTTGGGCATAATCTGTAATCCCGATTGTTGCAGTGTCGCCTTCTACTTTAATCCACTCGTGATCTTTGGTGTACTTTAGTTCTGATGGTGTGTTCATTTCTTTTAATTAGATTTAGGCAAATTTAATTATATAATTAAGATATAACAATAGAATGAAAATAAATTATAAAAAAAAGAGTAAACAAAATTGCTTACTCTTTTTTGGTACTAGATTAAATTGTTTTTAATCTTTATTAATTGGTTCCTGATCCTCCAAATGTCAACGTTGCTGTAATACCAGCTCTGGTTGTGGACAATGGGAAAGCTGTTGAAATCTTATATTTGGTCATCATCTGATCGTAGAAGAATTTCAGGTTTAGATTTTGAGACATATTATAATCCGCGGATAATTTTAAGCTAAAAATCTTTTGACCTCCTGTCACTTGAGAATCATCTATCAAGATATTTGTAATCGTCGTTTTGCTGTCTCTCATTGATAGATCTAATCTCATATTAAGGTCACTTTTGATATTTCTAGCGGTACCTTGATAATTAAGACGAATCTTAAGATCTTTCAAGATGTAGCCGTAACCAACTACAAATTCATTTCCTGCTTCCTCTGTTAGTGTCGTATTTACTAATCCTAAAATGTAAGTTCTATCTCTGTTATAATTGAAACGGAACTGCATATTATTCCTCATCGTTACATCAAAACCAATTAATGGATAGAATGATTCTGTATAACCAACTTGCGAGAATGTATATGGATTATACAAATTTCCATTGGAGTCATAAGCGGTTTCCGAATTTGTCAAATCTCTGTTGTAATAATCTATACTAGACTGAACCCCCGACATTGTGAATGTAGAAACATAAGAATGTAGTACATCAAACTTAGAGAACTTGCTGTTGATAATTGGTAGATTTCTAAGTCCAGAATAAACTACTTTCCAGTTTGGCAGAGGTGCTTTTGCTCTGGTAGGATTACTCATTTGTTTTGGAGACTTGCCTTCTATCGCTGCTCTGAATGCTGGAATTAACACATAAGAATTACTAATTGAATAACCCGCTGTGTAGCCTTCTCTATCTCTTACTCCAACATACTGCTGAGAAATTGCCAATGCATTATCTTTGATGGACTGATAAAGTGCTGCTCCATCTTTGAAAGCCGTATTAAAGGACCAAGCGGTGTTGGAATAAGTAATAAGCTCCGTTCCAAAAGCATCTCTGTAACCACGGTAGTCTTCCAGCTCATTCACTCGGTAAACATTATAACCACCCTGAACATAATTTCTACTGTAAGTTTGCAATACATTGAAATCTATTCTAAGGTCATTCGCTGGCATCACCTGCAAATTACCCGTAAGTGTTCTACTATTAAGCTCAGAATAAGCATCACTCATGAGCTCAGAGTTGGAAACCCAACCGTTTTCTATTACTGTTCTTCTGATATCAGATTGAGAACCGAGCAAGAACCCAATGGTTGGACCACCAAGTGTCTGTCCATAGCCATAGAAGTTAGGTGCAGATAATAAACCTGGCAAGACGGTTCCATTACTTTCATTATAATTAAAGTCCAATTGTTTGAAAGATGTCAACGCATAAGCTACAGCCTGAAGTGGCTTCAATTTATTCTTGAATTTATAACTCTTGAATTTGAATCTGCTATTCTTCTTAGTATATGCTGTATTATAAACATTATTAAGAGAATCTATCTCCTGGCGACGTTTCTGCATTGTTTCAGAAATCTTCTTGAAATAATTAAACTTACCAAAGAACCTTGGGATATCAACCGTAGATGTTGCAACTATTGCATTGGTATTCTGAGAAAGGTTTCCTAGATTTTCGGTCTCTAATCTCGAAGCTGTAGATCTTGCATTCCAGTTGTATTGGAACTGATAACTAAGTTCTGCATTGATGAAATCCAAATATGGGAAATATTCAAACGGTAATCTATAGTTCAACTGCGCTCTGTGGTTGTACAATACTGGACGACCAGCTCGGAAAGGATTTCCAAAGATCGAACGATTGTTCATAGAGTTCACATCCACTTGATCATTCAAAGTTTTTGTTTCAGAATTGATTTCCAATTTCAAAGACTTAGTAAAATTAAATCCTAAACTATACTGCCATCCGAAGAAGAAGTTTCTGTTTCTGATTGTTTCGAAATCCGAACCTCCATTACCGGAAAGTAAGGCATCCACATTTCTATACTCCAATTCATTATAATTTCTGTCCAAGATGGTTCTGAAAGATAATCTTGTCGGAACTGGATTGAAATTAAATTCTTTGATCCATCTCAGATATTTATAAGACTTAGCAGTATCGCTAACCATTTTGTTAAACGGTTTCAAAACATACGGTTTGAAAGTATAGTTATACTCTACATAACCTTTCAGATATTGCTTGTAGTTACGTTTTGTGTAAACATCACGGTAGAAATCATCATTATAAATGGCTGTTACACTAAGGTTTTCTACATCATAGAATTTCGGTTTTTTATCCGGATTCATTCTCTCTTTTCTCATATTCACAACACCGATGCTTCTTTGTTGTGTGTATGTACTCACGACTTTTTTCAGCTCGTCCTGATTTGGAGCTTTGGAAAGTTCTACATCATTATCCAAAGGATTGTACTTTGGATTGGTCATTGTCTGTGTATAAGAATAGTTCAACGGAATTTTCATTCCTACTTTTTCTGGTAAGAACTTATCTACATTAACAGTTGTATTGATACTGAAAGCAGAGTTGTCATCCTGAGATCTCTCTGATGGTTTCTGATCTATCGCTCCAAATCCTACCGAAGCATAAGAAGCATTCGCATTCACCATTGCAAAATCTCCCAAGTTGAAGTTAAGACTTGCATTACCTGCATATCCACCTTTATTCTCGATTTCTGATAGACGGATTTCGTTTACCCAAAGTATTAGATCTTTTGCAGAGGCTTTTTTATTTCCTTTCATTGCTTCAACCTCATTACGCACACCAATCATAATTGTCGTAATGTTTCCAATACTAGGTCGCCCTTTTATATAGATTTTTTTATTATCGTCACCATAATCTTGATATAAATATCTTTTATCAATAGCAATATCAGCAGTATTTGCCCTTAGTAATTCATCTCTTTTCAATTTCCCATTGACAAAATTTTCAACCTCAAGATCTACATTGTTATCTGTTGGCCAAATATCTAATTGCGATGTTGCATTTTTAGCAGTATAATTAAGTGCTGCTTCATATTCGTAATAATTGTCTGTCGCATCGGTTCCAAAACGGATAAAGAATTTTGCATCTTTATCTGGATTTACAACATTTGGATTATTCAAGTCTTCTGCGTGTACAAACAATTGTAACTTTTTGTAACGACGCATATCCAAGCTAGTATTTTTGAAAACACCTTTGGAAGTTGTAAGTCCTGTCGCCTTCATATATAATGAAGATTCGTTTTGTCTTTGTGCACCAGCATTTCCGCTCAATACTTGTCTGTCAATTCCTGGAGGCAAAACATATGGAGGAGTTCCTAATGCATTTTCCTCAAGATTAACACTCCCAATATCGAAATTAGAATTATCTTGATCTATATTTCCTTCATCTACCGTACCGATTGCTGTTAAATTTTTAGTATATTTTCTCCAATCTGATCTTACAAGATCCAAAGATCCAAATCTAAGTGTAGATGTCTGATCAAAACCTTTCATTAATAGTCTTGCAAATCTTACATTATATAGAACAGATTCGTCTGAACCTTCTACCATTGTATTATCATCATAATTTGCTACTGGTACTCTGAATAGATACCATTTTACTTTTTTGGATTGTCCGTTCTCAAATGTAACATCTACTTCTTTTACATCTACAATCTTGTTCTGACCCAAAACCATACTTGCAGGCGAAAGATCAATTGTATATTGGTTATAGTTTTCTGTCTGATCCAGATTATAATCTCTGTTCACATCTTCCGCATCTGGGGTTTGCGTTGCTACCTCCAAAGTATTAGCAGCAGAGTTCCCTTCTGGGCCTCGGAAATATTTATAACGCTCTGTCAAAGATGAAGCTAGATCTCCCTGAAACTGATCTGACATATAAAACACAAAGTTATCAGAAGCTGGATCTAACTCATTGGTAACTGGATTCACAAAGCTAACTCCGAATTTTTCCTGTTCCTGTGTTCCATTAAGACCATCATACCCAAGATCCTGCTGAGCTCTCTCATCACCTTCTGTTGAGAAAGCATAAAGAATCGGGAATTGACTTGGCTGATTTCCCCAATTTGTACTAGATGTATTAGTAACTGTACTTGCTGTAGGTAGTCCATTTTCATATTGAAGTTTACCATCTTTCAGTACATCTTCGGAAACGTTTCCTAATTGTAGTAATAGTTTTGGATCACTTCCCAAAGTATTTCCATCAGCGTGTGGATCTTGCAACCAGAACTCAACATAATCGATGTTGGATGTGATGAAGTTGGTTACAGAAATTGGTCTCATAAGTCCTGCCCATCTTTGGGATGTTAACTCAGTATTTGGATTAACGTTGTATGGACCTCTTTCCTGAGGATAGTAAGTTATATCAAAAGTATTAAGAAGCGTTTGCTCTCCCGCAACATAATCTCTGTTGTTATAAAGCTCTCTCATTTGCACTCTTCTTGATGCAAAATTGGAAAGTGTTGCAGCATTGATTCCATTTGGCGCATTTCCCCCAACACCATAGAATCTAGGATCAATCGTGTACCAAGATAAAAGTCCTCTACCATTTCCACTTCTAAGATCATCATTATTAACAGTTTGTGGAAAAACTGCAGGATCGTTTTTATTATTCTCTGGACGAGAAGCTAAGCTCCAAGTTGCTGGTTCTTTTAAAGAAATTTTGGAAGTCGTCTGCTCAAAGTCATCAATATAAGATTGATCATTAATCCCTTTACTTTGTCCAGGAATTAGGTATGCACCTTCGGCCTTAAAATTAAGATTGGATGGCGCTTCTGTATTTACAAATGGTATTTTATCTGTCAATCTTGTTAAGAATGGTAGCTCATTATTATACATAATATTGAAACCAGCCATTGTGTTACTAACAGCTTCCTGACCAAAGTTAACTTTTTGAGTCAATGGTCTTTCGGAATAATTGACAACAGTTGCTCCAACCGTCAAATGCTCATTGAATTTCCTCTCCAAATTAAGTCCCCAGAAACTCTTTCTCTGAGTATTAAATGTCAATTGGTTTTCTAATGAAATATTGATTGCTTGCCCGGATTGTTTTACAGTTTCATTGATGATATTAACTGTTCCCAGCATATAATCAACTGTATAATCTACACCTTCTACCAATTGAGCTCCATTGGCAGTAACTTTCACAGAACCTTGCGGAACGTTGATAGCGCCAAGAGAAATCCCTTGACCTTGAGTACCCTTGTAGCGTCCTTCTATTGTATAACGTTGCTCTTGAGGAAGACTTGCTTTAAATTTTGTATAAAGATCTTTGATTAAGAAACGGGATTTATCAGGTTCTGGATTAGCAATAATGCCACTTAAATAATCAACGAAAGGTTTTGATTTTGTAAATATTAATTTCCCATTTTCTGCATCTACAGTGATTCCATTAACAAAATCGAATACACCATCACCTTTGGTTCCATCAGCATTATTTTGTGAATCTCCATTAACATTCAATCGATCCCAGTTGAATAATCTTAATAAATTGCTATCAGCAGGTGTTCCGTTATTATATGTTGCTCCTGGAAGATAATTCACTTTCCCACCAGAGTTTTGATCTTTGTAATAAACATTCAACAAGAAGTCTTGCGCTTGGATCTGACTTGTATTAAGAGAATAGATATTCTTCATCATCAAATCCCACATTGGTGATGTTGTCGTATTCTTGGAATTCGATTTTAATAGTTTCGTAATTAGCGCCGGATTTTCTTCAGAGAATTCTCCTACTTTATAAACCGTACTAGATCCATTGATAGTATATGAATACGATACTGCCAAGAACTGGTTATCATTAAGCCTTTGATTTAATGAAATATATCCTAATTGCGAATTGAATTTATACTCTGATGTTGTAAGTCTTCTTGCTTTAACATTAGTAATAAACTGCTCACCGGAAACATAAGGTTCAGGTGTTCCTTGAGAGTTAGGGAAAGATCTTCCAGCCAAGGTATTATTTGCAGCAGTAACATCTCTAGTACTACCAAGAGTAGCAGAAATCTGGTTATACAAACCATTATTTGTATTGCTTGGGGTAACACCTTGAGCTTCTCCCAAATCTCTAATCCCAACAATAGGTTTCTGACTCTCAAGATTAGCACCACCTTGATCCAAAACATAAACTTCCATCCTCGTAATGTTAATTCTGGAATTAATCAATGGATAGTTTTCTAATGCCGTATTATAATTATCTAAGAAGTAATGCCCTAAAAAGTAGTGCTGATTATCTTCATAATCAATAGCGTTTATTTTGAAGGTACTCATTGTTCCTCCTCCTTGTGCAACAATTGTTTTAGCTTCACCTTGTTGCTGGGAAAATACGAGAGTTCCTGTTGTTTTACCCAACTGGAATTCTGTTTTAAGACCGAATAATGACTGTGATCCTCGGATCAAACTTGTAGATAACGGCATACTGATGTTACCCACTTCTACCCTTTTGATGATTTTATCTTCCGGATCTTGTCCTTTTTCATTAAGACCTTTGTTCATAAGATCTTTCCAAGTTCCTTTCGCTTGCCAAACCATATTCATACGGTTTTCAAAAGCAAAACCACTTTGGGTATCGTAGTTGGCTTTCAACTGGAGATTTTCTCCTACTTTACCGGTAATTCCTAATTGAATCCTTTGTTGGATATTGATTGCAAAACTTTTTCTGTTCTGCGGAAGAATCATTGGATTGTCTATTTTCTGAGATAAAACGCCTAAATCAAAAGAAGCAAAACCTTGTGGAATCAACTCGATTTTGTTACTTCCAAATATGTTTTCGAACATTTTGTTTTTAATAGTAACAGATGGAATTAATCCTTTTTTCTTGGCATCGGTCTGATCTTTTCTACGTCCAAGATCATTCAAAAGAGATTTTTCTTCGTAATAAGAACGAAGATTATTCTGCATGGTGTAGTTTTTGTATTCTTCAAACGTCATTGCAATGGGAGCGCCTACAACAGTGTTCCCAACCTTTGGATAAAGGTAATACATTGCTGCCTCAATATCGTAATATGCCTCATATCTGATAGGATCTGCCAGACTAAAATCAGTCCTTACGCTAATCAAACTATCGGATGGTTTTTCTTGAGCAAAAACGTTTGTAAAACCAACAAAAACTAAAAAAAGAAGGGTTAATTTATAAAGGTAAATATTTTTCTTCACTTATATTTTTTTTAAGAAATTGATGACGGATTATCATCAATTGTTAAATGTTTTTTAAAATCTCTTTCACTAATTCTTCTACAGAAGCGTTTGGATTTTGTTTCAAAATTCTATCTGCAATCTTCTCACTTACTTTCTTAGAAATCCCTAAAACTTCTAAAGCAGATAACGCCTCATTCTTGATTTTATTGTCTACAAAATGAGAAAGTTTTTCTTCCGAAACACTGAATCTACCAACCTTATCTCGTAGATCAATAATGATTCTTTCCGCTGTTTTAGCCCCTATTCCTTTCACTTTTTGAATAACACCGCTGTTCCCAGAAAGTATTGCATTGGCAGCATCCGACAAGCTGAGTGAAGATAGTAATATCAATGCCGAAACCGGCCCAACACCATTAACACTTATTAACAGATTGAACATCTCTTTTTCCTCCTTGGTAAAAAAACCAAAAAGCAAGTGCGCATCTTCGCGAATAATCTGTTGGACATATAGAAAAACTTCAGAATTAAGGTTCAAATTTTGGGAAGTTTGTAAGCTAACACTTAGATAGTATCCAATTCCGCCAACTTCCACAACTACATACGTTGGTGTCAGCTCCTGAACCAGACCTCTTAAAGAATAAATCATTAAATCAAAATTAGGGTTTTGCGAAGATATTAAATTAAGTTAAAAACAAAAGCCATCTTAATCTCTTAAAATGGCTTTTGCTGAATATTTTTAAATAAAAATCTATTTTTCCTCTTTTGTCTGTGCATCTAACACAGCAATTGTTGCAAGATTTACAATTTCATCTACACTAGACCTCATTTGTAAAACATGAACTGGCTGATCTAACCCCATCAAGATTGGCCCGATAGTTTGAGCCGCTTTCATTCCTCTGATGATTTTGTAAGAAAGGTTTGCACTTTCAAGATTTGGAAAAACCAAAACATTAGCTGGATTGGTTCCTAATTTTGAGAAAGGATAATCTGCCAAATGATCTGCATTAAGCGCAAAGTCCGGCTGAATCTCCCCATCCACAATCATTTTCGGATATTTCTCGTGAAGGATTTTCACAGCAGCAGCCACTTTTTTGGAAGTATCTGCTTTTGCCGAGAAATTCTCAAATCCTAACATTGCAACTCTTGGTTCTATAGCAAAAGACTTCACAGTATATTCTGCCATTCTTGCGATTTCTACCAAATCTTCTGCTGAAGGATTTTTATTAATAGAAGTATCTGCAAAGAACAGTGGTTTCTTTTCTGTCAAAATCATCATCATTGCCGCTACTTTGTTAACACCCGGCTTTTTATCAATGATTTCTAAAACTGGTTTTAGAATAGATGCATAACTTTTTGAGAAACCAACAATCAAAGCATCTGTATCGCCGTGCTTCAACATTAGTGGCCCAAAATAATCACGTTGTCTTACATAACGTTTTGCTTTGTACTCATTAATACCTTTTCTGTTGCGTTTTTCCCAAAGGGTTTTTCTATATTTTTTTCGAGTTTCTTTTTGCTCAATATCATTCGGGTCGATGATTGGAATATCCAATGTAATTCCAAATTCTTCCATTTTTTGTTGAATCAACTCTTTATTTCCTAATAAACTAGGATAAGCAATTCCTTCTTCTTGTAGAATTTGAGCAGCTTTCAGAATGTTATATTCTTCACCATTTCCAAGCGTTACTCTTTTCGGGTTTGCTTTTGCACGGTTTTGCATCATTCTCACGAGTTTTTCATCTCTTCCCATTCTGTCAAGAAGCTGGTTCTCGTATTCTTCAAAATCCTCAATCGCTTTTCCAGCAATCCCACTTTCCATAGCAGCTTTTGCAACCGCGATAGAAACTTTTGTAATCAATCTATTATCAAAAGGTTTCGGAATGAAATAGTCTTTTCCAAAGCTGATATCTCTAACATTGTAAGCCAACTTTACCATTTCCGGAACAGGCTCTTTTGCAATTTCTGCCAAAGCATGAACCGCTGCCAACTTCATCGCCTCATTAATTCCTCTTGCTTGAACATCCAATGCTCCTCTAAAGATGTATGGAAAACCAAGAACGTTATTCACCTGATTAGGATAATCACTTCTTCCGGTTGCCATTATCACGTCTTCTCTTGTAGCGAGTGCTAAATCATAACTGATTTCCGGGTCTGGATTTGCCAACGCAAAAACAATTGGATTACTAGCCATGGAAAGCAACATCTCCGGCGACACCACATTTCCTTTTGACAAACCAACGAAAACATCAGAACCTTTCATAGCATCTTCCAACGTCTCAATATCTGTTTGAGCAATAAAGTCTAATTTCTCTGGAGTTAGGTTTTCTCTTTTATGATTGATGACACCTTTGCTGTCACACATCAAGATATTTTTAGGATTAAGGCCAAGCGAAATGTATAGTTTTGCACAAGCAATTGCTGCTGCTCCTGCTCCATTGATGACCATTTTCACTTCCTCGATTTTCTTTCCTGTAATTTCCATACAGTTAATCAAAGCGGCAGCAGAGATAATCGCAGTTCCGTGCTGGTCATCGTGCATCAACGGGATATCCAATTCCTCTTTCAGTCTTTGTTCTATGTAGAAAGCTTCCGGTGCTTTGATATCTTCCAAGTTGATTCCTCCGAAAGTTGGCGCAATTGCTTTTACAGTTTCGATGAATTTGTCAGGGTCTTTTTCATTAATCTCGATATCGAAAACATTGATTCCTGCAAAGATTTTAAAAAGTAAACCCTTCCCTTCCATTACCGGTTTCGAAGCTTCTGGGCCGATATCTCCTAATCCTAAAACTGCCGTCCCGTTGGAAATAACAGCTACCAAGTTTCCTTTTGAAGTATATTCGTACACACTTTTCGGATCATCGTGGATTGCCATACAAGGCACAGCGACACCTGGTGAATAGGCCAAAGACAAATCTCTTTGTGAAGAATGTGGTTTGGAAGGAATAACTTCGATTTTACCTTTCGGTTCCTGACGGTGGTAATCTAAAGCAGCTTTATCAAAAGCGTTTTGGTCTCTTGAATTTTTTGACATTGTTGAATTTACTTTTTGTTGTGACCCCTTATATATAAAGACTCACGGGTTTTTATTCTTTATTGCGTAAGGGCGCAGGGCATTGTTGGAGCTCCTCGCCAGAGGCGGAGAGCGACTGCCCGAAGACCGACCCGCTTGTTTTTGCTTGCTGAAAAGTTCTTTTAATGACTTAGTTTTATAAGCAAAAACAATGGGATACGCCCAAATACTTCTGCAAAGTTAAAGCTTTGGAATGATATAGTCACGATGATAATTCACCAGACTTTCTATAGGACGCTGAACAACTGTCCCGATTTTGAAGTGAAAATCTGATGCTGCAGCTCTTAAAGAATCCTCAAAAAAATAGGCAATTGAACCAATAAAATTGATTTCACTTTCTCGGCATTCTTCGTATGGCATTACCTGAAACTCAAGGAAATTCTTGAGTTCTTTGTAAATAAAATTCTGAAAATATGGATGTGTTTTCCTGTCCACAATGAACTTTGTAAAATCTGCCATATATGCATTTGCTCTTGGATTGTGATACATATTTTTGAGCAAATCGTCTATGTTCAGCTGATAAATCTCAGTAAATTGCTGATGCAAATCGGGCGGTAATTTCTTCATAAAATAGTGACGAACCAGCTGCTTCCCCAATGCACTTCCACTTCCTTCGTCGCCAATCAAAAACCCTAAAGAAGGCAATTCTGTTTTGACATTTTCGCCATCGAAATAGCAAGCATTGGAACCTGTTCCGAGAATACAGACAATAGCCGGAACGCCTCTGTAAGCAGCATAAGCAGCAGCCAAAAGGTCTTCTTTTACTCGAATCTGTGCTGTGTTGAAAACTTTCTGAATCTCTCTTTCTACAATTAGCTTGTTTTCGGGAGTTCCGCAACCTGAGCCGTAGAAAAAGATGTTTTCCAGATAGTCTTTGAACTTGGTAAGTGCTTGATTTTTTTCTATTTCAATTGTAATCAGTTCTGGTTTTATAATATTCGGATTGAATCCAACGGTTTCGGTTTTCAGAACTTCTGTACCGTCGTTTTCCAGAATAACCCAATCGCATTTGGTAGAACCGCCGTCAACAATGGCAATCATATAATATATTATTTAGAATGCTAAAATAATATTTTTTTGGAGAGAATGGATGAGATTTTATGATTGTTTGTCTTCTATCAGCCAATCCTGAATCTCATCTTCTAAGTAAGAAGTCTGTAGTTTGATAGCATTGATAAAGTCATCGGGAATGCTTTCTGTAGAATCGCTGCTTTCGAGATTCCAAAGTTCATCGGACATCAATTCATATTCTGAATAGATTCTTTTGAAACGTGAGCTAGTTTTTTCCAACTCCTCAATCTTTTTTTGCTGAGGCAGAAATTTTCTGTAAGGTCTGCTAGAATTTTTCATTTTTCATTAATTATTTTATAATTGGGGTGATTGGACAAGAGATGAAAAAATTTCCCGACCAAACAATTTTAGTCAGGACAAGATATCATCATCGATTGATATTAAAGTTTTCACAATTTATTAACTATTTAATAATTAATCTTTCAGACAAATCGCAAAAACTATTAACACTTAATAAAAGTAAAAATATTTTTGATATGAAAAAATTATTTAACTATTATTTTAAAACATTTAACAAATCGTATAAATTTGCAAACGAAATGAAACAACTAATTCTTCGTCATAAACAAGTATTGCTCTTCATCATCGCTGGTGGACTAAGTGCAATTGTAGAAATCGGCAGTTTTAAAACACTGAGTATTTATCTTCCAAAAATCTATTCTTGGGAGTATAATCTCTCAGGAATTAAATATCCGTTTAGTAATATTCTCTCTACAAGTTGCGGAATTATCACCAATTATTTTCTGAGCATCTGGTTTGTGTTCGAAAGAGGGAAACATTCTAAGAGGAAAGAATTCGCCTATTTTATTTCAGTCTCTGTCGTTTCAACTTTTATCAGTTTGTTCTTGTTTCAGATTCTTTATCATTTTGTTTTCAGAAATGCGGTTGATTTAGGCTTCTATGTTCTTTCTCAGGAGATGATGAGTAAAATAACTTCTATCGTGATTGTTTCTCTCCTTAATTATTCTGTAAAGAAAAAAGTGATTTTTAACGGATAAAAACTTATTTTTGAACTAAATAGAATATTAATGAAGGTTTTTCTCGTTTATCTTTGGCGATTTTGGATGGTGATTTTAGGAATTGTTCTTACATTAATTTTCTTTCTTCCTGTTTATATTTTATCCTTTCGAAAAGAACATTATAAATATTGTTACTTCTTTATCCGCCTTTGGGCAATGGGAATGTTTTATGGAATGGGTTTCCGATATAAAATGTTCATTAAGACCGATAAAAAAATTGATAAAAACCAACCTTACGTAATCATTTCCAATCACACTTCTATAATGGATGTGATGTTGCCTTGTATTCTTTTCCCCAATCATCCGCTTTGCTATGTTGGAAAAAAAGAGATTGAAAAGATTCCGATTTTCGGGACAGTTTATAAAAGAGTTTGCGTGATGGTAGACAGAAAAAGTGCGAGAAGTCGCGCCGATGTTTACAGAAGATGCGCCGAAAGAATGCAACAAGGACAAAGTGTTGTCATTTTTCCTGAAGGTGGTGTTCCAGATGATACAAACGTAATTCTGGACCAATTCAAAGATGGTGCTTTTATATTAGCAACCAAACATCAATTTCCGATTGCAGTATTTACATTCCGAGGTTTGAAAGAAATGTTCCCATTTGATAATAAAAAAGGATATCCTGGAGTTGTTAAAGTTTTCTTCAATGATATCTTAACACCAGATACTACACAAAAAGAACTCAAAGAAAAAGCATTTGAAGAAATCCAATTGTCCCTAATTGAGGAATTAAAATAATTATTATCCAAATAAGACTTTTTACTTACATTTGCTTTGATATATTAACCTAACATTAACAATAAAAAATTAAATAATGGAGACACAAAAAACCAATTGGGCACAGTTTATTCCACTTGTTACAGTTTTCTTCTTCTGGGGCTTTGTTGCTGCAAGTAATGATATCTTGATTCCAGTTTTCAAAGAAGCCTTCCACCTAACTCAAAGTCAAAGCCAATTGGTTTCTGTAGCATTTTATATTGCTTATACAGTTGGCTCAATCATTTATATGATTGTTTCTAAAAGATTGAGACAAGATCTTATCAACAAAATAGGATACAAAAATGGACTTATCTATGGTTTATTAATCTCTGCAATTGGAGCATTACTTTTTATTCCCGCTGCTAACAACAAATCATTTCTTTTGATGATTACTGGACTTTTTGTTATTGGATTAGGATTTTCTTTACTTCAAATTGTTGCTAATCCTTTAGCTATAGCTTTAGGACCAAAACAAACTGGTGCTCAAAGATTAACATTAGCTGGGGGAATCAATAATTTTGGAACAACTGTAGGTCCTCTGATTGTATCTTTTGCAATTTTTGGTGCCGCATCTACAGCGGGAGTGGAAGCTAATATAGAAAGTGTAAAAACACCTTATATTATTTTAGCAATTGCACTTGTGCTAGTTGCTTTACTAATCAAATTTTCGAAGTTGCCCCAAGTAACATCGATCGTAAAAGAAGATACCGATGATGCAACGCCAGGCGAACATAGAACATCTGCTCTCAAATACCCTCAGCTGGTTTTGGGAATGCTAGCAATATTTGTATATGTAGGTGTAGAGGTTTCTACAGCTAGTAATCTACCTGCATATATGGAAAAATCTCTTGGTTTTGCAACAAAAGACATCGCTCCATATGTCTCTCTATATTGGGCAAGTATGATGATTGGTAGATGGACTGGTGCTGTTGATGCATTTGACATCTCAGGTGGAATAAAAAAAATATTAAGATTTTTAGCTCCTTATTTAGCTTTCGGAGTTTTCTTATTGGTGAACGCCATCGCGCAACACGATCTAAGACCTTTTTACATCTATCCAATATTAATTCTTGTAATGATTGTAGCTGATGTCCTAAGCAAAGGAAACCCAGCAAAAATGCTACTTATATTTTCTTTGACAGCCATATTAGCTTTGTTGATTGGAATGCTTAGCGAAGGCATGGTATCTGTTTACGCTTTTACAAGTGTTGGATTGTTTTGCAGTACACTATGGCCTTGTATTTTTGCTTTAGCAGTTAGCGGTTTAGGAAAACATACCAATGAAGGAAGTAGCTTCTTAGTTATGATGATTATGGGAGGAGGTATCATCAGCTGGCTACAAGGTTACATTGCAGACCTTACTTCTATCCACGCAAGCTATATTGTAGGAGTAATTTGTTTTGCTTATCTTGCATTTTATGCTATAAGAGTTACTCAAATTTTAAAAAAACAAGGTATTAGTCTTGACAAAGAAAAAATCTCAGGAGGTGGACACTAATAAAAATATCTTTATCAAAAATAAACTTTGGGCAATCATTCTGGTTGCCCAATTTTTATTGTTTTATATCCTATCGAAAATTGAATTCGTTATCAATTTCTTTTCAAATCTGTTTGAATGGAAAAAGAAGTTTCACGTTCAATTATTTTCCGGGCTTGGATTTTCAGTTGGAGACGCAATTTATACAATCGTTTTACTTTTTTTAATTGTTTCAATAATCAATTTGATACGGAAAAAAAATAGTCTAACCTTAAAACGAGTCTTAATTTTAATCAACGTCACTTATTTTATCTATCAATGCTTTTGGGGAATGCTTTATTTCCAACCATTGATTATCAAAAAGCTTTCAAATAAAGAAGTCAAGATTAATAATAGTAATTTGAAAAATTTAACAATCAAATATCTTGAACTTTGCAAAGACACAAGAGAGAAAGTTTCTGAAGATAAAAATGGGGTCTTTAGAATTAATAATATTCAAAATTTAGAATACGAAATACTTTCTCAACAAAAGCACTTACCAGGTTACATCAATGAAAAAAAATCACTCGAAATTCTATCCGTAAAATCTAGTCTCTATAATGGATTTATGAATTACACAGGAATCTTAGGTTATTATAATCCTTTCACAGCAGAATCACAATTCAACCCACATCTACCTCCCACAAACATCCCATTCACGCTAGCTCACGAGATGTCGCATCAGTTAGGTTATGCCAAAGAGCAAGAAGCTAGCTTTATCGCCTATTTGTGCGCTAAAAATTCCAACAATATAGATCTACAATACAGTAGCCAACTTTATGTTTTAAAAAGCCTATTGAGAGCTTTGTCAAAGAATATTAATAATAAAGATTTTGTTCTAAAATCAATTTCTCAATATTCTGAAAAAATGCAACGAGATAGAAAGTATGAGTTAGATTTCTACGAGAAGAATGAAGGGGTTATAAGTGATTTCTTTGGCATGACTAATGACCTATTCTTGAAATCAAATCAACAAGATGGAAAAATCACTTACTCCTATTTCATTAATCTTTTGTTGATATACGAAACAAAAAAAGAATCGTACTAGGTACGATTCTAAAAACACAAATGATGAAAAAAAATTTATTGCTCCTGAGTGATTGTCTCAAAAGCCCTGCAAAAATACAACACCCAAATATAACCACCAAATGTTTTTAAAGAAATAATTTAATTTATTTTTAATTAATCTAATAATCAAATCTTTACTAAAAACATTTTTTTTGATTAAGTGCTTCATAAAGAAGCAATAATTAACACACATCCCTAAAAACAAAAAAACTCCTTTCTTATTTAAAAGAAAAGAGTTTCTAGTAGCGAAGACGGGAATTGAACCCGTGACCTCAGGGTTATGAATCCTGCGCTCTAACCAACTGAGCTACCTCGCCATTTTTGTGGTGCAAATATAAGGATAATTTGCAATCCCACAAACTTTTAATTAACTTTTAAATAATCTAAAACATCTGCAACATGATTTGGTTTGCTAATAATCTTATTATCAGAACCTAAGATAAAGTAAGTAGGAGTCGCAACAATATTATAAATATCTCCGTAAGAACTATACCAACCTTTTCCTTCAGAATCATTAATCCAAGGATACAGATTTGCTTTAGCTTTAAAGTCTTCTAAGCTATTATCCAAAGAAAAACCTACTATCTCGATGTTCTGAGATTTCAAGTTATCATATTTTTCTAAAAGCTTAGGCAATTCCGCCTCGCAGTGTGAACAAGTTGATGACCAGAAAACAACGATTTTCTTTGACGCGTTGATATCGTAAAGCGATTTAGCTTTTGTATGGATTGCGTTTACAAAATTGATATTCGGCATTTTTGCACCTATTTCGGTATTCTTATTCGCCTTTATGGTAGATGCTAATCTGTCATTGATTGTACATTTCAAATTATTGGCCTCTGTAAGATATTTATCTTTCAATTTATCCATCCCATATGTATTGAAAATCTCAATCAATTCTGACAAAATAGTTTGCCCTCTAGGTGTTTCTAGATTAACTGCTTCAAGAAGCTTATCAACATTGCCTTCGACATTAGCTTTTGAAACATTTAGAAAATTAATCAAAGAAGGCTTCAGGATTGAAGAAGTTTCCAGATATTCGCCAGATTTTGAATAAAAATTGATAAAATCTTCAGCTTTTAGCTCAGCAATTTTTTCTTGGTTAGAATATTTTTGGTTTTTATTAAAATATTCTAGAAAGGGATGATTTTCATAGGCAGCCTGATCTTTATTGGAAAGTGCATTAATTTCTGTTTCCAAAGATTTATAAAAACTTTCTGATGGCCTATAGTAATCTTTTATTTGAATGAGAGCTGGGAGAATCAATTCTTGCTTTTTCTGAAATTCAACCTCGTTACTAAAGAGTTGATTAACCGGATCTTGAAAAACAACATTGGATATTTTATTTTTTGAATCAAGTTCAATTTTCAAATTAACATCCTTGTTCTCAGAAACCATATTAACTGATGAATTGGACTTTTTAAAAAAAGCTCTCATCATACCAACATATTGTTTATCAACCTTGAATAGAGCTACATTGTTGGAGATTTTCGCTTTAGAATATAATATTTCTTTAGAACCATTGAAACCGTATAAATAAACTTCGGAATCTGCTAGATATGTTGGAATATCTACTTTTACATTAAATTGCGCAAATGAATAAGTAGACAGTATAAAAGAACTCGCTAATAATAATTTTTTCATTGAGTAAAAATAAAAAAAACCCACTAAAAAGTGAGTTTTTAAAATATTAAAAAAATATAATTTATTCTATAATACTTTTTCTTGATTTTAGAGCAAAATAAACAATCATCATAATTGCTATAAAAAAAAGAACAAAAGTATATGCGTCTATCGGAGATGCTGGATAAGCTCCAATATCTCCAGATTCTGGTGAATCTGGCGGAGTTGGAACAGATTGAGCAAAACTCAATACACTTATTAACACTAATAAGAAAGTGTAAGTTTTTTTTGGTATTTTAGTCATCATGTGTAGGTTTTGTGTGTTCTAATAATTAATAATTTTTCTGATAATAACTTCTCCTTTTTCTGAAGTAGCTTTTACAAGAAAAGTACTTTTTATTTGAGAGCCCAAAGGGATAGAATAATCAGAACCAGTTGAAATTTGCGATTTAGAATGAAGAAGCTGTCCTGCTGCGGAATAAACTTCAACATTGGCATTTTTCCAATTTTTCGCAAATCTAACAACCCAGTTTGCGTCTTTCTTTGCTATAATAGTTTGAGAGTTACTGAAGTTATCTACTCCTAAAGTCCCACTTCCAACTGGCTCTCCATAGTATAATCCTAAATTTGCATGGCTACCATTCATTGAAATACTTGCTCCATCTACAATTTTAATAAATTGACCTTGAGGATTTTTAAAATAAAAACTATTCCCATTAGACAACCCATCTTCCACTCTGTCTCCTTTCTCATAAACTTCGAATTTCAATTGATATGGCTCATCCGAATAATCTATATAAAGAGGAATTTGTTTTGATTTGAAATCTATTTCATTAGCCTCATTGATATATAAATTATCTCCATAATTAACATCTAATCCACCATCTACCTGCTCTTCTCTAGTATATATCTTTTTTTCAGCACTGTAGGCTTGAAGATTTGCTAACTCATTTTTACCCGTAATTGCTGAAGGGGAAACAGCGTAGTATGTTCTATCTAACTCATCTCCTTCTTGATCATACATTACAACTGCGACCTGTTTAACAATTTTGTCTGCTGGGATATCATCAGTACTTCCATTTTCATCTCCATTTTCGGAAGAAGATCTGGCTGCACTTACGCCATTCGGAACTCCACTAGCTCTTGAGGAATATTTGAATCTACGTGTTCCATTGAAGTTTATAGTTTGAGCAGTATTAGAACTTAATTTCACCATAAATGCGCCCAGTGGTCTAATGACAGTAGCACGCGTATCTCCAGCTTGGAAATACCCCGCTGATAACGTCACCATAAGCGCTGTAGAATACGTAGAACCTGTTCTGATAGCCCAAGAAACATTTCCAGAAGTATAATATGCTACACCAACAAGATCCGTTATATTATTGCCATCACTTAGATTACCTGCTTCATTTTGCGCTATATATTTTAAATCCAAATTAGTTAAAAAAGGATTTGACATTTGATATAGGTTACGAGCATAACCAGTATCATCCCAATTTGGTTCTTTAGAAGCAAAAGGATCGTCTATGTAACTATAATATTTTTCGCCAAAATAATTTGAACCGTTACCATTTGTACCAAAACTTCCTGTGTATCCTCCCGATAAATCAACTTCAACATTAGTCGTAAGTTGATCAGACACAGGTGTACCTACAAATGTTTTAATTTCACCGTTTGGAACCCAAAAAGCAGCTGTGCTTGCAGCGGTTCTTCTAGGTAAGATATAGTAAGTTGTAGGCCTAATAAAAGCAGCATTAGGGCTACCCGCAGCATCGTAAGCTGTTCCGCCATATGCAATTTGGTCAAAACGAGCTCTTGCATTATTCCACCAAAAAGCAGAAGCAACGTTAAAACGCCCTGAAGAATTATTTGTAGTATTGGTTACATTAAGTTTACCAGCTCCAAAAATACTTTCTAATTCTGCTATAGTAAAATTATAAAAAGGTAATCCTATTTGCTGTCTTCCTGTATTTTCTGTGGTATTACCATTTAGAAATTCAGAAGTATATTCTTTACTAACTTTTCCTGAAATATCATCCTGAAGAATTCCTGTGATATACAGTTGCCCATAATCTGTTGCTGGAGCAGATGTAGAAGCTACCATTTTGAACGTAGATCCTGCATCAATTTTCAATCCATCTGCTGAAGTACCATTAATCATAATGTTTCCAGAATTATTCACTACAGCAGTATTTGCTGTTTGAAAACCGCCACCATTATAAACTATTGTATTACTCTGGACAGTAACAAGCGCAGAGCCACCAACATAGGTTAATATATTTTTATTTTGGGAAAATCCTACACAGTAGAACAATAGTAATTTAGCAATAAATACTTTTTTTATCATCGTGTTATTTTTTGTGTGTTTTTATTCTACAAAGATATTAAATTTTTGACAATTAATAAGATGACTGTTAAAAATTAAAAATCTCTTAATATAGTTTCAATTTTCACATTGGTCTCATTGTCAATATTAAACATATAATCTTCCAGTATTTTTTCTGTTGTACCTCTTAGCCCTCTTGCACCAAGACCTTTATTCATCGTATCTTCTACAATTTCCTCTATGGCTTTATCTGTAAATTCTAATTTCACATCATCCATTTTGAAAAGCTCTGTAAACTGATTTACAATAGAGTTCTTTGGTTCTTTCATAATCCTTACCAGAACATCTTTTGTAAGTTTTTCCAGATAAGTAATGATCGGAAATCTTCCCAAAAGCTCAGGTATCAGACCAAAACTCTTCAAATCGATCGCATTGATTTGACTTAGGATATAATCTTCATCATCAGTTTTTTCCAATTTATCTTTAGAGAAACCAATTGCTTGCTTGTTCAATCTTCTCTCGATAATCTCCGTCATCCCATCAAAAGCACCACCAGCAATGAAAAGAATATTCTGAGTGTTGACTTGGATATATTTTTGATCTGGATGCTTACGACCACCTTGAGGCGGAACATTTACAATACTCCCTTCCAAAAGCTTCAAAAGCCCTTGCTGAACACCCTCGCCAGAAACATCTCTTGTAATACTTGGATTATCAGACTTTCTTGCAATTTTATCAATTTCATCTATAAAAACTATTCCTCTTTCTGCTTTTTCAACATCATAATCTGCAACCATCAGCAATCTGGAAAGAATACTTTCTACATCTTCCCCAACATAACCTGCCTCTGTAAGAATTGTAGCATCTACGATACAAAAAGGAACGTTCAACTGTTTTGCAATTGTTTTTGCCAACAAAGTTTTTCCTGTTCCGGTCTCACCAATCATGATGATATTGGACTTTTCTATCTCTACTTCACGATTTTCATTTTTGGCATGGAGTAATCTTTTGTAATGATTATAAACAGCGATGGACAATTGTTTTTTTGCTTGATCTTGCCCAATGACATACTCATCAAGAAAAGCTTTGATTTCTCTTGGTTTCTTTAATTCTTCAAGAGATGATGCCATTGTATTTTCGGAGTTAGTAGTTGCGCTGTCTTTTACAATCGCATGAGCCTGTTCTATACAGTTTTCACATATAAAGCCATTTTGACCAGAAATCAGAATTTGAACTTCATTCTTTTTTCTTCCACAAAATGAACATTGATTTGGATTCATATTATAATTTGAATTCTATTAATTAAAAAAAAGAAGTTAGAAACTTCTTTTATGCATTGATTATCGATTTTTGAATTTCTTTGTATTCTTCTGGTGTGAAAATTAGCCTAACGTTTTTAAAATTAAGATCATCAATATTATTAAGCGGAACAAGATGGATATGCGCATGTGGAACTTCTAAACCGACGACCGCAACACCAACTCTTTTGCAAGGAACAGCTTTTTTTATCTGCTTAGCAATATCTTGTGTAAAAGCCCAAAGATCTTTATAATCTTCGGAATCCAAATCAAAAATAAGATCTATCTCTTTTTTTGGCACAACCAAAGTATGTCCTTTTACCAGAGGCATTGCATCCAGAAAAGCAATATGCTTCTCGTCTTCAGCAATTTTATAACTATCAATTTCTCCATTGATGATTTTAGAAAAAATACTGCTCATAATATTAAAATTAATTCGTTTTCAGTTTTTAGCAATTATCAAACCAATACAAACTTTTTTACAAAGAAATTTCTAAAACTTCAAAAGAAAGTTTATTCCCATTTGGAAGGACAATATCAGCAGTCTCACCAACTACTTTACCTAACAAACCTTTAGCAATAGGTGTGTTAATAGAAATTTTCCCAGTCTTGATATCACTTTCATTATCAGGAACTAAAGTGAATTTCTGCTCAACTTTTGTTGCGTTATTTTTCAACCTCACAGTTGTAAGAATAGAAACTTTACTAAGATCCAATTGAGCCACATCAATGATTTTTGAAGTAGAAATAACATCTTTTAATTTTGAGATTCTCATTTCCAACATACCTTGAGCTTCTTTCGCCGCATCATATTCCGCATTTTCAGACAAATCTCCTTTGTCTCTTGCCTCAGCAATCTGTTGAGTTATTTTTGGTCTTTCTATAGTTTCTAGTAGTTCCAGTTCGGACTTCATTTTGTCCAAACCCTCTTTGGTTACATAGTTCATAACAATAAAATTTGTCGTTGATATAAAAAAATAATCCGACCTTTGCCGGATACTATTTTGTCTCGAATTGAGTTTACAAATATATAATTTATTTTGAAATGAAAATTAAAAAAATCATATCCACTTCTACATTTCTATTGTCTTTCAGCTTATTAACTCTCAGCAGCTCTTGCAGTGAAAGAAACGAAACGGTGAGTTGTTTTCCAAATGCCACTATATCTGCTCAGCTCAATTTGAATTTAGGCACATATTACAAATTACAAAACGTTGGTGGATGGATTTATGAAGACCAGATTGGCTCTGGAACACGCGGATTAATTGTTGTGAGAGTTACCAACGGTTTCAAAATTTATGACCGAAACGCTCCCCATATCTGCCCAGACACAGACACAACATTGGAAGTTAAAAACGGTACATCTGTATATTGCCCAAAGGACAATGCAGAATGGATACTTATAACAGGACAACCAACTGCCGTAGCTAATGTATCACCAAAAACTTATGCTTATAGTTTTGATTCCAACAGTAACATTCTTTCAATTTACAATTAACTTAGAATCTAAATTTATAAATTAAACATGAAAGTTGTACTACAGCGCGTCTCCGAAGCCAATGTAAAAGTTGATAATGAAGTTGTCGGTAAAATCGAGAAAGGATTAATGCTTTTAATTGGTGTTGATGAAAATGATGAAAACACAGATGCAGATTGGCTTGTCAAGAAAATTCTTGATGTAAGAGTTTTTTCTGATGAAGATGGAAAAATGAACCATTCCGTTAAAGACATTAATGGCGAAATTCTTTGTATCAGTCAATTCACGTTGATTTCTGATTACAAAAAAGGCAATCGTCCTTCTTATATAAAAGCTGCAAGACCAGACAAAGCCATTCCATTATTTGAATATTTTAAAGAAGAAATGAAAAAATCTGGTTTGAAAACCGAAAGTGGAATCTTCGGAGCAGACATGAAAGTTTCATTAATTAATGATGGACCAGTAACATTAGTTTTTGACAGTAAGACAAAACAATAAAGGAGCAGATATTTGCTCCTTTATTGTTAATCTACTTCGTATTCGAGCTTTATTGTAATACTCGCTTCTTTTTCTTTGGAAGTTGTGTTGTAAGTTCCGCCGTAAGAGTAATCTTCGTTTGAATTAGGCGCTGTAATCTGAATCACTCCCATTGTAGCTTTTTTCAGATTCCCAAGGCTACTTCCTGCATTATCAGCAATTTTTTCCGCACGTTCTTTTGCATCTTTGGTTGCATTAGCAATCATTTCTTGTTTTACATCAGACAATTTTGTGTAGAAATATTGAGGTGATGAAGAAGTAAATTCAATGCCGCGGTTGATGATTTCTGTGATATTTCTGGAGATATTTTCAATCTTTGCGACTTCTTTTGATTTGATGGAAACATTCTGAGTTAAATTATAACCTGCGAATTCTCCTTGCTGGTAATTCCCATTAGAATCTGTATAATTCCTGAATTGTTTTTGAATATCCACCGCTGAGAAAACCATTTCGTTTTCCTTCACACCTTTAGATTTCAGGTACTGAGAAATAACTTGTCTGTCAACCGCCAGAGCATCGTAAGCAGCTTTTAGCTCAAAACTATTTTTGGAAAAACTTCCCGACCAAGAAATTAAATCGGAAGTAAAGGTTTTAGAACCTAGTCCTGTTACAGAAACTGTATTTTCTGATTTGTTTCTGTTTTTCACAGCATTTCCAAGCAGAGCTGCAGCAATAATAAATCCTAAAGCAGCAATTCCTACTGCAATATAATTCTTCATAAAATTTTGTACTTGAGTTCTGGGAATCAAACTTAATACCAAATTTTAAGACTTCTTTGTCGTTTTTATTATAAACTTTTCAAGAACCTAAGAGTGACAATTTTAAAACAATGATATTGTCTTAAGAAGTGCCAGACTGAGTCTCTCGAAGCCTTTTAAAATTATATAATTTCTTTTTCAAATTCCAGACTTACACCACTCATTTCGCCTCGCATTGGAGGAACAGTTTTAGTTAGTCTGATTTTTATAAAAGTTATTTGAGGAAAAGCTTTTTCAATTTTACTAATGATTCTTCCAATCACATGTTCCAGAAGCTCTGAACGGATCGCCATTTCTTGGTGGATTATGTCATTCAATTCCGCATAATTAATTGTATCATTCAGATTATCCGATTCAGAAGCTTTTTCCAGATCTGCATGAAATTCTGCATTAACAATATAATTGTTTCCAATCAAAGCTTCCTCCAACAAAACCCCATGATTAGCATGGATTTGAATATTTTCCAGAATAATTTTTGATTTCATGAGGTTATTTATTTAAGTAAATATATAAAATTGTCAGAAAAAAACCTCATCAAAAAGATAAGGTTTAAGAAATATTTTATTTTATACTTTTGGAAAGTTCCAGCATTGCCTCGATAGGCTTGAGTGCTTTGAGGCGAACATCTTCATCCATTACAATTTCCGGAAGTTCGTACTTCATACACAGATAGAGTTTTTCCAATGTATTTCTCTTCATAAAGAAACACTCTGAACAGTTGCAGCTCTCGTCGAAAACCAAAGCCGGAATCAAGGATTTGTGTGGCGCACGTTTTCTCATCTCGTGAAGAATGCCTTCTTCTGTCGCAATGATAAATTCCTGACAATCATCTTGTTCCACATAATTCAGAAGTGCTGATGTTGAGCCGATGAAATGTGCCAATTCCAAAACCGGAGCTTCGCTTTCTGGGTGAGCGATTAATTTCGCATTAGGATGGTCTGCCAATTGTTGCGCAATTCTTTCCATAGAAAAAGCTTCGTGCACGATACAACTTCCGTCCCAAAGAATCATATCTCGACCTGTTTTTTTACTCAAATATCTTCCTAAATTTTTATCCGGAGCGAAAATAATTGGTCTGTCTTTTGGCAAAGCCTCGATGATTTGTTCTGCGTTGGAGCTTGTTACAATAATATCGGAAGCCGCTTTGGTTTCTGCATTACAGTTGATGTAAGTTGCAACCAAAGCGTTTGGATGCTGTTCGCGCATTTTGTTAAGACCTTCCGCCGAACAGCCGTCTGCCAAAGAACAACCGGCCAAAGTATCAGGAAGAACTACTTTTTTGGTTGGATTAAGAATTTTAGCCGCTTCTGCCATAAAGTGAACACCACAAAAAGCAATCATATCAGCATCAGTTTCTTTCGCCTGTCTTGCCAACTGTAAAGAATCTCCAAGAAAATCAGCAATATCTTGAATCGGACCCGGCTGATAATAATGCGCCAAAATCACTGCATTTTTTTCTTTTTTAAGGTCGAGAATCGCCTTCACAAGGTCGTCGCCTGTTGGGATCGCAAATTCCTTGAGGTCAAGAAAACCTTTTACAGGCATATTGTTGATTGCAACGTCTAATGTATTTTTCATCTACTTTTTTAGTTGTATTTTTTGTAAGATGCAACGCAAGCGTTTCATCTTACAAATATTTCAGATTTTTATTCGTTGATAAAGTTATTGATTATTTTCTCGACTTCCGCTTTTGCAGTGTCCAAATCTGTATTCACAATAATTTTATCGAAATGTTTTTGATAAGTCATTTCTTCGCCTGCTTTTTCCACTCTGGTTTTGATAGTTTCTGCGCAGTCGGTATTTCTTTTTATCAATCTCTGTTCCAATTCGGCAATGCTTGGAGGCATTACGAAAATTGATAATGCTTTGTCTCCGAAAATCTCTTTCAGTCGGATTCCGCCTTTTACATCGACATCAAAAATTACGACTTTTCCTTCCTGCCAGATTCTCTCGATTTCAGATTTTAAAGTTCCATAGTATTTGTCGGTATAAACTTCCTCGAACTCAACAAAACCATCTTCTGATATTTTTGTTCTGAATTCCTCAGGCGTTAAGAAATAATAATCTTTTGCGTGTTCTTCTTCGCCTCTTGGTTGCCTTGTGGTTGCAGAAATTGAAAAACTTAGTTGCGGAACTACAGAAAGTCCGTGTTTTACTAGTGTTGTTTTTCCACTTCCGGATGGTGCGGAAAATATGATAACTTTTTCTTTCAAAATTTGATTTTTAAAATTCTATGTTAAATTCTTTTCTGATGTAATTTAAAATATCTACAAAACTTTTGAGTTCATCAATTTCTGGGTAGTGTTTTAGATAAGACTCTGGATTATTATAATGAAACTCATTCTTTTGTTTTCCTGATTGATATTTCACTAAATAACCTGTTCCGTCTAAAATCTGTATTGCATTTGTTGTTTCAAATAACCAATCTTTTTCTTCCTCATCATAAACAACTTTTCTTTTTTCTTTTTTATATTGAAAATATTCTTCTTTTGGGAGAAATTCGATATTTAAGGCTCTAAGATTTAAAAATAACTCTTCTATAGTCTTTGTCGGTTTTAGAGCTATTAATTTTGGCGCAACTCTTTCAAATTCATCTTGGCTAATTTTCTTTGGTAAAAACCATTGGGTTAAATTTGCTTTCCAGGTTTGACCATCTTTGTAAATTCTGAAAACAAAACCACTATTATAAATTCCTCTGTCTTTGTAAATTCTAATTTCCGACTCCTTTAGCTCAGAAGGAATATTTGCTAATGATTCTATATTTTGCGATTTCACAAATGAAATAAAAAGGATGAAAAGAAATCTAAGACCGAAGTTCATATAATAACTATTCTAATTCAACTTTTCCTGAAACAAACTCGTCCCAATATTGTTGTTCTATTTGGTCTTCAGGTGACAAATTTTCTATTGATTTATCTGATAATCCAGCCGGTGAATAAAAATACCAATGCCAAGTCGGACGATGTTTGATGAATAAATGATTTCCTCCAAATTCATCATTTTTATAAATTCCCAAAAAGAATCTGGAAATCACCAAAACTAATATTAAAAGGAAAATCTTCTTTTTCAATTCTACAAAACATTCAACGTTTGCTCTTTGATTTTTTCCAAATCATCCTTCATCTCAACCACCAATTTCTGAATCTCAGAATGATTGGCCTTTGAACCCAAAGTATTAATTTCTCTTCCCATTTCCTGAGCAATGAAACCCAATTTCTTTCCATTAAAATCTTCATTTTTCATTACTTCAAGGTAATATTTGATGTGTTGGGAAAGACGAACTTTTTCTTCAGAAATGTCTAGTTTTTCAACAAAATACACCATCTCCTGATAATATCTTGTCTCATCTACATTTTCGAAATTCTTAAGTGCAGAAAGATAACGATCTTTGATTGGCTGAATTCTCTCTTCTTCGTATTGAGCAACTTGAGAAAGATTATTATCAATATTCCTAACGATTTTCTCAATTTCTTCTGCCAGTTGATTACCTTCTGTTTGACGGAATTCTATAAATCTAGCAACAGATTCTTGAACAACGTCCAAAAGCGCTTTCCACTCGTCTTCTTCCAATTCAGAACTTTTTGTTGATAAAACATCTGGCATTCTCACAGCCATTTTCAACAACTCAAATTCTGGAGCGTCTGAACCCACTTCTCTCAGTTGATTCATATAGTTTTTAACCACGTCTTGGTTGATTTTGACATCATTGTTCTCTTCAAGACTTTCACAATTGATGTAACAATCTACTTTTCCACGAAGGATTTTGTCATTGAGTAATTTTCTAACATCAAATTCTTTCTCTTTGTATCTCAATGGAATTTTAACATTTAGGTCAAAATTCTTACTATTCAAAGACTTGATGTCAATAGTGATTTTCTTGCCTTCAAAAACAGTTTCGGCTCTCCCAAAACCTGTCATAGATAATATCATAACTATTCTATATAAGAGTGCAAAGATAGCTAATTTTGATTTTTATATTTCAATTTAAAACTCGAATTAAAAATAGAAGGATTTTCCTTACTTTTGCCACATATGAAAAGATGGTATCTCTACCCTTTTTCCTTGGGTTATCATTTGGGAACTTCTATTAGAAACCGAATGTATGATTGGGGAATTTTTTCTTCTTCGAAATTCAGAACACCAATTATTGGTGTCGGAAACCTGTCTGTTGGAGGCAGCGGAAAATCGCCGATGGTAATGTATCTGGCAGATTATCTTTCGCGCTCATTCAGAACAGGTGTACTTTCTCGCGGATATGGAAGAATTACAAAAGGATACGGCATTGTAAACTACGACAGCAACTATAAATTGGTTGGTGATGAACCAATGCAATTATTCGAACGCTTCCGTAACCGATTTGTAATCGGGGTATGCGAAGACCGAGTTTTTGGTGCAAAGAAGATTATAGAAGATATGGATTTGGATGTTTTGGTTTTGGACGACAGCTATCAGCATCGTGCCATCAAACCGGGAATGAATCTTCTATTAACAGATTATAATGATCCTTATTTCAAAGATTACATCCTTCCAGCAGGTGACTTGCGAGAAAGCAGAAACGGAATGAGTCGCGCTAATATCATTATGGTGACCAAATGTCCGGATGATTTGACCGAAGAGAAAAAACAATATTATATCTCCAGAATCAGACCTCAACATTATCAGAAAGTATTTTTCTCGTCCATTGCGTATGATGAAAACATTCTTGGTCTTGATAAACAGATGCCTGTTAAAAACTTGGATTACTATGATGTTTTAGTAATTACAGGAATTGCAAATCCTTCTCAATTGCTAAAAGAGATTTCTAAATACAATAAAAAGGTCAAACATTTACAATACAAAGATCATCATAACTTCACAGATGATGACATCAAAAAAATCTCTGCAGAGTATAAAAAACTAGGTGAATACAAAGTAATTCTAACCACAGAAAAAGATTATGTTCGTCTTAAAACATTCGATTATCTGAGAGATAAAATCTATTATTGGCCTATCAATGTAGAGATTGACAAGAGAGAAGATTTCAACAAAATCATTCAGAATTATGTTAGAAAAGTTTAAAGAAACAGCAGCATTTATCCAGAATATTATTGGGGAAACACCAGATTTTGCCATTGTTTTAGGCTCTGGTCTTGGAAAACTTCAGTACGAAGTAGAAGCCATTCACACTCTCGATTATAAAGACATTCCGAATTTCCCCCAGACTACGGTTGTTGGTCACGGTGGAAAATTGATTTACGGAATTCTAGAAGGTAAAAAAGTTCTAATGATGAGCGGTCGTTTTCATTATTACGAAGGTCATTCTATCGAAACCGTTACTTTTCCTTTCCGAGTTTTCCATTTGTTAGGCATTAATAATCTGATTTTATCTAATGCAGCCGGTGGCGTGAATCCAAACTTCAAAGTAGCTGATGTGATGGTTCTGACAGACCATATCAATATGATGCCAGAACATCCGCTAAGAGGAAGAAATATAGATGAACTAGGACCTCGTTTCGTAGATATGAGTGAACCTTATAATCGTAAAATGATTTCTATTGCTAAAGATATTGCAACTCAGGAAAATATCGACCTAAAAGAAGGTGTTTATGTGGCTTTAACAGGACCAACGTTTGAAACGCCTGCAGAATACGGAATGGTAAGAGCCATTGGCGGTGATGCAGTTGGAATGAGTACAGTTCCTGAAGTTATTGTTGCAAAACATCAGGGAATGGATTGTTTCTGCCTTTCCATTATTACTGATTTGGGCGGTCCTGAAATTTCTTTTGCCGTTTCCCACGAAGAAGTTCTGGAAGCGGCTAACAAAGCAATGCCGAATGTAATTAAGATTGTAAAAGGTCTTGTAAAGAATTATTAATACCATTCAAAATATAAATGACCAAGACAGCTTTTTTAAGTTGTCTTTTTTATTTGTGTTAATATATTAATGATTAACTTCGTTATTCAAAAATTAAAAAAATGAAGAGGATATTAGTTTACATCTTATTATTTGTTTTCCAATTGGGCTTTTCTCAGGAAGTTCCAAAAGTTCTGAAAACCCAATTTTCCAAAGAAGCGCTCGCCCAAAAAGTACAGGATGAAAATGGAAAAGAAACTTCCATCAAAGATATTTTGCAAAAGCACAAAGGTAAAGTTGTGGTTCTTGATTTCTGGGCTGGCTGGTGCAGAGACTGTCTGAAAGCATTTCCAAAAGCCAAAGAATTAGAAGCTCAAAATCCAAATATCGATTTTGTTTTCCTTTCTTTGGAACGCTCAAAAGAAGGTTTTGATAAAAGTTTGGAGCGGTTTGAGATGAAGGATAAAGAAAACTATTGGTTTTCATCTGGTTGGAAAAACGATTTCAATAATTACGTCGACCTCAACTGGATTCCGAGATATATTGTGGTAGACCAAAAATCTAATATTGCAAAATACTATGCAATTTCTCCAGACGATCCGGAGATCCAATCAACAATAGATAAACTTACAAAGTAACAATATGACAATCCCGAAAATTTTCGGGATTTTTTTTGCCTAAATTTGTAGTAACCAGAAAAGAAACAAAAGCTTTTTATCCTTTTAGAGCTTGTTTAAATTTGTATCAGAAAAGATTTTACAACCACATAGACACATAGTTTTTGTAAAAAAAAGAGAAAAAAAATAGTAAATATTTTACTCCTATTTTTTCTTTTTTGCACTTAATCTTGTGTTTTCTATGTGACTATGTGGTTTTGATTAATTTTTAAACAGGCTCTTACTTTTTAAAATATAATTGCATTTAGTCTTTTGTTACTTTTGTGGTAAAAAAATCGAACATCAAATGCAATCGCAACGCAAAATAATTCACGTAGATATGGATGCTTTTTATGCTTCCGTAGAGCAGCTCGACAATCCGGGTTTGCGTGGGAAACCTATTGCTGTTGGCGGCGGACATCGTGGTGTGGTTGCAGCAGCAAGTTATGAAGCGAGGAAATTCGGAGTGCGTTCTGCAATGCCGAGCAAAACAGCTAAAGAAAGATGTCCGCATCTTATTTTTGTTCCTCCCCGATTTGCCCGCTACAAAGAAATATCCAATAAAATCAGAAATATCTTTCACGATTATACAGACTTGGTAGAACCACTTTCTCTGGATGAAGCTTATCTGGATGTAACCGAAAATAAAAAAGGAATTGAGTCTGCTAATGACATTGCCAAAGAAATCAGAAAACGGATTTTTGAAGAAACTGGATTAACCGCTTCTGCCGGAATTTCCGTTAATAAATTTCTAGCCAAAGTCGCATCTGACATCAATAAACCGAATGGACAAAAAACCATTCATCCAACTAAGATTGATGAATTTCCAGACCAACTCCCGATTGAAAAATTCTACGGCGTCGGAAAAGTTACGGCTAATAAGATGCACGAACTTCACATCTTCAAAGGTGTTGATTTGAAAGCAAAAACACTTCAACAACTCGAAGGACTTTTCGGAAAATCAGGAAGATATTATTACAATGTCGTTCGAGGAATTCATAACGGTGAAGTAAAACCCAACCGAATTCAGAAAAGTGTAGCTGTGGAAAGAACTTTTTGGGACGACATCAATGAAGATGATGAGATTGATGAAAAAGTGAAATCACTCAGTCAGGAATTGGAAGAACGTTTAAGTAAAAGAGAAATCAAAGGAAAAACATTGACTCTGAAAATCAAATACAAGGATTTTTCGCTTTACACGAGAAGCAAAACTCAAGAATTGTATTTTGAAAATTGGGAGAAATTCTACAAAACAGCTAAACAACTTTGGGAATTGAGACCTTTTGACAAAGCCATTCGTTTGCTTGGATTATCACTTTCAAATCTCAATACGGAAGAGAAAAAACAAGTCTCTGTTCAGTTGAAGATTCCTTTTGAGGAGTTTGGAGATTAATATTTTTAAACGCAAAGTCCACAAAGGCTTTTGTGACATTATTGAAAATATTTTAAGTTCGCAAAGGCGCTTTGCTTAGCGAAGAGATTGGGAATAATTTTTTCTCTCAGATTGGGCGGATTTTACAGATTTTAAAAACATAATATTGTCATTCCGGAGAAATCTCAACAATCTAGATTCCTCCGAAATGACAAAATGGTGCTTTATGTTAAGTTTGGATTTATGACAAATCGTCAACTTTGCGAAGTGCGCCCCGGCTTGAGCGGAAATCCTTTTTACGCAATGAAGTGAAGTGAAAAGATTGGGAGCGGAAAACGGATAAAGGCGCCCAAATTATTTGCTCGCTTCTACGTTGGATTTTAATCTTGATTCTTTTTACTTTTCTCTTGAATCTTTCCATTTCCTTGGCTTGATTTTTTCATAGTTCGAAATATCAAATCAAACAATCTGAAAAAATCTACAATCTTATGAACGGGACTATGATTCAATTTTTCCATTGGTACACACCTGGAGATTCATTCCTTTGGAAACACGTCCAAGAATCCGCACATTATCTTTCTGAATTAGGAATTACTGCAACTTGGCTTCCTCCGGCTTATAAATCCACAAACGGTGGTTACGGCGTTGGATATGGCGCTTACGACCTTTTTGATTTGGGAGAATTTGACCAGAAAGGAACTATTCCTACAAAATACGGAACGAAAGAAGATTATCTCAAAGCTATTAAATCTCTAAAAGAAAAAAACATCCAAACCATTGTAGATGTCGTTTTGAATCATAAAGCTGGTGGTGATGAATTGGAAAAATTCCAAGTTGTGAAAGTGGATGACAATGATAGAAACAAAGTGATTTCTGATGTTTTCGAGATTGAATCTTACACCAAATTTACTTTTCCCGGAAGACAGAAAAAATATTCGGATTTTGAATGGAATTTCACTTGCTTTTCAGGTGTAGATTATGCAGAAGGAAACGAAGAAGGGATTTTTAGAATTATTAATGACCACGGAGATGGCTGGGATGATATCATTGATGATGAAAAAGGAAATTATGATTATCTGATGTATAACGACATCGAACACAGAAATCCTTTTGTGCGAGAAGAACTCAATCATTGGGCAAAATGGTATCACGACGAGACAGATTTTGATGGTGTAAGATTGGACGCTGTGAAACACATTTCTCCTGATTTTTATAAAGAATGGCTGAATAATCTCCGTTCAAATACAGGAAAAAACATCTTCGCAGTTGGCGAATATTGGGCTCCGGGATATCTTCATCTTTTGGAAACTTACATAGATTCTACCGAAGGTTGTATGAGCCTTTTTGATTCTTCGTTACAGAATAATCTTCATAGTGCATCCAAAAATCCGGATTATGATTTGAGAGAGATTTTTACAGAAACACTGGTTGCATCACACCCAGATAAAGCTGTGACTGTTGTTGATAATCACGATACGCAACCGCTTCAGGCTTTGGAAGCTCCAGTTGAAACTTGGTTCAAACCAATTGCCTATGCTTTGATTTTATTGAGGAAAGATGGTTATCCTTGTGTTTTTTATCCCGATTTATATGGAGCAAATTACAAAGACCAAGGAAAAGATGGCAACGAATATGAAATTTTTCTAGACAAAGTTGACGCGATTGAAGAACTCATCAAAGCCAGAAAAGATTTTGCTTACGGTGAGCAGAGAGATTATTTTGATGATGCACATTGTATCGGCTGGACGCGTGAAGGCGATGATGAACACTCGGGTTGCGTAGTTGTTTTAAGCAACAAAGATGTGAATCAAAAATCGATGGAAATAGGGAAACGATATGCAGGTAAAACGTTTTATGATTTCACAGGACATCTACAAGATAAAGTCACAATTGATGAAAATGGCTGGGCAAGTTTTCCTTGTCCTGCGGGAAATGTGAGTGTTTGGGTTGCAGAATAGAAGTCTTATTGGTAAAAAAAATAAACTCTCTCAACAATGATATGTTGGGAGAGTTTTTATTAATTTTCTTTTTGTTGAATTTCTTAGTAACCAGCACTTACTTCGCCTCCGCCCAAAAGAGCTTTGGCTGATGAAGTTCCAATTCTCTGGATTCCCATTGTAATCATTTTTTCTGCATCTGCAGGTGTTTTCACACCACCAGCAGCTTTCACTGGAAGTTCTCCAGCATTATCAAGCATAATTTTTACACCTTCGAAGGTTGCGCCATTCGGTTTTCCACCTTCGGTCACATAAAAGCCGGTTGAAGACTTTACAAAGATTCTTGAGAAATCTTTTTCTTCAAAATTTTCTTGTGCCCAAGTCCAGATATTTGAAGTCAAATCAGCAATCTGAGCATCCGAAAGTGCGGCAATTTCAATAATCCATTTCACAGTTTTATCGAAACCTAAACCTAATTTAGTTCCTTCAACAAATTCTTTTCTAACCAAATCTAAATCTCCCGCCTTAAAAGCTTCATAATTGATAACATAATCCAACTCATCTACGCCATCCAGAACCGCTTGATTGGCTTCTTTCAATTTATCTTCTACAGAATAAGTTCCCTCGTGAAAACCAATAACTGTTCCCACCAAAACTTCAGAATTTTTCGAAACTAAATAATCTTTGATAAGCTTCACATAGTTGGGACGGATCATTACCTCTTTGAAGTTGTAAGCAATCGCCTCGTCCGTCAATTCTTTAACTTTTTCAAAAGTCTGTTCTTCTGTCAACCCAGATTGTTCTGGCATTTTCAGATATGTTGAGTCTAAATATTGATTGATTTCCATAATTACAAAAATAAAAAAAGGATACAAATAATTTGTACCCTTTCGTGATTATATAAAAACTTTTAAACTTTCAACTGTCTATTGATACTTTGCTCTAGAGAAAGAATCGTCTCTGTTCTGGTAACGCCTTTCAATTTCTGGATCTTGTTAAGAATCTCCATCAAGTGATCGTTATCTTTACAAAGGACTTTTAGAAAAATAGTATAATTACCTGTGGTGTAATGAGCCTCAACAACTTCGTTTACTAAATTCAGGTTTTTGATTGCATCTTGATAATGGCTAGGTTGATCTAAAAACACACCAATATAAGAAACAACTTTATATCCAATTTTTCTTGGATTAAGGAAAGAGATAGAGTTTTCTATCACACCTGCTTGCTCCAATTTTTTGATTCTTTGATGAACTGCTGTTGTAGAAATCCCAACGTGCTTAGAGATGTGCGCAAGAGAAGTTTTTGCATTATCCATCAACATATAGACAATCTCTTTATCAACTCCGTCTAAATGATAACCAGATTCAGATGCACTTTTCATAATTTACTATTTGATTTTAAAAAAAAATTTAGTGTAAAATATTCTAACCGAATGAATTGAATTCATTCTCAATAAAAAACGAACTCAAAACTTAATATTTAATTAAAATAATTGCAGATTGTTTTTTGTTTGATGGTAAAAGTATAGAAAATTATATGAAATATAAAAATATATTAATATAATTTTTAAAATATATCAGAAAATTCATATTAACTAAATTTTATCCAAAAATGTGTTTAATGTTAATTTTCAGTTAAGCTAAACTCGAAAAAACAAGCTTTAATTAATTAAACAACAACTCACAAACAACTATAAATCAAAATACTAAAATTAAAATCACCGTAAAATTAAAAATCTGAATTGTATAATGGAAAAAGTATATATTTATCACTTAATATATAGACCTTATGAAATTTTTTTACAACCTGATCGCATTATTTTTTGCGATCACAAGCTTTGCGCAGCAACAGACTGTGACATCTTCTATAAGTCCACCGACTTTTAATGAAGACGAATCGATCACAATTACTTTCAATGGTAGCAGTATTAACGAGTCTACCTGGGGAATCACGAACAATGCTTTATATCTTTGGGCATGGTCGTATGACAGTAATAATGCAAATAGTATGGAATGTCCTACCAATGGAACCTGGACATCATCCAATGAGACAAACAAACTGACTTACAACTCAAGTAATGATACCTATACAATTACTTTTGTTCCAAAAACATTCTATAACAGAACAGGCATTGGAAGAATTGGTTTTTTGATCAAGACAAAAACCGGAAACGGACAGTCTCAAGATATCTATGCGTCAGTAGGAAAACTTCAGTTTACAACAACGACACCGCAACACGGAAGTGTTAATTTTGTAGCTTCGGGAAGTAATTTCCCTATTACTTACAGCACGTCTTTACCAGCAAATTATGTTGTTAAATCAAATGGGAATACTATCTACACAGCTAATAATGTTTCCACTATAACTACTTCCCCTAATATTACAGGTGATAATCAAATTGAAGTTACAGCAACGGCATCAGGAATAACTTTAACATCTAAATTTACAGTTTCTCCAAACCCGGCAGTTCAAATTGCAGCGATTCCGTCTTACATGAGACAAGGGATAAGTTACGACCCGAATGATCCTACCAAAGTGGGATTAGCTTTGTATGCACCTCTTAAAAATTATGTTCATGTGATTGGAAGTTTCAACAACTGGCAAATTTCTTCAAATTACATTATGAAAAGAGATACCAATAATGCAAACCTTTATTGGTTAGAAATTACAGGATTGACACCTCAACAAGTTTATACATTCCAATACAGAACCAATGATGGAGTGAAAGTTGCGGATCCGTATTCAACATTAGTATTGTCTCCAGATGACGATCCTTGGATTTCTTCTACAACTTATCCTGGACTGCCTGCTTATCCTACTGGACAGCAATATGATGTTTCTGTAATCCAGACTGCAAAACCTGCATACAACTGGACTGTAACAAACTTTCAGAAACCTGCAAAACAAAATCTAATAGTGTATGAAGCTCTAGTAAGAGATTTTACCGAAGGAAAAAACTGGCAGGCAATGATTGACAAAATCCCTTATATCAAAGGATTAAATGTCAACGCAATCGAGTTGATGCCAGTAATGGAATTTGATGGAAATAATTCTTGGGGATACAATCCTGGATTCCATTTAGCATTAGATAAAGCTTATGGAACACCAGAAAAATTTAAAGAGTTTATTGATAAATGCCACCAAAATGGGATTGCAGTCATTCTTGACGTTGCGCTTAATCACGCATCAGGAAGATCTCCACTGGAAAGACTTTGGTCAACAAGTACAACTGGTGGTTACGGAGATGTAGCTGCTAACAATCCATACTTCAATCAAGTTGCAAAGCACGCTTATAGTGTTTTCTACGATTTCAATCATTCAAAACCTGAAACGAGATATTATGTAAATAGAGTTTTGGAACAATGGATTTCTGAATATAAAATTGACGGATTCCGTTGGGACTTAACGAAAGGATTTACACAGAATTGTACCGCATCAGACGAATCTTGTACCGGAGCTTATCAGCAAGACAGAGTTGATGTTCTGAAGTTATATTCAGACTATCAATGGTCTTACGATCCAACTTCATATATTATTTTTGAACATTTGGGAGGAAACGCTGAAGAAAGAGAGTGGGCAAATTACAGACTGAATGAAGGAAAAGGTGTAATGATGTGGGATAACTTAGTTGTTCCATATGGTCAAAACACAATGGGTTATGATTCAAACAGCAATTTCAACCGAGTTGATTTCGAAAACCATACTTTTTCTGAAAGAAGAAACATCAGCTATGGTGAAAGTCACGACGAAGAAAGATTAATGTTCAAAAACCTAGCTTACGGAAACACCAATGGTTCTTACAATGTTAAAGACTTGAATACAGCTCTTGATAGACAAAAAGCTTATGGCGCAGTTTTCTTCACAGTTCCTGGACCAAAAATGATCTGGCAATTTGGAGAATTAGGTTACGAATTCAGTATCAACAGATGCGAAAATGGAACGATTAGCAACGATTGTAGAACTTCTCCAAAACCAGTAGCTTTCACTTTAGGTTATGATACTAATGCTAATAGAAAAGCAGTTTATGACACTTGGTCAAAAATCTTAGCAATGAGATTGTCAAGTCAAGTTTTTGACACAACAACTTTCACTGTAGAATCTGGAAATCTTTTACCTAGAATCTATGTTTGGAATGACGCCTTGCCTGCAAGTTCTTTGAAAAACGTAGTGGTAGTTGCCAACTTTACAACAACAGCGCAAACTGTAACACCTAATTTCCCTTACGCCGGAACTTGGTATAATTTGATGGATAACACTTCTATGTCTGCAAGCAGTTCTACTACCGTTACGCTTCAGCCAGGAGAATTCAGAATTTTTGGTAATCAAAGAACTTTAGCAACTGACGAAACTAAAATTGATGCTAACAAAACATCATTACAAATCACTCAAAATCCAGCGACTGACGGATTATTAAAAATCAGATACAACAAAGCTAAAAACGGACAAATCAATATCTATGACCTTAATGGTAAGCTGGTAAAATCTTTCGGACTGAAATCTGCTAAAGGAGACGAAACATTCTCTGTAAACGGAATCGGAACAGGAAATTACTTAGTACAATTGAAGTCTGATGAAGGTTTAGCAGTTTCCAAATTGATTATCAAATAAGACAAAATAAATTTCTAATCAGATGAAAGAATCCGTCTCACAACTTGAGGCGGATTTTTTTTGGTTATAATTGTTATTTTTTGTATATTTATATCTGATAATCAGATATTTGTCTATGAATTTC
>NZ_QNUG01000031.1 GCF_003385395.1 Epilithonimonas hispanica | reverse complement strand
GTCTCCAATCAACGTACAATTGTTCATTTGATGCTTGATATCTTGCAAAAAATGAATATCATGAATGCTTGCTGTAGAAATATCAAAACTTTGGAAAACCTCGGAAACAGAACAAACTGCGTGTAATTTATAACCATAATAATAACTCGATTGCTAGGCACAATAACCCCTGCTTGGAAATGAAAATTCATTTTCTTTACAGATTTTTTAACGATTTGCTCTTGCGTTTTTACAAATTTCTAAAGGTATAGAATCCACTATGAATGTAGTTTCTACGTCATTAAATTTTGCAACCATAAGTTTTCTTACATTTTCCATATGATAAAAAAGTTTTCTTTTTCGCCGATTATAAACACTTCTTTCAATCAACCCATCCAATTTTGAATTTGATAAATATCTAAATAATTGATATTCAGGATCAATTGACAGATATTCTGCAGAAATATTGATTGCTATAAGTTCTAAATCTGATAATTTTGGTTTAAGTCTTCGCGAAGATGTAAGCAAGACTTCCAGAGAGCCCTATCCTCAAGAAGATGAGATTCAGATTCCTAGAGTTAGGATGTTATAAAAATTTGGTTTATCTTAAATTTAGCGGACTTGTTTTTACAATTAAAAATCAATTTTACTTCTCTATGGATAGCAAGATCGAAGTAAATAAATAGTATTTTATGATTCGATATATTCATATATATTATTGCTTAAAATTATTTCAAATATTAGTGAATTAATTATTATTTCTTAATAACCCGTTGTTCATTTAGCATAAATTAATTTTTATTTTGTTTAAACTTCTTTTAAGTATAAAGAAATTAAGATATTGTACCCGTTGTGCATTTAGCATAAATTAATTTTTATTTTGTTTAAATTTCTTTTGAATATAAAGAAATTAAGATATTGTATCATTGTAAAAGAAGTGATTTTAGAGGTAATTCTGGTTGCCAATCCTTCAAAAGTTTTTGCTAAATTGATGTGTAGTAAAAATTGCCCGCTTAGTTGTGATATAGCTGTTTTGGAGTTCCAATATTATTTAAAAGCCTTTGCTTCCAAACTATATTTCAAAGCCAAATCAAAAATATCTCTGTTGTAATAGATATTTGCGGCTTCTTTGTAAAAAGAATTCCTGATGCTTTCATCATTTGATTTTTAAGAAATCTCATCTGCGAGATTGATATTTTTTTGCGCTTCTTCCCAGTTATTATATAAAAGATTATTTGTTTTTTTTAGATAGTCATTCATTTTTTGTTCAGTTACATCAGATTTTTGACACCAAATTAAATTTGATGTAATAATCAAAAGAACCAAAACCGATTTTATTATTATTGACTTAAACACACTGAAAAATTGCACAATTATGAAGCTACCGATGAAATTTCATAGATTTTATTTTTCCAATAAATTATTTATAAAGATTTGAGTTGAAGTTTTTTTACATCAATCAAAATCATATATGATTTAAAAACTGTGTCTTTTACTTGGAATTTTCTATCGTAGATCAAAAAAAGTTACTCAACTTCCATTATTGAGTTCATTATTAATAAGCAAAGTGATTTTTAATAGTATCAATTTGTCAACAACATCTTTTATAAATAAAATGGTTGATATGATTTATAACACAAAAGTAGAAATAAAAAAACAAAATAAGACAAAAATATCTTATTTATAATATCTTTGTATTCGGAAAAAGAGATGAACAAAAACTACTAGAACTACTATAATGAATCCCAATCTTTCTTCTGCCCACAAAATGCTGTTTCTGAACACATTGGCATTTACAATCTGCTTTTCTTGCTGGACTTTGAATGGCGTTCTCGTCACCTATCTGGTTGATAATAATATCTTTAACTGGTCGGTTGTAGAAACTGGTTGGCTTCTTGGGATTCCTATTCTTACGGGTTCTATTATGAGATTGCCTTTGGGAATTCTGACCGATAAATATGGTGGAAAACCTGTATTTTCAATCTTACTTTTGTTGTGTAGCATTCCTTTATTTCTGCTTTATTTTGCAGATTCTTATTGGGTTTATTTTCTTTTAAGCGCATTATTCGGAATGGTAGGAACCGGTTTCGCAGTCGGGATTGCCTTTACATCAGCCTGGTACCCGAAAGAATGGCAAGGTCGTGCGTTAGGAATTTTCGGGATGGGAAATGCGGGAGCGGCTCTCACCACTTTTTTCGCACCTACTCTACTCAATTATTTCTCAGAAAACGATCCGGAAAATGGTTGGAGATTACTTCCAATCATCTACGGAATCACATTGGTGATCATTGGTTTGATATTTCTATTTTTTGTTCAAAATAGAAAAGCAGCGGTTCAAAATAAATCCACAAAACAACTTTTAGCGCCACTTTCTAATGTGCGTGTTTGGCGCTTTGGATTGTATTACTTTTTGGTTTTCGGGCTGTTTGTCGCTTTTTCTCAATGGTTGATGCCGTATTACGTGAGTGTTTACAAAACTTCATTGGTTTTGGGCGGACTTTTGGCTTCAGCTTTCAGTTTACCGAGTGGCATTATCAGAGCATTTGGCGGTTATTTGTCAGATAAATTCGGGGCAAGAAAAGTGATGTATTGGGTTTTATATTCATCATTAATATTAAGTGGATTATTAATGCTTCCAAAAATGGAAATATTAACACCGGGAAAAGGCATCACTGCTAAGAAAGCCGGAATTGTAACCGCCATCGAAAAAGAAAAAATCACATTAAATACAGGCGAATTTGAAATCACTTCAAAGCCAGAAATTCCCCAACAAACTTCTGTTTTCCCCGAATCTTTTTCGTGGCAGGAAGTATTAGTAAAACAAAACGAGCAAGTTCAGAAAAAGCAACTTCTCGCTCAAGGCGTAACCTTAATCAAATTTGAAGCGCACATCTGGGTTTTCTCCATCCTCGTGATTCTCATCGGAATTATGTGGGGAATCGGGAAAGCTGCGGTTTACAAACATATCCCAGAATATTTTCCGAATGAAGTCGGTGTTGTTGGCGGAATGGTAGGATTAATCGGTGGTTTGGGAGGTTTCATAGGTCCTATTTTGTTTGGATATCTTCTGGATTTTTCGGGATTATGGACGAGTTCGTGGATTTTCGTCTTCATCGTTTCCGCCATTTCCTTGTTTTGGATGAATACAGTAATTAAAAAAATGATGCACAACGAAGCACCTCACCTCAAAGATAAAATCGAACACGTGAACAACAACAAAGATTAAATTTTAAAAGAATAAACAACTGAAAATATGAACAACTCACATTGGTTAACCGACTACGACCCGTCCAACGAAGAATTTTGGAACAAAAAAGGCAAAAAAATCGCCTGGAAAACCCTTACAATTACCACTGCGGCACTCACCTTTTCTTTCGCAACGTGGTTCCTATACAGCGTTATCGTTATCAAACTTCCCCAGATCGGATTTCAATTTACCGACGATCAACTTTTCTGGATGGCAGCAATGCCCGGACTTGCAGGCGGACTTTTGAGAATTGTAAACACTTTTTTAATCCCAATTTACGGAACTAGAAAAATCATTTCTATCAGTACTTTAATCAAAATCATTCCTCTGCTGATGCTTGGTTTTGCGGTGATGAATCCTCAAACTTCATTCACTTATTTTATGATTATCGGATTTTTGTTAGGAATTGGTGGCGGAGATTTTTCTTCATTTATGCCTTCAACATCATTATTTTTTCCTAAAAAAGCAGCCGGAACAGCACTCGGCATTCAAGCAGGAGTTGGAAATTTCGGCGTAAGTTTAGTACAGCTTCTTTCACCTTTGATTATGAGTCTAACATTATTTTCATTTTTAGGAGGGGGACAAATCATCGTTGAAACCGGAAAAACCATTTATCTCGAAAACATCGCATTCATCTACGTTATTCCATTATTTATTGTCGGAATTTGGGCTTGGTTTTCTCTAAAAAGTATTCCCGTAAAAGCTTCGTTCAAAGAACAGTTAGATATTTTCAAAGACCGTCATACTTTATATTGTACAATGACATACATTATGACTTTTGGGATTTTCGCAGGATTTTCAGCTGCATTTCCATTAATGATAAAAAATCTTTATGCTCCACTCGACAAAACTATTGATCCTTTGCAATTTGCATTTTACGGACCATTAATCGGTTCGGCATCTAGAGTTATTTTCGGAAAAATTGCCGATAAAACTGGAGGCGCAATTTTGACTCACATCACAGGAATAGCGTTGATTATTTTAATTTCAAGATTGATTTTGGGAGGTTATTTGACACCAACTTCACCCGATCAGTTTCAAGGATTTTTAGTAATCGTCTTAGCCATTTTCTTCTTTACAGGAATCGGAAATGCAGCAACTTTCAAGCAATTCCCAGTAATTTTCTCAGAATCTCCAAGAAAAGCAGCCGGAGTTATCGGTTGGACGGCTGCAGTAGCCGCTTTCGGACCATTCGTTTTCAATGTTTTGATTACCCAATCCCGAGCAATTTCCGGAGACGCAAGATTATTCTTTTGGTTTTTGGTAGTAGGATGTGTGATGGCAACTGCGGTTAACTGGTATTTCTACACAAGAAAAGGTTGCGCAAGACCTTGTTAAATTTATAAAAATAAAGTCTCAATGAAAAAAATCATTCCATTCTTTTTACTCCTTTCCGTTTTTCTAAATGTTGGATTAATTTACAAATTTTTCTATGCAGGAGAAACAGTGAGTTTGGCTAAAGACGGTAGAAGTGAAATCAAAATGACTCCAGAAAACCGAGAATATGTGATGGCAGAAATGCGAGGGTTTCTTGAAAGTGTTCAGAAAATAAATGAGGGAATTGCTAAAAATGATCCTAAAATAATTGAAAAAGTAAGGCAAGAATAGGGCTCTTGCAAAGTTGACGGCGTTCCGAAAGGTTTGATTAAATCGCTCCCATTTGGCTTTAAAGAAATGGGATTCAAAACCCACGAACTTTTTGATGTGATGGCAAAAATGGCTAAAGAAAATTACGATCGACAACAAACTCAGGAAAAACTCAATCAGCTGTTGAATAATTGCGTTGCCTGTCATAAAACCTATAAAATTTCTGTTGAAAAATAACTCGTTATGGTAAAAAAATTAATAACCGCAGCTTCTCTTTTTTTTATTTATGGAAACATTAATGCACAAATCGACAGCCTGAAAATGAATCTCGATCTACGAACACGTGCAGAACTCGACAATGGCGCAAGAACATTGATTTCCAAAGGAAAATCTGCTGAAACGACAGTTGTTTCCAGAGCAAGATTCGGGGTTGATTATTACTACAAAAATCTGGAAATTTATTTCTCTGCTCAGGATGCAAGAACCTGGGGTGAAACCACTTCTGCCGCCAATAAAAATCAAAATTTTATACTCAATGAGGCTTGGGCAAAATATCAAGTTTCAGAAAAATTGGGTTTAAAATTAGGTAGGCAAATTCTTTCTTATGATAACGAAAGATTAGTCGGATCACTTGACTGGGCGATGCAAGGACGTAGTTTTGATGCTTTGAAAGGTATTTATAAATTTAATCCAAACTCTAAATTAGAAGCCGTTGTAACGTATAATAACGATGACAATGATTTGAATGATTTGCCCGAAAAAGAAATTTACAGCATTGCAGAAGCAGGAGAAATAACAAAATCTTTACAAATAATTCATTATGATTATTCGGGTAAAAATAAATTTCAGTTTTCTGCGATTGCGATGAATCAGGTTTTGCAAAATCCATCAGGAGCGCATTATGACCTCTTGACGGTTGGAATTAACTCAAAAAAATATTTAGAAAACATTGGATTCTTCGGTTCTGCTTATTACCAAACCGGGAAAAATACGCTTGCGCAAAGTAAAAATGCTTATCAATTTTCTGCAAACGTTGATTTTCTAATTCATTCAAAATTCAATGTAATTTTGGGAACAGAATGGCTTTCCGGCAGAAATTTTGACACAGATTCCGGTGAAAACAAATCGTTCAGTCCGATGTACGGAACCAATCATTTGCACAATGGTTTTATGGATTATTTTTACTTTGGAAACAGTCATTTCAACAGTTTTGGTTTGAATGATTATTATTTAAAATCAAATTTAAAATTCAGCCCCAACTCTATTCTACAAGCAAATTTGCACGCTTTTACTTCAAATGGAAAATTGGGATTTGACACTTCTGGAGAAAAAATCCCTTCTTATTTGGGAACAGAATTAGATTTAGTTTTCACTCATAAAATCGGAAAATCAATTACTGCAAATCTTGGTCATTCTTTTATGTTTTCAGGAAAAAGCATGGAATATCTGAAGAATGTTCCTGAACCAAAAAACCTGCAAACTTGGTCGTGGATTGCTTTTAGAATCGCTCCGAATTTTAAAATTAAATAAAAAAATGTCCTTAGTTTTTCTAATGGAAACTAAGGACATTTTTAATTTCATTAATCATTTTTATAAATCATTATCATAGTAAAATAAATAATCGTTTTCAGCAATTTAGGTATCAAAATTGAATATTAATAAAAACTAATAAAGTCGCTATCTTTGCCGACTATAAATTGCACAAATGCTTATATTTTCACATACTTGTCAATACGCAATCAAAGCCTGCATTGTACTGGCAACAGAAAAAAGAAAAGTTGGAATTATTGATATTTCCGAAGTCATTGGGACACCAACCGCTTTCACATCCAAAATCCTTCAACAATTGACAAAAAAACAATTGATCTCTTCCGGAAAAGGAAAAGGCGGCGGATTTTATTTGAGTGATGAACAGTTTGAAAGCCTTACTATTAAAGGCATTTATGAAAATTTTGAAGGCAAAGAAGTTCTAACGTCTTGCCTCTTGGGACTGAAACAGTGCAGTGGAGAAAATCCTTGTCCCATCCACCATCTGGCGATCGCTGTTAGAGAAAATGTTCTAATTATGTTCCAATATAAAATCAAAGATTTGAAAGATCTTGGAAGCGTGATGCAGATGATGGCTGTGCCAAGTGATTTGTAAATTCAATAATTATAATTGAGGAATTTTGATTTTTTCCAATTTCAATTTGAAAGATTTCAAGTCAGAAAAAATAGAATCTAATTTCGGTTTGAAATGATTAGTTTCTGCAAAAAGTTCTTCATAATAAGCAATTCCTTTCAGCAAATTTCCTTTAAAACTTTCCCATTTTTTCACCTGAGATTTGGTAATTTCTTCTGAAAATTCCACTATTTCATTTTTAAAATAATCGACATACAATTTCAATTCATTGATGAACAAATGCGGACGACGATCATCTGGCAAAACATTGTCGTAGCCATAAATGTGACGCACCATCTCCGAAAGCGAAACTTCTTTATCAAAAAAACTAAGATTCGGTCCAGGACAAACGACCACGCCCTGCTTCTCCCCTTTTATCAGCAATCCTTGCTCTAGATATGCAGAATTCGCAAGTCCAACACAAAGACAAGATTTGTCAGTTATGTTTTTCTTACTTTTCTCGTATTGTTTGTTAGTTAAATTTAATTTATTGATTTCCAATTCATTCAGTTTAATATCCTGATATTTTTTGGAAGCCGTACAAGTTCCTTTTGGTGTAAATTCTTTGCTAAGCGCCAAAAATTTCTTTGGACAAGAACTTCCAAATTTTTGATTTGAAATATTAACATCCTTGATTTCATCATTGCTCGTTCCTCTGATTGTGTTGAACGGAACGCCCAAAGGCGACATATTGCTCAGATAATAATCTTCCTCTTTTGCCTTTGTCAGGAGGTTTCTAGTTTCTTGATCTAAAGAAGTTGCTTCCGGAACAAGTAAAAATGGCGAACCCCAACCCACGCTGTCTGCATTATAATTAGACAAAAGAAAATCGTGTTCTTCGGAAGTTCCAACGCCACCTTGAACAGAAATTTTGATTTCCAACGGTTCAGAAGTTGTAGTTTTTCCTTTAAGTTCCAAAGCCGATTTCCAAAGGGTAAAAGCCGAAGTTTGAAGCTCGTTTTTCTTTTGTTTGAATTCTTCCATGATTGGTCCCATCAAAAGTCCGTCGGTTGCGAAGGCGTGTCCACCGCAATTTAAGCCAGATTCGATTCTGTATTCTGAAACCCAAAGTCCTTTTTTAGCCAAAAAATTTCCCTGAATCATCGCAGAGCGAAAATCGCTGACTTTTAGAATAATTTTCTTTTTCAATTCACCATTTTCATTAGGAAAAAAATCTTCAAACTCTTCCAGATAACTGTAAAGTCTCGGGTTCATTCCGGCAGAAAAAATAACGGAGGAAGATAATTTGCTATTGGCAAAACCTCTCAAAGACGCGTGTGCATCATTATAAATCGTTGGAAGCTGAACATTATTCACAAAATTATCCTTGTCTACTTTCGTCATAATATTCACATCTATTTCACCTGGATTAAAATTATGATCGATGAAATTTCTAATACTTTCTGTCAGATTATCTTTTTTGTTGAGGATATTTTGCAAACCATCTTTCAAGCCGGAAGTGCTTGGCAACATTCCGATAAACTGTTTGAGAGTTTCTGTATTTTTGGAAATTTCTTCTTTGAAATTCTTAAATTTTTTGGTTACAATATCATCCATCATATCCAGATAAGCCGTGATTCTCTCCGCTCGGTGATCTTCGGATTTTATTGAAATTGCAGTGTAATCGAAATTGAATTTTTTGCTGTAAAAATCTCGCATTCTTTCTATGATTTCGTCATCGATAATTGAAACTACCGATGAAATCCCAAATTGGGCAACGCGGATTGGACTGTCTATCGTGTAAGCCAATCCCATTACAGGAATATGAAAATTGTGTGCAGGTTTTTTGTTCATTATTTATAATATTGATTTAATTGATTCAGTTCCTTGATTTCGCAGTTGTTATGTGAGAAAATAACCGCTTGAAAGTCCTATCAAATTTAAGAATTTCAGCATTATTATGTCAAGAATAGGATCTGTTTTTATACTAAGAAAAAACGATTTATATCATCATAATTTTATCGCAAAAATCATTGTTAATTCGATAAAAACAATATGAGAAATTTGATGATAACACTTATGAAAACCAAGCAAATATAAAATATCAGTTTAATTTCAAAGATTTGATAAAAATTCCAATAGAAATCATAATCACAACCGATACAAAGAGCAACCAATATTTTGCACTTAAAAACGGAATATAAAATATCGAAAATATTCCTGATAAAGCCAATACAATTTCATTACAAACAATTCCAAAAACCAGCAATAGAATACTGAATTTCAACAATTTATTAAATTCAATTTCTACCAGTTGTAATATTTTCCAAATTAAAAATAGACTGATTCCCATTAACAAAACCAAATGCAAATATGCAATCACGATATTGATGCTGTTGAACGCATAAACGCCTAAAGACGGGATTGCAGAAGCAGTTTGTAGGGTAAATTTCATTAAAAAAGAAAATCCGACAACTGCCAATAATAATTTTTGAATGAAATCATTTCCTGATAATTTCATTCGGTTTTCCCAAACAAAATTCCAAAGTTTCCACGCTCCGAAAAGTTGGATGAGTGAGATTATTGTGAAAAATCCATACAACAAATCAGGAATTTCTGTCCATAAAATTGAAAGTCCGTACCCAAAGAAACATCCGATGAATAAAAGGAAAAATATAGTTTTATTCAACTTTTCTGAGATTTGGATTCCGTATTTTTTTAATGAAATCAACAATAACCCAATGCAGGAAAATATGAAAAATCCGTTGTATTGATAATGCAAATAAAAATAAGTGGAAGCCCTAAAAAGAACATCAAACTCTTCTTTCTTGCTGGAAAAATACGCCAATCCGAAAATCCCGATAGCGGAAAATGTGGCAAAAAAAGCGCCTGATTTTAACCACATAATTTCAGGATTTTTATTCGATTTTGTATCAATCAACAAAAAAATAAAATACGCAAACCCAGTAAACAAAGCAATCGACGACAAAACAATCGACAACCAAAAATAGCCTCCATAAAGAAATGTGAACAACATTCCGTAGGAACCAATTTGATTGGAAATCATTAAATATTGATATTTCTTAAGATTGATTTTTGGGTAATTTTCACTTAAATATTTCGTCACGAATAGAAAAATTCCCGCCGAAACCCAACCGTAAAATGCAAAATGAGAATGCGATTCCTGCATAAATTTATGATTAAATCCAGGCAACGAAAAAGACATATTGTAGCGCATCGCCACACCGACAACCGATACAACGAAGAAATTGAAAACGCAGATTTTTAACCAAAATTTAAAGTTTTTCATTTCTTATTCAATATTTCTCAAACTCAAAAATTACTCCGGAACATAAATAATTTCACCATTTTCCAGTTCATACGCAATTCCGATTTTTTTGCCTTTTTTGTCAGACGATTTTTTGTCTTCCGAAGGTGTATATTTATTAATTTTTCCGCCTTCTTTTGTGATAATTTCCATATTATCTTTACCCGGATTTTTCACCAGAAATAATTCAAAGCTAATAAATGAATAAATTCGGGAGACTAAAACTTAAAATTAGCTGATTATCAAATTATTTAAACTAACATTTTGAAATTCCTTTTCGTTATGACTAATCATAAAAATCGTCGAACCTTGATTTTGATTAATTTTCAAAATTTCTTCCATCATCGATTGTCGTAAAGATGCATCAACGGCGGAAAGTGGTTCATCAAGCAAAATAATTTCGGCATTCTGAACCAAAGTTCTGGCTAAAGCAACTCTTTGCTGTTGTCCACCAGAAAGTTTCGATGGAAAAACATTTTCCAGAATTTTTAGATTAAATTTTTCTAAATAATAATCGATTATTTCTGGATTCTTGTCTTTTTGTGCAAAAGCGATATTTTGCTTTACAGTCATATTTGGAAACAAAGCGTAATTCTGAAACATTATCGAAATATTTCTTTTTTGAGCTGGCAGAAAAATTCGGTTTTCGGTATCTAATAAAATGGAGTTATTGACTTTAATAAAACCAAAATCTGGGGTAATAATTCCTGCTAAAATCTTGAAAAAAGTCGTTTTTCCAATTCCGGAATCGCCCGAAATGTGAATAAAACTTCCCTTTTCAATCATTTCACTAACCTCTAGAAATTTGCTTCCGGAAGAAGTGAAAATCTGATGTTTTATATTCAATTCAATCATCGGAAGGTGGTAAAATTAATTTTTCGATTAATGCCGTAAATCAATAATATAATCAAAAACGAAACTATGAAAAGTACGAATGCATAACGGTTTGCAGCTTCAAAATTAAGTGCCTGAACCTGATCGTAAATTGCGACAGAAGCGATTCGTGTTTCTTTTGGAATATTTCCGCCAACCATAATTACGATTCCAAATTCGCCGATGCAATGGGCAAAAGTGAGTGCAATTCCCGTGATGAAAGACGTTTTAATATTCGGAATCAAAACTTTAAATAAAGTTGTAATTTTAGATTTTCCCATTGTGTAAGATATTTGTCGCAAATCATCACTCAATGCGGAAAAGCCGTTCTGCAAAGGCTGAATCATAAACGGAAGATTCGCGATAACGCTCGCAACCACAATTCCGTTGAAGGAAAAAGCGAGTCGGACATCAAAGTATTCCTGCAAAAAATTTCCGAACGCATTTTCGGGACTGAATGCGACTAACAAGTAATATCCCATCACTGTTGGTGGCAAAACCATTGGCATACAAATTAAAGTTTCGGCGATAAATTTCAGTTTAAACCTTGAATAAGTGAGCCAATACGCAACCGGAACACCGATGAATATTAGAATCGTTGTTGTTACCAACGCTAATTTTCCGGTGAGCAATAAGGTGTAAACAAAATCCTGATCGAGCATTTAGTTTGAAATTTCTGTTTGATAGCCGTACTTTTCCCAAGTTTGGCTGGCTTTTTTACTTGTAATAAAATCAAAAAAATCTTTTGCTTCGGTTTGATTTTTACTTTTCAAAACAATTCCACTTTGGGGGATTGGCGAACATTCGCTTGCTGATAATTCGTAGAAATTTCCCCGTTTCATCATTTCTTTATTTTTAGCATTGGAAAGTGCGATGAATGCGACATCGGCATTTCCTGTTGAAGCAAATTGTGCAGACTGATTGATGTTTTCTGCCCAAACAATTTTATTTTCAATTTTGGAATATAATCCTGATTTTTTCAAAGCTTCGACCGTGTTTTTTCCATAAGGTGCGAGGTCTGGATTTGCGATGGCGATTTTTTTTATTTCAGGATTTAAAACCAATTTTACACCTTCGGAAACATTGGCTTTTGAACTCCACAAAGCGACTTTTCCGTAGGTGTAAATTTCAGAATTTCCGGAAGTTTTATTTTTACTTTTTAGCATATCTGGAAAAGTAGAATCGGCTGATAGAAACAAATCGAAAGATGCTCCGTTTAAAATCTGCTGAACCAGCAAACCCGATGAACCAAAAGTAATCTCGACTTTTTTATCTGGATTTTCATTCATATAAATCTGCTTCAATTCTTCCAAAACATCCCGAAGGTTTGCTGCGGCGGCAACTGAAATTGTAGAATTTTGTTTCGATTTTTGGGTGAAATCAGATTCCGTTTTTTTGCAGTTTAACATCAAAAGTGACATTAAAAATAAGCAAAAAGAAAGTCTTACATAAATCCAATTTTTCATAAATCATACGAAAAAGAAAGATTTAAAATAAGACTTCCTTATCCTTTTCAAAGATAAGGTTATCCATTGAAAATTCAAAAAGAAATTGATTAAATATGTGGATTTAAGCCAGTTTTTCCAAAGTTTTACATTTTTCTTTATCCCCAGATTTTACAACGGAAATATCAATATATTTTACTGTTCCGAGGCTTGCTTTCTCAAATTGTTTCGCTTTTTTGTCCGCGTAATCGTAGGTGTAACCAACTGCCATCACCACTTTGTGACCGTTGCAATCGCCCATCGCCAAATATAAATAATCTCCTAATTTTGATTGAATGTTGATGCTCATTTTTTTGATTTAATTTAATAATAATCGATTATTTATTTCCAAAATTCATCATCATAACTATCTTCCTCTTTCTGATGAATCTGGTTGAGCTGATTTCCTATTTCATTCATTTTTTCATCGGATAAATATTCTTCCAAATGTGGAAAATACATTCGCTCCTCAAAACGAATATGATTGCTTAAAGCATTCGCAAAATCTCCTAAAAGTTTTTTGTCATTAGAATTATTAATGCTTTTCAATAATTTTTTAATTTCAATATGTTCTTTTTCCATTTGAATATGAAGGCTGCTGTTTTCCGTTTCTGGCAGAACGATGTCTTCAATTTCGAAATGTCGGCTCAGATTTTCTTCCCAATAATGGTTGATGTAATTTTTGATTCTGTCATAAGAAATATCTTTTTTAATTCCCTGACGGATTTTCCAACTGCAAAGCAATCCAAAATGGTGATCTCGGGATAGTGGGATAAGATTTTCATTTCTTTTCATAAGTAGATTTTTATAGTTTTTAATGGTCTTATGTTATCGCCATTTTCTCATTGGTATTTTGTAATATAAATAATGTAATGGTGATTTCATATTTTAAATTAAAAAGAACCGCCACTACAATAATAGTGACAGTTCTAAAGATTTAACAATTAACTATCTTTTTTCTTTCAGTGACCATCCGGTTTTTAGTCCGATGATGAAAATCACCAACAGCATCTCTCCTACTGCCAATAAAATATCACCTGGAACACGTAGCCAACGCAAAGTATTCATCATATCGGTTTGCATAAATTCGGCGGAACGTGCGTACCAATATCCTTCTTTGATGGAGGCTACAGATTGCAAAATTCCAATTGGCAACAAACTGATGGTAACCATCACCAACAATCCGATATTGGTTAGCCAAAACGCCCAACCGATGAGTTTGTCGTTCCATTCTCTGTGTGGATATAAACCTCTCAGCATAAACATCATCAAACCAATTCCTAAGATTCCGTAAACTCCGAAAAGTGCGGCGTGACCGTGAACTGCAGTCGTATTTAATCCTTGAATATAATACAAAGCAATCGGCGGATTGATGGCAAATCCAAAAATACCGGCACCTAAGAAATTCCAGAAACACATGGCGATAAAACAGTAGATAGGCCATTTGTACGCTTTGATCCATTTTGTAGATTTACTGATTTGATAATTTTGATAAGCTTCAAACCCAATTAACACCAAAGGAACAATTTCTAATGCGCTGAATGTCGCTCCCAAAGCCAAAACTGCTGTTGGTGTCGCACTGAAATACAAGTGATGGAAAGTTCCCAAAATACCGCCCGAAAGGAAAATAATGGTTGAAAATAAAACTGCGTGAGTTGCGGCTTTTAATCTTAACAATCCCAGTCTTGTGAACAAGAATGCTGCTACAACGGTTGCAAAAACTTCGAAGAATCCTTCTACCCAAAGGTGAACCACCCACCATCTCCAGTACTCTGCAATGGCCATATGGGTTTGTCTTCCGTACATCAATCCGGCTCCGTAGAATAGTGCAATTGCTACTGCGGAAAGCGTGAACAATAACAGTAAATGTCGGTCGCCATCTTTCTTTTTCAAGGCTGGAAGAAGTGCTCTTACCATAAGAATTAACCAAAGAATTAATCCAACTAACAATAAAATCTGCCAGATTCTTCCCAATTCTACATACTCGTAACCGGAATGTCCCCAAAGGAAATTGTCAACATAACCTAACTTTTGCATCACGCCCAACCATTGTCCTGCTAAAGAACCGAAAACCACGATTAATAAAGCGCCGAATAAAATATTGACACCTAAAACCTGATACTTCGGTTCGTAACCCGAAACTGCGGGTGCGATGTACAATCCTGTTGCTAACCAAGAAGTTGCAATCCAAAATATAGCGAGCTGAACGTGCCAACTTCGAGATACCGATTGAGGCAAATATTCATCTAACGGAAAGCCGTAAAATGCGCTTCCTTCCACCCCGTAATGTGCTGTGATAACGCCCGCAAACATTTGAACCAAAATCAATAATGCTACCACCCAAATGTACTTTAAAGTCGCACGCATAGATGGTGTAGGTTTCATATTTCGCAATGGATCTTCTAAAGGAAGTTCTTCACTGATTTCTTCTTCCTTATTTTTAGCGTGATAAAAAACGAGTAATCCTACACAGCCGAGCAACATCAAAACACTTAAACCAGACCACAAATGCAGCGATGGTGGCGGAATGTTTCCGATTAATTCGTCGTGAGGCCAGTTGTTGGTGTAAGTAATTCCCGTGTCTCCAGGTCGATCTGTTATACAAACCCAAGCTGCCCAAGCAAAGAATGCATTCATTTTTGCCATTCTTTCATCTGTTTTCACCGTATTTTTCGGGATGGCGTAATGATCTCGAAGCTGATCCATCTCGGCATCATTCATAAAGATTTTAGCATAGTATTTGGCTAATTCTGCCTGAACTTTTGCTCTCTCGGGAGAAATGACAATCGTATTTGTAGCTTGATCTAAAGTATTTACACGAACCTCTTTTTTGAGAAGTACATTGTATTTTGCCTGCTCGTCATCGGGAAGATCTTTATAAATTTTTCCATCTTTTTTAGCGAGTTCATCTAACAAAAGTAACGCTTCACGGTGAAGATAATCTGCGCTCCAATCTGGTGCGATATAGGCGCCGTGTCCCCAAATACTTCCAACGGTTTGTCCGCCAATCGATTGCCAAACATTCTGACCATCTTTGATGTCTTGTCCGGTAGTTACAATTGTTCCGTCCGTAGTAACTACTTTGTCAGGAACGGGCGGAATTTTTCTGTAAATATCTACACCATAAAAAATCAAAACGGCAAATGAACCGATGATGACGGCGGCGAGCCAGGTCCATAATTTTTTAGTTGTCATAATCCTCTTTATCTTAATGTTGTACAGAAAATTCTTTTTCTAATTGAATTGCTTTAGGGAAAAGAATATTATTTTCTAAATGAATATGTTTATGAAGATCGTTTTCAAAGTCCTGAAGCATAGCAAATGTCACTTTGTAGGTATTACAAGCGTCTGCAGGCGGTGTATATTCGTTGGTAAGATCTGCGATTTTTCTTAATCTTTCACCTTCTACTGTATGCTCGTGCTTCATCATATTTACTGGATTTTCTACTGTTCCGAAATGAGGTTGCTGAATGGCTTCATTAGAAATTTTCGCCTTCACCATATTTTTCACAAAAGGGAAAAGAATCAATTCTTCTTTTTTCATGTGTGCTGCCAAATCCTGTGCAGACGCAAAAAACAAATCTCTAATTTCGAATAACTCCGGATGTGCGCCACCGTGAACTTTGCATAATTTATCTAAAAACTGTTGTAGAACTGGCGTTTTTTCTTCCACATAACGGTGATGTGTTTTCTCCACATAATCTGCCAAAAGATCCAAGGGCCAACTGTTGAAATCGATAGAATTTCCATCCGTTTTCGGAAGATTTTCTATGTCTGAGTAGATTTGATCTTTATCCAAACTCTTCGGACTACAAGCTTCCTCTATTGTTCTTCCGCCTTTACAGCAAAAATCAATGCCGTATTTTTTAAAGATTGCTGCGGTTCTGAAATCTGCTGCTACGATGTCTCCTATAAAATCTGTTTGTGTATTCATAATTTAATACTTTTTTATCTTTTATTATTTTAAAAATTTTTGTTTTTTTAATGTCAAATTCTAAATGAAATGGATTACAATTAATACTCTTTTACAGCATTGCGAAAGGATAAACTACTAAAAACTAACTACAATTAAAACTCGCAATGCTGTAAAAAAGCGGGAACTGAAGACATAAAAAATTTACGTTCCCATTTGGTTATCATCTTCTACCCTACTTTTTCAGAGACAGAATATATTTTACCATTTTCTTTGCATTTTCTTTGCTCAATCCTGCGTGTGGCGTCATCGGAACCTCGCCCCAAACACCTTTTCCACCATCTATTATTTTTGTAGCAAGATGATCAATATCTGCATCGGTATATTTTGCAGCAACATCTTGATAAGAAGGACCTACTAGTTTTGCATCGATCTTGTGACAACCGAGACAGTCAGCGCCTTCCACTAAAGACTTGCCTACAGAAATATCGTCTGTTGCAACCGGTTCATCCGGATTGGCAGGTTTCACTGTGGGAAAAGCATCCGGCTCATAAGATGTATTATCTGCAACTGGAGGTTTTTCTTTTGGAGCTTCCTCTTTTTTGGAACAGGAAATTTGGGCTAAGGACAACATTAATGTTGCTAAAAATAATCGTTTCATAATTTCTGATTTTATAATTCTATTTGTTTTCTAATTTCGTTGGCGGTGACTTCAATGTTTTCATCTAAACCTTCTTTTTGGAATGCGAGCGTTCCGTCTTTTGCATAAACACTGATGATGTTGGAATGCGAAAATTCCATCGGAGAAATCTCTTTGTATTTAATTGCCATTATGTTGGCGAGTTCTCTCGTATCTTCTTCACTGCTTCGGATGAAAGTCCATTCTTTCTCGTCAAATTGGTTGGTTTTGAGATAAGCTTTCATCACTTCCGGTGTATCAGTTTCAGGATCGATGGAGATTAACACATATTGAATTTCATCTGGATTTACTTTCCCTACTTTTTTAGAAATATTTCGCATCTCGGAGGTGAGCCGTGGACAAGCGGTTTTGCAGGAAGTGAAAATCATTGCTGTCACTATCACTTTTCCTTTGAAATCTGTTAATGAAATCTTGCTTCCATCTTGCTTTTCCCATTCAGAATTGACGTTGAAAATGGAATCTGGTTTCAGCTGTTCGACTTTTTGACTGCAGGAAAATAAAATCAATGCAATCAAAAAGTATAGTAATTCTTTCATTTCTTTAGTTTTAAATTAATCTTTTGCACATCGGAAACCCAGGTTATTCAGACAATAATCAGCTTTCAGACTTCCTCGCAGTGCATATCTTACGAATGCGGCGTAATTCCGAAGATCTGAAGAAGTGACCGCTGCTCCGGCGCAGAAAAGATTGTCGTTTATGGCATTGTCTTTTCTGGATTCTCCGCTCATCATCACCGAATTAAAATCGAACGTCCATTCCCAAACCATTCCGTACATATTGTGAACGCCGTAGTAATTGGCCGAATCTTGCGCTACTACTTGTTTTGCTTTGTCTTTTTTCTGATACGATTTTAAAATAAAATCTGTGAATTCTGGTTTTTTTGAGGCATTTTTGGTTTTCCGGTCTGCCAATGCTACAAATTCCCATTCATCAATTGTGGGCAATCTTTTCCCGACACTTTTCGCATATTCCTTTGCTGCAAACCAGGAAACATTGGTCACTGGCGCATTTGGACTAAGGTTTTCGGGAATTTCGAAATCGCTTTTCCAATGTTGAAGGTAGGTGCTGTCTGCGTACAATCGTTTTACTTTACTTTTGGCCCATTGAGGATTTGCTTTGAGAAACTGGAGATACTCTGCATTGGTAATGGGACTGTCATCCAGATAGAAGGTTGGAACTTTTACAATTCTGCCGGAATCTTTTCCGATAAAAGCTTCGTAGGTTCCACCACTTATTTTGACCATTTTTTTTGAGTTGGAGATTAATTTTAAACGGCCTTGAATCCGGGTTTCCGTTTCTGGCATTTCGGAAGATCCGGAACAGGATAACAGCGTTACCGCAATTGCTAAAAATATACTAACCCAAAATCTCATTACTTCTCATTTTAAAACCTCAATGTAACCACAAGTAAAACTTTTTCTTTTCTAACATTTTATTCCGGCGAATATATCTTCTACTAATTACCTTTAATTTGGATCGATGAATCTGGTTCATCAGTTTATCGAAACCTGACCTGAACGGAGTTCTTTTTGTAACTAGGCACGAGGAGCAAAAAAGCGGGAATGGAGGGCGGAAAAGCTGCCCAAATAAAATGGATTTTTAATTATTTCTAAGTTTTAATTCTTTTTGTAAACGGCTGGATTATCAGCTCCTGTAATTTTGATTTTGCCTAAAGCACCTTTGTTGAATGCCCGGAAAATCGCGTGGTCAACAATCACATATTCGCCCGGAACTGTCGCTTTAAACTCTACGATTGAAGCTCCGCCTGGAGGAATTACCGTTGTTTGTACATTCTCATTAATTTTACTTCCAGCTTCCATATACACTTTATCGAAAATTTCGCCGATAACGTGGAATGATGATGTCAAATTTGGTCCACCATTTCCGACAAAAAATCTTACGGTTTCACCGACTTTTGCCTGAAGTTCATTTTCTCCCAACAAAGCGCCTGTATTGCCGTTGAATACTACATAATCTGGATGTTCGGCGATGGCTTTATCCATATCAAATTCTTGAAGACCTTTGTCTCCAAATTTCCCTTTGGTGTAGAAATCACCTTGCATAATGTAGTATTCTTTGTCCACTTTTGGCAGTCCGCCTTCTGGCTCAATCAAAATGAGACCGTACATTCCGTTGGCAATGTGCATCCCAACCGGTGCGGTGGCGCAATGGTAAACGTACAAACCTGGGTTTGTCGCCTTAAAAGTGAAAACTTTTTCTTTTCCCGGCGCTACGAAAGTGGCTTCTGCTCCGCCTCCAGGACCGTTTACAGCGTGTAAATCGATGTTGTGAGGAAAGGTAGAATTTTCGTTATTTTTAAGATGAAGTTCGATGTCATCGCCCACTCTCGCTCGGATGAAACTTCCGGGAACCGTTCCGTTGAATGTCCAGAAATTATATTGAGTTCCGTCTGCCAACTCGCCCACTTTTTCAATGGTTTCTAATCTAACGATAACCTTTTTTGCGGAACGATTTCCGATGGGTGCGGGAACATTTGGTGCAACTGCAAACTTGTGTTCTTCGGTGGTTCCGTCGGTTTTGATTTGTTCTGCATCCTGTTTATTTTCTGAGGAAGCAGATTCGTTTTGTTTGCAGGAATTCAACCCGATGAACGCAGACAAAACAGCTGCAAGGAAGAGTGATTTTTTCATTTTTTCAGAATTTTTACGATTTATAGTTGGTTTTAATTTCAAAAATATTGTAATAAAGGTATTATATTTTAATGAAATTTTATTGTTTTCAAATATTTTAATTCAATAATATTGATTTTATTTTTTTAGAAATGTGAGTTTTAAATCTAAATTCTTGACAAACATTTCGATTTTAGAATTTTCCAGCATATCTTTTATTTCCTGTCGAATATGCTTAAAATCGTTATGAATAGGACAAGGATGGTCTTCTGAACATTCTTTGAGACCAAGACCACAACCTGTAAAAAGCTTGTCTCCATCTATTTCTCTCACAATATCTGCAACAGATTGCTGAAGATTTTTCCCTTCCATATAAAAACCGCCGTTCGGACCTTTTGCTGACTGTACAAAGCCCTTTCTGCTGAGATCCTGCAATATTTTCGCAATGAAATATTCCGGAGAATCTATCCCCGATGAAATATCTTTGATTCCTATTCTACTTCCGTCCTTGGTCTTCTGTGCGATGAAAATCAAAGCTCGGATGGCGTACTCGCAGGTTTTAGAAAACATTTGTTATTTTTATATAGCAAAGATATAAATCTAATTTGAAATAAAAGACAAATTAGTATTTTATTTTAAATGACAATTATCACTCCCACTCCAAAAGTCTTCTTTCGCCTTCAATTTTTTTGGTTTCGGAAATATCCTGAGACATCTCAATCACCCCTCGATAATTTTTTTCGGAATCCCGAACTGCAAAATATCTCACATAAATCAGTTTATCCCGATAATTGAACCAAAACGAAGCTTCATTCTGTGTGCCTTTTCGAAATTCTTCCAAAATTTTCAAAACGGTATCTACACTTTTCGGTGGATGGCAAAAACGCACTTCTCTACCGATGATTCCTGCACTTCTCGGGAAAACGCGCTCTTCGCCTCGGTTATAGAAAATAACCCGGTCATTTTCATCAACATAGGTCAAATCGAGTGGCAAAGTTCTAAACAAAAGATTGACTTGCTCAATCGTCATATAACCTTCGTCAAAATGTGATGCATTTTCATCATAAACCACGTCAGTTCTCATAGTGGTGTCTTCCGAAGGATGTACATACTGGCTTTCTTCGGGATATTTTGCAGGCGATTCGCTCAGCATCCAGCCGATTTCGTCTTCGCCCTCACGCATTTTTATCCATTCTTCGTCTGTAAGAATATCCATTGCATTTAGGAACAAAACCCGTTTTTCAACATCCATCAGGTTTTTCAAATTCTGACCAGCGTATTCTACATTTTGTTTGGCGGAATCTAAATCTTTTTCATCAATATTCTTTCTGATAATTCTAAAAATATCCCGAATCGTATCGTGGAAAGACCACATATTTCTGGAAGGTCCTGTCCAGCCTTTTTGTTCTAAAAACGGAAACAGCTGATTTTCTTTTCTTTCAAATCGTCTTTCTACCGTCGCTAAATGATTAAACAGATTATAAAATTTCTGAAATTCTTCGTTAGGATTTGTATTGGTAAGTTCTTCTAACAAAGAAATAATCAGCTCCTCTTCCACCAAATACGTATGAACTGGATGCCCCGCCTTCAATTGATTTTTATCCATTCTAATTTTAATAAAATATTAATATCTTTTTGTCTTTTATTTTAATAAAGAAAACCAAAGTGTTTTGGTTTTCTCTGTTCCTTTTTAGATTGACAAATTTAAGATTTGAAATTCAAATAAAAGATGTTTTAGTATTTTATTAATCTGATATTAATCAGTTCAAGTTAATGCTTCCCACCATTCAAAATTTTATAAATATGCAAAATCCCGGGAAACACTGCATCCATCGATTCTTCCGCGCCTTTTGTAGAACCGGGAAGTGCGATGACCAAAGTCTCGCCAATCATTCCTGCAACGCTTCTGGAAAGCATAGAATATGGTGTACGCAATTGCCCGTAACTTCTGATGGCTTCGGCAACGCCAGGAATTTCTCTGTCCAACAGCGGTCGTACAGCTTCCGGAGTGACATCACGTTTTGAAAGTCCGGTTCCGCCGGTAATCATAATTAATGAAATTCCGTTTTCGATGTCAAATTTTATTTTGTTTTGAATTTCAGAAATTTCATCAGGAATGATGACATAATCGTTTATTGTTACACTATTCTTTTCTAAAGATGAAATAATGGCTTTCCCTGCCTTATCTTCTTTTTTTCCGGCAAAAATACTGTCTGAGCAAACAATCACAGAAGCATTAATTCTTTCTCCAGAATCTTTGAGGTCAGATTTCCCACCTTTCTTTTCAATCAATCTGATGTTTTTGATTTCGATATTTTTGTCGATGGGTTTCAACATATCGTACATCGTCAAAGCTACAACAGAAACCGAATGCATCGCTTCCACTTCTACTCCGGTTTTGTAAATCGTGTGGATTTCTGAAGTAATATGAACATCCAAATCTTTAATTTCAAACTGAATCGATGTGAATTCTATCGGAAGCGGATGACAATCGGGAATGATGTCGCTGGTTTTTTTCGCTCCGAATAATCCAGCTGTTTTTGACATTTCGAAAACATTTCCTTTAGGAACTTTGTTGTTCACAATCGCATCGATTGTTTCCTGCGAACTCACGCTGAGAACGGCTTCAGCAATTGCTTTTCTGAGTGTGTTATTTTTATGAGTAATATTAACCATTATCTACTATTTTTAAATTATTTTAATGAATTTGATAAAAATATAAATTGAAAAAAATTACTTATTTTCTTTCCAAGAATGCGAATCGTCTTCAAAAATTTCCTTTCCCCAAAGCGGAATTTCTCTCTTAATTCTATCCACCATTTCGTCGCAAGCATTGATGGCTTCTTTCCGATGTGGCGCAGAAGTGAAAACGAAAAGACAAATTTCCCCAACCTTAATTTTTCCCAAGGAATGGTAAATATGGGCGCAGGTCAACCCATATTTTGTGATGATCTCTTCACGGATTTCATGGGCTTTTTCGAGCGCCATTTCTTCGTAAGTTGTAAAATCTATCGCCTGAACTTTTTTGTCATCAATCGCATCTTCACGAATCTGACCAAGGAAAATACTGTGTCCGCCAATGTTGGTTTTCACCGTGTGTTTGGTGATACTTTCCGCAACAAATGCTGGATTGATGGGACCTTCAATAAAAATATTTTTAATTTTTTTCATTATAATTTCTTTCGATAATTTAATAATATATTTTTGAATTTTATAATTCTGATTTTAATGCCGATAATTAAAACTACTTGCTAACAGCTACTTAAAATTGATTTTGCTCCGGCTGGAAAATGCTTGATTTCCTTTTCCGGAAAATGATTTTTTGCGATTTCTAATGCTTTTTTGCTTCGGATTCCTGATGCGCAAACGAAACAGAGATTTTTATAGGAATTGAATTGATTTAAATTTTCTTCTAATGAAACTAAAGGAAATTCTAAGATTTTTAATGATAAAATTCTCGGTTGCTCATCGGCTTCTCTCACATCAATCAAAATGCTATCCTCTTGATTTAAAAACAATTGAAGCTCTGAAAACGAATTTATTTCATCATTTTTATTAAGATTACAAAACTCGTTATAATCAAAGTTTTGAAATTCTTCAATAGTTTTTGGTCCCGATTTTTCTTGATTTTCATTAAAATTAATTGTCATTGATTGATAATTTTTGGTATTAAAAATCAATAATTGGTGAATTAGAGTTTCGGGAGAGCCGGTTATTAATTTGATGACTTCATTCGCCTGAAAAGTCCCGATAACAGCCGAATGCGACGGCAAAACTCCCGCCTCATTACAAGTCGGAACTTCATTTTGATTGGGCGGAATCGGGAAAAGGTCACGATAATTGGTCACTTGATTTTCCTTTTCCACATTAAAAACCGAAATCTGACCTTCATCCCGAAAAATCGATGCATAGACCAAAGGTTTTTTCATCAAAAAGCAAGCATCATTCAGTAGATATCGGGTTGTAAAATTGTCTGTGCAATCTACAATAATGTCGTAATTTTCAATTAAATGAATAACATTTCCGGTCGTTATGCGCTCATTAAAAATTTCAATTTCGGCTTCGGAATTTCTGTTTTTCAGATGTTTTTCGGCAACGATAACTTTGGGGAAACCAATATCTTTTTCATCAAACAAAAACTGGCGATGCAGATTTTGAATTTCAACCACATCAAAATCTACAATCCCGATTTTCCCAATTCCCGAAGAAACCAAAACCTGAAGCGCAGGACAACCCAAACCTCCCGAACCAACCACCAACACAGAAGAATTCAACAATTTATCTTGCGAAGAAATCCCAAAATCCGGAAGGATGATTTGTCTGTTGTATCTTTCTAAATTCATCTTAATTTTAAATTTTAACCTCCCGAATATGGCGGTAACAAAGCAATTTCTGATGGTATGGAAATGATTTTGCTATCGTTTGCTTTCACGCCGTTTACGATAATTAAAAAAGTTGATTCTTTCAATTCTGGGAATTTTTCGAAGAGTTTTACTTTTAATTCTGAAACAGACTTTACGTTTTCAGAATCCAAATCGTATTCGTTTCCGTTGAAAATATCGGTCAGTTTTCCAAATATTTTTAGTTTCATTTTAATTAAATTTAAAAATGATAATTCACTGCTGTGATGAAGTTTCTGCCCTCTTTTGGATAGCCGTAAGAAAGGTAATAATTTTTGTCAAATAAATTTCTAACACCCAAATCGAAGTTGACTCCTTTGACAATATTTACCGATAATTTTGCATTAACCAAGGTAAATTGCGGAGGCGATGTCTTTATCCGCATTTTGGGAAATAATACTGAATGAATACTCGTCTGTTTTGTTTGGCGTGTAACCGAATTTCGCACTCAATCTCACATCCATAAATTTAAAATTTACCCTTTCCAATGAAGGTTGTAGCGGAGTTCTGTCAAATTTTCTTGAACTTAGATAATTATCAACGTTCAAAAAAGAAGCAGAACCCATAATGTAAAATTTATCTTGTCTGGATCCGATGTTGAGCGCCGTGAAATAAGAATTCACACCCGTTCGTCCGCAAAACCAACGCCCGATTGACCATCACTATCCAAAGCTTTGATAGGTTTTTTGGAGACGATGTTCACAGCTCCACCCATCGTACTTGGCTCATATTGTACAGAAACCAAACCTTTTTCCACAGAAATACTATTAATATCAAAAGTCGTAAAACGGCTCAAATCAAAATTGCCATGGTAAGGCGTATAAATAGGAATTCCATCAAAAAAAACAGGCGTTCTTAGCGAGTTGAATCCCCTTACCAAAATACTTCCCTCATTTCTAGCACCTATTTGCGTAATACTCACTCCGGGTAAAAGATTGACTGCATCTACAACATTCGTTTTATTAAAATCCTTAATCAACTGCGCATCAATCTTGTGAATTGGGCCTTCATTTTTTTCTTCTCCCAAGATATTTACTTCCTGGATTTCGTAATAATTATTTAAGGAATCCACCTTAGTTTTTTCCTGTGCGAACACGTTTAATGATAGCAGAATTGCTCCTGCCACTGCATAATTCTTATTCATTTGTATAAATTGTTGTTGAATATAATTTCTGCATTCCGGAAGTTTTCCGGCGTATTTATATTTAAAAGCTGATGCTCAAAACTGTCTTCTAAATCGATGTAATGAGCGTTTTGTTGTTCCAGAAAGCTAATCATTCTGAGGTTTCCGCTTTCGATGGTTTTCTTTAAATCTGTAAGAATAGAAAAAGGATAAATGCCTAAAACCGGATACAATTTTTCGCCAAAACGCACGACATTGATTCTGTTTTCTATTTTTTTTTGAAGAATATTTTTAATTAAATCTGAAGAAACGAAGGGCATATCGCAACTGCAAACAAAAATATCTTCCTGGCAAAATTCTAAGGCGGAGCGAATTCCACCAATGGGACCTTTTTGTGTCGTAACATCTTTAATAATACCCTTCGAAATTGGATAATTATTATGATTTCCTGAAATAAAAATCTCATCAAAAACAAAAAACAAATTATCGATAACGTGCTGTATCACGGTTTTTCCGCCCAAAATCATCGAGGCTTTATCTTGTCCCATTCTGGAGCTTTTGCCTCCTGCTAAAATGATGGCTTGCATTTTTTTATTTTATTTAAAATTTTGGAACATCAAACATCTCATCTTCAGAAAATTTCATAAAACATTCCTCGGCTGTTTTGAATTTTTTTACAATTTTTTTTCCGTATATTGTGAGTGAACTTTTTCCGCCGGATTTCCCGCCCGCTTCTTTGATGACGATTTCTTTGGACGAATTGGCGTTGATGTCCCGCACAATTCCCCACGCTTTTCGATACGGAATTTTCAAAATTTTTGACGCTTCTGTGATGGAACCCAACTCATCGATTTGCTCCAAAAGCCTAGCTCTTCCGATGCCGATTTTCAGTCCGGATTCGGTTTCAATCCAGATTCTGCCTTTGATTTTCAGACTTTCCATATTTTGACTTTTTCTCCGATGTTGATTTCTGTTTCGCCTTCAGCAAATTCCACCAGACAGTTGGCTTGTGCTACAGAATCCATTTTATAAGATTCCTGCGCATTGAGAATTTGTACTTTTCCTTTTGCGTAAAAAGCTTTCAGAAACTGGGTTTGCTCTTTGTTTTTTTTCTTTGCAAAAGATTCTGAAATGCCCAAATCTTGTTCTTCATCAAACTCTTTTCGTCCAATGCAACCGAGCAAAAACGGCTTCACATATTGATGATAGCAGGAAAAAACAGAAGCTGGATTTCCGGGCAACGCAAAAACAAATTTCTCTTCAACTTTTCCGAAATACAAAGGTTTTCCGGGTTTTTGTTTGATTTTGTAAAATAATTCTGAAACACCTATTTTTTCCAAAGCGGGTTTCACATAATCATAATCTCCTACAGAAATTCCGCCTGTAATTAATAAAACATCCACCGTTTCTAAGCCTTTTTTTATAGCAGAAAAAGTCGCTTCCTCCGTATCTTCAACGTGATTAGTGAACGAAAACTGATGATTAATTTCTGCCAAAGCCGATTGAAGCGTGTAGGTGTTAGAATTGTAAATTTCCCCTTCCAGAAGTGGTTTCCCTATTTCCACCAATTCATTTCCCGTATAGAGAAATCCGATTTTTAATTTGTTGTGAACGGCTATTTTTCCGATCCCAAATCCTGCTAAAAACCCGATGACTGCGTGATTTACCAACGTATTTTCTTCAATTATTTTTGTTCCGATTTTGGTTTGAGAAGCTTTCAAACGAATATTTTTTTCTTTTGAAATTTCATCATCATTTAATTGTATTCGGTCGACAATTCTGCTTGTTTTTTCCTGCATAATCACGGTATCGACACCATTAGGAATTTTTGCTCCCGTAAAAATGCGCACCGCTTCTCCTCTACTCAAAATAAAATCGTTTTTGGAAATCCCAGCAGGAATGATTTCAGTGACTTTTAATTCTGAAAAATCTTCCAAATCCTCAAATCGAAATCCGTAACCATCCATCGCAGAATTGTCGAAAGACGGAACATCTATTGGTGCAAAAATCGGTTCTGAGGTGTAAGAACCTTGTGCATCTAAAATTGGGAGCGTCACTTTTTCTGTACGGAAAATTTGTGTTTCTATTATTTTTTTAGCTTCGGAAACGGAGATGAAATGGTTCATTTTTGATGAGTGTTGAATGTTTGATGATGGAAGTCTTAAAGGTCATTTCTTACACAATTTCGAATTATTTCACGCGGGTTACTTCGATGCTTTACAGCCATTTGACCTGGCGTGGACCGGTTTTGGCATCAGTCATACTTACTAAAATTATTTCTCCTTTTTCTTTCAGCGGTTTTCCGTTTTGCTCAAATAATACAAATACTTTTTCGCCAGTCGGATTGTTGAATAATCCTGCCCAAGAAAATGTGGCTTTGTAATCGTCTGAAGCTCTTGCAACAATGTAGAAATTGCGGTCTTTTTGCTCTTGTTGTGCGATTTTTGCTTTTTCCAAAATGTCGGTTAGCAAAACTCCTTTTGTAGATTCTACGCTGTCTTTGGTCAATCCTTTCTGGCAAACAATTTTGAAATCTTTGAGTTCTACGACTTTCATTTTTTTCAAAGAATCCACCGTTAAAGTCAATGGTGTTAAGACATCCCCCGTTACTTTTATTTGTTTACTCACATATTTTAAATCATCTTTCTCGTCGTGTTTGTGGTTTTCTTTTTCTTCAGAATGTTTTTGAGAAGTTTTCGCAGAATTATCGTTCGCTGTATTGGTTGCTTCAGATTTTTTGCATTGTAACATTGTGATTGCAATCATCACAATCGTAATCAAATTGGTTAATTTTTTCATTGGTAATTACTAATGAATTGTTTGAAATCTTATGGTTATGTTTTTTTTATCCTATCGGTTGGCAAAATTTTTATCCGCCAATTTTTATCATACTTCTGTTGATGATTTTCTGGTTGTTTACATTTTCCATTTCGGAGAATTGTCCGCCTTTTTCTTTGTGTTTTTTGATGATTCCGAGTTGGATGAGTTCGGTTACATTTTCATTATTTCTAAAAGATTTTAACAAATCGAATTCATCGGCACCAAACAAACAGTTTTTCATTTTTCCGTCAGATGTGATACGGATTCGATTGCAACCAGCGCAAAAGGAGTTGCTCATTGTAGAAATCAAACCAAAGACACCTTTACTTTCTTTATTAATTCTGTATTTTCTGGAGGTATCATTCTTGCCGTCTGCCACCTTTTCGTAAGTGAAATGTTCTGAAACCAAGGTGAGCATTTCTGAAATGGGAATGACTTTATTTTTCTCCCAAGAATTTCCTGTAAATGGCATAAATTCTATAAACCTCAACTCTATGGGATAATGATGAGAGAGTGCGATAAATTCAGGGATTTCGTCCTCATTGAAACCTCGCATCACAACAACATTTAGTTTTACATTGAATCCACGTTTTATGCTTTCTTTGATATTGTCCCAAACCGTTTGAAAAAGGTCTCTTTTCGTTATGTATTTAAATTTTTCCCGATCAAGAGAATCGATGCTGATATTGAGATTTCTGACGCCACATTTCTCAAATAAATCAAAATATTTATGAAGCAAAACGCCGTTGGTTGTAATTCCAATACGCGCATCCAAGGTAGAAATTTGTTGAATAATGGTTTCAAAATCGGTTCTTACCAAAGGTTCGCCACCTGTAATTCTGATTTTATTGATATTAAATTGTTGAACGAAAATTTTAGAAATTTCGAAAATTTCCTGACTGTTCATCAACTCGATGGAAGGTGTACTTTTGAACGGTTCATCGGGCATACAATACAGACATCGGAAATTGCAACTATCGGTAATCGAGAGTCGGAGATAATCGTGTTTTCGCCCGAAGGAATCGAGTAAATCAGTAGGCTTTGTCATCGTTTTCGGCTTCTGAATTTTTGATTTGTCCGGTCGGAACATCGGGTACATATCTCAAAAAGAAAATGGTACAGAGAAATATCACAACAGAACCGATTGCGGAATACCACGCAAAATCGATATGTTCTTTGTCTAAAGCTTTGTTGATGGTTCCAAACAAAAGCCACATCTGCATACTGACCAACAATATGTAAATGCTGATGATGGCAACCAACATTTCGTTGACGCGGAAGGTTACTTTTTTGATGGGTTTCTTTCGTATTGACATTTTGTTATTTTTAAAGTTTATTTAGAACCTTCGAATGATTGCAACCCGGCTTGAACCCAGCTCTTTTTGTGAATTTTAACTTGGGAAAAGCCTCGGGAAATTTGCAAAAAAACGGGGACTTCAGACGTAAATAGTTGCCAAATTAAATATCGTTTTATCCGTGACTGTTTGTTTCTTTGGCTTCTTTGATGAAATCTGTCACGAAAATTTCATCTTCTTTGATAACAACCGTCAATTGTGGAAGCGGTCTTGGTGGCGGACCTTGAATGACAGAACCATCATCCGGATTGAAAAAACCATGATGACAAGGACATTCTATTACTTTTTCATCGTGATTGTATAGGACAGAACACGAAAGATGCGTGCATTTTTGCTCGAAAACTTTCCATTTGTCTTCGGCTAATCTGATGAGCATATAGGGATTTCTGTGGTCTTCGTTGATGTAGAAAGTCCGCATACCACCAACATTGAGGTCGGTGGTCAATCCCACGAAATATTCGCCGAGTTTTTCCTCTTTTTTGAAATGATTGAACACCGGAATCGCAACATTTGCCAATGCTAAAGTCCCAGAGAAAAAGGTGATGAGTTTGATGAATTCTTTCCGGGAAACGTAGGCTGCTTCTCGTTTTTTGATGGGAAAATCGGCTTTCCAGGCGGGGATTTTTTTATTATCTTCTGACATTGTATTATGATTAAAAAACTTTTAATTCTTCGCTGCCTTTCGGCATCATGATATTCACTTTGGTATTCACGACTTCTTTCCCGAAAATAAAGCGGTTGACAGGTGAACTGTTTGGTCTTTTCTTCGCCACATTTTCTCTGGTATCAAAGGTTAATGCGCCACTCGGACAAACTGTTGCACACATTGGCTTGAGTCCAGTACTTGTTCTGTCGTAGCACATGTTGCATTTCATCATCAGCATTGCGCTTTGGTCCGGAATCTGTGGAACGCCGAACGGACAACCGATGACGCAATTGGCACAACCGATGCATTTGGAAGTATCTGCCGTGTGTACGATTCCGTATTCATCTTTTGTGATTGCGTCTGCCGGACAAACGTTTGCGCAAATAGGGTCTTCGCAGTGCATACAAACCTGAACTGTAGTCTGAATCGTCTCTGCTCTGTCAACATAATGAATATGAATCATTGAGGTTTCTCCGTTGGTTTCACACTCTGCACAAGCCATCTCGCACGCGTGACAGCCAATGCATCGCTGCATATCCACGAAGAACTCCATATCATTAAATTTTTCAAATTGCTCCGCCATAATTTTTTAAAATTTAATATTGAATATCTCTACTTTGGTTGGCAAATTCTTCTGAATTTTCTCCTTTTTTACGTCCTGTTTTTTCCACTTTGCAGGCACAAACTTTAAACTCAGGAATCTTTGAAACCGGGTCCAAAGCATCGATCGTTAATTGGTTTGCAGAATTGACTCCGCCCCAGTGATAAGGAATGAAAACAGTGTCTTGTCTGATGGTCTCCACCACATTTGCAGGAAATAATGCGCTTCCTCGTCTTGTAGAAACTTTAATTAAATCATTTTCTTCGATGCCATATTTCGCTGCCAGTTTTGGATGAATTTCCAGCAAAGGTTCCGGATACAAATCAACCAATTTCCCAATTCTACGGGTTTGTGAACCGCTTAAATATTGGCTTACAACTCTACCCGTCGTCAACACAATAGGATAATCTTCATCTGGTTCTTCAGTTGGTTTTTTATAAGGCGTTGGGTTGAAATGCGCTTTTTTATCGTTTGTATTGAAAACTTTGTCTTCCCAAAGTCTCGGTGTTCCGGGATGGTCTTCGGTTGGACAAGGCCAGAAAATTCCGAGATTTTTTTCTACTCTTTCGTAGGTAATTCCGTAATAATCTGCGGCGCTTCCTCTGGATGCAACTCTTAATTCATTAAAAGTTTCTTCGCTGTTTTTATAATTAAATTTATCACCTTGGCCTAATCTTCTGGCGAGCTCCATTAAAATTTCGCTGTCTCGCTTAGCTTTTCCCGGTGGGTCAACCACTGCACGGATTCTGATGACGCGACCTTCCGCAGAAGTTGTTGTTCCTTCTTCCTCTTCCTGCAAAGAACCAGCGAGAATAATGTTGGCGTGGCGCAAAGTTTCTGATAAAAAGAAATCAATTCCGGCGTAAAACTCTAATTTTTCTAATGCTGCACGAACGTTACTGTTATTTGGCAAAGAAACCAAAGGATTAAAACAAATTGAAAGTAAACCTTTAATCTCGCCTCTGTTGATAGCTTCAATAATTTCATAAGCACTTAAACCTTTTCCGGGCATATCTTCTTCTTTGATTCCCCAGACATTGGCAACAAATTTTCGATGTTCGGGATTTTCGATGTCTCTGTTTCCTGGAAGTTGGTCGCATTTGTGACCGTGTTCACGACCGCCTTGTCCGTTCCCTTGCCCTGTAATCGTTCCGTAACCGCAATAAGGTTTCCCGATTCTACCGGTTGCTAAAACTAAATTGATACAGCTTGAAACATTTTGAACGCCTTTAGAATGATGTTCGATTCCACGAGCGTGCATCAGAAAACTGGTTTTGGCTTTACCCCACATTTCTGCGGCTTTATAAATTAATTCTTTCGGAATTCCGGTTACTTCTTCTCCCCATTCCAAAGTGCAATCTTTTACAGCTTCGGCAGTTTCTTCAAATCCTGAAGTGTAATTATTAATAAAATCGTTATCCAGCCAATTGTTATCAATTAAAACTTTCAACATTGTATTCGTCAACGCAGAATCGGTTCCGGGTCTCAATGGCAGATGAATATCGGCAGTTCTGGCAATCGGAATCTGACGTGGGTCGATGACAATCAATTTGGCTCCGTTATCACGAGCTTCCCAGATTTTATGGGTTAAAACTGGAAAACATTCGCTCACATTTGCTCCGGTAATGATGATGACTTCTGCGTGCGCCAAATCTGCCCAACTGTTGGAAGACCTGTCCATCCCGAAGGCTTTTTTGTTTCCTGCACCTGCACTTACCATACAAAGACGACCGTTATAGTCGAGGTTTGCAGTTTTCAGGGCAACTCTGGCAAATTTCCCGACCATATAACTTTTCTCGTTCGTAATAGAAACGCCGGATAACATTGCGAAGGAATTTTTCCCGTATTTTTCCTGTATTCTTTTGATTTCATTAATGACAACATCGTACGCTTCGTCCCATTCTATCGGCACAAAACCTTTACCTTCTACCCTTTTGTACGGCGAAAGCAAACGGTCCGGATGATTGTCCTGCATGTAGCGCTGTACACCTTTTGGGCAAAGTCTGCCTTCATTAAACGGAAACTCATTCCAAGGTTCAAAACCTACTACTTTTTTGTCTTTTACTTTTAATTGAATGCCACATTGCAAACCACAAAAACAGCAATGCGTTTTTACCAAAGCATCAGGATTTTGAGGATTAGACCTCACGGTACCTTTGTTTGGATAATGTTTGTGCGGTCCGAAAACATTGATAATTTCGTCGGCTGTTACGGGTAATTTTGCCATTTTATTTTAAATTTTAACCAAAATAAGTTCCAGATTCTTGTCGTGCTTTCAGATGCGCTTTTGCAAGCATTGCCCGTTTTCCTTCCGGACTAAAATCCAAGTAGCTTTTCCCTTCTTCATTTTCTAAATCGAATCCCATTTCTTGGGTTATTTCTTTTAAATCTTCTATGTGCATTGAAGTCGTATATTCATCGCCGGTGTGCGGACAAGTTTGCATTCCACGGCGTTTTCCTTCAATTTTATAGATGTTTGCGCCAACTTGCGCCGGTCTTTGAAAAATGTGAAAAAATTTTCCGAACGGAATCCACATCAGAAACATTGCAACGGTAATTGCGTGAATAATTGCCATAAACTGGCTCATCTTTCCTTCGAGATAAGAATAATCAAACCAAATTCCCAAACCAGTGACGGAAACTGCTACAAGTAAAATCAAGGGAAGCCAGTCTCTTTCAAACCATTGTGTTGCGATTAATCCTTCATCTACAAACCTTCTGTGCATCATAATTAAACAACCTACGATGACCATAATCGCCGTCCAAACCAAAATGTGGAAAAGAATGGTCGCCATTACTGTATTTAAAGGAAAAGTCATCACTGTGAAACCCAACAGATGGGTTTCGTACATATCGATTGTGCCCTCTTTCAGGGTAAAATGCATCCATCCGAAAGTCAATCCAAATGTTACGGCAAAAGAAATCAAACATCCTGTAGCCAAGAGAAAATGCCCAAACCATCGCATTCTTCCTCTTGGCATAATAAATTTTTGAAATAAAATATTACGAATAGAAAGACGAACAACCTCTTTCATATAAATAGGATAATCTTTGCTGAAAATGAATTCCCAGGTGCGCTTCCAATATTTCTGTGTTGCAGGACGCTGTTTCCAGACTGAGTGATGATATACCACTCCGAAAGTCATACTAATGGTTCCGAAGAAATAGATACTGAGCGCCGCATCAAAATTCTGCAGATTGACAGAGCCGATAACCGTGGTAGCAATCACAACGAGGGTTGCAATAATAGCGTTGATGAATGCTTTTTTATTGATATTTGTAAAAATGCTGAACATTTTGAAGAATTTTAATGATAACTCACTTACGATCAAAGAAGAACGTTTATTTTCTTTCACAAATATACAGCAATAGATTCTTAAATAAGACTAATTTATCTTATTTAAAATGATTCAAAATAAATAGTTTAAATAATACAAACTAGTTAACTGAATGACAAACCTTTATCATTAATATGATTTGCATCATACCGATCTTATTTAACTGATTTCTTCAAATCGCACCTATTCAGATTCAATCCATCAATCAAAATCCAAAAAAAAATACCTATTAAAAGGTGCTTAAAAACTTTTTCTATTATTTTATATTATTTCTTGATTGATTTTAATTTATTGAGGTTTACTATTTCAATTTTTTTACCTGTAAATGAGATGATATCTTCATTTTCCATTTCTTAAATTACGCGATAAATAGTCTCATAGGTTGTTCCTACATAGGCGGCCAAATCTGTTTTGGTAAGCTCTGCTTTTAAAACATTTTCTTTATCAAGCCCTAAATGATTGATAAGATATAAAAGATTAACGACGAAACGTTCTTTTACAGACAAATGAACCAAACTTCCCATCTTTTGTTCCGACCAATGAAGTTCATCTGCATAAAACATCATCAGTCTATAAGCAAAAGTATTATTGGTTTTCAGCAGGGTTTTAAAAAAATCGAGTTCTAAAAAGCAAAGAACAGAATCTTTCATCGAAGTGGCAGAAATTGGAGAAAGAGAGTTTCCGACTGAAATTCCCCGATGTCCAACAATATCTCCTTCTTTTGCAAATCTCATAATCATTTCACGTTGTCCCCAATGTTTATGAACTTTTACAAAACCTTTGTGAATAAAATAAATACCCAAAGTTTCCGTCCCTTCATCTATGAATTTTTGTCCTTTTTTGACTTTGATAATAGTTTGTTTTGTTTGAAATAAATCCCACCATTCAGGCAATGTGTTTTCATATAAAAAAACAATTTTTGATGTAATCATCTAATTTGTTATTCATAATCGAAGACTAAGGTTTTTTTTGCAAATTTAGATTATCAGCTTTGAATTACAAGCAAGTTAAGCAAATATCAAGATTTGTTGTTATTTTAGAATAATCATATTTATCTGCGATTCTATAGATTATACTTAAATATCCAAATCTATTTTAAACAACTTTTAGAATAAATACTCTTGACGAATTCAAACATACTTTTGCTTTTTAACAAGAAGAATTTCAAATACAACTATAGATTTTTAATTGATTCTACATATCAAATTATAGCTCATATTTCGTTTAACACCTTCAAAATATTATCAATATCTGCTAATAAATGGTTTCGATAGAGTCCTGTTAAGTTCACAAACACCCAAAATGGCTTCAATTTAATGCAAATTGAGCCATTTTGTTTGCTTTTGATTCCAAAATAAGCCAAATCATAATTTTTATTGTTTTAGTAAATCCATTTTAAGGAAATAAGAAATGGCAGTAATATATTTAGATGTATAAATCAAAAAAAACGAACTATACAATTAAATGTACCATATAGATGATATTTTTAAAGGTCTCTTTCTAATATTATTTACCTTCAATAACACTATCATAAAGGATTTTGCTGAAATCTACTTTTCCTATGTTCAAAAGGTTTTTTTTATGAACCAAACTCATTTAATGATCAGCAGCCAATTTTCTCACCATCCCTTCAAAGATCAATCCATGAAAAGGCAATACAGAAAACCAATACAACCTTCCCCACAATCCTTTTGGTCGAAAAACTGCCTTCTGCCAGAGTTTGCCCTTATATAGCTTGAACATCAGCCAAGCTTCTCCGGGCAGTTTCATTTCAGCAATAAGAATCAATTTACCTTCTTGCCTATTGGCATAAAGCACACGCCAAAAATCCAAAGCGTCACCTTCGTGAAGTTGCAGCGGATGCGTTCTTCCTCTTCTCAATCCAGGACCACCAACCAAGACATCCATATAACCTTGTATTTTCCAAAGATTTTGTCCGTACCATCCGTTTTTGCCGCCCAAACCAAAAACACGGTCGAGACATTTTTCACGGTCGTCATATTTTTCACTTCGAACGTCTTTAAAACAGCCCAAATGTGGAACTTCAATAAATTCCTTCAGGGAAGAATCATTTCTGCTGCTTATAAAACTGTCTTTCCAGCTGGAACGAATTTCGTTGGCCTGAATCTTTGCCATCGTTCTCTCCAAAGCCTGTGTGTAAGAAAATGGCTGTATTCCGGTTATTTTTTTAATCTCTGATAAACTTTCTTTGTTGCAGACTACCTCAATTTTCATACTTCCAACAAGTGAACTTGCCAAGCTGTAAGTGGTTGAAGTAATGAAATATAACCAGTAGGAAGATAATTTTGGGGTCATTACCGGTATTGTAATAATGGTTCGTTTCAAACCTCGGATTTTCGCGAAACCCAGCAATATTTCTTTGTAAGTCAAGACATCATCACAGCCAATATCAAAACTTTTACGGTATGTTTCTTTTTTGAACAAAGTAAAAATTAAAAAATCTAAAACATTCGCAATTCCTATGGGTTGACATTTGGTATTGAGCCATTTTGGCGTAATCATTATCGGTAGTTTTTCAACCAAATCTCTAATGATTTCAAATGATGCACTTCCGGAACCGATGATAATCCCAGCTCGTAAAACCGTTGTTGGAATTTTAGATTCAATTAAGATCTTTTCAACATTAAATCTTGAATTCAAATGCTTTGACAATTCTTTCTGATTGACTAATCCTGATAGATATATAATGTGTTTGCAATCCGTCTTTTCAATTGCTGAAACAAAATTCTGAGCACAGATTTTCTCTGATTCTTCGTAATCACCATTCGCACTCATAGAATGGATTAGATAATACGCCCCTGAAATATCCGCCGGAATATTCTTTAAAGATTCCTCTTTCAAGAAATCAACTTCTATAACTTCTATCAAATCATCTTTGATTCCTGCAGGTTTAGAAAATCGGCTAACGTCACGGCAGCAGCAGAGCACTTTGTAACCTTGCTCTGTAATCACACTGACCATCCTTTTCCCGATATAACCTGTTGCTCCTGTTAATAAAATTTTTTTCATGAGATTAATTTGAATCAGTTAAAGATCTTTTTGAATTTTAAATCTTTTCTAAAAGATGCCCGAAATAATCTTTCTTTGTCGTAAGATAAGACGAATTGACAGGATTTGATTCAATTTCCAAAGGAATTCTTTTATTAAGCAAAATTCCGCTGTTGTAGAAAGCTTTCAGTTTTTCTGGATTATTGGTCAACAAATTTACTTCAGTAACTTTAAGAATTTTCAACATCTCGATTGCGACATCAAAATTTCTACCGTCCGCCGGTAAGCCTAATCTCAAATTAGCTTCTACCGTATCAAAACCTTCTTCCTGAAGAGCATAAGCTTTTAATTTATTGATGATTCCTATATTTCTGCCTTCCTGTCTGAGATAGATAATCATTCCTCCGTTTTCCGACATAAATTTCATTGCGGCATCCAATTGTTGTCCACATTCACATTTCCTTGAATGAAAAACTTCTCCAGTTATGCACTCCGAATGGAAGCGTACATTGACAACTTCATTAAAATCTGTTTTTTCAGCAACCCAAACCAAATGCGGATTCCAGTCATTTTCGTTTTCAGAAAATGCAAAGACGGTAAACATTCCAAAATCGGTTGGTACATTAGATTGAGCCTGTATTTTAATCATTACTTATATTTTGAATCATTGTTATAGTACAAATTTATACTTTATTTATTTAATTAGTAAAATTAATTACTAAATTTGTTGATAAATAAAATCAATAATGGAACAAGAAAATATAATTACAGAAGAAAAAATATTTGAATTGTATGGCGACTATATTTTAAATCACGGCGAGAGGCCAAAAAATATTTACCGCTTTGTGAAAGACAATGAGTTTGAAGAAAAAGATTTCTATGATTACTTTTCAAGCTTTGAACAGATTGAAAAATCAATGTTGGTCTATCTTTTCAATAAATCTGTTGAATTAGCTACGGAAGTTAAAAGTTCAAATCAAATTACTTCCAAAGAAAAACTGTTGAATGTTTATTTTATCTTTTTTGAAAATATGACGATGAACCGTTCTTTGGTCCTTATGATTTTGGGAAACAATAAATTACATTCAGCAAAAATATTTAGTCACCTGAAAGAAGCACATCGTCAATTCATCAAAACTCTTGATTTTAACGATTGGGAAATGATTCAAAAAGCGAAAGATGATGTGAAAAATTTCCACGAAAAAGCTCGTGAAGAAGCTTTATGGATTCATTTGGTTTCCGCCATAGATTTTTGGAAAAAAGACACTTCGCCGTCATTTGAAAAGACAGATATCTTCATCGAAAAAACAATTGATACAGTATTTGAACTGATGGATAACGAACCTTTAAGAAAAGTACTTGATCTTGGAAAGTTTTTGTTCAAAGAAAAATTTAAAAAATAGTAGATGAAAACACTCAGTAAAATACCAACCGGAAAATTAGAAAGAACCAGCAGTTTGCTGAAAGCGGGCGCAAAAGTGGGCGTTAATTATATCAAATACTACGGAAATAAAATCACGAAGGAAAAAGATGAAGAAGAAGCGAGAAAAACTTTGAATGAAGACAACGCAACAGACATTTATGATTCTCTTAAAGAACTGAAAGGTTCAGCCCTGAAAGTCGCCCAAATGTTAAGTATGGAGAAAAACATTCTTCCGCAAGCTTACGTTGAGAAATTTTCTTTGTCACAGTTTTCGGTTCCGCCGCTTTCAGGTGCTTTAGTGAAGAAAACTTTCAGAAAATATTTCGGTAAAAACCCTGAGGATCTATTTGATGAATTTACGAATGAATCTGTCAACGCAGCAAGCATCGGGCAAGTTCATAAAGCAAAGAAAGATGGTCAGAATTTTGCCGTAAAAATTCAATATCCCGGCGTTAGAGAAAGTATTTCCAGCGATTTGAAAATGGTAAAACCAATTGCGATGAAAATGTTCAACATCAAAAAAGAAGGTTCAGAATCCTATTTTCAGGAAGTGGAAAATAAATTGTTTGAGGAAACAGATTATAATCTCGAACTAAAAAGAAGTCAGGAAATCTCTGAAAAATGCGCCCATCTACCGAATCTTCAGTTCCCCAAATATTATCCGGAATTCTCTTGTGAAAGAATCATCACAATGGATTGGATGAACGGAAAGCATTTCTCGGAATTCACAAAATTGGGTCATTCTCAGGAAGATTTAAACAAAATAGGACAAACGCTTTGGAATTTCTATATGTACCAAATGCACGTTTTGAAACTGGTTCATGCAGATCCACATCCAGGAAATTTCCTGGTTTCAGAAGATAAAAAACTGCTCGTGATTGATTTCGGATGTATTAAAGAAATTCCAAATGATTTTTATAGACCCTACTTTGAGTTGGCTAAGCTTGAGAATCTTAATAATCCTGAATTTTACAAAGAAAAATTATACAATCTGGAGATTTTGAGTTCTAATGATTCTGCTAAAGAACAGGAATTTTTCACCAAATTATTCTACGAACTGCTGGAATTGTTCACAAGACCTTTTAACGCAGAAATTTTTGATTTTTCTGATGAATCTTTCTTTCAGGAAATTGCAGATCTGGGTCAGAAATATGCAAAAATCAGTGATATTAAAGGGATGAATACCAACAGAGGTTCGAAGCATTTTATTTATCTGAACCGTACATTCTTTGGTTTGTACAATATGATGCACGATTTGAAAGCGAAAAATATCGTGATTAATCAATATAAAAATTACATCCAATAAATGCCAGCCAACTTACCTTCAAAGATTTGTGAAGTATGCGGACTGCCCTTCAACTGGCGAAAAAAATGGAAAAAAACTGGGACGAAGTAAAATATTGCAGCGAAAAATGCCGAAGAAATAAATGTTTAAAATCTTCAGATTAAATATAAAAATTTGAAAAATATGCCATCCAAAAAAGTAAGTACGGCGCAATTGATATTTCCGCACCAGCTTTTTAAAGACACAGATTATCTGGATAAAAATCAACCGGTTTTCCTGGTGGAAGAGTTTCTGTTTTTTAAACAATACAAATTTCATAAACAAAAAATTGCCTTGCAAAGGGCGAGTATGAAATTTTATGAGGAATATTTGAAAAAAAAAAATTCAAGGTTGAATATATTGACAGTACTTCCCCACTTTCTGATGTACGAAATTTAATTAAACATTTAGAAAAAGAAAAATTTAAAAAAATCTTCATTACGGATGTTTGCGACGATTGGCTTGAAAAGAGAATTAAGGAAACGAAGCTGGAATTAGAAATTATTGAAACTCCTTTATTCATAAACACTCGTGAAGAATTGAAAGACTATTTTGATAATAAAATATCTTATCATCAAACTGATTTTTACAAGCAGCAGAGAATTTCACGAAATATTTTTATGAGAGCAGGAAAACCTATCGGTGGAAAATGGACTTTCGATACAGAAAACCGTAAAAAATATCCTAAAAATAAGAAACCGCCGTCGATTCACTTTCCTGAAAATAGCAAATATGATGAGGAAGCGAAAATGTATACAGAGAAAAACTTCAGTGAAAATTATGGTAATTTAACTTCATATCAGCTTTATCCGGTCACTTTTGAAGAAGCAGAAAGCTGGCTGAATCAGTTTCTGGAACTGCGGTTTGCTGATTTTGGAATCTACGAAGACAGCATCGTGGAGCGTGAACATTTTCTGCATCACAGCGTGCTTTCTCCACTGTTAAACATTGGACTTTTGACTGCCGAAAACGTTTTAAAAGAAGCGATTGATTATGCAGGAGAATATAAAACTCCCGTCAATTCTCTTGAAGGTTTTGTGCGGCAGATTTTGGGCTGGAGAGAGTTCGTGAGGGGAATTTATCTCTATCAGGGAACTTTTCAGCGGAATAAAAATTATTGGAAACATCATAATCCACTCCCCGAATCTTTTTATACTGGAAAGACGGAAATTAAACCGATTGACAGCACAATTAAAAAGGTTTTGGAGACCGGTTATGCGCATCACATCGAACGTTTAATGATTTTCGCCAACTTTATGAGCTTGTTGAATCTTAATCCCAACGACGTTTATCAATGGTTTATGGAAATGTTCATCGATTCTTACGATTGGGTAATGGTTCCGAACGTTTATGGAATGAGCAGTTTTTCTGACGGGGGAAAAATGAGTACAAAACCGTACATCAGCGGAAGCAATTACATTAAAAAAATGAGCGATTACACCGATGGCGACTGGACGGAAAAATGAGATGCCCTCTTTTGGAATTTTGTGAATGACAAACAGGAATTTTTCAAAACAAATCCGAGATTGGGAATGATGTTGCGAACTTTAGACAAAATGACGGATCAGAAAAAATCCGAATATTTTAAAATTGCGAAACGTACGATTAAAAATTTAAAATAATGGTGAAAGAATTTAATTTAATACAGACAGACCGTATCATTGAAATGGCTTGGGAAGACCGAACGCCGTTTGAAGCGATAGAATTTCAGTTTGGTATTTCTGAATCTCAAGTGATTGAAATGATGAGGACAGAACTGAAACCATCAAGTTTTCGGCTCTGGAGAAAGAGAGTAAATTCGGGAACTAGCCAGAAACATTTGATGAAGAGAAATCCTGAGATTAGCAGGTTTAAATGTACGAGACAAAAGGCAATCAGTCATAATAAGATTTCAAAACGGTAAAATATTACAAAAATGAAAAACATAGTCATTATCGGTTGCGGACAGGGAATTGGGTTTGCTGCTGCAAAAATACTGTCGGAAAATCACAATGTAATCGGCATTTCAAGAACAGAAAATACTGAAATTAAAAATTTAAATATTCAATTTCATCCAATGGATATCCTTTCGGGGAATCTGAATGAAATTATATTCCCTGAAGTTATTGACGGATTGGTCTATGCGCCGGGAAGCATTAATTTAAAACCATTTAACCGTCTTTCGATTGAAGATTTTGAGAACGATTTCGAAGTCAATGTTTTGGGTGCAGTGAAAGCGATTCAGAAACTGTTGCCTAATTTGAAGAAGTCGGAAAGTGCTTCTGTTGTATTGTTCAGTTCAGTGGCTGCAAAGCTGGGAATGCCTTTTCACGCCTCGATTTCTGCAAGTAAAAGTGCTGTTGAAGGCTTAACGAAAAGTCTGGCCGCAGAATTGTCTGCTCAGAAAGTAAGAGTGAATGCAATTGCACCTTCTTTAACGGATACCAATCTCGCTTCAACACTTCTTTCAACACCTCAAAAACGGGAAGCATCCGGAAAGAGACATCCGTTGCAAAGAGTGGGGACTGCCGACGAAATCGCAAAAATGGTAGAGTTTTTATTAGATGAAAATTCATCGTGGATCACAGGACAGATCATCGGTATTGACGGCGGAATGGGTAACATCAAATTGTAACCATTCCCAAAAACTAATATCTTTACCATAAATTACAGCGATGCAAACTGATTTTATCATAGAATTACTTCATCAAGTCAAAGAATTTGAAAATTCTGATGCTTGCAAACCCAACTCTACCGTTGATGATTTCCGCATTTGGATGAATGATAAAAAATATTACGACGAGAGTCCGACCAAACTTTTTAAGAATGAAAAACATCAGGTTTCATTTATCGAAAATGAAATTTGCAAACAGGTTCTCTTATTAGGACGATATTCTAAATTACTGATAAGAAAAGGTTTGGGAGATTTTCCTGAGTTAGCGAATGAAGAATTTACTTATCTGTACCGATTGAAAGACGAACCTTTTTTAACGAAAATTCAGTTGATCGAAAAAAACGGTCACGAGAAGCAGACCGGAACTCAAATCATCAAAAGACTTTTGGAAGCAGGATTTTTGGAGGAGAAAAATGATAAAGACGATAAGCGCAGCAAACGACTTAATTTGACTAAAAAAGGCGAAGAAATTTTCCACGCCTCGTTATCAGATGTGAATTTAACTTCAAAAATTTTATCCGGAAAGCTTGAAAAAGATGAAAAGAATGAACTTCTGAGGATTTTGAAAAAACTAAATGAATTTCATTCGCATATCTATGCTGACTATAAAAGCGCTGATATTAATATGATTGTTAAAATTTTCGGATGAATTTTAGTTAATAATATACTTAGATATCACTTAATACCTTCAAAGTATTATCTATATCTTCCAACAAATGGTTTGTATAGAGTCCTGTCAAGTTCACTTAACAGGACTATGTGTTTAAAAATTAACAATCTATAATTTTCTTTCTTCCAAAACCTTTTTTAAAAGTTGCATATCCTCACAAATCTTTGCTTCTTGAATCTTAGCATAATGTTGCGTCATTCTAATATTACTATGTCCTAGCATTTTACTTACAGTTTCTATTGGCACACCATTATTTAATGTTATGGTTGTTGCAAACGTATGTCTTGCTGTATGAAACGTGATATCAAAATCTATATTACAGATATCGCCAATTTCTTTCAAATATTCATTTATTTTCTGATTACTGTATACAGGTAAAAGTTTTTCTGTATCACAACATTTTGGATGAGACTTATATTTGTCTAATATTTCTTTAGCAGTCGGAAGTAAAGGTATTCGCGCTAAGAGTTTAGTTTTAGTTCTTTCAATTTTAATTAGTGGATGTAGTAATTTAGCGTCCAGTTAAAGTTAAGCATAAAACCTTATTTTTAACCTATGAAACGAGAGAGAAAAATCTATGATCCAACATTTAAAACC
>NZ_QNUG01000030.1 GCF_003385395.1 Epilithonimonas hispanica | reverse complement strand
GTCTTGATACCTTTGACACAAAATGGTTCACCCTGTTTCTTGTGAATGATTTTTAAATTATAAATCTAATCTTGTATTTTTTATTTTGCAAACTAAAGGACGCAAAATTCTACTTTACATAAATTTTAAAAGTCGCAAATTAAACTTTGCGACTTTCTTTTTTATTGAATTGAAAATTATTTGCGACTTTGCAATAAAAATTAAAACTATTTCTTCAAATTCAAAAAGTAATTCCAAATCAATCGAATCTCACCATAATCAAAATCCGAAGGCAAGACAGACTTCCAATCATTGATATTCTCTTTTGGATCAGCCTTGAATTGTTTTTCGAAAGCTTCAACTTTATTTTTCGGATAAATTCTTAAAAGGTCATTTCTGTCCAAGAGATTTTGCTCAGCATATTTTGAAAGATGCCCAAAAATCGTGGAATTCACCAAGCCTCTTTCTTTCGCAATCTCAGCAACAGTTTTTCCATTTTGAAACAACTGATAAGTCAAAACGTGCGTCGGAACTTTCTTGATGGTCATAGAAACTTCCACATCTTTTTCTTTATCAAATAATGGCGTTTCCAAAAGGTAAACCTCTTTCAAATCCTTCAGATAATCTTCGATATCGTCCAACCAAACACGGAAATCTTCATTAAAAGCTTTCAAACCTTTTACACCTTTGGTTTCAGAATAGAAATCTTTGAGCGGAGAAAATATTTTCTCATTCACATTCGAGAAAAAGAAATTGACAGCACCTTTGGCCTTGACTTCAATCTCTGTCCATTCTTCCTCATCTTGCAGGAATTTTTGAGTTTTCTGAACCAAGATTCTTTCGAATTTTTGGAAAATAGTAATGTAATTTTCGATATCAGCTTTCAAGCAATGATAGAGATAATTGGCTTTTTCTTTATCAATGAATTTACTGCTTCGGCTGATAACCATCCAGTTTTCCAAAGCGGACTGAAACCATACACAATCGATTCTTCTAATGACTTTTTGAATGCTATAATCGTATTTTTCAGCATTAAGGATTTCCTCGATTTTCGAATTCGCGTGCGTCTCATCCTGAAACTTCGAAACTCGTTTGTCGGAGAAAATAACTTCGGGTGTGATTTTAGATTTAAGGACAATTCCTTCCAAAGTTCGGCAACGCGACAACGCTACATAAACCTGACCAGAAGCGAAACTTTTTCCTGCATCAATAATCAATCTATCAAAGGTCAAACCTTGACTTTTATGAATCGTAACCGCCCAAGCCAGTCGAATCGGAAATTGTTTGAAACTTCCCAAAACTTCCTCCTTGATGTTTTTTTCATCATCCAAAGAATATTTTTTCTGCTCCCAAGTTTCCGCTTTCAAAGTGATTTCTTCTTCGCTTCCATCAAGAATTACTGAGATTTCATCTTCGTCGAGATAAGAGATTTGAGCGAGTTTTCCGTTGTAATATTTTTTATCAGATGAGGTGTCATTTCGGATGAACATAATCTGCGCTCCGACTTTCAACTCCAGAACTTCATCATTCGGATATTGTGTTTCTTTGAATTCCCCTACAACATCCGCGGTGTAAGTATGCGATTTTCCGCCAAGTTCTTTGATCTTTTTTTGATTAATGTCGTCCGCCATTTTGTTATGCGAACAGAGATAAACGTAGGCTTCATCTTTTGGGTCAAAGTCCGGTTGATATCTTGCATTCAGAGCTTCGAAGTCAATGTCTTCTGTAATTCCGTCTCTAATCGCATTTAAAATTTCTAGAAAATGTTCATCGGTTTGTCGATAAACTTTGGTCAATTCTAATGTGATGAAGTTACTGCCTTCCAAAGCTTTGGCGTGAAAGAAAAACGGAGAAGAATAATACATTGATAGAATGTATTCATCTCTCACAACAGGAGGTAACTGATAAAGGTCGCCAATGAACAACATCTGAACGCCTCCAAATTTCTGCTGATTTCTGCGAACGTGACGAAGAGAAAAATCCATCATATCCAAAACATCCGCACGCAACATTGAGGCCTCATCGATAATGATAATTTCGATTTCGCGTAGAAGTTTGAGTTTGTCTTTTCGGTACTTGAAATGTGGCATCAAATCGGCAATGTTGTTCGCCAGATTTTGGTCTATTCTTTCTGTAGTTGGAAGAAAAGTTCTGAGCGGTAAACCAAACATAGAATGGATGGTAACACCGCCTGCATTGATAGCGGCAATTCCCGTAGGCGCAACTACAATGTGTTTTTTCTTGGTTTTTTTTACAAAATCGTTGAGAAATGTAGTCTTTCCGGTTCCTGCTTTTCCTGTGAGAAAAATGCTTCGGTTGGTGTGTTCTACGATTTCAAAAAGAGAGTCATTCATCGATTCAAAGATAGAGAATCGAGAAACAAGAATCAAGTTTAAAGAGACAAGAAAAAGGATTTAATAAAAAGGCTTCGAGAGCCTCAGCCTGACAAAAATCTATCAATAATCAACCAACAACTATTTAATCCTATCAGGATTCTGTTTCAGAAAGCTATCCCAACCAGAATAAGATTTGTCTGTTGAGAGACTTCCGGAATTGAAATGATGACAAACAGCAACCGCCAAACCATCAGATGCGTCAAGATATTTTGTAGGAAATTCTTTTAACTTAAGAAGATTCTGGAGCATTCCTGCGACTTGTTCTTTGCTGGCATTTCCGTTTCCTGTGATAGCCATTTTGATTTTCTTTGGAGAATATTCTATGATGGGAATATTTCTGTGGAGACTTGCAGCCATTGCAACACCTTGAGCTCGTCCTAGCTTCAACATACTTTGAACGTTCTTTCCAAAAAATGGCGCTTCCAAAGCGGTTTCATCCGGATGATATTCATCAATCAAAGCTAAAGTTTTATCAAAAATGACTTTTAGTTTGGTTTCGTGATTTTCGTATTTTTTAAGGATTAATTCGTGGATGGCAATCAGCTCCATTTTACTTCCTTTTACAGAAATAATTCCAAATCCCATTACTGCAGTTCCTGGGTCAATTCCTAAAATTACTTTTTCCACTAACATATTGGCAAAATTACAATTATTATCGAGATGTTTTTCTATTGGCTTATCTTTGCACGTTGAATGTAATCGATAGATTTATGAAGTGTTTTCTTATTCCGTTTTTCCTATTTGTATTTACCAATACCTTTTCTCAAAACTCTGACAGTCTTAAAATTGATAATGTCAATGTAGAAATTGATAGCTCAAAAGTTGATTCCAAAGCATCTATCGGTCGACAACTGGTATTAGATGGTAAACAGATTGTGAATAATATTTTCCATAGCTACACGAGACCCATTTATTGGAAAAAAGATAACTGGTTGGATTTTGGAGGAGTGGCTCTTGGAACAGTTTTGCTCTATTCTGTAGATAATGATACGAGTCGTTTTTTTATGAAACAAGGAGAGAAAGCGCCAGAGGTTCTTAAAAGTTTTGGCTACTACTTCGGAAGTCCACAAAATAATTATGGTATTACAAGTGCGGTTTACCTTACAGGATTATTTACTAAAAATGAAAAAATCCGAAATACAGGTGTGCTGATGATTTCTTCCGCAACCACTGCTGGTGTATTGCAAACATTTATGAAAACCTTAGTTGGAAGAGCACGTCCTGGAGCAGGCGAAGGCAAATTCTATTTCAAGCCATTCAGCGGACAACCAGCTTATAGGTCGTTTCCATCTGGACATACGATTTTGGTTTCAACTACGATGTTTGCATTGGCAAAACAGTTTGAAAATCCTTGGGTAAAAGCCGGAATCTATACTGTCGGAGCTATTACGCCTGTGTCAAGAATGTGGGATGGCGCTCATTTTTTCTCGGATGTCTTTCTGAGTGCGGCAATTAGTTATTTTGTGGTTGAGGGAACTTATCGCTATATGAATCATTACGATGATAAAAAATCTCAAAAAATGGTGAATTGGAAAGTAAGTGCTTCTCCTAATATGTTAGGATTGACAGGCGTTTTTTAGATGGATTGCTTTTTTTTGTTGTTGCATTGATAATAATGTGTTAAGATTTTCACAAACATGAGGCGGGAAGCTTGTTTTAAATGAAAAGTTGTTAATTTTAAACCTCTAAAAAATTAACAATCAAAATATGAAGAATCTTCTACTGACAGCGGCGGTCGTGTTCTATGCAGGTTATGCAACACCTGTGTTTTCTCAAAAAGCCGAAATACCTAAATTCATTGCTAATACTGAAGGAATCAAAGAATATTCTTTAAGTAACGGGATGAAAGTACTTTTGATTTCTGATGCTTCTCAAAGTAATGCTGTCATCAACATCGTTTATAATGTTGGTTCAAAACACGAAGGTTACGGCGAAAAAGGGATGGCGCACTTGCTGGAGCATATGTTGTTCAAAAGCACAAAAAAATTAGGCGATATCAAAAAAATGTTGTCTGATAAAGGAGGAAATGCCAACGGAACAACTTATTATGACAGAACCAATTATTACGAAGTTTTCCCTTCTAAGGATGAGAACTTAAAATGGTTCTTGGAAATGGAAGCTGACAGAATGGTAAATGCAACTATTCTTCAGACAGATTTGGATAAAGAATTTTCTGTTGTTAGAAATGAGTTCGAGATTGGAGAAAACAGTCCAAGTGGTGTTTTGATGGAAAGAATTATGTCAACGGCTTTTCTTTGGCATAACTACGGAAACAGTACAATCGGGAGTAAGGAAGATGTAGAAAGAGTAAAAGCTGTAACGCTTAGAAAATTCTATGAAAAATATTATCAACCAGATAATGCAACCTTGATTGTTGCAGGGAAATTTGATGAGAAAAAAGCTTTGGACTATATTGCTCAATATTTCTCAACTATTGCAAAACCAGCAAGAGTTCTAGAAACACCTTACACGGTTGAACCGGCTCAGGATGGGGAGCGTTTTGTAGAACTGAAACGTTCCGGAGATAGCAAAGTTGTGGGTGCACTTTATCACACGGCTCCTTTTGCAGACAAAGATTATGCAGCTTTGGATGCTTTGCAGGAGATTTTGACGGCTGACCCATCAGGTTATCTTTACAAAGCGATGATTGATTCTCACAAAGCAGCTTCTATCTATGCTTATCAGCCAACGGTTAGAGATGCGAGTTTTATGTATTTCGGATTGGATGTTCCGGCGGATAAAGATATCAAGGCAACTGAGAATGATTTCCGTGCAGTTTTAGATAAAGTAGGAACTATAAAATATACTGAGCAAGACATTGCAAGAGCTAAAGCTAAGTTACTAAAGCAAATCGAAAATGTTAAAAATAACACGATTGGTTACGCTATCAACTTAACAGAGATTGTTGGGGCAGGAAGTTATAAACTGAATTTCCTTTACAGAGATGCTGTTGAGAAATTAACTGTAGCTGATGTTCAAAGAGTTGCTGAGAAATATTTCAGAACCAATAATAGAACGGTTGGGGTTTTCATCCCTGCAAAAGATGAGGTAAGAGTTAAGAATATCGAATATACTAATGAGCAAATCGCTTCTCTTACAGATAATTACAAAGGAAGAGCTCTTGAAAAAGAAGCTGCACCTTTCGAAGCGAGTATCAAAAATCTGAAAGCTAATTTGACAGAAGGCAAACTAAGCAACGGAATCAAATACGGCTTAATCAATAAAGATATAAAAGGAGGAAAAGTATTAGGTAGCTTCAAATTCCCTGTGAGTAATGCTAAGGATTTAAATGGTAAATCTGATGTTGGTTCTCTAATGGCTCAGGTTCTTAAAACAGGAACTAAAACCCACACCAAAGAACAAATCCAAGATATGCTGGACCAATGGAAGTCTAATATCAATTTCGGATTCAGTGGTCAGACGTTGTTCGTTAATTTCAGTACTTACAAAGACAGCTTGCCAAAAGTAACGGCTCTTATCAAAGAAATCCTTACGGAATCTACTTTCCCAGAAGCTGAATTGGCAAAAACAATCAACGAGTACAACACGTATCTTGAAAGTTCATTGAATGACCCTCAGTCAATCGCATTCACAGAAATCGAAAAGATTACTGAGAATTATCCTAAAGAAAGCATCTATTACACCGCTTCTACTCAGGAACAGATTGATAACAACAAGAAAGTGAAGAGAGAGCAATTGGTAGATTTCTACAACAAAATTTTAGGCGGAAACAACGGAGTAGGTTCTGTTATCGGAGATGTTGATAGCAAGACGGTTGCTGGATTATTAGAATCAACTTTCGGAAAATGGAATTCTAAATCAACTTACGAGTACATCAAACCGGAATTGTTCGCAACCAAAAAACAAGACAAAGAATATCTGACTCCAGATAAAGAAAACGGCGCTGCGGTTGGAAAAATCAGTTTCTCTATGGACAGAAAATCTCCGGATTATCCAGCTTTCGTTATCGCTAACGAAATGTTGGGAAGCGGTGGTTTCTTGACTGCGAGAATCCCAACTAGACTTCGTGAGAAAGAAGGAATCAGTTACGGTGCAGGGTCTTTTGTTAATGTTCCAATTGACAACAATGTGGCTTCTTGGTCTTGGTATGCATTCTTCAATCCGACTAAAAAAGATGCCGTTGATAAAGCTTTGAAAGAAGAAGTGAACAAAGCGGTAAAAGACGGTTTCACAGAAGAAGAATTCAAATCTAATTTGACTTCTTGGCTGAACTCCAGAAAAACAGGTCTTGGTAATGATAATACATTGATGGGATTAGTCAATTCTCAGCTTCAGTACGGACAATCTTTAGATGAGTACGATGCTTTGGAAGCGAAAGTTTCTGCACTTAAAGTAAGCCAAGTGAACGATGTTCTAAGAAAATACATCAGCGAAGACAAGTTGACTTCTGTATTTGCAGGAGATTTTAATAAGAAATAGAAATAATTATTTTCTACACCAAAAGAAAACCGCTTCAGGAATGAGGCGGTTTTTTATTTTGTAATTCTAAGGTCAGAAACTATAATCTTGTAATGGTCGTAATCTTCAAAACAGATTCCGTTTTCTTTCCAATAAGGATTTTTAGGTTCGAGGATGGGGACTTTATAAAGTTCAAGATTAGCCACAATCTTCTGAAACTCTTCCAACTATTCCGGATAGAAAACCAAGATGTCATCGTTATCTGATTTAGATTCAGGAATGTTGTTGTCCTGCGTGAATTCCAAATGCCAATTCTCATTCTCCTTTACAAGAAAAACACCGTCATAACCATTGTGTTCCTTGAATTCTCCAAGAATTTTGAAATCTAAAATTTGGTATAAAAACCAATCAGCTTCTCCAAATTCTGAGTATGTCGTGCGTATCGGAAAACCATTGGATTTAGAAATTAATGAAAGTAAAAATCATTCAGCTTTTCTTCACAAAGCGTTTTCACTACATTTACCCAACTTTGTTCCTCATTCAAACACGGGATATAATCGAATCTTTCTCCGCCTCCGTGCAAGAAAATCTCTTTTCCTTCCTCCGAAATCTCTTCCAAAGTTTCCAGACAATCGGATACAAAAGCAGGACAAACTATCGCCAGTTTTTTAATGCCTTTTTTGCCAAGACTTTCCAAAGTAGCGTCTGTGTAAGGTTCCATCCATTTGTCTTTCCCCAATCTGGACTGGAAAGTCACCAATGCTTTCTCTTTCGGGATTCCTAATTTTTGGCAAACCAATTCCGTCACTTTATAACATTGATGTCTGTAACAGAATTGATGTGAAGGATTGTCCTCTTTTGAACAGCAATTATTCAAATTGCAAGTCTTCGTAGGGTCGGTTTTGTAAATATGACGTTCCGGAACACCGTGATAAGAAAATTGTAACAAATCAAAATCCGCAGGTAGTTTCTCTTTGATACTTTCCGCCAGAGAATTGATGTAAATCTCGCGGTTATAAAACGGTTCTACGTAATTAATGTTAATATCCGGAAAGAATTTTTTTCGGACTTCTTCAGCTTTGTCAATTACCGTTTCTGTAGTGCTCATCGCATATTGCGGATAGAGTGGAAACAAAGTAATATTAGTGATGCCTTGGTCAACCAACTCTTGGATTCCGTTTTTTATAGACGGTTCTGCGTAGCGCATTCCCAAGCCAACCGGAACATCCACCAGTTCCTGAAGCTTTTCCTGAAGTTTTTTGGAAATTACAATCAAAGGCGAACCTTCGTCTGTCCAAACAGTTTTGTAAGCTTCTGCCGATTTCTTAGGTCTGGTTTTCAGAATAATTCCCTGAACCAATAATGCTCGGAAAATCCAACGATAATCGATGACTTTTTCATCCATCAAGAACTCGTCAAGATAGTTTTTTACATCTTCAACGCTTGTCGAATTGGGTGAACCGAGATTTACAAGTAAGATTCCTTTACGGTTGTTGGTTGTTGGTTGTTGGTTGTTGGTTTCCAATATTGAAAATAATTATGATTTATAAAGTTTCGACTCTGCTCAGACTGACACTCTTATAACATTTAAGATTAAAATTATCAATCTAAGCAGAGCCGAAGTGTAAAATTAATAATTTTTAATCGAAGGAAAATAATCTATCAACCAGCAACCAAAAACTATCAACTAAATATTATCCATTAACAGCTTCCACATTTTCCACCAATTCCGGAACGAATTGTTTCAGAATACTTTGGATTCCGTTTTTCAAAGTTGCTGTGGAAGATGGACAACCGCTACAAGCACCTTGAAGAAGCATTCTTGCGGTTTTGTTTTCTCCGTCATATTCAATCAGAGAGATTTTTCCACCGTCGTTTTCTACAGCAGGTGCAACATATTCATTCAGGATATCACTGATTTTCTGCTCGTCATTCGTGTATTCTCTGTTGATGATTTTAAGAACAGGATTCTCGTGCTGATGAGGTTCTATAGTTGCAATGGCTTTTCCAGCTTGCAAAAATTCAGCAATGAAAGAACGAACTTGATTCATAATCTCGTGCCATTCAAACTGAGAATCTCTTGTCACAGCCACGAAATTATCACTCACATAGATTTCTTTCACAAAATCAAAAGCTTCGTATAACTCTTGCGCCAAAGGAACACCTTCTGATTCTTCTTTTGATTTTACTTCAATAAATCCGTCCATCAACATCTTGCTGGAAATGAATTTCATAACCGCAGGATTGGGTGTCATCTCAGAATAGATTTGATACATTTCTTTTCTTTTCTGAAGATAGATTCTTGGATTTGCCAAAAGTTCGTCCTCGATGATATTCTTTAGACTTTCTGCAACGTGTTCCCATTCCACAGTATCTTCTTTCGCTACCGCAATGAAGTTGGCAGTGATGAAAATTCTATTAACAAAAGGATAATTAAATAATTCCTGCGCCAATGGAATCTCGGAAATATCAGAATCTCTATCTAATTCTAGTGAACCGGGAATCAAAGTGTAGTCCGTAACGAACTTCATTACTTTTTTATTTTCCGTAGGTTCTATTATGACTTCTTTCATTTGTCTCTATTTATTTTAATTGTAAGATGCAACATCCAGATTTTCAGAAACTGATAAATGTTATCGCTGAATGTTTCATTTTAAGTAATTTGAACTACAAAATTATCGTAAATTGGTGGAAGAAAAAAGCCGACAAATCCCAATCTTGTGTTAAGTTTTGATTATGAGAAGCTTTGCGGATTTTCGATTTTTTCTATGGGTTTGATTTTACTGATTTTTTCATCAAATCAATTATCATTTATTAATTATCAAATTATAAAAAAATATGGCAATTATCAGAGAACTTTTAGGCAAAACGCCTCAACTTGGAGAAAATACTTTTGTGGCAGAAACTGCTGTAATCATCGGTGATGTAACGATGGGGAAGGATTGTAGTATTTGGTTCAATGCGGTTTTGAGAGGCGATGTAAACTATATCAGAATGGGAGATAAAGTCAACATTCAGGATAATGTGATGGTTCATTGTACGTATCAGAAAAGTCCGACTATTATTGGGAATAATGTTTCTATTGGGCACAATGCGATTGTGCACGCTTGTACGATTCAGGATAATGTTTTGGTGGGGATGGGCGCTATTGTGATGGATGATTGTCTTGTGGAAAGTAATTCTATTGTTGCTGCTGGTGCTGTAGTTGTAGCAAACACTCACATCCGTGAAGGCGAGGTCTGGGCAGGCGTTCCGGCGAAAAAAGTGAAAGATGTTTCTCAAAATCTTATCGAAGGCGAAATTAACAGAATCGCAAATAATTATGTTAAATACTCTAGCTGGTACAAAGAAGACTAAGTTGGTATAAAGATTGAATTTCCCAAAGAAATTTAGACTATGAATAAGCTTAAATCTTTTTGGAGAATTTTAAAAGACACTTTCAACGAGTGGATGTCGTCCTCGGCTTCCAAAGAAAGTGCAAGTATGGCTTACAACGCAATATTTTCCCTGCCGGGTTTGCTTATCATCATCATTTGGGTTGCTGGGCATTTTTTCGGTGAAGAAGCTGTGAATGGTGAAATCCGACGTCAACTTCAAGGAATAATGGGTTGCGACGGAGCGAAAAGTATCCAAGACATCATTGCCAGTGCAATGATTGACAAGCAGAATTTTTGGATGAAAACGCTTGGAGTCGGAACTTTGGTTTTTGGTGCAACCAGTTTGTTTTTTCAAATGCAAAGTACACTTAATAATCTTTGGGATGTTGAAGCAGCGCCGAAAAAAGCTTGGCAAAAGTTCATTCTTGACAGAGCAAATTCTCTTGGGATGATTTTGATTATCGCGTTTCTTCTTTTGACAAGTATGTTACTTTCCTCGGTTATTGGATTGGCTAATCAATGGATTACGAGATATTTTGGATTGGAAACTTATGTGATTGTTCAGGTTACTAATTTTCTTCTTGGGTTGGCGATTGTTACAGTTCTATTTGCATTGATGTTCAAAGTTTTACCGGATGTTGAAATCAAATGGAAATCTGTTTGGATTGGTGCCGTTGTAACCGCTGTGCTTTTCAATATTGGGAAAATGCTGATGAGTTTCTACTTTGATGTTTCAAAACCGACTTCTATTTTCGGAGCAGCGGGAACTGTGATTTTGCTGATGATGTGGATTAATTATTCTTGCCAACTTGTATTTTTCGGAGCAGAATTTACCAAGATTTATGCTTATAAAATGGGGCACAAAATCATCCCTTCCAAACACGCCAAATGGAGCAAAGAAAAACTTTATCGAGATGCTGAATTAGAGAAAAATCCAATTCCGTCAGAGAATTTATAGCCTATTTGAAAACAGGTTTTCCATTTTTACAAACGATATTTTCGGGTTGCATTACCAACATACAATCTGAAACCAAATTATATTTCTTATTATATTGTGTAGATTTCTGATTGTAAAGATTGACTTTTTCCAAGAACTTAGATTCATCAATTTTATTAGAATAAGCAATATATTCTACAGGTCCGCCACACGCTTTTACGCCTAATCCTACAGACTTCCAATCAGTCGCATTGGAGCAATTTTCACTTTGAGATAATGCAAGGATTTCTGATTTCAGATTCTGCATTTCTTCGGCTTCTTGTTGTGTTAGATTTCCGTTCTCAGGATTTTCTGTTGGTCTTTGTGGAAGAGGTTTAGGAAGCGTATCTGGATTAATGGTTGATTTGCAAGATAGTGATATCGTCGCGATAATGGCTAAGCACAATAAGTTTTTCATAAAATGTTTTTGAATCTACCATCAAATATAATACCTCTAACTCTTTTTTGCTAATTTAATTTTGAAACTTCGAATACATTATAATTGGTAGACAATGTTATAAAATTCTGAATTGATTCTATTCATATTCTCTAATTTCTCTGATGTTTTGTAACAAATAATATTACCAATCGTCTAATAAATTATAATATTAAAAATATAACTATGGAATTGAGAATAAGTAATATTAGTAAAACCTACGGAAATGGACTGAAAGCTTTGGACAATGTAAATCTTACTATTGGAAAAGGGATGTTTGGATTACTGGGGCCAAACGGCGCCGGAAAATCTTCATTAATGAGAACTATTGCAGGTTTACAGGCTCCAGATTCGGGAGAGATATTCTTGGGAGATTTGAATGCATTGACTCAAAAGGAGGAATTCAGAAAAATTCTAGGTTATCTTCCTCAGGATTTTGGCTTTTATCCAAAAGTGAATGCTGTAGAACTCCTCAATCATTTTGCTATTCTCAAAGGAATTTCTAATAAAAACGAACGTAAAGAAATTGTTGACGGACTTCTTCATCAAACCAACCTTTTCGAAGCCCGAAAAAGAAACGTCAGCGAATATTCTGGCGGAATGAGACAACGTTTTGGGATTGCTCAGGCACTTTTGGGAAATCCAAAACTCATCATTGTGGATGAGCCAACAGCAGGACTTGACCCAATGGAGAGAAATCGTTTCCACAATCTCCTAAGCGAAATTGGTGAAAATACTATTGTTATTCTTTCCACGCACATTGTAGATGATGTCAAAAATCTTTGTAATCGTGTGGTGGTTTTGACTTCTGGACACATTATTTTGGACGGAACGCCAAAAGGTGTGATTGAGGATTTCCAAGGGAAAATCTGGAAAAAACTCATCGAAAAATCCGAAGTTGAGGTGGCGAAAGAACAATTCCAAGTGATTTCTACTCATATTTCTGAAGGTAAAGTGGAGATTCGCGTTTATGCGGAAACTCAGCCAGACTCAGATTTTATTCCAGTGGAATCTAATTTGGAAGACGTGTATTTCTCAAGTATCACCAAAAAAATGGCAACTAATGTTTAAAGAATTATTCTCTTTTGAACTCAGAAACGGTTTCAAAAAATGGAGTACGCAGATTTATTTTTTGGTTTTCCTGACGCTTGGCGTTCTGGTAGGATTGGGAACAACCGGAGCATTTGACACTTCTACATCGGATTCTATTCTTATCAAAAATTCCTCTTTGGCAATTGCAAGGTTGATTGTCGGGATGAGTGGAAATATTATGGTGCTTATCAATGGGATTATGATGATTAGCATAATGGCAACTGCGATTCAGAAGGATTATGCGTATAATTTCCACGGCTTATTATACACAACACCAATTACCAAATCTGGCTATTTTTTCGGTAGATTTTTAGCTAATTTTCTATTGTCGATTTACGTCTTTTCAGGAATCTTGATTGGCTATTTTTTTGGAACGCTTTATGGGCTTGGAACTCCGCAATTAGGACCTGTTAATATCATCAATTATCTGTGGCCATTTCTGATTTTCACCGTAACTAATACTTTGATTATCGGTTCGATATTTTTTGCATTGACGACGTTGACCAGAAGTACTTTAGCTTCTTATCTTTTCTGTGTGATTTTGCTTTTGCTCTCGATTTTGAGCGACAATATTTTGTCTGATATCAAGAACAAAGATTTGGCTTCGCTTCTGGACCCTTTTGGAAATTTTGCATTGAGACAAACCACCGAATATTGGACACCTTACGAACAAAACGAAAACACGATTCCACTTTCCGGTATTTTGCTTTGGAATCGTTTGCTTTGGTTAGGAATTGCAGTTTTTTGTGTTGGAATTACTTATTTCAAATTTGATTTTAATCAATTTTTACAGCCTTTTTCTTTGTTCAAAAAGAAGAAAACAACATTAGTAGAAACTTATACCAATTCTGAAAAATCGTTGCAGGAAATCCTGAATGTTCAAAAAGATTTTGGATGGATTGCAAAATTAAAAGAGCTTTTTTATCTCTCATTCTTCGAAGTGAAGAGAATTGTTTACACGCCATTTTTCGGGATTATCGCCTTTATTTTTGGAGTTCTGATGATTGTGATTTCAAATTATATGAAATCCATGTACGATGCAGAATCTATTCCTGTTACCTTTTTGATGGCTGAATTGGCAGAAGAAGGATTGTCTTTTTTTCTGCTTTTACTGATTGTGTTTTTCGCAGGGAATATCGTTTGGAGAGAACGTGAAAATAAAATTGATGAACTTATTGGTGTAAGTACAGTTTCTAGTTTCAACCTGATGTTTTCCAAGTTTTTGGGAATGGTTTGGATGGTCATCCTAATGCAGATTTTCTCTAATTTGATTTGCATCGGGATTCAGTTTTACAAAGGATTTTATGATATCGAACCTTTGACTTATTTGAAATTTAACCTTTACAATCTGCCTTATTATTTGGTTTTGATAGGTTTCAGTTTGTTTATTCAATTGATTGTCAATAACAAATATTTTGGATTTTTCTTAGGGATTTTTCCTGTCGTTTTCCTTCCGATGTTGTACAATTATTTGGAAATGAATGGCATTTTGTACAGCTTTAATTCCAATGGTCCGCAACTTCCTTATTCTGCTTTGAATGGTTTTGGACAAGTGCTTTATAGTTATTTCATTGTGAAGTCGTATTGGATTTTGATGATGCTATTCTTATTGTTCATTGCGCTTTTGGTTTTCCCGAGAGGAAAGGAGAAAGGATTGTCCAAAAAATATCTTTTAGCGAAAACGTCATTCAAATTAAAACATAAAGCTTTACTGTTTTTGTTCTTGTTCTCGACTGTTGGACTTGGTGGATACATCTATTACAACACGCATATTTTGAACAAATCGTACACAGAAGTTGAAATGGAGAAAATGCGTGTCGATTACGAGAAAAAATATAAGAATCTGGAGAAAATTGACCAACCAAGAATTGTTTCGTCGGATTTGAAAATTGATATTTTTCCTGAAAAATCAGGCTGGAGTGTTGTTGGAATTTACTACATCAAAAACAAACACCAAAAACCGATTGACAGCATCATCCTAAAATATCCGAATAATCTGGATGGACATTATTCTTTCAAGAAAATACAACTGGCAAGTCCCGGGAAAGATATTTTCAATGATGAAAAGTTTGGTTTGAAACTAGTAAAGCTGAATCAACCGCTTCAACCTGGAGATTCTATTGCGCTCAATTTTCAATATACATTTGAGCCGAAAGGTTTTGCTAATTCCGAAACAGAAACGGATGTAGTTAGAAATGGCTCATTTTTCAATTCTAATAATTTACCTGGATTGGGTTACAGCGCAGATACAGAACTGTCGGAAAATTCTGCTAGAAAAAAATATGGACTGAAACCAAAACCAAGATTGGCAAAAGTGAATGATGCAAAAGCAAGGATGAACAATTATATTTCTAATGATTCGGATTGGATTAGATTTCAGACTCAGATTTCAACCGATAATAATCAGATTGCGATTGCACCAGGCTATTTGCAAAAAGAATGGAAAGCGAACGGGCGACGATATTTTACTTATAAAATGGATTCGCCAATTCTCAATTTCTATGCATTTCTTTCTGCAGATTATCAAGTGAAGAAAGCCAAATGGAATAATGTGAACATTGAGATTTATTATCAAAAAGGTCACGAATATAATTTGGATAGAATGATTTCGTCCATTCAAAAAAGTTTGGATTATTACACCAAAAATTTTGGACCTTATCAGCACAAACAAGTCCGAATTATCGAGTTTCCACGTTATGCTTCCTTTGCGCAATCGTTCCCGAATACGATTCCATATTCTGAAGAAATCGGTTTCTTGACAAAGGTTGAACCTGATAAGCCCGAAAAAATCGATTTACCATTCTACGTAACGGCTCACGAAGTTGCTCATCAATGGTGGGCGCATCAGGTGATTGGTGGCAACGTACAAGGAAGTGCGATGATGTCCGAAACATTTTCACAATATTCTGCTTTGATGGTGATGGAACACGAGTATGGCGCTCCGGCAATGAAAAAATTCTTGAGTTACGAGCTTGACAAATACCTGCAAGGTAGAACTAGAGAAACGAAAAACGAAATGCCTTTGATGTTAATTGAAAATCAAAGTTATATCCATTACAACAAAGGAAGTGTCGTGATGTATGCGCTCAAAGATTATTTAGGAGAAGCGAAATTGAATTCGATTTTGAAGAAATATCTGAATCAAACCAAATTTCAAGAACCACCTTACACCAATTCTGTAGAGTTTGTGAATCTTCTGAAGAAAGAAACGCCTGACAGTTTGCAGTATCTGGTGAAAGATATGTTTGAAAATATTACACTTTACGAGAATTATGTTAAGAATCTTTCTTATAAAAAAGTTGGAGCTAAATATGAAGTGAAACTTACCGTTGGAAGCGCAAAATACCGAGTTGACGGAAAAGGAAAATCTAAAAAAGTTCCGGTTGCAGACTATATTGATATTGCTGTTTTAGGTGCAAAATCCAAACAATTTCCGGAAGGTAAAGAACTTGTTTTCCAAAAAGTGAAAATGGATAAGCCGGAAAAAACTTTTACTTTCTACGTAAATGAAGAACCTTTGCAAGCCGGAATAGATCCTTACGCAAAACTGATTGACAGGAATGTGGATAATAATGTTCACGATTTCAAATCAAAACCAGAGAAAGTAAACCTGGACGAAGATGAAAAATCTGGAGGCGCAGGCGTGAAAGTGACTGTGAATACTGGAGATTAATTCTTCTGATTTGATATAAATAATAAAGTCTGCTTTCTGAAAAAGGCAGGCTTTGTTATTTAATATTATAAAATTGATTTTGGTATATAATTAGCTATTTGGTTTTACCTAATACTATTTGTGACAATTTAACGTTTTAAATGACAAATTATGATGAATTACTAAAAATGAAAAATACTAACACTCATAAAATGAATTGGTTTCAGCATTTTCTAATGATATGTTCCGGCGCGAACATTCATTTGCTGAAAAAGTCACCTTCCGAATGGAACAAGTTTGCTGGAATAGGAGGAATCGTTTTGTTTACTGCGGTTTTCGCAACATTATCTGCAGGTTATGCGATGTTCACAATCTTTGATGATATTTGGGCTTCTGCTGGATTTGGACTTCTTTGGGGATTAATGATTTTCAATTTGGATAGATATATTGTCTCCTCAATCAAGAAAACTGGAACTTGGTGGAATCAAATTCTAATGACAATTCCGCGTCTGATTTTAGCGACTTTTCTTGGGATTATTATTTCAAAACCTTTGGAACTTAAAATCTTTGAGAAGGAAGTCAATAAGCAATTGAATACCATTATTCAAAGGAATAAGAAACAATTACAGGCTGAGATGAGCGGAAGAATTCTGCAACAATCTGGACCATTTGATTTGGAAAAGAAACAAATTCAGAATCAAATAAAAACTTATCAATTGGCCTATGATTCAGCTTCGGTGGAATTAGAAAAAGAAATTCTTGGAAAACAATCTGGTTTAACTAGTGGAAAAGTTGGTTATGGAACTAATGCCAAAAGAAAGGCAGAACTCAAAGAACAGAAACGAGCAGACCTCGAAAATTATCAAAAACAACAGCAAGAACGTTTGCAATATCTAGATAAGGAAATATCGAAAGTCTATTACAATCTTGAAACCGAAAGGAAATCGACAGAAAGCATCGAAGATAAATTCAATGGATTTGCAGCAAGATTACAGGCTTTGGATGAATTAGGAAAAAATTCTGCAATCATTGCTTTGGCAGCAAGTTTCATAATGGGACTGTTTGTGTGTCTTGAAATTTCGCCCGTTTTGATTAAACTAATTTCTTCGGTTGGACCTTATGATTACCTTTTGGAAAAGACAGAGAATGAGTTTAGACTTTATTCTAAAGAAAAAATTAGAAAAGGAAATTCTTTAACAGATTATAGAATTGATGATTTTGAAGATGATCTAAAAATCAGGAAAGAAAGAAAATCGGATTTATCATAAAAATAAAATGCTGTTCCCTATAAGAACAGCATTTTTGTAAGATGGTTATTAGTTTTTTTTAATGTTTATTAGTCTTATTTTTTTATAAATTTCAAGCTGATTTTACTACCAGATTCCGAAACTGCGTTAATGAGGTAAACGCCGGGTTTTAAGTTTTGCACAGATGCTTGCTTGCCTTCGAATAGAATGCCTGTGTCCTTCCCACTTATATCATATATTTTTGCCTTAAAAAGTTGGCTGCTTAATTTCAAGGTTTCATAAACTGGGTTTTGCATAATCCTAACATCTTTTGCAGGAGCATTATCGCTCACAGCAAGAACTTCATTTGAAAGGTTGCTTCTCTTTATGTAAATGTTGTTGGCAACCTTATCATAAAATAAGTGATATAATTTTCCATTGGAATGAATATATTCGTCACTGTAGTAATAGTAAGGAGCAGTTGCAGGAATATTAATTTTGTATACACCACCTGTCCCGAAAGTTAGGTCCAAAGAACCATCTGGGTTTACTCTCCTGTATTTCACATCTGTACTGATATGATTCCAGTCGTTATCGTATACGTAACTGTATTCTTTTGCTATAATGCTTCCTTGTGGCTGAAATATAAAATTGTAACCAAAAAACTCATCAAAAGTTGCCGTTCCTCCGTTGGCGAAATTATTTACAAGGTTAAAATTTGAGTCTAGTTTTTTAATGACACTGTAGCTACTTATATCATGAATATAGATATTGTTTCCGAAAAAATAAAAAGAAGAATTCTCCGGCAGGTTATAGGTTTTAGTGTTGCTCGAGCTTTCGTTATCCAGCCTTACAAGCATTTTGTCGCTATAATTGTAAAGGTAGACAGCATCCCCAATCAAGTTTAGTTCTTCAATATTTAATGAAATTGTTCTGGTGCCATTGTTGGCATAGCTGGTATCTAGCATGCCGTTGTCGTTGAATCTCATCATATAATTAGAGCCATACATCAGGAGCTTGCCAGATGGTAGCCTTACAAGGCCATAAGGATAATCATCTTCAGATATGTTTTGTTCACTATATCCGGAAAAGCTGTTGTCTACAGTGCCATTAGCATTTAATCGCATTATTCTTATATCTACGCTTTCTGGGTCAATACCATTATCATATATCGAACCATATAAAACAATTAGCTTTCCGTCGGGCAATGCGATTGCTTTAGAAAAGGTTTCATAGTAATCGTAGCTAGGATATTGATCGATAATATATTTGCCATTTGTCCCAAAAGAAGTGTCTATGCTACCATTTGGCTTTAGTTTGATAATGAGGGCTTTGGATTCTGTTTCTGTTTCGTAGTCGCCACTAAGGATTACGTTGCCATCGGGAAGCTCTGTCGCTTCGAAATAATTCCCCAACCCGGTATGGGTCACGGTGCCATTTGTACCAAAGGAATTATCTAGAGATTGTGCATTTGTCCCTACAGAAGTTACTGTAAACAACAAGAACTGAAGTAAAATGTTTCTCATAATGTTAAATTTTTCCTCAAAGTTAAGTTACATGCTGCTATTCAGTCAATACCACAAAAGGGGTATTTTTAGGATGTTTTTAAATATTTGTATAACAAGATGAATTATTGTTAAAAGTCTGATTCGTTGAAGGGTTTTTATTGATTTTGTATTTAAGTTAAAATATTTTATTGGAAGTATTTTTTAAGAAAAAAAATAATTGAGAAATTGGCATTTTACTGGCGTTGTCTCGTTGAAAGTATATAGGCTAGAATGATTTTTTTTATGAAAAATTTTCGAAATAGCTGGATAACTCTCTAGCATTGCGAACGCCTAACTTTTTGTAAATATTTTTAAGATGGGATTTGACTGTAAATTCTGAAATATTGAGCAGCGAAGCGATTTTTTTAACTTCATTTCCTTCACAGTACAGCTTGATTATTTCTCTTTCTCTTTTGCTTATATTAATAGGTTTTTGGTTGGTGTTTTTAGAAAAAGTCTCAACTTTCATCAGTAGAGTAACAGCATACTCTGCTTTTTTATTAATAAAAATTGATTTTGTGGTGCCTAAGAATTTTTCGTATTTATTATCTGAGTTTTTGAGCTTATATTCCAAGTTCAGATAACCTTCTCCGCCATTTTTAAAATGGATCACAGAATCCAGCAACACACCGTAGCTGGTGGGGTGGATGGTTAGGAAATAATAAAAGTAATCAATGTCACTGAAGATATTGTTTTGGAAACCGTAAAATTCTTTTAGCTTATCATTGATGTAAAGAGGTTTTAGCTTCTGAAGATCGTGGAGTGTAATATAATAAGGATTACAATTGAGCCCAGAAAAAAAAGACTCTTTGAAAGCTTCGTTATGGAGATCAAAATCTTCCAAGCTATACTCGGAGAATAAAATTTCTAAGTTTTTCTGTAGTTCTTCAAAAGCCATTCATTGTTTTTAAATCCTAAAATTAATGAAAAAAATGCTTTTTTTACTGCAATATATCTAAGGAATTTCAACTTTCTTTATTGCTGGAACTCAGGCTTGCTATTGAAATTGAAGATGAGAGTATACAAGAAAAGCTTCCAAATTTGGAAGCTTTGTTTATTTTAAATCACCTACAACAAAAGGTTGTTCGGCGTTGTCGTTATAATCTCTCATAAAACCGATTTCTTTTGATTTTGAAATAATGGATTTAGAAGTCCCTGAAAATCCATCCCCAAAATCGATACTAAAGTCGATATAACTCAATCTATTTTTTGTAAACTGAATCTTATTATAAACAAGAATAATGTTCTTTTCTTTGAGATTTTTTTGCAAACTCATTAGGTCTTGTTTGGTCATTTCTTTGTTAAAAACAACGGCTATGACTTTCTTATTCGGAGCGAAAGACATCAATCCCAAAGCAAAAATAAATAAAAATAATCCTGAGAATAAAGCTCTCTTCTTCATTTTATAAAACTAAGTTGCAAAATTAAAAAACCTTTCACAATTAATGAAAGGTTTTCTTGAAAATATTTTAAATCTTTTATTACAAAGAATAATTTGGTGCTTCCTGTGTAATAATCACATCGTGTGGATGAGATTCCTTCAATCCACTTCCGGTAATCATAACCAGTTTTGAATCTTTTTGTAATGCTTCAATATCTTTTGCGCCACAATAACCCATTCCAGCACGTAGTCCTCCGGTTAACTGGAAAATCACATCTTCTAATTTTCCTTTGTGAGGCACTCTTCCTTCGATTCCTTCTGGAACAAATTTCTTAGCTTCACTTTGGAAATAACGCTCTTTTCCGCCTCGTTTCATAGCAGAAAGAGAACCCATTCCTTGATAGGATTTGAATTTTCTTCCTTGGAAAATAATTTCTTCTCCCGGAGCTTCATCTGTTCCTGCTAATAGTGAACCTAACATTACTGCACCAGCTCCGCTTGCGATAGCTTTTACAATGTCACCAGATAATTTGATTCCACCGTCAGCAATCACGGTTACATTTTTCTTTTTAGCAAATTCGTAAACGTTATAGATTGCGGAAAGCTGAGGAACTCCAACTCCTGCGACAACTCTAGTTGTACAAATTGAACCTGGCCCAACACCAACTTTCAAAACATTAGCGCCTGCTTTTATCAAATCTTTTGCTGCATCTGCTGTAACAATATTTCCTCCAACAATATCCAAATCTGGAAACGTTTTTCTGATTTCTGAGATTTTATCCAAAACACCTTTCGAATGTCCGTGAGCCGAATCAATCGCAACAATATCAACACCAGCTTTTACTAATGCTGTGATTCTTTCAATCGTGTCTTCACCTACACCAACGCCAGCACCAACAATCAGTCTTCCGTTTTGGTCTTTGTTAGCATTTGGATATTCTAATTGATTGTCGATGTCTTTAATTGTAATTAATCCAACCAATTTGTTTTTCTTGTCAACAATAGGTAGTTTTTCGATACGATTCTTTAAAAGAATTTCTTTAGCTTTTTCAAGATTCGTGTTTTTGTCAGAAGTGATGAGGTTTTCTTTTGTCATTATTTCTTCAACCTTGATATCAAGATTTTCCTGATATTTCACGTCACGATTGGTAATAATCCCAATAAGATAATTGTTTTCGTCAACTACAGGAAGTCCAGAAATTTTGTAATTCGACATTAGAGCTTTTGCTTCCGCCAAAGTATGGTCTTTTGATAAAGTGATTGGGTCGGCAATCATCCCATTTTCGGAACGTTTTACGCTGTTAACTTGCGCAGCTTGTTCTGCAATCGGCATATTTTTATGAATGAATCCAAGACCACCAACTCTTGCGAGGGCAATCGCCAAATCAGCTTCTGTAACCGTATCCATTGCAGCGGAAACTATCGGAACATTAAGCGAAATTTTGTCTGTAAGTCTTGATTTTAGGGAAACCTGATTAGGTAAAACTTCTGAATAAGAAGGGACTAGAAGCACGTCATCGAAAGTGATGGCTGTCTCTACAATTTTGTTATGAATAGACATCTTTACTTTCTTTGCAAAATTAAGTTATTTTTATCGAATTTGAAAATATCGTAATTTATTTGATAAATAATTAATATTCAGAGAAATGATGATTGGATGACGAATGCCCTAGCCCTGATGGGAACGGCATCCTTTTGCAAAAATAGCTTTGGACTCGGATGGATTTTGCAAAAGATATAGTGGACAGCAGGTTCCCGGCTCCTAAAAATTTTAGAATCGACTGAGAATTCCCCAATGGATTTTTATTTCGTTGAATTTGAAAGGATTACCGATTTCGTTTCCGTTGGAAATCTGGAAACTCATCAAACCGACGGGAAGAAAAAAGTTGAAACCCAAACCTACACTATAAAGTTTTGGTGTGATTCCCAGAGCTTTGTTAGACATTTGACCGTATTGAGCAAACAAATCGAAGAAGGCTTGGTCGTTGACGAGATAACGATATTCGGCGCCGGCAAATGCATAAAAATCGCTGATGAGACTCTGTTCATTGAAACCTCGCATCGAGTTCCAGCCTCCAAACCGAAAAAGTTCGTTTGTCGATAATTCGTTCTTGGAACTGAGTAAAGCAGATTCTCCTTTGATGTTGAGGAAATGATTTCCGGACAAATTAAAATTGTGTTCTGCAAAAAGAAAATACCGAATTTGGTCAAATTTCTTCTGCGTATCGTCATAGGTTGTTTTAAGGAAATCGGCTTCCAGACGAATATTACTTTTGTTAATAAACAACGGAATGTCAATCCCTTCCTGATATTGATAATAAACACCAATTCCCTTTTTGCTGTAATCGCGACCACTCGTGTAAAGCGAATCCAGAATCGCTGACGACTCAAAAGTTCCTTTGATACCAAGTTTTTGCTTCGGTGAAAGATGATAATAAACGGCAGGTAAAAATTTGACATTCGCAAAAGTGGAATCCTGACGGAAAATATTGACATTTATATTCAAACCAACGTTGCTCCCAAAAGTGTAAGGAATGTCCGTCTGCATATCAAAAGTCTGACCTTTGTCGGGATTTCTCTGCCAATAAACACCAATACTTTCGAAACTGTTGAACATATTTTTGAGAACGACATTCAGGGTTCCGTTGACTGTGAATTTCTCGGAATCGTTGTTTCCGAAGCCAATCATTCCGTCAAAAGTATTGGTTTTTCGTTTTTGGGTGAATAGGAAAACCTGCGTAGAATCTTTTGTAAATAATGTCTGAGGCGGTTTTTCCAACGACACAAACTGATGATTTTGCAAAGATTGATTCATAGAAACCAAGTTCTTGTCATCATAGTTTTTACCAAGATATTGTTTGTTGAGGTTTTTAACGAATTGTTTCGGTAAACGTGTATAACCTTTGAAAACAATACCATCGATTTTTCTTTGTGAAGCTGGAACAACGGAGATTTTGACCGACGGAATTCCGTTTTCCATTTTCTGGAATTTGGTTTTCACGCGATTGAAGGCGAAACCCTTGTCTCGATATTTTTGATTGATATTTTTCTTGAGCGAATCTAAATTCTTGGTGTAAATCTCACTCTTCTGAAACTTCAAATCAGAAACTAAAGAATCCGAAAATCTGACATTGGCTTTGTTGAAATTGGGTCCTTTGTCATAATAGATTTCTGTTCTGTTTTCTATTTTTTTGACGTCCTTCAGTTCTGTGAAGAAGTAATTGTTTTCTGCTAAAGAATCCAAGAATTTAACTGCTTTCGCCGAATCAGAAACTATTTTTTTAACGTTGGTTTCTTTATCGATGAGCCAATATTCTTTTTTTTGAGCATTGATTAAACCACAAAAGGCACAAAAGAAAAAGAGGAATAGTGTGCTATTCAAAAGATTACAAAAGAAATTGTCTTCGATTTCTATCTTTTTTTTTCTTGATATATCGAACTTTTTTAACATTATTCTTTTGTGACTTTTGTGGTTATATAACAGAAAATCAATCCATTTTATTATATTTCTTCATCAGATTTTCATAAGTATTCTGAGGAAGAATCCATTTAAGAGGAACGCCAATTTTCTGCCCGAATTTCCCAAAATAGTAATGCGCTTTCCATTTTGATTTCTGAAGAAGATTATCAACATAAACTGCAACATCCAAAGGTTCTGTTCCGTCGCCAACGTGAGAATTCATCAAAGCATAAACTTTATCGAAGATATTTTTATAAGGTTCAGAAACGTTTGTTTTGACACGGTTTTCTGCAATATTGGTTTTTATATCGCCTAAATGAAGTGAGCAAACGTGGATGTTCCAAGGATAAACTTCGTAGCGCATTGCTTCAGTTACTTTGTCCAAAGCCGATTTAGAAGCGGAATAAAATCCTCGGAATGGTAATCCCATTTCTGATCCGATGCTGGAAATATTAATGATTTTCCCGGATTTCTGCTCACGCATTTTTGGAAGCACAGCCGTCATCATCTGAACTGAGCCAATCAAATTAAGATTAAATAATTTCGAAATATCGTCTTTCGTAGAATCCTCAACTGCGCCCACCATTCCCATTCCAGCGTTATTTATCAGAACATCAATTCTGGTTTCCGTTTTCAGGATTTCAGAAATAGAATTGTCGATTTGGTCTTTTTCGGTAATATCTGTTGGAATCGAAACGAAATAATCGGAGTTGATGACTTTTCTACTAAGCCCGTAAACTTTGTTTCCTTTCTTTCCAAAATATTCTGCCAAGGCAAATCCAATTCCGGATGAAGCGCCTGTGATGATGATGGTTTTACTCAAGGTTTTATTTTTAGTTTTGCCAAAAAAATGAACCTTGCTTATAGGGCAAAGTTCGATTTTTTAATAATTTTTGATTTTAAAATTCGTAAAAGTCTTTGGTGGAAAACTTCAGGTCCGGAAATTTTATCGATTGCAATATTTCTCCATCTGCAACAGGTTTTCTGCTGATATATTCCCCATTTTCCAAACTGTAAATCAGGATGAATTTCTCACTAGAATCCACAACCCAATATTCAGGAATACCAGATTCTTCGTACAAACTGAACTTTAGATTCATTTCTTTTTTAGAATTTCCGGGAGAAAGAATTTCAATTACCAAATCTGGCGCACCAAGACAACCTTTGTCGTCAATCTTTTTTCTGTCACAAATCACACATAAATCTGGCTGAACAACGGTAAGAATTTCTCCATTTTTATTAGGCAAACGCACATCGAAAGGAGCGAAAAATAATTCACACTGTTTTTCTGCAAAAAATGGATAAAGTTTTTGGTTAATTTTTTGTGCCATTCTTTGATGATTTGGCGCAGGAGCAGGACTCATTTTCAAGATTTTACCTTTGATAAGTTCCACTCTTTCTTTGAATCTCCATAAAAGGTAATCAGCAAAAGTATAAGTTTTGTTAAGGTCTAATTGATCGATGTTTGTGATTTCCATAATGCTGTTTTTGAGTTAACGACTTACTAATAACAAAGATAAGTATTTTTTAAACCTCATTTTTTTATCAAAATCTTTATACTATTTTGTTTGTCACTTCAGCAAAATCCTCCCAAAACTCAGGATAAGATTTTTCTACAACATCTTCGTTTTCGATATTAAGTTCTTTAACCAAAGCAAATGGCGCAAAAGCCATTGCCATTCTGTGGTCGTTGTAAGTTGCGATAGAAATATTTTCTTCCGGTTCTGTGAATTCCGAAGATTCGATTTTCTCAACCGTGATATGTGTTTTTGCTCCGATTTTCAATAATTCATTTTGAAGCGCTACCAATCGGTCGGTTTCTTTTACCTTCAAAGTATGAAGTCCGGTAATCACAAACGGAATTTTCAAAGCTGTTGCCGTTACGCAAAGCGTTTGTGCAATATCAGGACAATCATTCATATCCAACGAAATTAATTCCGGATATTCGAAAGCTGGTTCTGGCAAAAGCGTAATCGAATTTTCTGCATAATCAGAAACTGTGTTGATTCCGAAATATTTCCAATAGATTTCTTTAATCACGCTATCTCCTTGAAGTGAAAGTGTATGATAACTTTTTAATGTAATTGATTTTCTTCCAATCGCTGCCAAAGAATAAAAGTAAGACGCTGAAGACCAATCGCTTTCTACTTCGTAATGTTCGATTCTTGCATTTTCTGGATGAGGCAGGATTTCGATGGTGCTTTCTGCGAAATGAGACTTGACTCCGATTTCGTTTAGGATTTTCAAAGTCATTTCGAGGTAAGGACGTGATGTGATTTCGCCTTCCAATTCTAATGTCAATCCATTTTCTAATTTTCCTCCAATTAATATTAATGAAGTCAAAAACTGGCTGGAAACATTGGCTGAAATTTTAACCGAATTTTTCTCCAATTTCTTTCCAATGATTTGCAGTGGCGGAAAACCTTCCTTCTCAAGATAAGTAATATCTGCTCCTAGCGATTGAAGTGCGTCAACCAATGGTTTGATTGGACGATTTTTCATTCTGTCAGAACCTGTCAAAATAGTTTTTCTTCCTTCAAAAATTGAATAATAAGAAGTTAAAAATCGCATTGCAGTTCCGGCGTGATGAATGTCAATTGTTTCGGAATCCGATTCCAAAGCTTTTTTGAGTAAAGTTGTGTCCTGAGAATTGGAAAGGTTGAGCATATCAATATTCCCAAACAATTTCCCTAAAATCAAAAGACGGTTCGAAATACTTTTCGAACCGGTAATTTGTATATTTTTTCCGTCTATTAATTCTGATTTTTTTAATATCATTTTTTTGTATTAATGTAAGGCGTATTAAAGTATTAATGATTCAAATTCGTGAATACATTTTACATTGATACGTTGTACAATTATTTTAATTTTTCATTATTCTGATGTCGGTCTTTGTCTCTATCAGTTTTGATTTTCATTTTTTTATCGAACGCGGATTGCAAATCTGTTCCCGTTTGATTGGCTAAGCAAAGTGTTACAAAAAGAACATCAGCTAATTCTTCGCCTAAATCTTTGGATTTGTCGGATTCTTTTTCAGATTGTTCGCCGTATCTTCTGGCGATGATTCTGGCCACTTCACCCACTTCTTCCGTTAGGATTGCCATATTTGTCAACTCGTTGAAATAGCGGACACCAATGGTTTTTATCCATTCGTCAACTTGATTTTGAAGTGTTGTGATTTCCATTATTAAAACTGATAAGCGCCAATAGTTGGAGAGCTACCTCTGGATTTACCAACAATATCAGTCATTGTAATTCCAGTAGCGTTAATACCCTTCCCAATTGCGGGAGAACCTTCTTTCACTCTCAAATTCATCTTCTGAGTAAAATAATTTTGGAATTTTGGGTCTTCATTTCTGATGATATCGGTTCCAACTGGCGTGAATCCAGAATTAGCGCTTAGTTTCAGCAAAGTATTATCAAAGTGGGCATCAATTGCTGTCCCAGCTTGATTATTACTCAAAGAAACCAAATCTAAAGTGTCTCCGTAAATAATGGAATTCTTTACATTTAAAGTTACAAGACCAGATTCTAGAATACCTTCTTCATTTTCCCAAGTATTGCTTGCAAAAATTCCAACAGCAGACATAGAAGAGTTAAGGTTCCAATAATTGGCAAGAGTAGAATAGTTGATATTATAAGTTCCACTTCCGGCAATCGCCAAATCAGCTTCACCACAGTTGTTCATTACGAGGTTATTAGCTGTAACATTGGAATGAATTCCATAGATTCCAGCATTTTGAAAAGTATGGAAAATAGAATTATTAATTTCTGCAGTACTTTCTTTTAATTGAAGTCCAACATTTCCACCGAAAACTCGAGCATAATTCATTTTAAGCTGTGTGTCTTCTTCCATTTTGATTCCGTTCCAGTTGGCAGGAAGCGTATCGTATTTGGTATCGCTTCTGTCACCTCGGAAAATCACTTCTTCGCCCAAAGCTCCATTGACAGTTAAAGCTGAATTTTTTTCAAAATTCATTCCACTGTTTTTTCTGAAATAGACTTTTGTGCCTTTTTCCATTGTCAAAGTTTTACCTTCAGCAACATTCAGGTTACCGAAAATTACTTTCACTTTATCTTTAGTCCAAGTTGTATTGTCATTAATTGTTACAGGATTATCTTCTGTTTGGATAAAATATTCTGCATCCTGAACGACAGAGAAAAGTGTCACTTTTTGTTCACCAGCTGGTGTATTGAAAACCACTTTGTCTTCAGCAATCGCTTCCGGAGCGTTTGCAATAGGCGCAATTTCTACAAAAACATAAAGGCTGTCTTTTTTTCTAAGCGCTACATTTTCGAAACTAGTTCCAACTTTTCCATCTACATTGATTCTATAAAGCGAACCACTTCCACCTTCCAACGCAATTCTTGGAATCAGAACATCTTTATTTTCGTTATTATAAACTTTCACAGCATAAGTTTCGCTACGCATTTGGTTGTAAACTGTATCACAGAAAACCGTGTCAGTAGAGAAACGCAACAATTGGCTTGGCGATTCAAACGAAATATCATCACGATTACAACCTGCCAAAAGCAAAAGTGACCAAAATGCAATTCCAAAAAATATTTTAATTTTCATCTATTCTTATTTATCTTTTTTAATGGTCAGATGGAACGCCAATAATTGTTTTTATTAATAATATTAAAGAAGTTTTAAACGTTGGCGTTTCATTTATCTTGTTTAATCTTCAAAACTACAAAATTTAAATTTTTATTTTGTGAAGAGGAAGATATTTTAATGTTATTAAACAAAAAATCCTTTCAATAGCTAAAAGGATTATATAATTAAGAACGGAATTTACTCTTTTATAAATTTCTTATTGATTGTTTCTCCAGTTTTTGTTGTAGCTGAGATAATATAAGTTCCTTTTGCAAGTTTGGAAACATTGATGGATTTTTCAGAAGTGGAAATTTGTTTTATGATTTTACCAGAAAAATCTGTTATTTTGATATTAGAAATTTCTTCTGAAAAGTTGAGAATATCTTTTGCTGGATTTGGAAACATACTTAGTGATTTCAATTTAGAATCAGTAACATCCAACATAACACCTCCTACTTCAAAAGAAAAAGATTGTGATTCAATATTTCCTTCATAAACAGCTTTGACAAAGCCAGTAAATGAACTGCCATTATTGTAATTTAGAAAATCACAACCTTCATTAATTCCCCAACGAGAATCACATCCTAAAGAGGTATTAGTTTGAAATCTAAACAATTCATTTCCACGATAGATATTATATTCAATTAACTCATTTCGAGGTGTTTTTGGCTCTTGCCAAGAAAGTGAGAAAATATCATTGTAAGGAAATATATGTGTATGATTCCATTATAAGTTTTGGACAGGATTAGTTTGTCCCAATCCTAAACTAAAAGTAATTACTGTAAAAATAAAAAGGAGAGATTTTTTTATAGGTTAAGTTTTTTATTAAAAGTAATGATTTTCAACGAGATTCAAATATTAATTTAAAAACTAACTAACATTTGTTAGTTTAATAAAAAAGTGTATTTTTGAATAAATCACATTCAATTATCCAAACTGAGAATAATGGACTGAATGTCAAATGTTTAAATATGGAAATTACCCAAAAGCATTTTTTAAACAAAGAAACTAGCCTGACTGATTTACTGAAATCAGCTTATCGCCTGATGTTTACGGCAAAAACAATGACCGATTTGTTCGAGCAGGAAAAAAAGATCACTTCAAAATACGTTCACGCCACTTCTCGGGGACACGAAGCAATTCAGTTGGCTTTGGGAATGCAATTGTTGCCCCAAGATTTTGTGAGTCCTTATTATAGAGATGATTCGATTTTGTTGGGCGTTGGAATTACACCTTACGAATTGATGCTTCAGCTTTTAGCAAAGAAAGACGATCCATTTTCCGGTGGAAGAACTTATTATTCTCATCCAAGTTTGCGAAGAGATGATTTTTCAAAAATAATTCACCAGAGTTCAGGAACAGGAATGCAAGCCATCCCGACAACTGGAATTGCAATGGGAATGAAGTATAAGGAAGAAATCGGAATTGATGATAATCTTGATGAAAAACCAATTGCAGTCTGCTCACTCGGCGATGCAAGTTGTACAGAAGGCGAAGTTTCCGAAGCTTTCCAAATGTCAGCCTTGAAACAATTGCCGATTCTTTATCTCGTTCAGGATAACGAATGGGATATTTCCGCCAGTGCAGACGAAATCCGAGCACAAGACATCACAAAATATATGCAAGGTTTCAATGGTATCGAAACCAGAACCATTGATGGAACAGATTTTATCAAATCTTACGAAACCGTCAAAGAATGTATGAAAATCATTCGTGAAGAAAGACGTCCAATGTTGATTCACGCGAAAGTTCCGTTGCTCAATCATCATACTTCCGGCGTACGAAAAGAATGGTATCGCGATGATTTGGAAGAATGTGCGAAGAATGACCCATTAATAAAACTTAGAAATAAACTTTCAGAATTTAGTATAGAAGATTCAGAAGTTGAATCGATTGAAAAAGAAGTTCAGAATCTGGTAAGAACAGATTTTGAAAATGCAATTTTAGCAGAAGACCCAAAACCTGAAGATGCTTACAAACACGATTTTGCACCAACGCCAATTACTGAAGAAAAAGGAGAGCGTTCTCCAAGTGGAAAAATTCCGACTGTAATGGTAGATTGTGCATTATTCGCGATTAGAGAATTGATGCAGAAACATCCGGAAGCCTTATTATATGGACAAGATGTTGGGTTGAGATTAGGTGGTGTTTTCCGTGAAGCGATTACTTTGGCAGCTCAGTTTGGAGAAAAACGAGTTTTTAATACACCAATTCAGGAAGCCTTTATTGTAGGTTCAACAGTTGGAATGAGCGCCGTTGGTTTGAAACCGATTGTCGAAGTTCAATTCGCAGATTACATTTGGCCAGGTTTGAATCAATTATTTACCGAAGTTTCCAGAAGTTATTATTTGTCTAATGGAAAATGGCCGGTTTCGATGATTCTGCGTGTTCCGATTGGCGCTTATGGAAGTGGCGGACCTTATCATTCGAGTTCTGTGGAAAGTGTTTTATGCAATATCAAAGGCATCAAAATCGCTTATCCATCAACTGGCGCAGATTTAAAAGGTCTAATGAAAGCCGCTTTCTATGACCCAAATCCGGTTGTGATGCTGGAACATAAAGGTCTTTATTGGTCAAAAATTGAAGGAACCGAAGCTGCAAAAACTATTGAACCTGATGAAGATTATATTATTCCGTTCGGGAAAGCAAGAGAAGTTTTACTTTGTGATAATCAAAAAGATAAACCAACTTTGACTATTATTACTTACGGAATGGGCGTTCATTGGGCTTCGAATGCAGCGAAACAGTTTGATAATCAAATTGAAATCATCGATTTAAGAACACTCGCACCTTTGGATGAAAACAGAGTTTTCGAAAGTGTGAAAAAACACAGCCGATGCATCGTTTTGACAGAAGAACCTGTCAATAATAGCTTTGCACAAAGTCTGGCAGCGAGAATCAATGAGCATTGCTTCAGATATCTGGATGCGCCGGTAAAAGTTGTTGGAGCAAAGAATCTTCCTGCAATTCCTATCAATTCCGAATTGGAGAAAGAAATGCTGCCAAACAGAGAAAAATTAATTAAAGAAATAGAACAATTGTTGAAATATTAAATAAACCACAAAAGTCACAAAAGGAGGCATAGAAATCAAGGATGCAAAAGATCAAAAAAGATAACTTTTAAGCCATTTTCTCTTTTTTGGACTTTCAAAAGACTTAAAAAATAAATATAGCTTTTGTGTCTTTTGTGGTTTTAAGAAAATCTTAGCTGAGCGTAAGCGCCTTTGCGAACCTTAAAAATATTTTCAATAATGAATAAAAATCTTTGCGGACTTTGCGTTCAAAAAATATGATTATTTAAAATGGAATTAGATTTATCCACAGAGAAAAAAATCAAAATCAATAAAAAAGAATTGATTTTGGAACAAGCCGCAAAACTTTTCAAAGAAAAAGGTTTTGGCGGAACTAGTATGCGAGATTTGGCTGAAAAAGTAGGAATGGAAGCGGCAAGTATGTACAATCATATCAAATCCAAAGACGAAATTTTGGAATTGATATGTTTCAAAATTGCCAACCAATATATTTCTCAGCTTCAGGAAATCGAAAATACGAACCAAAATTTTCAGGAAAAACTGAGAGCAATTATAGGACTTCACGTTCAGTTGATTATTGAAGATGCAGCCTCGGTTTCTGTAGCGAATAACGATTGGAAATATCTTTCCCAAGAAAAGAAAAATCAATACAAGCAAATCAGAAAATCTTATGAAAAAAGCTTTGCGAATATCATAGAGCAAGGAATGGAAAATGGAGAATTCAAAAAAATGAATGTTTCCGTCGCTTTGTTTACAATGCTGTCTTCGCTTCGATGGATAGAATTATGGTATAAGCCGAGCAGAGAAATTTCGCCGGAGGAGCTGGAAGAAGATTTGAAAACATTATTAATGAATGGTTTAAACTTATAAATGGTAATTGAACTATCAACTGACAACTAACAACTAAAAAATGTCAAAAACATTTCATCCTTTAACCGTCAAAAAAGTCAAGAAAGAAACATCGGATTGTGTTTCTGTGAGTTTTGATGTTCCAGCAGAATTATCGGAACAATTCAAATTCACGCAAGGACAATATTTGACATTCCGACAAATGAATGGCGAGCAGGAACTCCGTCGTTCTTATTCGATTTGCGCAAGTCCGTGCGAAGGTGAGCTGAAAGTCGCTGTGAAGAAAGTTCCCGAAGGTTTGTTCTCTTCTTTTATGAACGAAAATCTGAAAGAAGGCGACATTTTGGAAGTGATGCCACCGATGGGAAAATTCTATACAGAACTCAGTCCCGAAAACAAAAAAACTTATGTAGCTTTTGCTGCAGGAAGTGGAATTACGCCAATTATTTCGATTATCAAATCTGTTTTGAAAAATGAACCGCAAAGTCAATTCATTCTGATTTATGGTAATAAAAATAAAGGAACCATTATTTTCAAAGAAGAAATTGAAGCTTTGAAAAACCGTTTTATGGAACGATTGAGCATTTATCACATTCTCAGTCGCGAAGTTGCAGATGCAGATTTGCTGAGTGGAAGAATCAATTCCGAAAAAGCAGAATCTTTTATAAAGAACATCATCCCAGCAGAAAAAATCGATGAGGTTTTCCTTTGCGGACCAGAAGAAATGATTCTAAGTGTGAGAGATACTTTAATCAATTCTGGTGTTGAAGCTAAGAAAATTCATTTCGAATTATTCTTCAGTGCGGCCTCAGCCGAAAAGAAAAAAGAACACGAATCTGCGATTAATAAATCCGATGATGATTTTAGTAAAGTCACTGTGAAATTGGATGCAACTGCTTTGAAACTGGATTTGGCTTATCACGGACCAACGATTTTGGATGCAGCGTTACAAAACGGTGCAGATTTGCCTTACGCTTGCAAAGGTGGAGTTTGTGCCACTTGCAAATGTAAATTAGAGAAAGGCGAAGTAGAAATGGACATCAATTATTCCTTGGAACCGGACGAGATTGCAGCAGGATTTATCTTGTCTTGCCAAGCACATCCGAGGTCGGAGGAAGTGATTGTGAATTTTGATATTAAATAAGATAATAATTATGGCAGCTTAATCCGCCTTCCGCTCCCAATCTTTTTTGCAGACGATTTCAGTTTAAATAGAACTTGAGTCCACGCAAAAAAGGATTTCCGCTCAAGTCGGGCTGCGGATTCGGGATAAAACAAGTAAGGTTATAACCGCGAAGTTTGTCATTCCGCAGGAAACCCAACGAAGTGGTTTGACGAAGTCAATCTCAGCGGTTTAGATTCCTACGGAATGACAAAAAATAATAAAGAAAGTAATTCCATTAAAACAAAACATTATGGAAACAACAGAAATCAATTTAGAAAAACATTTTCAGAATAAAATAGACAGCGAAATCCGCATCGAACCCAAAGACTGGATGCCAGAAGCATATAGGAAAACTTTGATTCGCCAGATTTCACAGCACGCCCACTCCGAGATTGTCGGGATGCTGCCGGAAGCCAATTGGATTACGCGTTCGCCAACTTTGAATCGTAAAAAAATCTTGTTGGCAAAAGTTCAGGACGAGGCCGGACACGGACTTTATCTCTATTGCGCTGCCGAAACTTTGGGCGTTACAAGAGATGAAACGATTAACGATTTGCATTCCGGAAAAGCCAAATATTCCAGCATTTTCAACTATCCGACTTTGACGTGGGCAGATATGGGTGCCATCGGCTGGTTGGTAGATGGCGCAGCAATTCTGAATCAAGTCCCGCTTTGCAGAGCGTCTTATGGACCTTATGCGAGAGCGATGGTCAGGATTTGTAAGGAAGAAAGCTTCCATCAGAGACAAGGTTATGAGCTGATGATAAAGCTTTGCCAAGGTTCACCGGAGCAGAAAGCGATGGCTCAGGATGCGTTCAACCGCTGGTGGTGGCCGACTCTGATGATGTTCGGACCAAAAGATGCAGACTCCGGAAATACGGAATTGTCGATGAAATGGCGGATTAAACGATTTACCAATGACGAATTGAGACAGCGTTTCGTAGATGTTTCGATTCCGCAGGCAGAATATTTAGGATTAACGATTCCAGACCCAGATTTGAAATTCAATGAAGAAACCGGACATTACGAATTCGGAGAAATCGATTGGGATGAGTTTTGGAAAGTGGTCAAAGGCAATGGACTTTGCAGCAAAGAAAGAATCGAAACCCGCAAAAAAGCCTTCGATGATGGTGCTTGGGTAAGAGAAGCCGCAACCGCTTATCACGAGAAAAGAAAACTAAGAGAAGAACAAAACAGAAAAACAGTGTAATTTGTAAAGTCTTCGACAAGCTCAGACTGACACGTTCTAATTGGAATGGTTAGTATTAGAGATGTCATACTGAGCTTGTCGAAGTGTTTTGCGACTTAAAACGCAATGAAAAAAGAAAGTCTTGCGCCTTTGCGAGAAAGTAATCAAAAGCAGAAAGATGAAAGTCTATTATCTCTCATCTATCTGTCTCTAATCTGAAAAATTATGCAAAATACAGAATGGCCACTTTGGGAAGTTTTTATCAGGAGTAGACAAGGTCTTGACCACAAGCACGTGGGAAGTCTTCACGCTGCTGATGCAGAAATGGCAATCCAAAATGCACGAGATGTTTATACGAGAAGGATGGAGGGCGTCAGCATTTGGGTTGTAGAATCCAAGCATATTCACGCAACCAATCCTGATGATTCCGAAGCGTTTTATGAGCCTTCGGAAGACAAAGTTTACCGTCATCCAACGTTTTACCATGTTCCGGAAGAAGTGAAAAATATGTAATGTGATTTTTATGGCAGCTTAATCCACCTTCAGCTCGCGCTATCCGCCTTTGGCGGATGAGCTCCGCTCAAGTCGGGCTGCTGTAATTCAACGTTTAAAAAAGCGTTATTTAAAATGGAAAACAATCAAAACAACTGGCTCAATTATATTCTGCATCTTGCGGATACAAGCCTTATTCTAGGGCAGCGTCTTTGCGAATGGTGTGGAAAAGGACCGGTCTTGGAGCAGGATATTGCAATGTCCAATATTGCTTTGGATTTGTTGGGAGAATCTTCCAACTATTATCAATATGCGGCGGAAATTCAGAATGAAGGGAAAACAGAAGACGATTTAGCTTTCCTAAGAAATGAGAGAGAGTTTAAGAATTTGCTTTTAGTTGAAAGGGAGAACGGACATTTCGGAGATACGATTGCGAGACATTTTTTCTTCGATGCTTATCATCATATATTATTGACCGAGCTGAAAAATCATTCCGATTTGAAACTCGCTTCCATTGCTGAAAAATCTCTGAAAGAAGTGACTTATCATTTAAAGTGGAGCAGCGAATGGATGATTCGATTGGGCGATGGAACAGAAGAAAGTCATAACAGAATTCAAAAATCAGTCAATGATTTGGTGGACTTCACGGACGAAATGTTCATTCCAACCAACTGGGAATTAGAATTAATTAAACAAAACATAATTCCCGACATCAGAACTTTCCGAACCAAATGGGAAACCAAAGTTTTGGATATTTTGAACGAAGCCACTTTGTCTTTTGATTTCTCAAAATCGAGACAACTAACAGGCGGAAAAGACGGAAAACACACCGAAAAAATGGGTTACCTCTTAGCAGAAATGCAAATGATGCAACGCACTTATCCTAATATGGAATGGTAGATTATAACGCAAAGGCGCAAGTGTTGTGAATACAGCACTGTTATAAGTCGCAAAAATAGAAGCGTCCATCTTTGCGACTTAAAACATCGAATTAATCAAAATTATTTGCGCCTTTGCGATAAAAACAAAAAATGACAATCACAGAAGAACATATCTGGCAAATCTTAAAAGAAGTTCCCGACCCGGAAGTTCCCGTTCTCAATCTTTTGGATTTGGGAATTATCCGTGATGTAAAATTCAATGAAGAGGAGATCGAAGTGATTGTGACACCAACTTACTCCGGATGTCCCGCAACATCGATGATTAATATGGCGATTAAAATGAAGCTGATTGAAAGAGGTTTCAACAATATTAAAATAACAAACCAATTGAGCCCGGCTTGGACCACCGATTGGATGACGGAAGAAGGAAAACAAAAACTAAAAGCTTACGGCATTGCACCACCTGTTTACTCAAAAAATAGTGATGAATTATTCTCAAAAACAGATGAGGTTGAGTGTCCGCTTTGTGGCTCAAAACAGACACATTTGGTAAGTCAATTTGGTTCCACAGCGTGTAAAGCATTATATCAATGTGATGATTGTCGAGAACCTTTTGATTATTTTAAATGTCATTAATTTGGTTGATGGTTGTTAGTTGAGAGTTGTCTGATAAATATTTTCTTCGCTGAGTTTTACGCCTTTGCGAACTTGAAAATGTTTTCAATAATAGAAAAAAACTTTGAGGACTTTGCGTTCAAAAAATAGATTTTACAAAAAGAAATGAAAATAGGAATAGTCGGTAGCGGAGCGATGGGAAACGGAATAGCGCAGGTTTTGGCAACAGCCGGAAACAAGGTTTTGTTGTATGACAGCAATCCGATTGTCGTAGAAAAAGCCGGACAAAATCTGGAAGCTCAGTTTCAGAAATTAGCAGAAAAAGGAAAGCTGACTTATGAAGAAGCGGAAACTTATTTCGATAATATTCGACTAAGCGATAAATTATCCGAGTTAAAAGATTCAGAATTAATTATCGAAGCGATTATTGAAGATTTGGAAATCAAAAAAGAGTTATTCCATAAGCTGGAAAGTCTTGTTTCCGAAGATTGTATTTTGGCGACCAATACTTCATCTTTATCCATTGCATCGATTGCATCGGCTTGTCAAAAACCAAATCGTGTGATTGGAATTCATTTTTTCAATCCTGCGCCTTTGATGGCTTTAGTTGAAATTATTCCTGCTGTCCAAACAGATAAAGATTTAATTTCGAAAACGAAAACTTTAGTGGAAAGCTGGAAGAAACTTCCTGTAATTGCAAAAGATACACCTGGATTTATCGTCAATCGTGTGGCGAGACCTTTTTACGGAGAAGCTATCCGAATTTTGGAAGAAGGAATTGCTGACTGTGCGACGATTGATTTTGCAATGACAAGTTTAGGTGGATTCAGAATGGGACCATTTCAATTGATGGATTTTATCGGTCACGATGTCAATTATAGAGTGACGGAAAGTGTCTTCCAAGAATTCTTCTACGACCCGAAATTCAAACCATCATTCACACAAAAAAGATTGTTTGAAGCTGGCTATTTCGGAAGAAAATCAGGGAAAGGATTTTATGATTATTCTCCAAATGCTGAACAACCAAAACCCAATGAAAATCCGGAATTATTAGAAACAATTTTCAAAAGAATTTTGGTAATGCTAATGAATGAAGCTGCAGATGCTAATTTTCTTGGAATTGCTTCAGCAGAAGACATCGATTTGGCAATGACAAAAGGCGTGAATTATCCAAAAGGATTATTACTATGGGCAGATGAATTTGGTATAGCAAATCTTGAAAAAGAATTAGATCAGCTTTATAATTTCTATCACGAGGACCGCTACAGATGCAGTCCGATTATCAGAAACTTGGTAAAACAAAACAGAAAATTCTATTAAATTTAAACGCAAAGGCGGAAAATATTAGAGAAAATTGCATTGCTTTAAGTCGCAAATTTCCCAATTAATTTAAAAAATACAACACAAATGAATGAAAATGAATTGGCAAAAATCGTTGTTGATTTAGGATATAAAATTTACAAAAAGCTTGGAGCAGGATTATTTGAAAATGTTTATGAGGAATGTTTATTTCACGATATAAAAAAAGCAGGCTTACAAGTTGAGAGACAAAAATATCTACCAATTATTTATGACGATTTAAGAATAGAAAATGCATACAAGATAGATTTATTAATAGAAAACAAGTTAATTCTGGAAGTAAAAACAGTTGATGCGCTGAATGATATTCATAAAGCCCAAATCCTTACATATTTGAAAATGACAGGATGTAAACTTGGGTTGTTAATCAATTTCAGAACTGATTTTTATAAAGATAGTGTGAAACGAATCGTAAATAATTTATGATTCGAATTATATATCACGTTCTCAATTTTTGACTTAAAACACAAAAAATTAGAATAAAGTAAATCTTTGGGAAAAAAATAGACGACAGTCTTTTTTGCGACTTTAAGCATAACATATATAAAACAAAATGCGCCTTTGCGATAAAATTATGAACCAAGTATATATAATAGATGGCATCCGAACACCAATCGGAAAACTTAAAGGAAGTTTATCTTCGGTTCGTCCCGATGATATGGCGGCTTTTGTCATCAAAAAACTATTGGAAAGAAACCCGACCATCGACCAAAGCAGAATCTCCGATGTTGTTTTAGGTTGTGCTAATCAAGCTGGCGAAGACAACCGAAACATTGCAAGAATGTCGGCTTTGTTGTCTGGTTTGGATTATCACGTTCCCGGCGAAACAGTCAATAGACTTTGCGCTTCAGGATTGTCAGCTGCGATTAATGCTGCAAGAGCAATTCAAGTTGGCGACGCCGATTTGATGATTTCCGGTGGTGTTGAAAATATGACACGTGGACCTTTGGTAATTTCAAAATCCGAAAATCCTTTTGGTGGCGACGCAAAAATCTATGATACAACTTTCGGCTGGAGATTCATTAATCCAAAAATTAAGGAAATGTACGGTGTAGATGCAATGGGTGAAACAGCAGAAAACTTGGCTGAACGAGATAATATTTCCAGAGAAGACCAAGATTTGTTTGCTTTTAATTCTCAACAGAAAGCTAAAGTTGCACAGGAAAACGGAAGATTGTCTCAAGAAATTGTCGGCGTTAATATTCCTCAGAGAAAAGGAGAAGATTTGATTTTTGATAAAGATGAGTTTCCAAAAAACGATACAACTTTAGAAGGTTTATCAAAATTAAGAACTGCTTTCAAAAAAGATGGAACCGTTACTGCAGGAAATGCTTCGGGACTGAATGACGGCGCAGCGGTTAATTTATTAGCTTCAGAAAATGCGATAAAAGAATTTGGATTAACGCCGAAAGCTAGAATTGTTTCGAGTGCTGTTGTTGGTGTTGAACCAAAGTTTATGGGAATTGGTCCTGTGAAAGCAGCTGAATTAGCATTACAAAAAGCAGGATTGACATTTAATGATATTGATATTATTGAATTAAATGAAGCTTTCGCTGCACAAAGTTTGGCTTGCATCAGAGCTTGGGGATTGGATGACAACGATTCCAGAATCAATCCAAACGGTGGCGCCATTGCACTTGGACATCCGCTTGGAATGAGTGGTGCGAGAATCCTGAATTCTGCGATGTATGAATTGCAGAATCAGAATAAAAGATATGCTCTGGCAACAATGTGTGTAGGTTTGGGGCAAGGTTTTGCAGTGATTATTGAGAAAGTTTAAAAACAAAGATATTAGAAGCTAGAAATTAGATGTTAGACCTTGCCTCATCTAACCTCTAAATTCTAAATTCTAACCTCTAAATTCTAAAAAATTATGCAACTAGAAAATTACGCGCTCGGCAGATGGGTAAAAGGTGAAGGAGAAGGGCAGGCTTTATATAATGCTATCAATGGAGAATTGGTAGCAACGGCGACTTCCAAAGGCTTGGATTTTGGCGAAATGATGAATTATGCCAGAAAAATTGGTGGTCCGGCATTGAGAAAAATGACTTTCCAAGAAAGAGGCTTGATGTTGAAGAAACTCGCTTTTCATCTGATGGAAAAGAAAGATATTTTCTACAAAGTGAGCTGGGCAACAGGTGCAACCAAAGCAGATTCTTGGGTTGATATCGAAGGTGGAATTGGAAATCTGTTTTCGAATGCATCGTTGAGAAGACAATTTCCTGACTTACCTTATTATATAGATGGCGAATCTGTGAAGCTTTCCAAGGAAGGAACTTTCATCGGTCATCATATTTGTACTCCGAAACGAGGCGTTGCGATTCATATCAATGCCTTTAATTTTCCGGTTTGGGGAATGTTGGAAAAAATTGCGGTCAATCTTTTGGCTGGCGTTCCGGCAATCGTAAAACCTGCCACAGCAACCAGTTTCCTGACCGAAGTTGTCGTTAAAGAAATCATTGCTTCCCAAATTTTACCAGAAGGAAGTTTGCAATTGATTTGTGGTTCAGCTAACGGGATTCTGGATAATGTGACAATGGAAGATGTTGTGACATTCACAGGTTCAGCTTCTACAGGAAAAATGCTGAAAGCACACCCAAAAATTGTTGAAGAATCAGTGCCTTTTAATCTGGAAGCAGATTCTTTGAATGCAATGGTTTTAGGAGAAGATTCAAAACCCGGAACTGCGGAATTTGGTTTGTTCATCAAGGAAGCAGTTCGTGAAATGACGACCAAAGCGGGACAAAAATGTACAGCAGTCAGACGATTGCTGGTTCCTGCAAATTTGGTAGAAGATGTTCAGATTGCGCTTGGACAAAGACTTTCAACCGTAATTATCGGCGACCCGAATGTTGAAGGTGTTAGAATGGGCGCTTTGGCGAATAAAGACCAGGTGAAAGAAGTTTCTGAGAAAGTTCAGGAATTATCCAAAACTCAGGAAATCGTCTTTGGTAATCTGGAAAATTTTGAAGTAAAAGGTGCGGACAAAAACAAAGGCGCTTTCATTTCCCCGATTTTATTCCTTAATTCAGACCCTTTTAAATATACAGATTGTCACAATATCGAAGCTTTTGGACCTGTGAGTACAATCATTCCTTATAATAATTTGGACGAAGCGATTGAGTTAGCGAGAATGGGAAAAGGTTCGCTTTGTTGTTCGGTTGTGACGGCTGATGACGATTTTGCAAGAGATTTTGTTATCGGAGCCGCATCAATGCACGGAAGGATTTTGATTCTCAATTCCGATTGTGCGAAAGAAAGTACAGGTCACGGTTCGCCATTGCCAATGCTGATTCACGGAGGTCCGGGAAGAGCTGGCGGTGGAGAAGAAATGGGCGGAAAACGCGGCGTTCTTCATTATATGCAACGCACAGCCATCCAAGGTTCGCCGACGACTTTGACGCATATCACTCAGCAATATCAATACGGCGGAAAACAATGGGAAGATAATATTCATCCATTCAGAAAACATTTTGAAGAACTGAAAATCGGCGAAACTTACATCACAGCAAAACATACGGTTAAGGAAGCTGATATTACTAATTTTGCGAATGTTTCCGGCGATAATTTCTATGCGCATATGGACGCAACCTCTTTGGACGGAACGATTTTCGAAGGCAGAGTTGCACACGGCTATTTCATTTTAAGTAAAGCCGCAGGTTTGTTTGTTGATGCCAGAAAAGGCCCAGTTTTACTTAATTATGGTTTGGACGAATGTCGTTTTGTAAAACCCGTTTATCCAGGAATGACAATTGGTGTGAAGTTTACCTGCAAAGAAAAAATCAGTCAGGAAAAACGGGATGAAGAGGATATAGCAAAAGGAATTGTCCGTTGGCTGGTTGATGTTTATGACGAAACCGGAGAAACAGTTGCGATTGCTACAATTCTTACAATGGTCAAAAAACTTAATCAAGAATAAACTTAAGAAACAAGAGAAAAGAATAAAGATAAAAGATTGCGATTCAATATTTTAAATCTTTTAACAATTCAATTATTTAATATTAATTAATGGAAGCTTACGTAAAATCAAACATAGAAAACGGAATCGGAACCATCGAGTTCTTTCATCCTCAAAGTAATTCGATGCCGAGTTCTCAACTTAGAAATCTTGTTGAAGAGATTAATAATCTTAGTAAAAATGATGAGGTCAAAGTCATTATTCTAAAAAGTGGAGGAGAAAAAGCATTTTGTGCAGGTGCATCTTTTGACGAATTGATTTCAATCAAAGATTTTGAAACTGGAAAAACATTCTTTTCCGGTTTTGCGAATGTCATTAATGCAATGAGAAAATCTCCAAAACTAATTATCGTCAGAATCCACGGAAAAGCTGTTGGTGGCGGTGTTGGAATTGCTTGCGCTGCGGATTATACTTTTGCAACGGAAAATGCTTCTGTAAAACTAAGTGAATTGGCGGTCGGGATTGGTCCTTTCGTGATAGGACCTGTTGTAGAAAAGAAAATCGGGACTTCGTCTTTTGCACAATTGGCAATTAATGCAACCGAATTTTACTCTGCAGAATGGGCGCAGGAAAAAAGTATGTATCAAGATGTTTATGAAACTCCGGAAGAAATGGATGCAGAAATTAATCTTTTAACAGAAAAGCTAGTCAAATCCAATCCGGAAGCAATGTCTCAACTGAAAGAAATTTTCTGGAAAGGAACAGATCACTGGGATGACTTATTAGCAGAAAGAGCAGGAATCAGTGGAAATCTGGTTCTGTCCGATTTTACTGTAAATGCGATTAATAGTTTTAAAAATAAATAAGAGTAAAAGTAAAATCCCTTTCAATTTTAAAAGGGATTTCTTCATTTAATAGATTAAGCTGGTCCTACTCATCTTAATTTATTTAAATGCTTTCATCATTATTAGTTCTAGAATCTAGTACATTTTATATATGAATTTGTGTCTGTTTCTTTTACAAAAATACTATTGTTGATAGCTTTTAGGTAGGGTGTTAATTACTAATTTTGTGATTACGTATTTCTACTTATTGCTCCTTGTCAAGGGAGGAAGTGTTACTTGTTTTATTGATTAATTCTGGCAATATCTACCATTCTTACACCAATGTTATTTTGTAAACCGGTGGATGCGGCAGTATCCACTCGAAAAATAATCCTATAACCAACACCAATTGATGCACTATCTGCAATAGTGGTAAACATTACTTGAAATGGTGCAACATGACCCGTATCAAGACGTCCTGGTACCACAATAGAGTTTTCATAGATCATAGCACCAGATCCAATAGACTCAACTCTTACGTTGAAATATTTGGACTCAGAAGGAGGATTATTTCCCATTACATATTCCATGTTCAAACGATAAGTGTTTCCATTTCCATTGATTGGAGCTTCTAGAAGAGCATAACCGTTGGAACCTGTGGTGGTGGTTATAATATCTGTTGGAGATCCTGTGGTTACACCGCCGGGGTATACACCAGTCACATATTCCGGATTAATAGTTACGCCTTGATTTTGTGCTAATAATCCAAAAGACTGAGTCCCAGAAAGCGTAAGGAATCCAGTTTGGTTCACCCGGATTTTTACTGCGCCAGGACTGCTGTTTGAATAACTACTTCCGGAAGAACCGGAGTCGCTTAACTTTTTCCATACAGTTCCTGGATGTAGTAATTTAGCGTCCAGTTAAAGTTAAGCATAAAACCTTATTTTTAACCTATGAAACGAGAGAGAAAAATCTATGATCCAACATTTAAAACC
>NZ_QNUG01000029.1 GCF_003385395.1 Epilithonimonas hispanica | reverse complement strand
GAAATTCATAGACAAATATCTGATTATCAGATATAAATATACAAAAAATAACAATTATAACCAAAAAAAATCCGCCTCAAGTTGTGAGACGGATTCTTTATCAGAAATATTGTTAATTTTATAAAAACTATTCCGATGAAAGAAAAGTCTATTGCAAAACCTACAAAACCTCATCTACTATCAGATATCTGGAATGCTCATCCAGATGCATTAAGCAACAACTACAATGCAGTTACCGATCCTCCATCAGTTGAAAAAATCATTGGCGAAATGTTTGCAATGGGACCATTCTATTATTATGTGATTAATATGGCAAACAGTACTCTTAGCAACCATCATCCAGAACTACTGAAGATGCACGGACTAAAAAGACAGCCTCAGCATCTTAAAGAGATTATCAACCTCATTCATCCTGATGATTTAGAATTTGTGATGCAAGCCGAGAATATGACTTTACAACAAATAAAAGAAATTGGCTTTGAGCATCAACTTAATTTAAAATCTAGTTACTGCTTCCGTATGAGAACTGCAAAAGGTAATTACGAAATGTTTCATCATCAAGCAATCCACTCTCTGAAGGATGAAAATGGAAGATTGCTACAAGCAGTCAACATCCACACCAATATAGAACATATCACTAAGATCAATTCTTACATTGTTTTAGTTACTGGTATTGGAGGACGAACAGACTTCCACCAAATGCAATACAACAGCAAAACCATACAAATCCCTCAGCCAGAAATCAATCTTACAAAGAGAGAAATAGAGATTTTATCTTTACTAGCAACTGGTTACACCGCAAAAAAGATTGCCGAATATTTGAACATATCTTATCATACAACCACAACTCATCGCAAAAATATATTCAGCAAATTGAAATGCACCAAAATATCTGAGCTTGTAAAACGAGCTTTGGAATTGGGACTTATTTGAGATAATTGATAATTGATAATTGATAATTGATAATTGATAATTGATAATTGATAATTGATAATTGATAATTAATAATTAACCATTATTTCCCAAACTTGTTTTAAATTTGATTTTTAAATTATCTTTATGACATCGCCGTTTTACAAATCTTCAAAAGATATTATACCAACTTGCGATTGCATATAATCATTAAAAAAATTTAAATAACTTTATATGAAATATTTATTCATCATTATGCTATCATTATTCGGGTTTTCAAAAAATAAGGCGCAGGCAAAATCGATTCACAGTTTCAAAGTAGAAGCTTTGGATGGTTCTACAATTGATTTTTCTAAATTCAAAGGCAAAAAAATATTGGTTGTCAATACTGCTTCCGAATGCGGATTCACGCCTCAATATGCAGATTTGGAAAAGCTTTATGAGACCTACATAAACAAATTGGTTATCGTTGGATTTCCTGCTAATAATTTTGGTGGACAAGAACCTGGAGCCAACCACGAGATTGCAACATTTTGCCAAAGAAATTATGGTGTTCAGTTTCCAATGGCAGCGAAAATTTCTGTGAAAGGCGACGACATTGCTCCTATCTACAAATTCTTGACCGACAAAAAAGAAAACGGTGTAAAAAACACTACTATCGGTTGGAACTTTACAAAGATTCTATTGGATGAAAAAGGCAATATCATTGATAGTTTTGAAAGTAAAATAACGCCAATGAGCGAAAATATTACAAAGTATTTGAAATAGGGTTTGGAAACTCCATTGGTCCACACAAAATCAATATTAGATTAAGTAAGATTTCTATTCATCAAATGATTTTAAAGCAGGACTTTTGGGTCTTGCTTTTTTATTTTAATTTGCGGGTATTGATAAAAGAGGACAATTGTCTTGTAAAAAAATCTCAACATATACTTCAAAGACACAAACATCTTTTTCATTTAGTAATAAGTTCATAATATGAGCATCTCAATCATAGGTGGCGGAATTGGCGGTTTGACTTTAGGAAATGTTCTGAAGCAACAAAATATAGATTTCCAAATCTATGAAAGTGTATCGGAAATTAAACCTGTCGGAGCTGGAATTGCAATGGCAGGAAACGCAATGCAGATTTTTGATAAACTCGGACTCAAAGAGAAAATCGAAAATGCAGGAACCAAAATGCACGCTTTAATCATTACTGATAAAAAACTCAAAACTATTTCTAAAACTGATGTTCTGAAACTTGAACACAAATATAACGTTGGCAATATCGCAATCCACAGAGCTGATTTGCAGAAAATCCTAAGTGAAAACATTACCGAAAACATCATTCTCAATAAACGTCTTGAGACAATTGAAAAGAAAAAAAATTACCACTTGACTTTTCTGGATAAAACTAAAATTGAAAGCGAAATTGTTTTTGGTGCTGATGGTGTAAAATCTTTGGTTAGAAATCAAATTCTAAAATCAGGAAAAATCCGAAGTGCCGGACAAAAATGCTGGCGCGGAATTCTAAAAACTGAAATTCCGGAAAAATACAGCCACAATGCCTACGAAATGTGGGGCAAAGGAAAACGTTTTGGTTTTGTGAAAATCAGAGAAAATACCTTGTATTGGTATGCTTTGGTGAACGAAAATTTTTATTCTGACAACATAGATTTGTTAAACGAATTCAGAGATTTTCATCCTGACATTTTGGAAATGATTTCTAAAACATCCAAAGAAAATATTATTCTGAATGACATTATCGACCTTAAACCTATGAGTCATTGGTCAGCAGAAAACCTTTGTTTGATTGGCGATGCAGCTCATGCAACTACTCCAAATATGGGACAAGGCGGTTGTCAAGCGGTTGAAGATGCTTATGTAATTGGAAAATTATTAGAAACTGAAAAAGATTGGAACAAACTTTTTTCTCAATTTGAAAAAATCAGAAAAGACAAAGTTCATCATATTGTGAAAACCAGTTTTAAAATCGGGAAAATTGCACAATGGGAAAATTTTACAGGAATCAGGAATTTTATTTTTAGAAATATCCCAGAATCTGTGAATCAAAAACAGATGGAAAAAATTCTGAAATTAGAAATTTAGTTTTTTAAAGTCTTCGAGAACCTCAGACTGACAATTTTTAATGACAATTGAAAAAAAGACTGAGATTGTTAAAAATAGAGAACTACTCTTCTTCTTTTTTAATTTTTTCAATTAAGCTTTCTAGTTCTTTTATTTTATCTTTCAGGTTTTTGATATCATTTTTGTTGTTGGAAACTTTGCTTTTCAGCATTACAGTTCTGGCGCGTTCGCTATGATCTTCATCGTCTTCGTCTTCATTAATTTCCTCCACATCTTCCTGGATTTCATCAATATCTTCCTGAATTTCTTCTACGTCTTCTTGAATCTCTTCAATATCTTCCTGAATCTCATCAATATCTTCTTGGATTTCGTTAACATCTTCCTTCAAATCCTCGATATGTTCAGAACTTTTGTTGACAGACATCTGGATAAAAATTGCCAAATAAATAGCTTCCAAAGAAACAATAGTTGTAAGAACCAGCAACATATGCTCAAATTCTACAATATTAAAAATCGGTAAAGCAAAACTGACTATAAAAAAAATGGTATGAAAAACAAGCGACTGAATAGAACCTACCCACCAGATAATTCCGTTGGCAATTTTTTCTAAAAAGGACAATTTTTCTTCTGTAAGTCTCATTGGAAAATTTTGATAAAAGTAAGGATTAAAAAGGCGATTTGCAAAAATCTTTAACCAATAACATCTGTAAAAGCTTTATCCAAATTATCATATTTAAATTTGAACCCCGAATTTTCAATCTTTCTGGAAGAAATCTTACTGCCTTCCAAAGCTAAAACCGACATATTACCCATAATACTTTTGATAATAAATTGGGGAATATTTGGTAAAAATATTTTTTTGTTGAGATAGGAAGCTAGTTTATTTATAAGTGTTTCGTTGGTTACAAAATCTGGTGCAGCAGCATTGTAAGCCCCGTTCATTGTAGCATCTTCAACCGCTTTGCAATAGATGTTAATCAAATCATCGATATGAATCCAAGGAAAATATTGTTTACCTGTCCCAAGAGCAGAACCAAAGCCTAAATCTATTGGTTTTTTGAAAACTTCCAAAACACCACCTTTCTCAGATAAAACGGTTGCAGTACGAACTCTTACAACTCTGCTTCCAAGGTTTTGGAACTGTAAGGCTTTCAGCTCCCAATCTGTACAAACACAACCTAAAAAATCTTCTGCTGGAGCATCATCTTCCGAAAAATTCTGTTCAGAAGTAACCTGACCATAAAACCCAACAGCTGATGCAGAAATTACCGCTTCCGGATGGATATTCTGCTTCTGCATCTCTTCATAGATGAATTGTGCAGAACTTACCCTACTTGCGTAGATTTCTCTCTTGTAAGAGTCTGTCCAGCGATTACTGATTGGAGCACCTGCCAGATGAATAAAAATATAAGTATTGTCAAGAGCTCCTTCTTCCAAAAAGCCATTCTCATAATCCCAAACATAAGATTTGAAATCTGATTTTTCTTTTTTTGAACGAACCAAAATCTCAACTTGATAGCCACGCTCATATAATTTTCTAGAAAGCTTTTTACCCACTAATCCTGTAGCGCCGCTTATGAGAATTTTCTTCATTAATTATTTAATTTGCTCTTGACTAACAAAAACAATTCCAAATAAGAAGACTATTAATATTTTTTTCAAAAGATGATAATAATTTGAATTAAATTAATAAAAACAACTAAAGCAATCTAATCTTATCCTCTTGTATATCAATCACTTTATCTTTATACAAACTACCGATAGCTTTTTTAAAATTTTTCTTGCTCATTTGTAATTCATCTTTAATTTCTTCGGGAGAAGATTTATCAGATAGATAAAGAAGCCCGTAATTATCATTCAGTTTATCGATGATTTTCTGTTTGAACTCGTCAACATTTTCAAAACCTTGAGCTTGGAGAGTGACATCTATTTTACCATCTTCTCGGATAGTTTTGATGTAACCAGACTCGTCTGAAAGGGGATATAGTTTTTTGAAAACATCAGATGCATAGACCAATCCGATATATTTTTTATCTATTACAACGTTCCAGCCAATCTCTGACTCGTTCATCATAATTAGATCTACCCTATCACCATTTCTGTAAGGTAGATTTTCGTATTGAGGGTTACGTTTGAACTTGGTAGTACCAGTCGTTAGTCCAGTTGCCTCGTCAGTATAAACATAGACCAGATAACGTTTACCTTCTAGAATCTTGGATTTTTGTTGTTTGTACGGGATAAAAAGATCTTTTATAATTCCCCAATCCATAAAAGCCCCAGTCGGAAGACTCTGAACACAAGTCATCACAGCGAACTCACCAACTTCTGCATTGGCTTTTTCTGTAGTAGCTTTCAGATTACCATCGTCTTGATATACAAAAACTTCTACTTCTGCCCCAATTTCCCAAGACTCATCTGCAAAAATTTTCTGGATGAATGCTTTTTCACCAAGTTCATCTTTAAGGATATAACCTGACGAAATTTTTTCTGCGATTGTGAGAGTTTGGGTTTGACCAGCGTTCATAGGATTTAATTTGAGGCAAAAATAGACAAACTTTTTTTAATCTAATCTGTTACCCAAAATTCCCAAAACAAATATTAAAGGATCTTTCTATTTTCAACTTAATATAAAATTCAAAAACCAAAAACCTCAAGTTCATAAAAATATGAGTCGAGGTTTTTTTTATAGGTGTTAAGGAATGAATGTCTTAAAAAACGATTACCAGCTTGAAGTATCTCTTGGTGGATCTTTTGGTGGGTCTAAAGTCATTTCGGGTCTAGAACTAACCTTTGCGGAATCAGAAGCAATTGTATCTATAGATTTTTTATTTTCTAAATTTTCTTGAGAAGTTTTGTTGAGCTCCATTTCTGTAGTTGTATCATCGTCTTGTCTACACGATACAAAACTGAGAGATACAAATGCGATTGCTAAGATTGAAAAGATCTTTTTCATTTATGGTATAATTTTATAATTTCAAATTGAGTTTACAAGAAAATAATTCTGTTTTTATTCTGTGACGAAATTAGACTCTAATTTTGACACTTGATATGCACAAAACAGCAGCGATCTTTACCTTAAAAATAAAATAGCATACCACTTAGGCGTTATCAAAAACTATCTTGGTTATCACGAAGAAGCTATAGAACTGTTCAAAAACAGTGTCAGATATTTTGAGACAGAAGTTAATACTACTAATTCTAAATTTGGAAATGAAATCTACAACAACCAAAAAGGCTACCTGAACAGTCTTCATCAAATGATTGTATCTTACAGACATTTGAAGAACACAAAAAAAAACAGATTCTCTTACAGATATTGGTTTGTTAAAAACATTTAACAACAAAGATTTTTTATTAGAAAGAGGATACTTTTTGAAATCAAGAGGAATTAGCGAATTTAACAACAACAAATATCTCGCTGCCATAGAAAACCTTGACCAATCACTCAAATTGATGAGAGATGATTTTGCCTGGATGTCGGTTGATTATTTTAATATTGGAAAAAGTTATTTAGCACTTAATAACGAAGATCTTGCGATTACCAATTTCAAGAAAATAGATTCTATTTTCAACAAACAAGAGTTTTTACTTCCAGAACTAAGGGAAAATTATGAGCTTCTTATCAACCATTACAAAAAGAAAAAAGATTCTGAGAAACAGCTTTACTATACCACTCAACTTCTAAAAGCTGACAGTATCATATCTAAAGATTTTGCTTCACTTTCTCTTAAAATCCATAAAGAATACGATACTAGTACTTTGATAGAAGAAAAAGGAAGATTAGAAACCGCAAACACTTGGGGTATTTATATGATTTTTGGACTTTTGATTACGGCAATATTATTGGTTTATGTTTTATTCAAAAGACACAAAAAAGGAAAAGAAACCTTGGATAAATATCATATTTTACAGGAAAAGCTACTAACTGACAACTACATTGCTAGATTAGAAAAACCTACGCCTACACCTATTGCTAATCAAGAAAATAGTGAAGATAAAAAGCCGCAGATTACAGAAACTATAAAAAACGATCTTTTGCTAAAGCTGAGAAAATTTGAAGAGAAAAAACAGTTTAATCAAAAAGGTCTTACCATTCATAAGCTAGCAATTCAGTTTGAAACCAATTCCAATTATCTCTCTCATGTGATCAATGAGCAAAAAGGAATGAACTTCAACAGATATCTTGGCGACTTAAGAATCAGACACATCACCTACTTATTATTCGAAAAAAACATCTATCTCAATTATACTATTGATAGCCTAGCAAAAGAGTGTGGCATTGCATCTCGACAAAATTTCTCGGATTTGTTTTTTGAAATCAACGGGATTAGACCGACAGATTTTATCCGAAAAAGAAAACAAGAAATTGAAGATATCAGTTATCCAAAGATAAAAAACGCTACAAGTCTAGTATCTGATAATTAGAATATTTATTGTAAAAACTCTTCTATTTTCAATGTTTGTTGTTCTCCAGAAACAAGATTTTTAACCGTAACTGTTTGCTCTTTTATTTCCTGTTCACCTAAGAAAACAAGATTCTCGATTCCTTTTTTCTCTGCGTAAGTGAATTGCTTTTTCAATTTTGAAGCTTCTGGATAAAGTTCTGCAGAAATGTTTCTATCTCTCAACTCAGAAATTAATTTTAAAGCTTCAATAGATTCTGCTTCTCCGTAATTAGCGAAAAGATACTTTACTTTGACATCAGAATCTTCTGGAAAAATCCCCAATTCTTCCATCACCAAATAAATTCTATCCAAGCCAAAAGAAATCCCAATTCCAGGAATATCTTTAACACCAAAAACTTCCGTCAAGTTATCATAACGTCCACCGCCACCGATAGAACCCATTGCAACTTCATCTGCTTTCACTTCAAAAATAGCGCCTGTATAATAATCAAGACCTCTTGCTAATGTAATATCAAAAACTAAATTTTGAGAATCGATTCCAAGGTTTAAAGCATTGGTAATTACAAATTCTAACTCTTCTACACCTTTCAATCCGATTTCATTTCCTGCGAATTTTTCTTTCAGATTAAGAAGATTTTCCAAAGCCTCATTAGTTTGACTGAAAAGGAAATCCAATTTAGAGATTGCTTCTTCAGAAATTCCTTTTTCAAGCATTTCTTTAGTTACTCCATCTTTTCCGATTTTATCTAATTTGTCAAGAGCTACAGTAAAATCAATTAATTTATCTGCAATTCCCGCATAGTCAGCCAATCCGGAAAGAATTTTTCTGTTATTAATATGAATCGAAACTGATAATTTTAAATCTTTGAACGATTTGAAATATAATTGCAATAACTCCACTTCCTGCCAAAGACTCGTACTTCCTACAACATCTGCATCACATTGATAAAACTCTCTGAATCTACCTTTTTGAGGTCGATCCGCTCTCCAAACCGGTTGAATCTGATAACGCTTGAAAGGAAAAGCCAGTTGTCCGTGATTCATTGCTACAAAACGTGCAAACGGAACTGTCAGGTCATAACGAAGTGCTTTTTCAGAAATCTGAGAAATCAGTTTTTGAGAATTCTTATTATTCCAATCTTCTTCATTTGTTTTCGAAGCATAATCTCCGGAATTAAGGATTTTAAAAATCAATCGATCGCCTTCTTCTCCATATTTTCCTGTCAAAGTAGAAAGGTTTTCGAAACTTGGCGTTTCCAATGGCTGGAATCCAAATAATTCAAAATTCTTTTGTAATGTATTGATAATATATTTTCTTCTGGAAACTTCTTTCGCAGTAAAATCTCTTGTTCCTTTTGCTAAGCTTGGCTTCATTATATTGATAAATGATGATTGATAAATGATAATCGAGTGCAAAAATATGAATTATAAGCGGAAGGCTAAATTTTTGACTTTCATTAATTCAAAAATAATAAATTTGAAATATGAGTTTATTTGAAGACCAATTCGAAATCATAGAAAACATTCTGCCTTACGACGGAACAACTTCTTATTATGGAAAAATATTTTCCGAGGAAGAAGCAAACAATTATTTCCAAAAATTAATGACCGAAGTTGAATGGAAAAGTGATGAAGCTGTTATCTTCGGAAAACTCATTGAAACCAAAAGAAAAGTCGCTTGGTATGGGAATGAGGAATTTAGTTACACCTATTCCGGAAGAACCAAAACGGCTTTACCTTGGAACAAAACGCTTCTTGAAATCAAAGAAAAAATTGAAAATGCAAGCGGAGAAACTTTCAATTCCTGCTTGCTAAACCTCTATCACAACGGTTCCGAAGGAATGGCTTATCACAGCGACGGCGAAAAGGATTTGAAAGATAACGGTGCCATAAGTTCTGTAAGTTTTGGAGCTGAAAGGAAATTCAATTTCAAACATAAAACCACGAAAGAATTGGTTTCTCTAGTTCTTGAACACGGAAGTTTATTAATGATGAAAGATACGACTCAGAAATTCTGGTTGCATAGATTGCCAACGACTACAAGAATCATCAAACCAAGAATTAGTCTGACTTTTAGGACAATTGATAAAGCTAAGTAATTAGTTTGTTATCTCGCAGATTATGCTAATTAAGCTGATTTTTTTTCTAAAAATTAAAATTATTTCCCCCAACCCTAAAGAGAGTAATTTTAATTTTTAAATCACTGCTTTGTATTTCTTAATAAAGGCAAGGCAAAGTAAGAATCCAAGTCCTGCCAAACCTGCACCAACCAACGACGGATAATTGTAAGAAAACCCAAATTCCAAAGGAAATCCACCAAAAAGTGCCCCTACAGAATTCCCAATATTGAAAGCAGCTTGCATAAAGGCAGCAGCCATCATCTCGGAGTTTTTCGCAGAACGCAACATCATAATATTAACAGGCGTTCCAACAGACATTGATAATGCGCCACAAATAAAAGTCAAAATCAAAGAGATTGTTTGATTTTCTGAAAAAAAGAAAACACCAATCAAAGCAAGAATCATTGCACTTAAAAGAATTGCTGCGGCTAAAGCTGGACGCATTTTGTCCGCCAATATACCTCCAAGGAAATTACCAACAACCATTCCTGCTCCCGCTAGAATCATAATGTAAGCAATGAAATCTGTTGAGAATTTTGAAACATTGGTCATCAAAGGTGTGATATAGCTGAACCAAGCGAATAATCCACCAAATCCTACAGCTGTAATCGCAATGATATGCCAAGCTTTTGCAGTTTTGAAGAACTCTAACTCTTGCTTCAAACTTGTAGTTCGTAAACTGTTCATTGCTGGAAGGAGAAATTTGAGTCCAAGAATTGTAATTAATCCAATAACTGAAACTACTCCGAAAGCGTATCTCCAGGACAACTGATGTCCCAACCAAGTCACAAACGGAACCATTGCGAGATTTGCCAACGTTAATCCCGTGAACATCATTGCAATACTTTGCGCCTGTTTTCCAGGTTTTGCTAATCGTGTTGCCACCACAGTTCCTACTCCGAAAAAAGCGCCGTGTGGCAATCCTGCCAAGAATCTAATCGCCATCATCGAATAATAATCATTGGAAAAAGCAGATAATGCATTAAACAATGTGAAGGCAATCATTAAAAAAATAAGGATTTTCTTCGGTGGATATTTAGCTGCATAACCAATCAGAATTGGTGCACCTACAACCACTCCAAATGCATAAGAGGAAATAAGGTGTCCTGCCTGAGGAATTGATATTTTTAAAGATTCTGCCACATCTGGCAAAAGTCCCATAATCACAAATTCTGTTGTCCCTAATCCCAATCCGCCTAATGCTAACGGAAGTATTCTCTTATCCATTTTGCAAAAATCAAGATTTTATCAATCAAATTCAAATTTAGATGTTGCAAAATCTATAATCATATCATTGATTTAAACTATTGTTTAAATTTGGTTAATATTGCAACTATCAAATCAAATATTTATTTAATATAATTATTCATAAAGGAAGAAATATTAAAATTAAAAACAACTGTTATTGTTAGTTAATTTTGATTTGACTAATGTTTTTTCTATTATTTTTGCATAGCTTAAAATTATGTTGAACAAAATTTTGACTTTCCCGATTGTCGTTTTGATAAAATTTTATCAATTTGCCATTTCGCCTTGGTTGGGGAAAAATTGCAGGTATGATCCTACTTGTTCGTATTATACTTTAGAAGCACTGAAAGTTCACGGACTTTTTAAAGGAATCTGGCTTGCCATAAAAAGGATTGGAAGTTGCCATCCTTGGGGAGGCGAAGGTTATGACCCAGTTCCACCCAAAAAACATTAAAATCAATTATCAATGAATCATATTTTTCTTAGATTTTATCTAATCCTTTTCGCAGGGATTTCTCAATTGTTTTTTTCACAAAGTGCTCCCAATCAGCTTTCTGATGGGACTTTGAAAATCAATAATAAAGAAACTGTTGCTGTTAAAATATTTGCTACTCAAAATAGTACAAAATTTTATGATGAAGCTTCTAATAATGTTCCTAATGAATTGGTTATTCTAAACGAAGATAATATCAAGGCAGAATCTGCTGAACATCTTGGGAGCATCCAAAATATTTTATTGAAATACAAAGCTTTTGGTTTTCAATTTTTGGATAAAAATTTTAAACCTGTTGATGCTACATTGGAACAGAAAAACATAGAAAATTTCAAATATCTATTAAAGTCTAAAACTGTTTTGAAATCAACCGATATTGTAGAACTAGAAACAAATTTCAAAATTTGGGATCCTATAAAGGGAATCAAACTAGGACCTTTTATGCTTCATTTTTATAGTTTGATGTTCATTTTTGCTTTTGGATTGGGTTATTTTATAATGGCAAAAATCTTCAAAATTGATGGTGTGGATGAGAAATATCTGGAGCCATTTTTTACTTGGACTTTGGTAGGAACTATTCTTGGAGCGAGATTGGGACACGTTATTTTTTATCAGCCAGAATTATTCAAAGAAGATTTCTTGAGTGTTTTCTTACCAATCAGTACAAAAGGAGGATTGCATTTTACAGGATTTTCCGGTTTGGCAAGTCACGGTGCAGCTATTATGGTTATTGCAACGACTCTATATTATAGTTTAAAAGTCATCAAGAAAAATCCGCTTTGGGTCTATGACAGAATCGGAATCGTAGTAGCTTCTGGAGGTGCTTTTGTGAGAATGGGAAATTTTTTCAATTCAGAAATCATAGGAAAACCAATTGACCCAAATTCTCCTTTCGCTATTTTATTTCCTCAACAAAGCTCTGAATATGGCGTAACAATCCCGCGTTATCCAACACAATTATTTGAAGCGTTTGGTTATGTTTGTCTTTTTGTTTTGCTTTGGTTTTTATATAAGAAAACAGATAAAAAATACCAGCAAGGTTGGTTATTCGGGCTATTCTTTATCATACTTTGGGCGATCAGATTCTTTGTCGAGTTCCTGAAAGAACCACAAGGTGACGAGATTATTCATTTTGCTGGGCTTAATACTGGTCAGGTTTTGAGTATTCCTTTTATGGTTGCCGGATTGGTGATTATGATTTATTCTAAGAAATTCAAACTTCCGAAAGAAGAAGCAACAGTATAAAATTTAAACTCCCAGATTTTGGGAGTTTTTTTATGTCTTAATTTAATTATTAATTGAGTTACAGACTTTCAATTTCATTAATAAACTCATCCAAAACCTCATCAGAAGTTGCCCAAGAAGTAATCAATCTGATGGCTGAACTTTCTTCATCTATCTTTTTCCAAACATAGAAATCAAAGTTTTCAGATAATTTTTCGATTTGAGAATTATTTAAAATCGGAAAAATCTGATTGGTGAATGTGTCTGATAAAAACTCGAAACCTTTGTTCTGAAAAGCAGATTTGATTTTCATTGCCTGAACGTTAGAATGTTTTGCCAAATCGAAATACAAATCATCTTTCATCAATTCCAAAAACTGAATTCCCAATAATCTGCCTTTCGCCAACATCGCACCTTTCTGCTTGATGTGAAATCCGAATTCCTCTTTCAGTTTATCATTGGTAATTACAATTGCTTCTCCTAACAATGCGCCATTTTTTGTTCCTCCGAGATAGAAAACATCAGTTAATCTCGCAATATCTTCCAATGTCAAATCATTGATTTCGGAAGTTAAAGCTTGTCCTAATCTTGCACCATCCATAAAAAGATACAAATTATTGGCTTTACAAAAATCAGATAATTCTTGTAATTCTTTCTTTGTATAAATCGTTCCAACTTCTGTAGAATTGGAAATATAAACGAGTTTTTGCTTAACCTGATGAGGCTTATTAGTATGCGTATCCAAAACCGATTGGATATATTCTGGTTTTAGTTTTCCATCTTCTGTAATTAGACCGTGAACTTTGTGCCCCGTTGCTTCTATCGCTCCGGTTTCATTAGTAAAGATATGTCCGGTTTCTGCAGAAACTACACTCTCGTGTGGACGAAGAATTGAAGAAATAACTAAAAGATTAGCTTGAGTTCCACCACTTACAAAATGAATATCTGCATCGTGATGATTGATTTTTTGTTGGATTAATTCTCTTGCTTGGTCAGAATAATCGTCGTAACCGTAACCGTTTTGCTGACTGAGATTTGTTTTGATTAATGCTTCTAAAATATTGGGATGACAACCTTCTGAATAATCGTTTTTGAAAGAATATTTCTTCATTATTTCTACTTCTTTTTTGATGAATCAAAGTTATTGAATTATCGATTAAGATAAAATTAAACCAAAATTAAATTGTTAGAATAAAACATAATCTTTTCTAACTTTTAATTAACTTTGACTTATGAATTCTCTAACCGAAGAAAATTACCTGAAAGCACTTTATCATCTTGTAAATGAGAATGATGAAGTTTCTGTAAACGATCTCAGCCGTCAACTCAATATCAAAATGCCTTCTGTAAACAGCATGATAAAGAAGTTTGCAGAGAAAAATTGGGTAAAATATGAATCTTATAAACCCATCAAACTTACAGAATCTGGAAAAAAAGAAGCCTCGCTCATTGTAAGAAAACACCGATTGACAGAGATGTTTTTGGTAGAAAAAATGGGCTTCGGTTGGGAAAATGTCCACGAGATTGCGGAACAATTGGAACACATCCATTCTGATGAGTTTTTTGATAAAATGGATGAAATTCTCAATTATCCAAAAATGGACCCGCACGGTGAACCAATTCCCGACAAAGACGGAAATGTTATTCAGCCTGACTTAAAAAAACTAAGCAAATGTAAGGAGAACGAAACAGTAGAATTATTTTCTGTAACCACTTCTTCTGAAGACTTCCTAAACTTTCTCAATAAAAGAAATCTTAGTCTTGGAACAGAAATCAAGGTTTTGCAAAAGGAAGATTTTGACCAATCTATGAAGGTTTTTTATAACAGTCAAGAGGAGAATTTTAGTAAAACTGTTTGTGATAGGTTGTTGGTGAAGTAATTATGATTTATAAAAAACCATTTATACTTTTTATTTTTCTTTTCTTGTTTAGCTGTACTTCAAAATCGGATGAAGTTGTTAAAAGAAAGGGAGAGCCAGATGTTCATATTTTATATAACGATGACTCTGAAATGAATAATGCAATAGAAAAAGCAAAAAGTTCTATTGACCAATTCAGAAAAGCAATTATTAGTCAAAATCCTAATTATTACAATTTCGCTTTGAAGAAAAGATTTAAAATCAATGACATAGATGGCGAACATATTTGGATAAGTGACATTCAATATTATAAAAATAAATATTATGGCTTAGTTGATGGAATTCCAATATCCACAAAAGAAGTTAAACTCGGAGATACGATTGAGGTTGCTTTAGAGGATATTAGTGATTGGCTTTATGTTTATGGAAACAAAGTAAAAGGCGCATATACAACAAGAGTTTTACGAACAAGAATGACAGAAAAAGAGAAGAAAGAAATGGATTCACTTAGTGGATTAATATTTGAATAAAATCGCACTCAAAGAAAGGCTGAGCAAAATCAATTTTATCATCAGCAAAAACTCAGTAATTTTGTTAGAAAATAGAACGATATGCTCATCATAGACTCCCCTTCTCACAACGCTTTTTTCAATATTGCTTCCGAAGAATTCCTTTTGACTAAATTTCCGACTGAAGATATTTTTCTTCTTTACATCAATGCACCTTCTATTATTGTTGGTAAATTTCAGAATACTTTGGCCGAAATCAATTTGGATTATGTAAACGATAACAACATCAAAGTCGTAAGGAGATTGTCTGGTGGTGGCGCGGTATATCACGATTTGGGCAATCTTAATTTCTCATTTCACACACTATTGGGGACCAATGATTTTCTGGATTTCGGAGAGTTTACAAGTCCTATAATTAAAATCTTAAAGGATTGGAATATCAATGCTAACTTGGAAGGGCGAAATGATCTTTTGGTGGATGGAAAGAAATTCAGTGGGAATGCAAAGTTGGCAAAAGGCGGAAAAATGATTCAGCACGGAACAATTCTATTCAATTCTGAAATGAGTGTTTTGAGTGACGCGTTGAAGATTAATCCTTTAAAATTCATCGATAAGGCTACAAAATCCAATCGCTCTAGAGTGACAAACCTTATTGATTTTCTACCAACCGGAGCAACTATAGAAGTCCTAAAACAAAAACTGATTGATGAAATCCTGAAAGATTTCAATGGAAAAGTTTATAACCTTACAGATCAGGACATTCAGGAAATCGAGAAATTAGCCAAAGAAAAATACGAAACTTGGGACTGGAACTTTGGTTTCTCTCCGAATTATAACTTCAAAAAAGCGATTAAAATCCCTGCTGGATTTATAGAAATCCATCTTGATGTTGAAAAAGGAATTATCAAAAAAGCTAAAATTTTCGGTGACTTTTTTGCTTCAAAATCGATTGAAGAATTGGAAGATTTACTCATCGATGAAAAACACGATATTGAAAATTTGAATCAAGTTCTTTCTAAAATTAATATCACAGATTATTTTGGGAAAGTGACTGTTGACGAGATTTTGGAATTATTCAAATAAAAAAAGCCTTCAAAAACTTAATTTGAAGGCTTTCTTACATAAAATTAATTAATATTATTTCTTAATAAATTTCTCTTGATAAACTGCTTTATCAGTCGTAATTCTTAGAATATAATTTCCTTTTAGAAGTTGATTCACATTGATTTTTCCATCAATCAACTTAGTATTAATCGCTTTTCTTGTAACATCGTACACAGAAACCTCAACAATCTTATCTTGAATTTTGATATTCAAGACATCGGTTGTTGGATTTGGATAGATACTTAGGTTGATTTTCTTAACATTATCATTCACAGCTAATGAAGAAGATACTACAGTCAAGGTTTTGTCAACCACTTTCCCGTTGGAATTAAAACTAACCACGATGTTTGCCGTTCCAGCACCTTGCGGCGTTAGCACCAACTCTTCATCAGAATTGATTTCTGCATTAATTGCATTGGCATTGCTATTAGATTTGATTGATTTCAAAATAGAAACCGAAAGATTGTCTGCATCTGTCACAATCGTTTTCAGGTCAATTTTTGTAATACTACTCGTAGTAATTTCCGAAGGAAAAGTAGAACTCACAACCGGAAAATCAACATCCGGGAAAACTGTTACCGCTGGAAACCAATAATAATCGTTCAAGGTTGTTGTATTCAACAAAGCGCCAGTATTGCTGTAAGTATGAATCCAGTTTTTCTGATAATGTGCGCCATAACCACTTTCTGTTGTATTAAGAATCAATTCGTCGGAAACAGGATCAACTCTCAACGCTGCACCGTAAGGAATCTGCTTGTATGTTCCTTCCTGACCAGGAATCGTGATAAAACTATCAACCAAAGTTTTAGTAGTCACATCAAATTTAATAACCTTTGTTCCCGAGGTGAAAGCATTCACAGAGTTCATCCAATACAAAGCATTCTGCTGGTTACTGTAAGTGAAACTTCCTGCGTTCCAAGCCCCCCAAGAACCTAGATATTGCGTTGCCGTAGAAAGTGGATACTCAGTCGTTTCAAAAGAGGTTGGATTAATGTTAATCAACTTCTGATTCTGGATTGCCCAAACACTTCCATCTTTTGCCTGAACAACTGAATGGAAAGCTCCGGAAATTGTCTGAACCAAAGTATTTGTTTTCGGGTCGATAATTAGAATTCCTGTAGATTGCTTAACAGCGAAAACATATTGCGAAGTTCTAATCATATTTCCGATTTGTCCTGAATATAAGCTACCTCCGTTTGTTCCTTCAATTAGACTTCCAACTTGAAGATTATCAATATCAAAAGTAAAAATCCCGTTGGAAGCCCCGATGTAACCAAGATGTTCATTCACACCAAGAAAAAAACGTCCGTCTCCTCCACCGATATTGTCAAAACCTTTGATTTTTTCCATCGTTGTAACATTGGCAACAACCAATCTTCCGCCCGGTGTATATTGCGTATCTCCGCCGTCAGAAGCTTGTTTTGAAATGAAATAGAACTTATCTCCGTAGATTGTTCCTAACTGATTTGTAGCTCCGAAAGCCTGATTATTATTCTTCTCGCTATAAACTCGGTAATAGATTTGGTCATTGTCTCCTACAAAATTCACAGAACCGTTTGTATGACCAAACCATTCTTCGTTCACCATAAAATAACCTTTGGTAAAATCCGCCTGCGCTGAGTAAACGGAAACTGGTGTCAATGTTGAAGAAATATCATAACTTTCCATATTAGGATTTGCATTCCAAACATCCCAAGAACCATCTTGCAATTGTCTGCTGCTTGCTCCTAAACCGGAATATCCAAAATCTGTATCAGTGGCGTCCTTAACCCAATAAGACCAATAACCGTTGTACCAACCAGAAAACCAATGGTCGTTAGAATCAATTGCTGTATAATTATCAAAATCATAAGCGGTTGTATTGATAATTCCATCAACTGGATAAAGCGGATAAGTTGTGTTTCCGTTATTGTAAAGTCCTACAGTTCCTTTTCCGTCAAGGTCAAAACCTAAACCTCCGATTGCACTTCCAAATTGTGTTCCTTGATAAAGTAATGAGAAGAAACGCTTATCAGTTTTTGCAATCGCTTTCAGCATATCTTCGCCTGTTGCGTTTCCGTCCCATTTGAATCCCCAAACTAAAGCATCAGGATTTTTAGCATCATTCCATTGAACAACGAAAGCGGCTTTGTTAGAACCCGTTCCAACCCAATAGACGATATCATCCATTGTGAAATCTGCCTTTTTGGACTGCGTTTTTTTAATGGAATTCGTTTTGAGATCATTTCTCGGAACTCCTTGAACTGTGACTTGTGCATTGGTAAAAAATGCAAAGAACAACAGCAATGTCAAAAGATAAAACTTTTTCATTTTTAATTGATTTAAATAATTTTATTGTTGAATTTTATTTTAAATGTAAATCGTAAGCACCGGCAACTTCGGTATAAACCACGCCAAGCCAACCTGCTTCCTGATTGATTCCGTATAAACTTTCACGAAATCGATTCCGGGAAGTTTGACATAATTTCCGTTCTTGTCAACCGCCCAAGAGATATCAATGTTCGAAGCTTCATCATTATTCGGTGCGTTGTCTGCGTATCCAAATTCATAGGATTTTCCAACCCAATAAGTTCCGCTTCCACTTTGGTCATAGTAATTGTTGGCAAGTCTAGTTCCTGTAAAACTGTAAGAAACATCTGAAATCCATAATGGATAATAGCTTTGAACGTGGAAAACATTTTTGGTCTTAAACCCTGAATTCCCAAGATTATCTGTCCATTTGATATATTCTACATCGTTTTCCCAATATTCTGTCCCTGCAACTGGCGGTTTATTTTCATTGGGTTTGAAATAATTAATCGTATAATTCTTTACTGTTGTATTCTTGAAATATTCGCTTCCGGCAATCTCATACCATTCGTCTTCATCGGGTTTTCCATTTTTATTTTTGTCATAAGCAACGAGAATGATTCCAGGTTCACAAGAGCCTGCGCGTTCTTCCTGAGACAAATCTCCCCAAAATGCATTTCCCAAAATTTTAAAGTCTTTTCCATTCATATTTGGAATGGTGTGGTCTAAACAAAAGTGACATAACCACCAAATCCACCTAACGAAATCAACGTAGAATTAGAACCTACCAAAGATTGTTTCGCTTTCTGAATCATCTGTTCCGATGTATTTCCAACAACATATTCAGGAATCTCGTTTATAAATTGTCCAACCGCAGGACGGAAATCGAAGACATTCGAAATGTATTTACTATAAGAAACCGTTTCTTTGTTGACAATGATTTTTGAAGTGTAAGTTGTCGTTGTTCCATTACTTTCAACCTTCAGAGTCAAAGGATAAGTTTTCGCATAAGGGCTGATGAAATCCAAAGTATTGTTATCAGAAGTCGCTGAATCTTTGATAATCCAAGTTAGTTTTGCGTTTCCAGAGATATTTGGAACAATATTCAAAACTTTGAAACGGTCAATAGCGTATGAATCTTTCAGAACTTCTGTTGAAGAAGTGCCGTCGTCAGGTTCATCACGGTCACTTTTGCAGGAAATAATTCCAAAAGTAAGGAATGACAGCAAAGTAAATTTTAGAAAGTATTTTTTCATTTTCATACCAATTTATTTATACAGAAAAACAAAGTGTGCAGGGATGTTTCCGCCTTCGGTTTTCCATTTGAATTTTCCGTTTTTATCAAAACAATACACGAATCCCGTGGAAACATAATTCCGTGCACCGGTCATATAAATGTCTTCTGTAATTGGGTTGACAGCAATTCCGTAAGGCGTTTTGATAGCGTCAACATATTCTTGGTCAATGATTTTATTGGAGATGATTTGCTCAGTTTTGACATCAATGATTCCGAAAGATTTGGTGTAGGAATGTGTGTAATTGAATTCGTTGCCGTAATAATAGAGTTTGCCATTCACAATCGTTATTTCGCTGACCGCAATTCCAAAGTCTTTTTTCACAGTTCCCGTTTTAGAATCCACCAAAAATAAACTCGAAGGAATCGTATAATAATCGCCTCTTGAACTCACATACAAATCGCCATCATCATCCTTTGCAATATGATGAAGATTAATCGCTACATCGATTTTCTTAGTCTCAGTAAATGTGTTCAAATCAACAACTGAAACAGTTCTGTCATAATTCGGAAATCGATAACTTCCGGAATTAGCAACATAAAGATTGTTCCCGACAATCGCCATTTCTTCCGGCTGATAACCAACGACAACTTCGCGTTTTATGGAAAGTGAATTCGTATCAATCTCAGCGACTTTTCCAATTGGTGCATTCGGGTCAAGCGAAACCGGACCTGCGTAACTTGAAGCGTAAACTTTCCCGTCTTTGAAAGTCACATAACGACAATTCTGCAACGGAATAGTTTTGATACGTTTTGTCGTTTTAGCATCCAAAACCTCGATAATATTGGAAACATTAATAACAGCGTACATCTTGCTCCCATAGATTTTGATATCATTACCAACGTCACCCAATTCTTTTATCACATTGGGATTGGCTTCTGCATAAATATTTCTGTGATAAGTTCCTGTGGTATAATCAAAGAAATCCAGCGTTGCTTTTATTGCTTCCCATATTACCTTCATTCAAGACATAAAAGCCTTTTATTGATGTATTTTCGGGCTGCATCAAGGTTTCTTCTTCGGAATAGACAAAGATGTATTCGTCTCCTCGACAAGAGAAAATGAACATTAGTAACACTAATAACAAGTATAATTTCCTCATAATGTGAAGCTGATAATGAGTTTAAAATTCCTTCCCGGCATTGGATAATTGAGAACCACATCATAATATCTGTCCAAAAAATTATTAACTTCCAGACTGACTTTGAACTGATGAGACTTGTAATCAATTTTTTTTCTGAATCGATAAATCGTGCGTGTACCAAGGCGAAATGTTGTTGTAAGCTATATTATTCTGATTCACATCATAACGCTCTCCCGCATATGATTAAATTATTTCCCAACTCTAGCCTGTAAAGAAGCAGGATAACGCTCGCCAACAATCTGAATTTGTTTTAAAGCCAAATCGATTCTGTTTAATTCTTCTTCATTCAGATGAACATTCACTGCGCCAACATTTTCTTCTAAACGATGAATTTTTGTCGTTCCAGGAATCGGAGCGATATATGATTTTTGAGCTAATAACCAACTCAAAGCAACCTGTGCAGAAGTCGCATTATTTTCGATTGCAACTGCTTTTACCAAATCTACCAACTCCTGATTTGCCTTTCTGTTTTCTTCTGAAAATCTTGGAACAATATTTCTAAAATCTTTATCGTCAAATTTTGTTTTATCAGTAATTGCTCCCGTCAAAAATCCTTTCCCAAGCGGGCTGAATGGAACAAAACCGATATTTAGCTCTTCCAATAAGGGTAAAATTTCATTTTCAGGTTCACGCCAAAACATCGAATATTCACTTTGAAGTGCTGTTACAGGCAAAACTGCGTGCGCTTTTCTGATACTTTCAACACCAGCTTCGCTCATTCCGAAATGTTTTACTTTTCCTTCAGCAATCAAATCTTTCACGGTTCCTGCAACATCTTCCATAGGAACATTCGGGTCAACTCTGTGCTGATAAAGTAAATCGATAACGTCGGTCTGCAGATATTTTAATGAATTTTCAACCACCGTTCTGATTCTTTCAGGACGGCTGTCAACACCTTTTGAAGCATCTCCGTCAAGGAAACCGAATTTTGTGGCAATCACAATGTCGTCTCTGAAAGGTTTTACGGCTTTTCCGAGTAAAGTTTCATTTCCTCCTTGACTGTAAGCTTCCGCTGTATCAAAAAATGTAATTCCTAAATCATATGCTTTTTGAATCAAATCAATTGCATCTTTTTCGTCAGTTGCAGGACCGTAACCGAAAGTCAGTCCCATACAACCTAATCCTAATTCGGATACTTCTAAGTTTTGTCCTAAAGTTCTTGTTTTCATATTTTTTTTTGTATAAAGTGTAATGTAAAAAGTAGAATTATCAAATCACCTATTTTTCACTTTACAAATGTCCGATGATTCAAGAAAGGATTTGTTATATGAATTACTGCTTTGCTTACCATTTTTACTGATGGTTCTTGCAGTCGAATTGTTGCGTAAGGGATAGAAACGGCATCCTTTTTTGTTATTGCGATTGCCAAATAGTTATAGAAATTGCTTCACTTCGTTCGCAATGACAAAAAAGATATAGCGGATAGCCCGACCCGCTTGCATTTTTTGCCTTGTTGAAATGTTCTTTTAATAGACAAAAACTTCTGGCAAAAATGCAAAGGGATACGGAAATTATTCTTCAAGAACACCGAAAATCAAGACAGATTACAGATTCTCTTACCATTATTACTGAATTGGCGATTCAGATACCTCTGAGCGGTATTTTTAGATAAATTTGTAGTTTAAAATTCATCTAAAATGAACATAAACATCCTTAAAAGCGTTGGTGAATACAGTTTTCTTCGTGGTGCAACTACGCTTCATCCGCTCATTAATGTGATGGATTATGATGATCTGAAACCTTTGAATTCGGCGACCTACAACTTCGGATTTTTCTGTGTTTTTCTGAAAGAAACGAAGTGTGGAGATCTGCGTTACGGGAAAGAATCTTACGATTATCAGGAAGAAAGTCTGGTTTTTGTGGCTCCCGGACAGATTTTGACGGTTGAAAAATACTTACCCAATATAAAACCTAAAGGAAAGGTAATTGTCTTTCATGCGGATTTCCTGAAAGGAACGGCTTTAAGCACGATTTTAAATGACTACAGTTTTTTCTCTTATGCTTCAAACGAAGCTCTGCATCTTTCCGAAAAAGAAAGAGAAATGGTGGTGAATATGTTTGATACAATTGAAAACGAACTAAAACAAAATCTCGATAAACACAGCAAAACACTGGTTATCTCACAACTTCAGCTTTTCCTGAATTATGCTACCCGTTTTTACGACAGACAATTTATCACGAGAGAGCACATCAACAAAGGAATTTTACAAAGGTTTGAAGAGCTTCTCAATACTTATTTTGTATCGGATAAACCTCAAAATATTGGTTTGCCTTCCGTTAATTTTTTTGCGGAGGAACTGAATTTATCGGCCAATTATTTTGGAGATTTAATTAAAAAAGAAACCGGCATTTCTGCTCAGGAATATATTCAGCTCAAGCTGATTGATATTGCGAAAGAAAGGATTTTTGATAATGAAAAATCGATTAGTGAGATTGCTTATGGTTTAGGGTTTAAATATCCTCAGCATTTTACGAGGTTGTTTAAGCAGAAAGTTGGGGTGAGTCCCAATGAGTATAGGAATTTGAATTGATTTAAAAGACTGTTTAAAAATGATAAAATTTTAAAACCACAAAAGTCACAAAAGTTTTTGTTTTTTTAGTATAAAAGTTCAAAAAAGGAATCTGTTTTAAAACATTATCTTTTTGCTCTTTTGGTTATCTTTTTGTAGATTTCCTTTTGTGACTTTTGTGGTTTAAATTATTCCCAAATTGTCAAATCATAAGCAGCCTGCCAAAACTGAAACTCGAGTTTGGAAGCGGTGATAAAAGCTTCATTCATTCGGTTTCTTATTTCGGGAGTTGTGTTTTCAGCGGCTTTGTTGCAAATCTCGATGGCAGTTTTAACGGCAATGGCAAAATCTTCTCCGCCGTATGTTTCTATCCAGCTTTGATAAGGATTTTCTGAAGTTTTTTCAAGATTCAGAATGTAATCTCCGACTTCCTTATAAATCCAAAAACAAGGTAAAGTAGCTGCTAAAGCCACTTCAACAGGTTCAAAAGCGGCTGTACTTCTCAAAAAATGAATGTAATGATGACAAACAGGCTGTAAAATCCCTTTGTTTGAAATCTCAAATTCTTTAAAATAGGATTCGTGCAAAGCATTTTCCACAACGATTGCATTTTCGGCAAATCTCATATAAGCCAAAGCGTCTTCAATCTGATGCGCTTTACTTCCGATTAAAGCTAATGTTCTTCCAAAATGTTCCAGATACAAAGAGTCCTGAGCAATATAAAATTGGAATTTTTCTTTGTCTAAAGTTCCATCTGATAATTCTTTAATAAAAGACATTTCGATGATGTTGTTGTAAATATTTTCAATTGATTTCCAGGCGTTTTCAGACCAATTCATTCTTGATAAGTTTTTGAGGATTAAAAAAGTGATTCAAAGGACCATTTCCTTTTCCGGTTTGGACGTTGCTTCCTTCAAGAATAGCTTCTGAAACATAATTTTGAGCTAAAGCAACAGCTCTGTCCATAGATTTTCCTTGGGCTATAAAAGAAGCAATTGCGGATGACAATGTACAACCCGAACCGTGGGTATTTTTTGTATTTAATTTTAAAGATTCAAAAGTTTGAAAACCCTCTTTATTACTATAAAATAGAGAGGTAATTTTTTCGGTTGTTTGATGTCCGCCTTTTAGCAGAATATGCTTACAGCCTAATTTTTTGATGTTTTTTCCGGCAATTTTCATATCCTCTAAAGTTTTCACTTCCATATTGGCTAAAATGGAAGCTTCATCCATATTCGGCGTGATAATATCTGAAATTGGGAAAAGTTTCTCGATAATAGTCTGAATGGTTTCTTCTTCAATCAGCCGATGTCCGCTTGTTGCCACCATTACTGGGTCAAAAACAATCGGTACTTTTTTATATTTGGCTAAAGTTTCCACAATGGTTTCAACCAATTCTGGTGTGTGAACCATTCCGATTTTGATGGCTTCAGGAAAAATATCGTCTAAAATGGATTCAATTTGTTCTGAAACGGCCTGAACAGGAATAGAAAAAATATTTCTTACACCCTGTGTATTCTGCACAGGTAAAGCCGTCAAAACTGAAGTTGCATAGCATCCCAACGCTGAAATGGTTTTTATATCAGCCTGAATTCCTGCGCCTCCACTTCCATCAAAACCTGCAATCGTGAGAACTGATGGATATTTGTATTGTCTCATCTGTCAATTTTATTTTTTATTAAGGTCAGATGGAACGCCTATTTTTGTTTTCCATAGTAAAAATGTTTTCCGTTTGGCGTTTCATTTATTGATTTCGTTTTTTAGATTAAAAGCCGCTTTTTGAGGATTTTCAGCACTGCATATTTCTGAAACTACAGCGATGCAATCTGCTCTTGCATCCATCACAGTTCTGGCATTTTTTAAATGGATATTTCCGATGGCAACCAATGGTTTTTCCGTCAGTTTTCTGATTTTCATTAAACCTTCCAATCCCCATTCTGTTATGGTATCGGTTTTAGTGTCTGTTCTGAAAACCGGACTGATTCCCAAATAATCCGAAACAATTGTTTCCTGGTTTTCAAGTTGTTCTAAATACTCAATAGAATAACCAATCATTTTATTTTGAAATGAATTTTCCCTCAAAACTGTTGGCTGAGTATCACTATTCCCAACGTGAATTCCGAAAACATCGACCTCTTTGGCTACGAAAGTATTATCATTGATGATCAAAGGAATTCCATATTTATCGGTAATTTCTTTCAGACGAATTGCTTTTTGCAGAAAATCTTGGTCGGAAGCATTTTTCTCCCGTAATTGGATGATATCTACACCACCTAAAATTGATTGTTCGGCAACTTCAAGAAAGTTCCGTCCTTTACAATCAGCTTCAGAAATCACAAGATATAATTGGTAAGGAAAAGAATGAATTAAACTCATTTTTTAGAAACTTTTACGTTATCGAAAAATTCCTTTTCAGAAATATTGTAAAGCTTATCTAAAATATTCATTTGAAGACTTCCAGATCCATTTGAAATTTTTTCTGCTAATTCTCCGGCTATTCCTAAAAGCGACATTGCAGCAACAGTAGATTCGGTTTTATTTTCAAAAATCCCAGCAAAAGCTCCAATAATTGCCGAAGCAGAACACCCCAAACCCGTTACTTTCGTCATTAATGGATGTCCGTTTTCAACAAAATAAGTTTCTTTCTCATCAATAATAATATCCGTTGCACCCGAAATACAGACTACAGATTGATAATTTTCAACAAGATATTTTGCGGCATTAATTGCCTCGTTACTTTCTGCTGTACTGTCAACTCCTTTTGTAATCGTTTTATTGGCTTTGGCTAAAGCGATAATTTCAGATGCATTTCCTCTGATAACTTTTGGTTTGAATTGTAAAAGCTTTGCCAAAACCTCATCTCTGAAAGAAGTTGCGCCCGCTCCGACTGGGTCTAAAATCCAAGTTTTATTTGTGCGATGAGCTTCTTCTGCAGCAATCAACATTGATTCAGACCAATATTCATCAAGTGTTCCGATATTGATAACGACAGCATTCGAAATGGCGACCATTTCTTTGATTTCAGATTTTGCGTGAGACATAATCGGTGAAGCTCCGACTGCCAAAAGCGCATTGGCAGTATTATTCATTACCACGAAATTGGTGATATTATGAACAAGCGGCGATTGTTTTTTTACAGATTGAATGTAATTCCAAAGGTTGTTTTCCATTTAATTTTAATTAAAAATAAGCTTTAGGAAAACAAATAGAATAAGAAAGAAAACATCAAAAGATGCATTCCTGCTTTTCCCTACGTCGGTGTGAGCCGTATCAGGTTCAAAGGGACTCTCTCAATTCTTTTCAGAATACCCCTAAAGCGTGAAACAAATATACGAATGTTCTGTATTTAAAATAAGGTTTAAATAAAAAAATAGTCCTTATTAATTGGGCATAAAAAAACCGGGATAAACCCGGTTGAATATTATAATTAGTGTATAAAAGATTATCCAAAGAATGAATAACTTTTATTTATTACTTTACTAGTTCGATATTGATTGCTGAAAAACCTTTTGGAGATCTTTCTTTTTCGAAAGATACTTTGTTTCCTTTTTTTACCGGTACTGCACAGTTGTTACTATGGAAAAAGACATTTTCATTAGTTTTATTTTCCGTAATAAAACCGTAACCTTTATCACTTAAAAAAGTTACAATTCCTGTTTTAATAGGAGATTCTGCTTCCACAGGAGCTGCTCCTAACTGGATATCGTCCAAATCAACCTCTACTCTTTCTTCTGGTGGTGTAGAAGTTAATCTTCCGTATGCGTCAACATACATAAACTCGGTTTCTTTTCCTTTGTCGTTATTAGTTTTTCGTTCTTCACGACGAAGTGCTTTGTCTTTTTGTTTTTGAAGTTTTTTCTTGAAGTTTTCTTTTTTTGAGAAAGAATCTGCCATAAATTATTGGTTGTTATTTTAAATTAATGTTCTGAAATTGAATTAAATGAATTCAGAATAAATCTTCATTAATGGAATTTGAAAATCGATTCCTAATAAGATTAAAAAGTTATTCTGTTTCTACTATTCAGAGAGATTGTGTCGCCAATAAAAACATTAACCAAGGCCGAGAACACAAAACAAAAGAAAACGTTGCATCAGCAGATACAGAAAACCGTTTAGAAATTATAGTGCAAATATACGACAAATATGTGAGACATAGAAAATGCCCCTAAAAATTAGAGGCATCGTCTTTATCTATGGTATTGGGATATGACTAGAAAAAGTCCATCCAATCACTTTTTTCGCTTGTGTCGCACAGTGCGCTGATATTCTTATGATGATTGAAAGATGCTACAAGCGTCACAATCTCTTGTCTTACAATCTCTATAGAGTTATCTGTCAACTCTTGATTGAAGCCTGCATTATTAAGATCTGTCAAATCATTTACAGTCACAATTCTTGAAATAATTTTACCTAGATCAATCATTTTTCTTTGAGAAAGTGGACTACTGATTGTAAAGTCCAATTCTTTTTGGTATAACTTAGCAGCCTCTTTAGTAATCTCATTAATAGCAAGATAATCCGCCAGATTTTCTGTTTTCTTCTTCTTCATATCTTTCAAGATTCCTTCAGAAATCTGAGTATAAAGCATCTCATTAGACCCTTCAAAAATCTGGAAAGGACGGCTATCCATAATTCCTCTTCCGCCAATATGGCTCAATCTGTAACCTTTGGCTCCAGACAATTGCACCAAAATCTGAGCAGCTTCCTGCATCATATCTGTCACAAAAGCTTTCATACTATTGGCGTGTACTCCACTAGCAGAAACATCTTTATCAATTCCACTAATTAATGTACTTTTTGCACACATTGCAGAAGAAAGCGTAAAAAATGACTGTAATTTTGCCAATTGATATTGAACCTGATCCAAAGAGAATAAGTTAGAAGCTCCCACAATTCTTTCTTTACACTGCGTCATTGCTTCCTCCATCATTCTTTTCAAGAATCCCATTCCCATTCCCGGAAATTGTAATCTACTTCTGTGAAGCAAATCCAGCATCAGTTTAAGACCTGTAGATTCTGGAATCAGTTTGTTTTCTTGAGGAACTTTGATATCAAGTTTATTAAGACCGTAAGGAATCATATATAAACCTGCATTGTCATAATATTCCTGAACTTCAATATTTTGTTCTGGTTTGTGTGTATCTGCTATAAAGAAATCTACATCTCTCGCAAGATTACCATCAGCATTGATATTTCTTGAAGTTACCAACCAATAGTTGGCTAAACCTGTAAGACCTTGCCAGTGTTTTGTTCCTTTGATGTGGTATTTGTTATCCTTAAGTTCGTTCTGAGTTCTCATACTAAGCGCATCACTTCCGTAATCTGGCTCGGTAATCATCAACCCGCCCATTGCACCGTAGTCTAAAAAATGTTTGAAGATATCTCCTTTTATAATTTCATTACCATATTTTGCCAAAGGCTCTAGGAAAAGTGCAATATTAATCCCAAATGTCAAAGACAATGGTAAAGATTCGTAAGAGGCTGCAGATAAAACGCCTAAACATTCTTTCACCTTCACTCCTCTACCTCCAAATTCTTTTGGAATAGCAACAGATAATGGTTTCAAATTAAAAATCTCCTTCCAAACATTAGCTGGCAAACCTCGGGAAAGACTTAATTGATCTATATTTTCCTTTTGAAAAAGAGATGAGAGTGAGGTTTTGAAACGGTTAAGGAACTCTGTATAAGAATCCGTAGGTAAATCCAATGCTAGTGCATTCATATAGTTTGAGAGATAAAACACTGCAAGCCATCATTACAGTAAAATAGCTAAGTGAAACGAATGGCAATTGGATTACAAGAATCCAGCAGCTTCACAATTATATATACATTATGGCAAAGATAATATAATTAATTGGTTCACACTATTTTGATAAACATATGTTAATTATCACTGTTAAATTAATTAAAAATTAAACATAAGTTTAATAAAAAAAAGCTTTGAATTCTTGATTAAAAGGCTTTAATTTTTGAGAGTCATTTTGCGAAGAGTGAGGACTTTTTCACCTTCTCTTCATCTCTTTATTGATAAGCATCTTGTGAAAGATCTTAAATAATGTATTTGTAAAAAGTGGTAAATCCTATATAAAAATTTCGCGTATAAAAAGTAGAGATTTTCTTTCAAATTTGGAAATTATCTAGCTTAAAAAACAGCCTTCTTTTTGAACAAGTTTGTAATTGATATGAAAAAGTAAAAAGATAAAATAACAATTTTCACTTTCAATCTTATCCTAAAATAAGATGAGCTAATTGCTCGTATTTGATTCCTGAATAAGAACAAAACTCTTCGATTGTCAGGAATTCGTGGGGTTGTTTGCTAAGATCTTTTCTGATCTTCTGCATCAATCTTGTACTCTGGCGATAACTTTTGCCTGTTATCAGCTGTATGTCTTTTGGATAGATGCAAACCCTATTCATTTTCTTTTCCATACACTATGTATGCCTTTGGTTAGGATTATCTATTCTAATCTATGCAAGTTAAACAATTTTTCTCAGGTCTTTTCTGCTTCATCAAGACATCTATGTCAATTTGGGACATATGGAACACCAGAGTCTTTGACGGTCTATTTTTTAAGCTAAAATTTGCAAGAGAAATCAATCAAAACTGTTGCAACGAAAAAATGATTGAAGTGTAATTAACCCCATTTTTAACTTAAAATTTTAAAACAATGGCAAGACAAAGAAGTATTATAAAATTAGGCGGTACTATAGGAGGCATTACCTTCTATAAATCCAAAGACGGCTACCTCGCCAGAGAGAAAGGCGGTATATCTGCAGACAGAATCAGAACCGACCCTGCTTTTCAAAGAACCAGAGAAAATGGCGCTGAATTCGGGAGAGCCGGAAAGGCCGGAAAAGTCCTGAGAAATTCTATCCGTCAACTTTTGCAAAATCTCAATGACAGCAGAATGGTAAGCCGGCTGACCAAGGAAATGATTAAAGTGGTACAGATGGACGCCATCAATCCGAGAGGTTTGAGAAACGTCATCGACGGAGAGGCAGAACTCCTTATCGGTTTCGATTTTAACTCCAATGGAAAACTTGGAAATACCCTCTATGCTCCGTGGGAGAAGACACTGGACAGAGCAACCGGCGAAGCCGGTGTATCTTTCGCACCTTTTGTACCAGACCAAATGATAACAGCCCCCGGAGGTACTACCCATTTTAAACTGACTGCAGCCGCGATGGAAATCGATTTTGAAAATGAGAGCTATGTTGCTCCCACCGGAGAATCCGCTGTTCTGCTCTGGGATAGTACTCTTACCGCTGCATTGGATATCCCATTACAACTCACTGAAGGCTCTACCCATCCGCTCTTTCTGGCACTTGGTGTAGAATTCTACCAGCAAGTCAATGGCGTAAATTACCCGCTAAAGAATGGCACCTACAATGCTTTGAAACTCGTGGACGTTATAGGCTGATCATGGAGCTTGTATTAGAAAGGGAGTATTTTTCTTCGGGAACCAACGGCATTTTGTCCTATAATGGTGATGAAATCTGTAAAACTATAGAATTGCCGTGGCTAGAAAATCAGAGAAGAATTTCCTGTATCCCCGAGGGTACTTACGTCATCAGAAAACGTTACAGCCCTAAATTTAAATGGCATCTGGAAGTTGTTGCGGTTAAAAACAGAGACCTGATCCTGTTTCATCCCGCCAATGATGCGCTGAAAGAATTGAATGGCTGTATTGCTCCGGTCACGACACTGACCGGCGAAGGAAAAGGCATCCAATCACGGGTTGCTTTTGAACGATTGAAAGATGTCATTTTTCCGCATCTAGAGAAAGGACATGTAATTAAATTAACCATTAAAAAGATGTTCAATGAAAAAAGTAATTGAAAGAATCCAGGAGCCTACTCCAAAATTCTTTAAAATGATAAGAAACATAGGTTTGCTAATGACTGCAGTTAGCGGCGTTATAGCTACAGCCCCCATCTCGCTACCTACTATTGTTATAACGGTTTCAGGTTACCTTGCTGTTGCGGGCGGTATTGCATCAGCAATCAGTCAAACCGCTATCCATCGTGATGATTAGTCCATTAAATCAATTTTGCTATGAATTACGTGGATAACTCAACAAAAGTAAGTACCGCATTCGGAACTGTATTAACTCTGTTTGTGAATGTTCCCAGCGAAGATGTCGTCAAGACCATTGTATTGGCGTCTGTGGGCGGCATATCGAGTTTTGCAGCTACTTTGATGGTGAAATTTCTTATCAGAAATATTAAAAACAAGTTCCAGAGATAATCCTATCAAGTTATGGAATAGAAGAGCCTCTCAATATATGAGAGGCTTTTGCTATAAAAAACGTAGTACAATATCCTATCATTTCTATGTTAAAGCTCATATCCTAAAAATGTATTAGCTATACAAAAGTTAATGCTAACCAATTCCTTTTGTGTATCTAAAACAATTAATTATCTAATTAGGATTTCTTTACCTCTTGTCTAGGTTTGTCAGTAAAATAAAACATCACTACGTGGCTTCCCCGGAATGGATTGTAAGATGGCTGATAATCTATGTATCCCCTTGCATGAAGCTCCTTAATACATTTATGATAGGTTGCTTTGGAGCTGATTTTACTAATCTTCATAACCTCATCCCTTGAGATGCTTATAGGATTTCTGAAACGATTGAAGTTCCATAACTGGAATAAAGCTATGTATAAACTTATGTGTGTAGGATTGAGTATTTTGTCCTGCGTTACTTTTTCGAAAAAATCTGTGAGATGTTTGATGTAGTACATAATATCTGGTTGTTTTTGGTTATTATCTATTTTGCAAAATGAGGAATAAGACTTGTTAAAAAAATTATATTCAAAACCCATGGTGCATTTTGATGTATTTTCATCAGTTTGAGTAGACTGCTTTAGATGAGACATATTGATAAGTTTGTCATAAGACCAATTCTATTCTCGATACATTTTTCTCCACTTTGTTGCGAAAAAACACTCGAATTGACGAATCAACATTTTAACAGGTCTAATTAAAGTTGTCCACTTCAGCCGAAACGTATGGATAAGTTTGTCATTTGAAGACCAATTCTATTCTCGATACATTTTTTCTCCACTTTGTTGCGAAAAAACACTCGAATTGACGAATCAACATTTTAAAAGGTCTAATTAAAGTTGTCCACTTCAGCCGAAACGTATGGATAAGTTTGTATTTTGAAGACCAATTCTATTCTCGATACATTTTTTCTCCACTTTGTTGCGAAAAAACACTCGAATTGACGAATCAAATTTTAACATGTTTAAAGGAACTGTCATAATCATTAAATATTTCTATGACAAAGTTTAGAAAAAGTCAAAAAAAAAGTTCGGTAGTTCTTCGTAACTACCGAACGATTCTCTGTCAATTACTTTAGAAAGCCTATTTAAGAAATAATTTCAACGATACTCGTTGATAGAAATTGAAGTTTTGTTTCAGAAAAGATTATCATCAATAGCTTTATTAAGATTATTTGTCAATAATTCCAGAAATTTTGTTCTGTTATATTTTCTACTTTTAATTTCACCAATTGTTTTATAGAAATTACCAAGATCTACCCTAAGAATCTTTTCGGTTTCCCGAACCACTTCGATAAATTCAATATTTCCACCGTTAAAACATTGAGTAAGATGCAAAGAATACAAAACTTCCAGCAAAGAAACCTTCGAGGAAGACCAAGATAGTTTTGAATCGAAATTAGATAAATCGCTTTTGGGATTTTCGATTATTCTGATTTGTTCTGTAAAATAGTTTTGCAAAAGTTCGTCAGCCTTAATGATTGACACCTTACTGTCGTGAGAAGTTGTAAACTGTTCATCGAGGTCATAAAGACTAGACGACAATCTCATTTTAAGATCATTGGATTTTCTGGTAAAATATTTATGATCCAGATAAGTAGCCTTACGTCTATAATAGCTATAAAATTCAGAATTGTCGTTATAAAATATCTGCAATTTAACCTGCTCTGTCTCGTAAAAATCTTTTAAAGTTTTATTGTCAGCATTTGGTTTTAGTGCCTCAATCTCCAGTACTTTAGAATAATAGATAAACTTAGAAATAAATAGCGGCTTTAGTTCCTTAAAAAAATAGATTTCATCTGCCACATTTTCAAAATGATGAACAGATATCATTGCTTTTAATCTCCGGACATATTCATCCACAAAGATTAGTGACTTTTCAGCTGTTAAAACAATGTCATTTCTTTCCTTCCATAATACATTAATTTTTACATCAAGCTCTTCATACAGCTGGTTTGTTTTTCTAAAAATAGTTTTTGTTACCATGTCCTTTTTTCAGAAATTTACAAAAATTCCTTTATGAAAGCCTATATCAGCTTATTCCAAGTTCGGCTTTTCGCTTCTTAATAAAGTCACCAGGTCTAATTCCGTTTATCTCATAAAACAAGTTTGAAAAATTTGCGCGGGAAGCAATTCCGCATTCTTCAGCTAGCGCATCCATCCGGTAATTAAGATACTTGCTTTCACTGTTTAAAAGACTTGTAATATAATTGATTCTCAGATATGCCATATACTTATTAAAATTCATTCCCTTATTTTCGTTAATATAAATTGATAAATAATGAGAATTTGTATCTAATTTTGCAGCAATACTTTTCTGAGTCAATCCTTTCTTTCTGAATTGGAGTTCAGTTTCAAATTTTTTAAGTTTAGTTTCAATATGTGATGTTATCTCGGGTGCTAGAAAAGTTTTTCTTAAAGAATACTGAGGAGCTTCTTCATCTACAGTAACAATGTTTTGGGTAATTTGGTCAGAAAGTTTTTTCTGAAGGAGGTAATATTGTTTTTTAATTTTTAAATCCTTTCGATACCGAAGTATAAAAAAGACCAGAAGTAAAACAGTAATTAAAATAACAAACAATGCAACTCTAAATCTATTTTTCCCAGTTAATTCAAGTGATTCGCTATTATCAATTAAAATTTGTCTGTCATAATCTTTGTGAAGCTTTGATGATAAATAGACATAATCCTTAGCAATCACACTATCTGCTTTTAGCAGTTGATTAGTATAATAAAGTTGTTTTTTGAGATTGTTATTTTTATAATTTTCTATCAGAAAATTATAACTACTATAAACCTCAGGTACAATATAGTAATGATTTACAAAAATAGAATCTATATTATTAAAACTGGCAATTGCATTCTTCTTATCATTTTGTGCCATATATACCCTACCCATGTAATAATAGATCACAGAAGCCCAAGCAAAATCGCCTTTTAATTGAATAACGGTTAAAGACTGCTTTAAATCACGTAAAGCCTCGGAATAGTTTTTAGTATGAAACTTAGAAATTCCTTTGCACTTCAGAAAATAGCTATTTTCTAATTTAAAGTCGTTATCATGTAATGTTAGTTGATATCCCAAGTGACTTAAGCTATCACTAATCTTAAAATTTTTCAGGTATCTGTTAACAACACTAAGCTGATGCAGACTATTATAGTAAGCTTTTTTGTAGTTGAACTTTTCATTTTCAAGAAGTGCACTACTTAACTTAGTTTTATAGAATGAATTACAATATTGAAAATGCTCAAGAGCTTCCTCGTAGTATCCTAAATGAACTTTGACAACCCCTAAATGGTAAATCACTTTGTGCTGAAGATATTGATCTGTTGAACCTTTTGAATAGTTGTATGCTTTGAGATATTCATCCAAGGCTAGTTTGTACTTTTTCTGATAAAAATAATAGATAATGCCTTTGCTAAGGTAATCTCTGCTAATATCATTCTTAGTTCCATATTTTAGACTAACGGCAATAGCACTATCGGCATAAGCTAACTTGTTGTTCTTATCGAACTGTCTTCCATCACGATATCCTTGCAATAATCTGATCACATTAGAGGTACGTTTTGCCTGGCCGATAAAACGACACACTTGAACCATTGCATCGACATCATCAATTGCTTTTTTTTCGTAAGTTTTTCTGATTTCGCTGAAGATTTTTTCTTCACTATTCTGCGAAAAAAAATGCTGTGAAAAAACAAAAAAACAGAAAAGAAAGAATAAACCTTTTTGCATAAGCTATATTTAGAACCTCACCAAATCAAAAATAGTCATTTTGTCTTTAAATAGCCGATTAACGATGACTATACGCTAATTTTGGAAACAAATCATTCGTAATCATACGTTATTAGCATTTTTAAGCGCTTTTTTTGTCGTATCAATTTTAAAATTGACTCGTATTAATTTTAAAATCGCTACTACAAGGTTTTTTTTGTAGTCTGAAAGCCGTCTACCTTTGATCTCAGAATTCTAAATAATCCGGCCGGGATAATTTCAACTTAACCTAATTAAAATGAAAAAATTTATCCCAATTTTATGTTTAACGGCGTTTACATTTGCCGTTCAAAATTGTAACAATCGAGATGAAGATTTAGCTACGGAAAATTACAATAGCGAAGCATTTTCCAATAAGTCAATCAGTGATTCAACAATAAAAAAAACATCGATTGTAGATCCTGACCCACCAGTAAGAGATGGAGACAATTGGAGAATCAATCCAAATAATTAAAATAATTAATAAACATTGAAAAGATGATTCCTCATACATCCATTACAGTTTCCACCGGCTCACCATGTCCTAAAAGTGGTATCTGGGAAAGTATGGGGAATTTTAAAACACAGCATCCCTTATCAAAAGGGACCAAAATGCCAGACTATTGCGGTAAGAAAATCAAATGGAGATTGGTTCAAGTCTGAAAGAGGCTGATTATACGATTGGACTGTAAAAGTAATATTTTCATCTGTGACAAAAACTTCTTGTATCACATCGTCCAATGTCGCTAACATTTTCAGCCTTAAATTTTTAATATCAAGTTCGGCAATACCAGAAGTATAGTTAGTCGTATTAAAAGCTTTTAAGATTAACTTTCGATTCATATTCACTTGTAGAATCTTTGGTATATCCCAATATGATTCATTTAAGTATTTGGTTCTAAAATCTTCCTGAATAGAGAAACTTATGTCCTTTTCTCTTCCGAAAGTCAATCTTTTTGCGGTAACATGAATTAAATCAACCAAAAACAAATCGTATCCATCACTAATAATCCAAAATCCTTTTTTATTTGTAGAATATGCATTTCCTGAGCTATAATCTGAAAGACCATTGTAAACCCAGCTTGTGAAATTTGAAGGCTTTTCGAAAGGAATCTCGGAAACTAAACCGTTATTTAGGTTTTCAATCTTCCATTTTTGGTCTTGAAAATAAATCATCCTGTTTGTTAATCCATCATAATAGTAATTCTGTTTTCTCTCGTGAGAATTATCTATCATAATTTTGCTTTCTCCGAACTTTTTCTCAATTGTCATCTGATGAGTAACATTACTTTCATTCTCTATTTTGTCTACGGACGGATCAAATGACATTATTGTTCCAAAATCATCCAATAGAATCTGTCTGCTAAAAAAATCAGAACCCTCAGGCAAACGCTTCCATTTACTTTCAGTCAAATCAAAAACGGCCATCTGGCTCATTGGGGTTTTATAATAGGCATTTTGATTAGTGTACAAAATCAAACTCTGCTGAACTTTAGACTTATCGATTTTCTTAACTAAAGGTAAGATCAAATAACGATTTTGCTTTAATGTCATTTTTGCTGTTGATAAGCTGTCAAGATAAAAGCCCTCTTGGATATGTAGTATTTTAGTCTTTATATTATTCAATTTACCATAATGCCTAATTAGATAATTCTGACCATTAGATTCTAAACTTATAACATCCTCATTTAATAAGCGTTGCCAATAAACCTTATCTTCGGATTTCCATTGAGTGAGTTCAAGCTTTTTTAGATCAAATTTAAAAGTCTGTGAAGAATTACGGAATACGATTTGAGATTGCTCATGTGATTTCCCTATACTTTCGATATCTTCATATGATCTCAGTTTATTCCCTGCGCTGTCAAATAGTAATAGTTCTTTTTTCAACCTATCATAAAATAAAAGTTTCCCTACCTTATCAAAAGCCTCGTAGAGATAGTTCCCTTTTAATTGGATTGTATTCTTGTTTTTAAGTGATTTAACAATGGTACGTTCGTTCTCTTGAATTATTAGCAGATTATCACCAAAAAAGTAATTGTTATAAGATAAAGGAATATCTTCAGATTTTCCAGTCTGAAGCTGTACTAAGTGAGCACGTTCCAAACCATAGCTATTCTTGTCACTTATTATAGCCCACTTATGTGTTGGACTCATTGTCAAAACAGCACTGGTATAATATTGAGCGTATAAATTATTAATTGCTTTAATAGAATCTTCGTTTATCTGTCCTTTAAAAAAGGAAATAAACAAAGGAACAACAAACACTAATATTTTTTTAATAACCATCATTTTGAGGAAGCAGATTTGGGTTTAACAACAGTTCACTTTCAGGTAGTGGCAGATTTTGATAGTCTGCTTTCCAGTTAGCTTTAACGATCTGCATGACAGTGGTAAGTTCACCAGAACGCTTCAAGTCAAAAAAACGATGTCCAAATTCAGTGAATAGCTCGTGATTTCTTTCATTCATAACAGCAACTAAAAGAGCCTGACCGTCAACAGTAGTTAATGAGGGTAGCCCCACTCTATTCCTGATAAGATTCAGATCTGACAAGCCTTCTTGTATCATTTGTTTTTTGATGTAAGCTTCCGCTCGTATGAGATACTGTTCCTCTACTCGCAGGACAACTGAATGTTCTTGTGTTGTCGAAGTAACAGTATTCTGTTTGTATTTATATGAATAATAGAATTGATTCTGTTGAGCATCCTTTATCGTTCCAATCCAGTTTGTTTTACGTTGGTCTTGTGGTTCAAATGAATTAACAAAGCTATTGGACAATGATAACTGAGTAGGTGGTGCCGTCAAAAGTATAAACAATGTTCCTTGCTTGGTATTACTTCCCGCTAATGCAGGTTCCAACTGCCAAATAGAACTTCTGCTTTCCTTTTTAAAAGTTTTACTAAGATCAGTTTCATAGGCATAACTACCATTTGATATTACCTTCGAACTATATAAAATAGCCTGATCCCATTCCTTAAGATATAAGTGAATTCTTGATTTTAAAGCATAGACCGCCATTTTTGTTGGTCTGACTCTAGCACCTGCAGCAAGCTGTTCAGGTAAAAGCCTTTCAGCATTACTTAGGTCTTCTAACGCCTTACGCAATACTTCATCTGATTCCACCTTAGCTACCACTGCATTAATCCTATAATCTGTTGTTTTAATGTATGGTACATTTCCAAAACTTTGGGTCAGATAAAAATGTAATAAAGCTCTAAGAAAATAAGCTTCACCAGTTAGTCTATTATTGACATCGACACTTACATTACTAGATGCAGATAGACCTTCTATGATTCTATTAATCGAATAAACCTGATTGTATGTGTCGTTCCATAACGTTTTAATTAGATTTGCTTGTGGGTTGAGTGTTAATCTGTAAAACTGTACAAGATTGGAATTAGTTGTTTCGTGTGCTGTCAATTCATCAGCGTAGCATCCCATGTATGCACTGATTCCCATTGAGGAACCTGTCAAAAATCCTTTTTCCTCAATTGATCTATAGACACCTGCCATTGCTGACTTAGCCAGCTGGTCATCTTTAAAAATTAAATCAGCGGTTAATTGATCTTTGGGAAGCTCTACCTCTAAGAACTCATTGCAACTAACGACTAGTAAACCAAAGAATATAAAAATTATATTTTTCATCTTATTTAAAATTTTATGTTGAAACCAAACGAGAAAACCTGTAAAGGAGGCGTGTAACCAGAGAGGACTAGCTCAGGATCAATATCTTTGAATTTGGTCCATGTAGCAAGATTCTGACCTTGAAAGAACACTGACACATTCATAACTTTCAGTAAATCTGCTGGAAAATCATATTGTAGTGATACATTTCTCAGTCTAACATACCAGGCATTACTAATAACAGCATCACTGTTAGTGAAGTTAACTGCAGCTGTGGTCAAAGCTGCGTTAGCCAATGTAGTAGGTTTCTGATAGGTGGCGTTGGGATTATCAGGCGTCCAGTAATCCAAATACTGAACGGGCAAATTTCCCATCGATCCCAAACTGGTTGCATTAGACTTACTATTGGTAAGGTTCTGGTTGATGACCTGAACAAGGAACTGTAATTTCCAACGGCCATACTGAAAACTGTTCTGAATACTTCCATCCCATCGCAGCCCTATATCTTTAACAACAGTCCTATCATTAATATCCAACTTGCCGTCTTTATTAACATCTTCAAACTTATAGATACCCGTAACAGGATCTATTCCAATGTAATGATAAAGCTTTCGAATCGTAGTAGATCTACCTACGACTAAAGTATTCGCAAAAGTTGAACCTTCAAGATTTGGGAAATCAATCAATTGATTTCTTGGAGCAGAAAAATTGATGACACTACTCCATTTAAAATTATCCCGATTGAAAATCTTAGAATCAAGCACAAACTCCCATCCTGTATTTTGAACAGTCGCATTAAGATTTCCTTGGATAGTCGAAAATCCTGTAGTACCCGGCTGTGGAATTCCAACCAATTGATTTTTACTTCTATTACGATAATACGCTCCCGAAACATTAATCCGATTATCTAAAAAACCAGCCTCTAAAGCCACTTCCATTTTACGGGTTTCTTCCCATCCAAAATTGGGGTTATAAAGTCTAACAGGATTAATACTTTGAACACCCTCATAACCATATTGTCCTGTCTGATATGTATCCAGATACTGATAATCTCCAATCAAGTCGCTTCCAGCAGTTCCATAACTTCCTCTAAGTTTTGCAAAGCTCAGCCATTTAACAGATTGTAAAAATTTCTCTTTGGAAAAGATCCAAGCACCACCGACCGCAGCGAAGTTAGAATACCTTCTTTCAGGACCGAAACGGCTTGAACCGTCACGCCTTCCAGTTAAATTTAAGAGGTACTTTCCATCATAATTGTAATTAATACGTCCGTACAATGATTGATAACGATAAGTAAATGATCCTGTACTGTTAACTATCAGACTTTGAGCAGACCCTAAATTTTCAATCAATTCATCAGAAGGAAAATTAGATGCATATAAGACTTGATTGGTACTTCTCTGTTCCTGAAACGTGCTACCCAGCAACATCTGAATCTGATGATTGCCTAACTTTTTATCATAACTTAGCTGAGGTTCGACAATCCAACTCGTATTATTGACTTCTCCTTTTCTAATAGCCGAGCGTTCACTACCAATATTGGTACTTGGATTATAAAAGGTTTTAGGAAACAATCTTGTTTCATTGACCTTATTATCAGTATAGCCACTATTGATTTTAAGCATCAATCCCTGCATCAATTTATAATCCATTGACAGATTAGAGATCAACTGTTTAGACCCTGTACTGTACGTCTGAGTAGCAGCGGCTAAAGGATTAGTGAACGTATTATTTTCCCAATTAAGACTTCCATCAGGCTTATATAAATCAGGAGCATTAGGCGCAAGAGTTGTGTAAACCCTGTAGAAATCAGTAGGTGGCAACACATTATTTTGTGTGCTGTAATAAGAAGAAAACTGAACAGAAAAATTCCTATTAGGACTTTGATGCTGTAAACTGATTCCAGCATTATTCCTTTTATAACCATAATCACCTGGAAAAACAGTAGTTTGCTCATCGTGTGAACCACTTAGATTGAACCTTGTATTATCAGTTCCCCCAGAAATATTAATCTGATGACTCTGTTGCTCAGAACGATTTCCAATAAAGTATTTCTGCCAATTGGTATTTCTGTCAGGACTCCAACGGCCATTGATATCATACGCAGTCGCAGGAATGTTTTGGATATTGTCATTTTGAAATGCCTGTCTTCGAACTTTAATGTACTCCTCCGTTGACATCATTTCAGGAAGTCTGGCAGCTCTACCAATTCCATAAGACCCATTATAGCTCACAATAGTTTTTCCTTTACTGCCTTTCTTTGTCGTAACTAATACAACACCATTAGCCCCTCGTGAACCATAAATAGCAGTAGCATCCGCATCCTTAAGAACTTCGATACTTTGAACATCATCTGGGTTTATAGCACTTAAAGGATTAGTATCCTGATATGGAAGAATAGCAGAAGCCATCCCAGAGCGAAAATCATTTCCAGCAGGAACAGGAACCCCATCAATAATATACAAAGGCGCATTAGCATTAACACTTCCTGTACTGTAAGTCCTCAATGAATTTCTACCTCTTATCTGAATATCGTAACCTCCACCAGGAGTTCCAGAATTCTGAGTAATACTGACACCAGCCAACCTCCCCTGCATTGCAGAAAGCACATTAACCACAGGTTGATTTTCAATATCCTTAGCAGTAATCTTAGCAATACTACCCGTACTCTCCTTCTCCTTAACCTTATAATAACCAGCATTAAGAATTACTTCCTCAATACCAGTTACTGCCTGCCTTAAACTAAGATTAATGACAGTCTGACTACCAACAGGTAGTCTTTCCTGCATATAATTAGGATGTTTAAATAATAAAATAGGATTTTCTGATCGGACTTGTAGCTGATAAGTTCCATTAGAGTTGGAGGTAGTGAACTGATCGCTGCCCTCTTGTAAGATAACAACACCAGAAAGCGGTTTGCCATCAGCAGTTATAGTCCCTGAAATGGTTCGGGTCTGATTCTGAGACTGAGCCTTAACAGTAACACCACCGGTGCTCAACATAAGACCAAAGAAAATACCCCCTATTAGAGAATAGGATTTTTTCATAGATTTGTAAAGGTTTTTAATTTTCTTAACTGAATTAAATACTGAGCCTAGCTCGTTCCCTTAGGTCTGCAAACTGTATGGGAATGGGCTTTTTTCATTTTTTTTATTTCAAGTTTAATAGTTTCGATTCATCATATCAATGAAAAACTTTCCTGATGCCTTTAAGTATGAAAAAGGACTGGTGAGGCTCTAAGGCAGTGACCACAAGGCACCGGAAAGAATTTAATATGAATGAAATCTAAGTTCCCAAGTAAGCTATCGAAAGCCTCAATAGGCCGTACCCTCCTATTGTATCCATTAATCTGATACTATGTTAGGAAGCAAGCTTAGATTATAATGTAGAAATGAGCGAACAGCATCGAAAGAAAACGGCATGGAACTCTACATTATCCAATTCGGGGTACTGGTATACCTTACATACAGATAAGAGAGCCCACGCCTAGGTCGTGAGCTTCCTGCTTATCATCTCGTATGTTAAAAATTACCAGTTTTCGAATTTGAGATTCTAAGCAATAGCTTCTATAATTCTTTGAAGTATCGCAAAGTTACATTTATTGTAACCTATCTTACAAATATAGTAAAAAGTTTTGATATTCGGATTTCAGTCCGAGATTTATTTAACAATTAACAATTTATTTGTTTCTATGTTTGAAGTAAATAGAAAAATTGTTGAATATATAAGGAATGAATGGGTTATTCCTTCAGACAACAATAGTCAATTTGCTTTAGATCACGGTATTGATGAAAAAACAGTTCGCAGGATAAAAGATGATGAAAATTATCAAATTGCACTTATTACCATTATGCGAATATGCTCTGCTAAAGAAATTACTTTAGCAGACTTTTTTAAATCCGTAGGTATTTAAAGTTTTCTTATCACTTTTTACTACTACTCTCCAATTAATTTATAATATCTCTCTGAACATTGCTCCAGAACTTCTTCTGTTTTTTTATCATCGGTATTTCATCTAAATAATGTTAAAAAAAGAAATAATGAAGAGTTTAAAGTATTTTCATTTCAAAATTTGTATACTACAATAAAAAAAGAATTAAATTTGAGAAATTTTTTGTATAGATGAACACTTTTAAATATGTAGATTTATTCTCTGGCTGTGGAGGGTTATCATTGGGATTACATAATTCTAGTTGGAAAGGTGTTTTTGCTATTGAAAAGAATGATGATGCATTTAAAACTTTAGAATTTAATCTTATTAAAAAGAGAAAGCATTTTGAGTGGCCAGAATGGCTACCTCAAACGGCACATGACATCAATGAAGTATTAAATAACTTTGAATCAGAACTTAAAAAACTTAGAGGTCAAATAAATTTAGTTGCAGGAGGTCCTCCTTGTCAGGGTTTTTCGATGGCAGGTAGAAGAAATGAATCTGATGAGAGAAATGATTTAATAAATTCCTATATAAATTTTGTTGAACTTGTACAGCCTAATTTGATTTTTTTTGAAAATGTAAAAGGTTTTACAATGGAATTTAAAAAGAATAAAGAGAAAGGTATCGCATATTCTGAATTAGTTCTAAAAAATCTACGAAACCTCGGTTATATTGTACAAGGAAAACTAATAAATTTCTCTGAATTTGGAGTTCCGCAGAAAAGAACAAGATTTATTTTGGTAGGGATGAAGAATGATCTTCCAAAAGCTTCGCAAGAAACAGTAGATAATTTTTTTGAAGAATTGGAAAATAATAAATTCAATTTTTTAAAAAATAAAAATTTAAATTTTATAAATACTGTGGAAGATGCAATCTCTGATTTACTACAGTCCAATGGATTAGTTGATTCAAATGACTCCCCTAGTTTTAAATCATCAAAATATGGTTTAAGTAAATCAAAATATCAAAAATATTCTCGCAAAAATATTAAATCGGATATTCCAGATAGCCATAGATTCGCAAAACATCAAGATTCTACAGTTGCAAAATTTAAGAATATTCTAGAATTAACTGAAAACAGAAGAAATTTAGATATCTCTAACGAAATAAGAGAAAGGTATAACATTAAAAAACATACCATTATACCCTTGTGTGGGAATAATTGTAGTCCAACAATTACGACACTTCCTGATGATTATATTCATTACAAAGAACCTCGAATATTGACAGTTAGAGAATATGCAAGATTACAGTCCTTTCCCGATTGGTATCAATTTCAAGGAAAATATACAACTGGTGGAAAACTTAGAACTAAAGAAGTTCCTAGATATTCGCAAATAGGAAATGCTATCCCTCCATTATTCGCAGAACAAGCTGGAATTGTTTTAAAAAATCTCTTATAGTAATGCAGAACGAATTAAACTTTAAAATAAGTTCAGCATTAAAAAATATTATTGGTCGTGATTTAATCAATGATGACTTTATTGCTGTTTTTGAACTTGTCAAAAATGCTTATGATGCTCATGCAAATGAAGTAGATATTATTTTTGAAAGAGATGATATCTCTTTCAAAAAAATAATTATTTCTGATAATGGGAAAGGAATGAATTATTCTGACCTGATTAACAAATGGTTATTTGTAGCTTATTCTGCTAAAAAAGAAGGTACAGAAGAAGATAACTATGAGTATAGGGATAAAATAAAAGTAAAAAGGGCTTATGCTGGAGCTAAGGGAATCGGTCGATTTTCGTGTGATAGATTAGGCTCTAACTTATATCTTGAATCAATCAAAGATGAAGAAAACGCAAAAGTTGAAGCTCTTATTACTGATTGGGAAAAATTCGATAATGACTTAAATGATGAGTTTATTAATATAAGCGTACTACACGAAACATTAAATAATAGCTCATACAAAAAAGATAATGGAACAGTATTAGAAATAACTAGCTTAAGAAGTGACTGGAATCGAGAAAAACTACTTAAATTAAAAAGTGCTTTAGCTAAGCTTATAAACCCTAATTCTCAAAATGGAGAAGACAGATTTAAAATCAATTTAATTGTTGAATCCGAACAAGATAAAGATAAAGAGTTAAGAGAAGCTGGAGTAAAAAAGAAAAAATCAGAAGAAGCAATCTACAATGAAATTGTAAATGGTGAAGTTAAGAATTTGATATTTGAAACATTAGATTTCAAAACAACAAAAATTATTTCTAAAGTTTCATCAAACACAATTTCTACAGAATTGTTTGAAGGAGGAAAACTAGTTTACAAGATTGCAGAACATAATACTAATTTATATTTAAGTGAGGTTGATTTTACAATTTACTACTTAAATCAATCTGCAAAATCCACCTTTTCAAGAAGAATGGGGCTACAGCCCGTAGAATATGGCCATATCTTTGTTTATAAAAATGGATTAAGAATCTATCCATACGGTGAACGAGGTGAAGATCCTCTGAAAATGGACAACAGAAAAGCTCAAGGTACCGCTAGGTATATTGGTACGAGAGAGTCAATTGGCTATATTGAAATAAATGGAGACAACTCAAATTTAGTTGAAACCTCAAGTCGTGGAGATGGTTTAATAAAAACTCATGCTTATAATGAATTATATGAATGGTTTTATACAACATTGCGTAGATTAGAAAGATATGTTGTAGAAGTTTCTGATTGGGGAAAAGATTTATCAGAAGATGACTATATCAATTTAGATGAATCTCAAAAAGTATTAGCACTTCAAAATATAGTACAAAAATTAGCTCGTTCTCAAAATTTAATTTCTATAGAATATGCGGACGACTTATTTGACATTTTAGAGGAAAAAGAAGAGAATTCTACTAAAAAAATTCTCGAAGAAATTAAAGAAAAAGTCAACAACAAAGATTTCAATAAAAACGAAATTATTTCTTCTGTCAAAAAAATAGAAAAGAAAATATCTGATTTACAAACAACCAAAGAAGAAGCGGAAGAAGAAACAATTAAAGCTCTTATAGAGAATGAAAAACTAAATTCACAAATAGAAGCTGAAAAAAAGAAGAATCTTTGGACAAATTCAATTATAGGAACTGACAAAGAAAAAATTATTGCTTTACAACATCAGATTTTTCATTCTTCTGGACGAATAAACAGAAATATTGGACTCCTCCTTAAACAAATAAAAAATGTAGATGGTTTTGAGAAGTATAACAAATTCATTTCTGTAATCTCCTTGGAATCTGCTAAAATAAATTCTATTGCCAATTATATTACTAAGGCAAATTTTAATCTTAAAGCTACTGAAATTAATGAAGATTTAGTTGAGTTCATTATAGGATACATTAATGAAATATACCTTAGTAATGATAAAGTGATTGATTTATCTATGGAAATAGATATTAAAAATCAAGAAGATATTTATTATAAAACTAAATTTATACCTTTAGAAATAACAACATTATTTGATAATTTTATAAACAATTCGGAAAAATCAAAAGCAACTAAATTTGAAATTTCTTTTACTATTTCAGATGAAAATATAATAATCTCCTTATTTGATAATGGAAAAAATTATATACCAGATGAAGATTACGATAAGATATTTGAATTAGGGTATTCTACTACAGATGGATCAGGAATCGGCTTATTTCAAGCAAATGAAATTGTTAAAAAGATGAAAGGTAACATTAATGTTCAATCAATAAAAAATGAAGGAACAACTTTCCAAATAACATTGCCTTATGAAAATAGAATATAGTATTTTGTGGCTTGATGATAAAAAATCAGATATAATAGATGATAATTACGCAGAAGAACTTCAAAACTTTATTGTAAATGAAGGTTTTGAACCTAATATTAATTTAGTAAGTAACGAAGAAGAGTTTTTCAAGCACTTAAATGATTCTTATGATTTAATCTTAACGGATTATCACTTGAATGAAACGGAAGAAAATTCAAGAGATGGCGATAAAATCATTGAAGAAGTTAGAGGACAAAATGTGAATACAGAAATCATGTTTTATTCAGCTCAAGGAGATGTAGCAGATACAATTAAGAAAGATAGAATCACATTTGTTGATACGAGAAAAATTTCAGGTACAGTACACTATGAAAAAATCATAGAGAAAGCTAAAGATTTGATTTCTTTAACAATCAGAAAGTTCCAACAAATTGTTCCGATGCGAGGTTTACTTATTCAAGAAGCAAGTAATCTTGAAAATGAAATGTTAGAAATTATCATAAAATATCTTGACAAAAAAGATTCTGATAATGTTAAGAATGCTATTTTTGACAGTTTAGTTTCTTTTTACGGAGAAAAAGCTAGTAAATCAAATGAATACAAAGAAAAAAATAGAATAGATAAAATCCTTAAAGACCCGTTACTTATATCTTCTTCTCAAAGAGCCATTGCAATTAGTCAAATTTTAGATGATGAAGGTAAAGACAATTTTATTAATGATTTCAAAAATGAAATTATTAAAATGAGAAATGAATTTGCTCATGCGAAATATGTAAAAGATAACGAAAAAGGTATTGAATACTTTCAAACAAAAGCTTGTGATATAACTTTTGACGCAGAACTTTGTAAAACAATTAGAGTTAATCTAATTAAACATAAAAAGAACATCTCAGATTTAGACCAAAGTATTGAAAAATTATAAAAAACCATTTTGGTTTTTGACTTTATTTTTGTCGCTTTCTATGTACAGTCAAAATCTAAGCAAAAAGGAAGTAACGCAAATTCAAAGTGTACAAAAGAATTACAATCAACTCGTAGTGCATTATTAAATTAATTCAATTTTAAGTCTATTCATTTTTCTACTGAAAACAAAAACATTTACAAACTGAATGAAAGTTAATGCTG
>NZ_QNUG01000028.1 GCF_003385395.1 Epilithonimonas hispanica | reverse complement strand
TTTCCATACTCACAATTCTTAATGATAAAATTAAACCTATGTGAGCTACGGAACAATATGAAAAACTATGCAGAAAGCTGAAATACAGTATTTTAAAACAATTGTTTCTAATATTTAAAAGTAACGTTTTAGTAACCTTACTTTTGTCAAACCTCGCTTTTTACTGCTTTTTACCTCATTACCAAAAAATCATAAAACGGCTGTAAAGTCTTTATTTACAACCGTTTTGCCTGTTGTTAATCTTTGATGTATTTTTACTGAAACTTTATTTTAAAAAGTCTATCTGAAGACAATTTGAATAAAGAATTTATTCATCCTGAACAATCTGAAAGAATTTCACTTAAAGAAAACATTTTGATTTACAGTTGGCATTGTCGTCATCATTTGGCGCATATTAAGCAGGCGAAGGAACTGAAGTTTGAGTGAATCTAAAATAAGATTATGAGAAAGTCAATCAATTTTTTTTAAGAAATTAAAAAACGTAGTCTATTTTTTATATCTAATAGCTTTATTTAATTCAATTGGATTATTGTTTTTTAATATTCTTAATTGTGCATCTTTTGATATAGAGTTCAATTCTTCTGCTGTTGTATATTTTTTACCATAAAACTCAAAACTTTTTACACTTCCATCTCTTAGTTTTTGTTTGTCTGTATAAAATGGGTCATTAAAATATTGTTGTGCTTTTTCAATGTATTTTTTTTCTGTTGTAAGAATTGGCGAATAACCATATCTGATTTCAAGAATATTAGATGTGTCATAGGTTCTTGTTAAGTTTTGACTTCTTATAAGATTAAAATAAAATTGATTTTTGTTATCTTGAATTTCTAAAATTAATCCAGGTAATCCTCTAAATTTATATGGCCCCTCATTGACCGGAATTTCTTTTGTAAACCAAGCAATCCATTTTCTTCCTCCAAAATTTGTAGTCGCTTTTTGTACTGTAAATTGTTGGATTTTCTTTGTCTCTTTTTCTAAAATCCAATCAATATTATCATTTGTTGGGTATTTAAAAAAATCAAAACCTACGGCTACAAAATTCATATTTTCATAAGAATTTATTTTCCTCGTCACAGGAATTTGCTTTGTCCAATTAACATTTTGAGAATTGGTAGCATTATTCAGAGAATCTTTTTCTAAAAACGTATAATCATAATATTTTACATCATTTGGATTAATGTCTAAAACCATAGTTCTTTTATCAAATTCAAGCTGAAGAGAATCAGATTTATATTTCAATTCATAAAAAAATCTATGAGTTTGTGCACTGGTGAAAATTATGGAATAAAAAAGAGAAAATAGAAAGAGTTTTTTCATTTATGATAATGTTTATTATAACAACGCTGTATCTTATTTTTTATTTTCATTCAATAATCAATATTCCTCCCGAAAAGTGTATTTTTAGGCAAAATTTTTCAGCGATGATTTACGGAATCGATCAATTCAAATATCAGGATGTTTTAGAGATTTTAAAAAATCCTTCCAAGGCAAAACTCAATAAAAAATCAAAAGACCAAATCATAAAATCACAACAGAATGTTCAGAAAATCGTAGAATCGGACAGAACTGTTTATGGCATCAACACAGGATTTGGACCACTTTGCGACACTAAGATTTCAGAATCTGAAACAGCGCAACTTCAGCACAATTTGATTATTTCTCACGCTGTTGGTGTTGGAAAACCGATTGACAAGAATATTTCTAAGATGATGATGATTTCCAAAATCCATGCTTTGTCGAAAGGATTTTCGGGTGTTTCTTTAGATGTTATCGAGCGATTGATTTTGATGTTAGAATTGGATATTATTCCAGTTGTTCCGGAACAAGGTTCTGTTGGAGCTTCCGGAGATTTGGCGCCATTGGCACATTTGGTTTTACCGCTTTTGGGATTGGGTCACGTTTGGGAAAATGATAAAACTGTTGAAACTGTAAAAGTTCTGAAGAAACATAAACTTCAACCTTTGAAACTAGGTCCGAAAGAAGGTTTAGGTTTGATTAATGGAACGCAATTTATAATAGCACACGCGATTACCGGTCTTGCAAAATTCGAATATCTTTTGGATTTGGCAGATTTGACTGCAGCAATGAGTCTCGAAGCTTATCGCGGTTCTGCAAGTCCATTTAAGAAAGAGTTGCACGAGATTCGTCCATTTGATGGAAGCCAAAAAGTAGCGGAAAGAATGCGAAATTTTCTGAAAAATTCTGACAATCTGAAATCACACGAATTCTGTGACCGTGTTCAAGACCCATATTCTATGAGATGTGTTCCACAGGTTCACGGTGCGAGTAGAAATGCCTTTGAGCATCTCAAACAAATGGCAGAAACAGAACTGAATTCTGTAACCGATAATCCAATTGTGTTGAGCTCAGTAGAATCAATTTCCGGAGGTAATTTCCATGGACAGTTGATGGCTTTGCCTTTGGATTATTGTTCATTAGCGGCGGCAGAATTAGGGAATATTTCTGACCGAAGAAGTTATCTTTTGCTTGAAGGAAAATATGGTTTACCGAAATTATTAGTAGAAAGTTCTGGTCTCAATTCTGGCTTTATGATTCCGCAATATACAAGTGCTGCGTTGGTTACAGAAAACAAAACACTTTGTTTTCCAGCTTCCGCAGATTCTATCCCGACAAGTTTAGGTCAGGAAGACCACGTTTCTATGGGAAGTATTTCTGGTAGAAAATTTAATCAAATTCTTGGGAACTTAGAAAATATTTTAGCAATAGAATTAATGTTTGCGGCCCAAGGTTTGGAATTCAGAAGACCTGCAAAATGTTCGAAAATTGTAGAAGAAAATTATGACATCATCCGTTCTGTAGTTCCGAAATTAGAAGACGATAGATTGATTGGCGAAGATATTCTCAAGATTGCCGAGCTGATTAGAGAAAGTAAATTTGTGGTGAATTAATATTTCTAAAAAATAATTAATGGTAAACCTCAGAATTAATTTTAATCCTATTCAAAAAAATGTAGACGAAATATCTTTCTGGGGTACAGAAAAATCCTGTTTATATAAAAGTTATAAAAATAAAACATTGATTGTTGCCGAGTGCGATAATGTCACAATTGGATTTTTTTGCTTAACTAAAAGAGATAAAACAATTCATATTGATACTGCAGAAATCAAAGAGGAATTTAAACTTAAAGGAATCGGCAGATTAGTTTTTGAGGAGATTTCAAAAAATACATCAAACAAATTCTACGGATTTACTTTAAACTCAACATCTGAAAATTCTCACTCATTTTGGTTAAAATTAGGCTTTATAGATTTTCCTATCGAAGGCGAGGGAGAAAATAGAATGGTTAAAAATATTAGAAAGACACATAATCAATCAAAAAGAGATACCAATTCCAAAGATGAGACAATTGAAATTTATGGTAATAATGAAGTTTTTAAATTCAATCTGGATTTCATAAATGGTTCAAGAAATCTAAAACATCCTATTTTCTTATTTGGAGATTGTCGTTGGAGAATAGTTTGGAAGAAAGGAAATATAACATTCTTTGATGATACTTATAAATATTTTAATGCAAAACAAAATATTTACGATTGTCTATTTATTAAATCTTTGCCAATAAAATGAAAACCCTCAGAACAACCTCCGAAAACCCAGACTTCCAAAAATTAGTAAAACAATTAGATATTTATCTTGCTCTGATGGATGGCGAAGAACACGCTTTTTATCATCAATACAACAAAATAGATTTACTAAAAAACTGTGTCGTAATTTTTAATAATGATGAAGCTGTTGCTTGTGGCGCAATAAAAAAATTAGATTCAAAATCGATGGAAGTTAAAAGAATGTTCACACTTCCCGAGAAACGCGGAAAAGGTTTGGCTTCAGCAATTTTGAGAGAATTAGAAACTTGGTCTAAAGAATTAGGTTACGAAAAAACAGTTCTGGAAACAGGAAAAAAACAAGTCGAAGCTGTTGCGCTTTACCCAAAATGCGGTTATAAAAGTATCCCCAATTATGGGCAATATGTTGGAGTTGATAACAGCGTTTGTTTTGAGAAAATATTGGACTAAATCCCAGAGGGATAAACTATTAATAGAAATAAAAATTCATCATCAATTAAAACTCCGTAGGAGCGACCTGTAATTTATTGTAATCAACAGGTCGCTCCTACAGAGCTTTTTGTTTGTTTATCTGATGTTGCTATTAACAAATTGCTCTGCTGGAGCATTGCGGAAAAAGTATTTATCCAATCCTAATCGAGGTCATACTCAATGAACCGCCAATTAATGAGTCGTTGAATAATGATAATTCTTCTGATTTTTCTTTTAATCCCAAACTATAAATCATCGGCAGGAAATGATCCGGTGTTGGAACCGCATATTGCAGAAATGTACCTTGTTTTTGATAATCGATCAATTTCTGAAAATCACCATCCAAAATCCAGTTGTTGGTTTTTTCTCTCGCTTCTATCGCCCAATCCCAGCCTGCTCCAACGGTATCAATATTTTTCCAGTCGATCAATCGGAGATTATGAACAATATTTCCGCTTCCGATAATCAAGATTCCTTTTTCGCGGAGTTTGGATAATTTTTTTGCTAAATCAAAATGATATTGAGGTGGTTTTGTATAATCGATACTCAACTGAATAACCGGAATATCCGCATCTGGATAAAGATGTCTGAGAACCGACCAAGCGCCGTGATCCAATCCCCAATTATGGTCTTCTTCTACCAAAACCGGAGCCAGCAAACCCGCAGTTTCTTTAGCCAATTCAGGATTTCCTTTTGCCGGATATTGCACCTCAAATAATTCTTTTGGGAAACCATAAAAATCGTGAATGGTTTTCGGCATATCCATCGCGGTTACAAAAGTTCCTTTAGTAAACCAATGCGCAGAGATACAAATAATTGCATTAGGTCTTGGAATTTCTTTGCTGATATTTCTGAATCCCTGAACAAAAACATTTTCTTCGATGGCGTTCATCGGAGAACCGTGTCCTAAAAACAGAACCGGCATTTTTTCTGTGGTTCGGAAATTGTCAGATATTTTTGATAGGTCGTTGAGATTCATATTTTTTTTGTAAAAAGTAGAATGTATTAATGTAAAAAGTATTTTTCAAATCTTTTTTACCCCAACCCTAAAGGGAGAACGGATTTGAAAATTTCATTAAAATTAACTCCCTTTAGGGCTGGGGAAATAATTTTGATGAAATTTTGTTTCTCGCTGATTTGAATTTATAAAAGTCGATTTAGATTGACTTCGTCGAACCACTTTGTTAGGTTTCCTACAGAATGACAAACTTTGTGGTTATAACAAAGCGTGTTTTTTTGTAGAATCTGCAGCCCGACTTGAGCGGACTTTTCGAGAACCTCAGAGTGATAAATTGGGAGCCCTTCGACAAGCTCAGGATAAAAAACAGGCTGATTAAGCTGCCCCAATAATTATTCTCAAAATCAAAAAAAGTATAAACAAAGCGAACTCTGTTTATACTTTAAAAAACTCAAACTATAAATACTATTGTATTCTTTTATTGTTTTACAAACTGCAATTCGCCTGCAATTTTAACTTCTTCGCTCACCATCACACCGCCTGTTTCCAAAGCTGCGTTCCAGGTCAAACTGAAGTCGCTTCTTTTGATTTTTCCTTCGAAAGAGAAACCTGCTTTGGTGTTTCCCCAAGGGTCAACATTCACACCACCGAAATCTACGTTCAACGTCACTGGTTTTGTAACGCCATTGATTGTTAAATTCCCAGTTACATCACCGTTAAAGGTAGTAGCTTCGAAAGTGATTTTTGGGTTAGCTTCTGCGTTGAAGAAATCTGCTGATTTCAGGTGCGCATCTCTGTCTGCATTATTTGTGAAAATAGAATCTGTATCGATAATAGCCGAAACTTTTGCGTTTGCGAATGTGTCGTCTTCTGCTTCAATCTCTGCGTTGAACGTTGTGAATTCTCCTTTTACGTTGGAAATCATCAAGTGTTTTACTTTGAAAGTGATTTCGCTATGTGTTGGGTCTAATAACCATTTAGTTGCCATAATTTCAATATTTTGTTGTTTAATTATAGTGCAAATTTAGTCCGCTGAGATTTTCTGCACATTGATGTAAGTTAAGAATTTACATCGTAATGAAAATTTGGGCAGCCCGTCAGATTTCCCAACGCTCCAGCTCACGCAAAATCTGCCGGCCGGGCTATCCGCTGCTATCTTTTTGCCAACGCTTTTGCCAGCGCAAAAAAGGATATCCGCTACTATCCCTGCTGCGGGAGCCGGCTCCGAATCACCATTTCTCGGTTAGATATTTCCAATACCGTTTCGGAACGTGTTGGATGTGGAGCTTGGTATTTTTTCGTTCCTTGATGTTGGTTTTGGTAAAATAGCTTTGCCAGAGCGTTTGGTATTTCTTTTCTTCGTCGTGGAATTTTTCTTGGTACTGGTTAAGATTCAGTTTTTCATCGAGATAAAAGAATTCGCAGTTTTCCAAATCATAGAACAATCCGTAATGTCTTCTCAAATCATAAATCATCCACTTTTGGTCTGCATATCGGTCTTTGAAATGTTTTCTGATTAAGGGCAACACATTGAAATCCGGGTCAATCTTTGCAAAATAAATGTCGTCCTGCATTTTCTCGAATCTTACAAAAGCAGTCATTCTGTGTCTTTCTCGACTTACGGATTTGCAGATTTTTGAGATTTTCAGAATGTCATCGTTGGCGAAATTTTGAAGGATATTGTCGTTCGGGTGTTTTATTGATTGTTTTACCGCAGAAAAAATAAGTTGTTCCAATTCTGAATCTTCGGAAAGATAAACTTTGATTAATTGATTGATTCCTGACTTGCCAATATTTTGTTCTATTTTATTGAGAACTCTTTCAGATTTTTCTTCTTGCGTCACAACCTCGTGAATCTCTGCAAACATATTTTCCTGCTGGAATGTTTCTCTATTTTTGATTTCCACATCTTGATAACGGTATTCAAAAATTTCGAATATCGCTGTGAAAAGTCCGTCGAAAGTTCCGTCGTAGAGAAGGGTTGTCATTTTTGGGTTGGTTGGAGGGTTGGAGGATTATTAAATAAACGCAAATTTTGTCATTCCGTAGGAATCTCAATTTAGTTTTGAATATTTATCCAACTGTTTGTATTATAGATATATCCATTCCAAACAAAATCAGATTCATAGCCAAAGATTACTAAAATTTCTTCATTTTCTGAAAATTCCTTGTCTTTCCGATTTCCTTTGATTATATCAGAAAAATACAAAAGCATTTCTTCTCCTTCTTCCACACTATTCGGATAAGTTACGAGAACCCTTAAATCACAATTTGTAATTATCAAATGTGAAATCTCTTCACAAAGTTTCAGGTTGAAAGCATTTTCGTGTTCAAATGCAATTCTTATATTTCTAAACCAAAATGTATTCTCCTTTATTCTCGGACATAAATCATCCTTGTCGTAAAAAATCGCATCTAAACTATAGTAATCACTTTCATAGACTTCTAAATCTAATACTTTACCAATTGATGAAAGAATAGAATTTTCCTCTCCTTTAATTAATGATGTGAATTTGTTAGCATTTTGCCAATTATCCTTAAGTCTTTGACTATTTATTAAAACAACATTTTTCCAAGTTTCAAAAAAAAATCGGGTACTTACTTTATTATCCATAATTAAAAATTAAGTATTTTTCTAATTTCAGCAACATCTTTTTTTGGTAAAAAATAAGTAGAAATCGATGATCCATAAATTTTGATGTGAATATCAGCTCCAAAAATATGTTCATTTATTGTAATGTTTCTAATATTTGAAATTGGAATCGTAGTTTTATTAATTCCTATTAAGAACCAATTTCTCTTTTCAGAAGTTATTGTCTTTTTTTGAGAATCAACAATTAACTTCCAAGGACATAACAAATCTTGAAAACGGAGATTAAAAATTAAATCTATAAATTTAGATTGAGTATAAAACATTGGTTTAAAATAAATTTACCACCCAAAAACAAATCGCAATGAATGTACTTAGTATAAAAGTAATTAAAATAGAAATCATAAGGATAATAATAAAGCTTATTTCATTTACTTTACCTTGTCGATAACCACTAGAAAATCTAGCATCCCTTTTCCTTTTTTTGAGAAAAGATATTGCGAAAACAATACAAAATAACGGAATACTAATCTTTTCGACAGCTTTATTAAATCCGTATTTAAAACCCTTCTGCGAACTATCATTTATTTCCTTCAGAAACTTTTTATTTACAAAACCTATTTTATCAGAATACTTAATTTCAATCCAATCTCCATTTGTTTGAATAGCATTAAGTTCAACACCTTTATTTAATTGAAAAAGAACAGGTGAATTTTTATTTGCACTTTCCCGAACATTTAAATTATCTGCGTCAACTATATATTTTTGTGAATAAAAGAAGGCTGACACAAATAAAAATGAAGCGAGGAGAAATTTGAATAAATAATTTGTTTTCATAGTTTGTTTTTTCAAAAATATTAAATTGTATGGACAAACCATGTCCCTTTAAAAAGATTTATAAAAACTTTTAACAATTTAAAAATACTTCGGAATATCTCGACTCCCGTGAAGAACTCTAACAATACGAATGTGATTATCCAAAATCCTATAGAAAATAATATGGTTGTCTTTCGGGAAGCTATATAAACCTTGCTTTATTTCGTCTCGTTTTTTTCCTATTTGTGGATTTATAATTAAATTTTGAAAAATCTCTTCAATCTCTAAAAGATATTTTTCCGCTTGGTCATATCCAAATTCGTCAAAAGTATAATCAAAAATGTCTTCCAAATCTTTATCAGCAATTTCTGATAAAATATAGATTTTTCTAGACATTCTCTATTTTATTTTTCTTGGATTGAATAATGTCTTTTATTGAACGAGAACTCGAAGAATCATTCCAGCCTTTTTCAATTTCAGCTTTCAAATCCTGAATCACTCGATGACGATAAACTTCGTGAAGACGCAATGCATCACGCACCACTTCACTAGCATTTTGAAAATCCCCAGATTCTATTTGATTCGAAATATATTCTTCCTGTTTTTTTGTGAAACTAACATTCATTGTGAATTCTTTTTTCGAAGTTACAAATTATGTCTAAATTTAGCAAATATGGATAGTAAATTAAAACAATGTCAATTGCTGAGAAAACTGATTCTGAAATTTTGATTGACTTCCACCGATAATTAATTTTCTCAAATTCAAATCGGTCAAATGTTTCAGAAATGGGTTACCATAGGTGAAATCAATGAAATATTTAGCTCTGTTTACAGCTGCTCCAAGTTTTTTAAGATGGTCTATTGTCAAAACTTGAAATTTTCTTGCGCTCACGATTTTCTTCGCAGTTTTTACACCAATTCCAGGAATTCTAAGAATCATTTTATAATCTGCGGTTTGAAGGTTGACAGGAAATTGATCCAAATTTCGCAAGGCCCAACTTAGCTTCGGGTCAACTTCCAAATCCAGAAAAGGCATACCAGAATCCAATATTTCATCTGCTTTAAAACCATAAAAACGCATCAGCCAATCTGATTGATATAAACGATTTTCCCGTAAAACCGGAACTTCTGCTGTGATTGCCGGCAAACGATTGTCCACAGTTACAGGAATATAGCCAGAATAATAAACCCGTTTCATTCCATAGTTTTTGTAGAAATGGTCTGCAACTTTGATGATTTGCAAATCGTTTTCATTAGTTGCGCCAACAATCATTTGCGTTGATTGTCCAGCAGGCGCAAATTTAGGAGCGCTTCGGATGATTTTTTTCTCGTCTTTATATTGCTGAATTCCTTTCTGAACAATTCTCATCGGCTGAAGCATATCTTCCCGATTTTTATCTGGTGCCAATAATTTCAAACCAGATTCTGTCGGAATTTCGAGGTTTACAGATAATCGGTCAGCGTAAAGTGCGGCTTCATTCATCAAATCATCACTCGCTCCAGGAATTGATTTCAAATGAATATAACCATTGAAATTATGTTCGGTTCTCAGCTTTTTTGCAACACGAACCAAACGTTCCATTGTCGTATCCGCATCTTTGAAAATTCCGGAACTTAGAAATAAACCTTCGATGTAATTTCGTCTGTAAAAACTGATGGTCAAATCAACAACTTCTTCTACTGTGAAAGCGGCACGTTTGATATCGTTTGATTTTCTGGAAACGCAATAGATGCAATCGTAAATGCAATGATTGGTCAAAAGGATTTTGAGAAGTGAAACACAACGTCCGTCTTCTGTATAAGTATGACAAATTCCGCTTGCCGAACTGTCGCCCAGACCTCCATTATTCTTTCTTTTCCCGCCACTCGAAGAACACGAAACATCATACTTTGCAGCATCTGCAAGTATCTCGAGTTTTTCTTTGATCCGGTCGAAATTCATTTTTGAAAGCTAATTTTTTAAATGGAATTGATTCAGAAATTAATGTCAAAAATAATTCCATAAATGAAAAAAGTCAAGGATTTTAAGATTTAGTTGCTGACAGGAAATTTGATTTTATCAAACTTCAAGTTTGTTATCATCACGGTTTCCATCCCAGATTGATAGAACTTTTAATTGTTTGTCATCAAATTTATAAAATAGAAGATAATCACGAACAATTTTGACACGAATGTTTTCATTAAAATCCGTTTTTCTTCCAATCATTGGATTTTCAGCGGTTTTTTTTAGAGTTTCACCAAAGAGTTTGTTGAGCTTGACGCTATATCGTTTGGATTTATTTCGGGTAATCCAATATTGGAGAATTTCTTTCCTTTCAAGGTTGGCTTTTTCCGTCCAGTTTATTTTTCGTTTAGCCATTTCTCGATATCATTGTTGGCTTCTTCTTCACTTAAAACATTGTCGGATTCGGCTTCAATCAATCGTTGTTTTTGCGCAGCACTTAATTGAAAAATACCATTATCCAACTCAAAATCAAGAAGTTGTTTTATCTCATCAATAATATAAGAATCCTTGATATTTTGGATTCTTTTGATGATATCTGATTTTAATTCTGCTGTGCTCATTTGCTTTTTATTTGTATCAAATTTATGAAAAATAATGATTAATAATCTTCAGATTTGTTTTCTATAAATGAAGAAAGTCAAGGATTTTAAGATTTAGTTACTAACAGAAAATTTCAAATACTTATTTGACGAAATAATAATTATGTCTATCTCTATTTCCATTAATTAAACTATGAGATTTTAGAACAATTGTATTTTCATCTAGAATCTTTCCTTTATAATTTACTTCACCTGCAATACTTTTTGTTTGAAAACTGATTTTTTTATTTTTCAATTTATAATTTCCAATCGAAATATCTTTCGAATTTAAATTAAACCAGCTTTCCAAATCTTGTGGTGTAGCGTCACACCCTGTTCCGACTTCTATTACATTTCCATTAGGATAAAATCTAATAAAATAATTAGTTCCTTCAATTTCATCTTTTTCAAAAACACATTTAGTTTGATACAAACCATCAAACTTTAATTCTATTTTTTCCTGAGCATTAAATCTTTGAAAAAGTAAGAAAAACAAAATCGAACAAATCAATATTTTCATCATTTATTTTTTTTAATTAATCATATAATTAACTAAACAAATATACAAACCAATCCAAACAAAATCCTCCAAAATCTCTATCTTTACCAACATAAATTTTTGATATGAAATCGCAGTTGCGATTGCATATGACTTACTAAGAAAAACAACCAATTCATATGAATCATCAACCTGTTGAAGGGTTTTCAAAACTTTCTAAACAAAGAAAAATAGACTGGCTTATTTCCGAATATCTAAGTAACGACAGAAGTTACGAGCAGATTTTACAGCAATATTGGAATAACGACCACGACCTGCAAAAACTTCACGATGAGTTCTCGGAAAACACGATTTCCAATTTTTATATGCCTTACGGAATTGCTCCAAATTTCCTTATTGACGGAAAACTTTTGGCTCTTCCAATGGCTGTGGAAGAAAGTTCGGTTGTAGCTGCGGCTTCCAAAGCTGCAAAATTCTGGTTGGACAAAGGCGGTTTCAAAACGACAATTATCAATACAGAAAAATTAGGTCACACACATTTTGTTCTGAAGGTTGAGCCACATAAACTGCTTCACTTTTTCAATTTTAAACTGAAGAAAAAATTGCTCGAAGCTACTGAAGATATCACTGCCAATATGAGAAAAAGAGGCGGTGGAATCTTGGACATCAAACTCATTGATAAAACTTCGGAACTGGAAAATTATTTTCAACTGAAAGCGAGTTTTGACACGGTAGATTCGATGGGAGCTAATTTTATTAATTCTTGTCTGGAGCAATTCGGGAAAACTTTGAAAGAAGAAGTTGCGAATGAGGAAAGTTTTTCTCAGGAAGAAAAAGAATCGCTTCAGATTGTAATGAATATTCTTTCTAATTACACACCAGATTGTATTGTAAGAGCCGAAGTGTCTTGCAAAATTGAAGATTTGAAAGATGACAGCGGAATTTCTAACGAAGAGTTTGCTTGGAAATTCAAACGTGCTGTGACAATTGCAGAAATTGAACCTTATAGAGCAACGACGCACAACAAAGGAATTATGAATGGCGTTGATGCAGTTGTAATTGCAACAGGAAATGATTTCCGTGCAACAGAAGCTTGTGCTCACGCTTATGCAGCGAGAAACGGAAAATATTCTTCATTAACGCACTGTACAACAGATAATGGGATTTTCAGATTTTGGATTGACTTACCGATTTCGATTGGAGTTGTTGGCGGATTGACAAATCTTCATCCTTTGGTGAAATTCTCTTTGGCTTTGTTAGGAAAACCTTCTGCTCAGGAATTGATGAGTATTTTGGCGGTTTCGGGATTGGCTCAGAATTTTGGAGCGCTTCGTTCTTTGGTAACGACAGGAATCCAGAAAGGTCATATGAAAATGCACCTTTTCAATATCCTGAATCAGTTTGGAGCAACGGAAGAAGAGAAACAGCATTTTGTGACTTACTTCAAAGATAAAACGGTGAGTCATCACGAGGTGATTTCGGAATTGGAAAAACTGAGAAACAAATAGAACTATGTTTGGAATTGCACTTTCAGCTTTTATGCTGGTTTTTGGAATATTTCTAAAGTTGACAAAAAATCAAGGTTTTGCTAGTTCCAAAAGATTTGCTTGGCTTTTTATCATCTTAGGAATCGCTACGCTGGTTGGAAGAATTATTATTTTAAATCAAAAAGGAGAATTATAAAAATGAAAAACTTTACTTTAATCATAGGCGGAATCTACGGTTTGTTATCTGTAATTCTTGGCGCATTTGGAGCGCACGCATTCAAAAAAATATTATCTGTAGAAAGATTGGAGAGCTTTGAAACTGGTGTTAGATATCAAATTTATGCAGCTTTCTTTTTATTAATTGTTGGTTACATTTTGAAATTCGAAACCTCATCCGAAAAATGGATTTCTATTCTGATGATTACAGGAACTTTCTTGTTTTCTGTAAGTATTTATTTCTTAAGTTTCCAAGATGTTTGGGGTGTTAATCTAAAATTCCTTGGGCCAATTACGCCGCTTGGTGGATTGTTTATGATTATCAGCTGGGCGATGTTGATTTGGTATTTTGTGAAAGTGAAGTTTTAAATGAAACTTCTTGTTTTCATATTTCTAATTTCATCTAACTTTTTTCTAAGTCAAAAAGTTGAATCAATTTATGTTTTGACAAGAAAAAACATCTATTCTAACAAGTATAAAAATCATACAGAAAAGGATAGTATCATTTTATATAAAGATAAAACTTTTAAAAGAATACAAAATTATTGGGGATTTGACGAGCTTGATAATAAAACGTATTTAGGCGAATGGAGTTTTTCAAAAAGATTACTTTTACTTAAATTACAGAGAAAACAAGATTCTTTAGAAGATGTCGTCATTAATGATATTCAATCAATTAATATAAAATTTCTGAAAAGAAAATACAGAAAAGTCAAATAAAAAAGTTCAGGTTTTGCCTGAACTTTTTGTTTTATAAAGTGAAATTCTCTTTCATCCATTTCAACTTATTGAAGCTTTTAAGGAATTTGGTTCTAATGGATATGAATTTCTCTTGCGCTTCGATGACTTTATTTTCTCTTGAATTAATCAAGAATAATGAACTTTCTCCGTTGCTATATCTCGTTTCTTCTGCAGACAAAAGTCGCTCGTAGTTTTTGAGATTATTTTCGGAAAGGTCGATTTGCGTTCGGTAATTCAGAATCTCGTTTTTGTATGTTTCGATTTTGGTGTCGAGTTCCCTTATTTTGTAATTGGTGTCCAGTTCATTCTGATTCAGTTTTATTTTCGCAATCTGATAATTGGCTCTTGCTTCTCGTTGGAAAATCGGAATTTCCAGCTTCAAACCATATTGAAAATTGTTATCAAAAAGCGGAAGATAATCTGCCTTGTAGTTTTCTTTGTTGAAGAAATTATAAGTAAAATCAACTTTCGGAAGGAAACTTTGCCACTTCAGCCGTCGTTCACTTTCCAAGATATTTTGTTTCTGATTATAATATAAAATCGAAAGATGCGAACTAATTTGTCGGGATTCTACATCATTAATCAAGAATTCATAATCGGTGTAAGCCAGATTATTCGTAAGGTCATCAGAAGGATAAATCATCTGCGAAAGCTCATAAACCTGCTGATTTTCCTTCCAAAGAAATAACTGAAGCTCCTGAGTTGTCTTCACAAAAGTCAAAAATGCATCGCGCTGCTGAAGTTCAAAACTTTGCAACTGAGACAAAGCTTCTATCGTATCAATAGCAGGTTTTTCTCCATATTCAAACGTTTTGATAGTGAGTTTGAGACGTTCTCTGTTGATATCAATAATCTCGGTCTTCAGTTTATAAATCTCATAATTCTGAACCCATTCCAGATATTTGTTTTCTGCATCCAAAAGTAATTCGTTGGTTAAAACTGCTTGTTCAGCTTCGGTCATTTTCTGAGCAAACTTGGCTTGATCGAGCATTGCTCTTCTCTTATCATAAAGAAGATTTTTTGCCAACGGAATCGTTACGCCAAATTGGTATAATCCACCAACCGTTTCGGTATTGCTCAGTTTATCTCCTTCGATATAATTGTAACCTCCGTGGATATCAATCCCATACCAAGTCGGAATCCCGAGTTCCAGATTTTTTTGTTTATAATAGTTTGTTCCATCAATATTTTTCTCGCCCAACTTCCCACCTAAAACAGGGTCGAAACCACCTCTAGCTTGGGTAATTTCTGCCGTTGCAATCTTATTCTGCAATTGATATTTCAAAGCTAACGGATGATAATTTTTCACAATTGAAATGAACTCATTCGCCGATAACTTCAAAGAATCCTGAGCAAAATTAAACTGAACAAAAAGCAGAAAAACGAGAAGAAAAATTTTATTTAGCTTTTTCATCTTTTGTTGATTTTGCGGTTGCAACTTCATAATAATCCGGTGGAAAACCGTTGATGTTTCGCCATAGTTCGTACCAGATTGGAACATCATTTAGAATAGCGATTCCTTGAACACCTGTTCCCATTTTGATTTTTGGTGGCCATCTTTTTTCATTCTTATCTTCAATCACCAAAGCTTTGAAAAGACCATTTGGACTGATATTATTTTCCAAAGCAATCACTTGTCCTGCAAAAGTTCCGTAGCTGGAATCTGGCCAACCGGAGAAAACAATTGCTGGGAAACCATCAAAAATACACATCACACGTTGTCCTTCTTTAACAAGTGGAAGGTCGACAGGTTTAATATAAATTTCCACAGCATAATCTACAGTTGTAGGAACAATGGTTCCGATGTTCTCACCGTCTTTCAGAACTTCTCCAATTCCTGCTTTGTTCAACTGAACCACCTGACCATCCTGAGATGCGATGATGAAATATAAACCTTGTCTCGCTTTGTAATTTGCTACTTGGTTTTGAAGTTTTGCAATGTCGCCATCACTTCCTTCTATATTTCCCAAACTCTGGAAACGCTCTCCTTCTATCTTACTCAGCTTTTCATTATAATCCTGTGTTACAGCATTTTGTTCGATTTGAGTATTGAGAATTTCTTGTCTGGTTTGGGCTACTTTGTTCTCCGTTGCTGTTTTTTTAGCAATCGCATTCTGATAAGAAATACTTCTCTGCTGGAACTGTGTCAAAGAAACCAAACCATCATCGTACATCTTTTTCTGTCTGGCAAATTGGTCTTCTGACAATTTCAGTTCGTTTGTAGTTGCAGCTAATTCAGCTTCTTCTCCTACTAATTTGTTATTCAGCTGACTGATTTTAATTTTAACTTGATTAAGTTTCAAATCTCTTGCAGCATTAAGCGCCAAAAGTTGATTTTTAGCGGTTCCAACTTTAGCTTCATAGTAATCTCTTACGCCTTTTTTGGCTTCAACCTGTTCTTCTGTTCTTTGAACCAACATCGGATCCAGATAATCGTCTTTGATTTCGGAAAGTTGAAGAAGTGTATCTCCTTTTTTTACATAATCTCCATTTTTCACATTCCATTTGATGATTCGTCCAGGGATTGGAGAATTCAATTGCTGAGGTCTTTGGGATTGATATAAAGAAGAAACGTTACCTTTCACTTTAATATTCTGAGTCCAAGGAAGAAACAGCGTGATGATTCCTCCAATTAGAATAAAGAAAAACCATCTTTTAACTCTGGATTTTCTGTGAATATGGTATATTTTATCGTATGACTTTAGTTCCATTTTTTTCTAAATTTTTAAGAAATCATTTTTATAGTTCCATCTTCAAGATGCAAATGTTGGTCTGCACTATAAAGAAAATTTTTGTCTGGAGCAACCACAACAATGGTGGTATCTTTTTTCTTTTCCTGAAGATATTTGAGCATTTTTTCCTGAAATTCCGGCGGCATTCCTGCGAAAGGGTTTTCCAGAAGTATCATCCTTTTTTCTCCTAATAATGCACGAAGCAGAAGAATTTCTTTCTTTGAACTGAATGTCAGCTCAGAATCGGTTTCGCTGATTTCTGTTGTAAAACCTTGACTGAACAAACTAGAAATGTTATCAATTCCCATTTTCTCAGATAATATTAGAATATCTTCTGTGTTGCTTCTGCTATTTCCTAAAAGTATATTATCCTGAACTGTACCTTGGATGACTTTCATATTTTCTAGATACAAACCAACATTGCTTCGGAATTTTTGTTTATCTAAATTTTTCAAAGGAATCTTATCAAACAAAATCGTTCCTGAACTTGGCTCATAGAATCCGGAAAGCATATTCAATAATAATGATTTTCCGGCTCCCATTTTTCCCGTTATTGCTGTGATAGAATTTTCCTGAAGCTTGAAATTTAGATTTGATAAAATCGGATGTGTTTCATTAAAAGAAAAATCAACATTTTTGAACTCGATTTCGGTTCCCTTATCTTTTTGAGTCAACTCAATTTCACCATTACTCTCCTCCTTTAGTTCTGTAATCTTATCGAGTTTTGCAAAAGAAGCAATGATATCATAATAGCTTTCCAAGCTTACAATTAATTTTTCCACCGCTGACATAATACTTAAAACCACAATTTCAGTTGCGATAAATGCACCAATATTAAGCTGTTGCGTTATCATAAGATAAGTTCCAATGGCCAACATTGCCAATGTGATAATCACTTTGAAGGCTACAATAGTTTTGTATTGGAACACCAAAACTCGGAAATGCGCATTTCTATCTTCTAAATATTTGACCACACGATTATCTGTTCCTGCTAAATGAACTTCGTTATCAGAATGCATTTTGAATGTTTGGACAGATGCGGCAACATCTTCTATCCACGCTGCTGTTTCGTATTTTTTATCACTTTCGTCTATGCTCGATTTGATTCCACTTTCCATTGTAGCTCTGAAAATAATAACTACAGAAAGGACAACCAACGCTCCAAAAGCCAAAAACCAAGGATGATAAAACGACAACAACAAAATCCCAAACACAATCTGAATCAAAGCGGTAGGAATTTCCAGAAGGATTTTCGAAATTCCTTTTTGTAGATTCTGAACATCAAAAAAACGGTTGACCAATTCCGGTAAGTAATATTTTCTGGTACTCGAAAGATTGACTTTCGGCAGTTTCTCGGTGAAAGCCATAGAGAACTCAACAAAAATTTTCTGCTGAATTTTCTCAATAATCTGCAAAACTTTTAGTCTGAAAAAACCGACCAAGAAAGTTCCGAATACCACAAAAAATATTAAAATATAAATAGAAGTTACCATCGTAGCTCCCATTACAAAGTTCACGATCGACTGGATCCCTAAAGGAATACTAAGCGCAACCAAACCATTGAGAATCGCATAAAAATAGATATTTGTGACGTCCTTTTTTTCTTTGGTGATATATTGCCAGAGCTTTTGCCCATATTCATTTGGTGATGTTTTCATTGTCTTATTTTGTAAGATTAAATGTTAAATATTTTAAATAATTCAGGACATAAGATTTATGATTCTGATTATCTTTATTATCTGTCAATTTTGACATATGTTCGCTAAAAAACTGCTGATCGTGCGCCGTTTCCAACAATGTACTTGCAAGAGAAGTTGGGTAAGGAAACTTTGGATTAGAAGCCGAAATTATATTTGAAATAAAAGCACACAGATTTTCCAGTGGACTGAAAACCATATCTTTATTAATTTCGTCCACTTCCTTTACCAAATAAGATTTAGAACTTTCCGAAACCACAATGGCGTGAAGTTTAGCGAGGTCATAATCCTCAATCTCTACACAAGATTTGTCGTGATGCGTGATGATTTCTAATATCTTATCGAGTTTATCCGACGCAAGCTTGATTTCCGAAACCCGAAGCTGGGAAATACACTCTAGATAGGACCAATACCAATTGAGAATGTAAGTCAAAAGCTTGTGTTTTGAAGAGAAATATCTATAAATCGTAGCTTCTGTAGAACCAATTTTCGTTGCCAGTTTTTTGAATGTAAAATGCTCGAAACCAATTTCAAAAATCAGTTCTATGGCATTTTTCACAAGAGATTTCCCAAGCTCGCTTTTCTCGGGATCTTTGAGATAGAGTTTCTCTGTAACTTTGAATTTTAATTGAAAATTCATTGATATTAATCTAATTTTTTTGACTCTTCAAAATTATAAAACTTTTGGCGATAATAGTATTACTATACATTAAAATAGTATTAAAATTTGATTAGAAAATCGCGCCAGAAATTAGAATTTAAATATAAAATTCAGAACAATTGGTTTTATCATTCTCATTATAAAACGATAAAGTGATTTAAGTCATTAAAACTTCTATAATTTTCTTTTTAACGTAAGTCATTTTTCTTAAATTTGTCAATCTTATAAAATTTAAAAATTAATCAAAACATATTATGAATCTTCACGAGTATCAATCAAAAGAGATTTTAGCAAAATACGGGGTTAACATCCAACGTGGTTTTGTTGCAAACAATGTGGACGAAGCAGTTGCTGCTGCTGAAAAATTAACTGCTGAAACCGGCGCACAAGGATGGGTTGTAAAAGCTCAGATCCACGCAGGTGGACGTGGAAAAGGTGGTGGTGTTAAGTTTTCTCCAAATATGGATAAACTTAAAGAAAACGCTGGAAACATCATCGGGATGCAACTAATTACACCTCAGACTTCTGCTGAAGGTAAATTGGTAAATTCTGTTTTGGTAGCTGAAGACGTATATTATCCTGGCGAGTCAGAAACTAAAGAATTTTACGTTTCTATCCTTTTGGACAGAGCGCTTGGAAAAAACACTGTTGTTTATTCAACTGAAGGTGGAATGGACATTGAGCACGTTGCTGAAGTTACGCCTCACTTGATTCACAAAGAAGTGATTGATGCGGCTTACGGACTACAAGGTTTTCAAGCTAGAAAAATCGCTTTCAACCTAGGTCTTTCTGGTAACGCTTTCAAAGAATTTACAAAATTCATCACGTCTCTTTACAATGCTTACATCGGTATTGATGCTTCTCTTTTCGAAATCAACCCGGTTTTGAAAACTTCTGATGACAAAATTATCGCTGTAGATGCTAAAGTAACCCTAGATGACAACGCACTTTACAGACATAAAGACCTTGCTGAACTTAGAGATAAGAGAGAAGAAGATCCAATGGATGTAGAAGCTGGCGAGGCTGGTCTTAACTTCGTGAAATTGGACGGAAACGTTGCTTGTATGGTAAACGGAGCTGGTCTTGCAATGGCAACTATGGATATCATCAAATTGTCTGGTGGTAACCCTGCAAACTTCCTAGACGTGGGTGGAACTGCTGATGCTGCGAGAGTTCAAACGGCTTTCGGAATCATCTTGAGAGACCCGAACGTAAAAGCTATCTTGATTAACATCTTCGGAGGAATCGTAAGATGCGACAGAGTTGCTCAAGGTGTTGTAGATGCTTATAACGCAATGGGAAGCCTTCCTGTTCCATTAATCGTAAGATTGCAAGGGACTAACGCTGTTGAAGCTAAGCAATTAATTGACGATGCTGGATTACCAATCCACTCTGCAATTACTCTTGAGGAAGCAGCAAACAAAGTAAAAGAAGTTTTGGCTTAAGCTAAAATTTTAAAATAAATAAAGAAACCGTTTCATTTTTGGAACGGTTTTTTAATGCATTGATTTAAAATAAATTGATGAATAAAATTTGCATTCCCAATCCTTGCTCGGAAAACTGGAACGAGATGTCACCTGAAGAAAAAGGGAGATTTTGTTCCGTTTGTAGCAAATGTGTGATTGACTTTACTGAAAAAAACTCTCAGGAAATTCAAGAAATTATCGAAGAAAAATCCGATGAGAATATTTGTGGAAGATTTTATAATCATCAATTGAATATTAATGATTATAAATCGGTGAAGATTAAAGAAAAGCTTTTTCGTTATGTTCCTTTAAGTCTTCAAAATAGTAGATTATCGCTAGGATTATTATCATTAATCTTATTATTAATAGGTTGTTCGAAGTCTGAAAAGGAAAATTGTGTTGCAACAACCGGACTTGTCGATATTATAGAAGAGGACACAATACCAAAAAATGAAGATTTTATAATGGGAGAATATATTGCCGTTGATGATTCTGTTGCGACAATTCATAAAGAAAAAGATTCTATTAATTTTAATAAAAACAAAAAACTCAAGAAGTAATTCCTGAGTTTTATTTTTATGCTGTTGTATTAGTGATATTAATACTTGTAGGCGTCACGAGTTCAATATTCTCTTTGACAAGTCTTTCATTGATTTTCATAATAGCATCACTTTTCACATTCGTAAAATTACCACCAATTTCTAACCAAAACTTAACTTGCATTGTAAACAACCCTTGTTTCACATTAGTAAAAATAACATCTATTGAATCTGCTTTGTCAATGTGTTCCAATGTTTTTATTTCGTCTAGAACCGCTTGTTTAGCTTTACTAATATCTTCTCCTACAGGAATTTCGAAATCCAGAATAATCCTACGTTGAGGTGATGCTGTAATATTGAAAAATGGAGAATTGAAAATCACCTGATTGGGAATGTAAACTTTTTTGCTGTCATCAGTAATTAATTTAGTTGTCAACAATCCAATATCCTGAACTGTCCCAGAGTTGCCACCAATCGTGACATAATCTCCAATTTTGAAGGCCTTATCAACATTCACCAACATTCCTGAGAATATACTTGAAACTAAATCTTTCAGTGCGACACCTGCAATCACCCCGGCAACTCCTAAACTTCCTAAGAACTTCATAAAGAAACCACTGAAACCCATTATTTCTAATGCGATAAAAGTCCCCATCAGAATAATCAGAAATTTGAATACCGCGATAAGCGTTACGACAGAATCGCTTTTTGTTTTTGGAAAGAATTTGTGAAAGAGTTTCACTGACCATCGGCTGAGATACTTACTGGTTGTAAGGAAAAATAAGAAGACTAAAATCCCTACCACTAATCTTGGTGTCAATTCAGCTAAACTGATGTACCATCTTTCTAAAACCTTATAAATCGTGTTTATATATTCCATAATTAATATTAATAAAAAAACCGACAAAAGCCGGTTTAATTATATTTTTAACTTATAATTATTTTACTTCGTTGGCAATTCTTTTAGCATGAGAAGTTGGTAAATATATACTGAAACCTACATTGAAAGTGATATTAGAGTTAAGACCCTCATTTCCAAATCCTGCTCTCCCAACGTATTTTACCAAACCTTCAATACCGATATTAGGCGTAATAAAATAGGAATAACCTGGCCCAACCCCAAAATCAAGTCCTGTAGTAGAATCTGCATTCTCTATGGATCTTCCTCCAATCCCAACATTACCTTCAAAAAACCAGCGTCCGTGATTCAAAAGATTATCTACACCTTGTTCGCCAGGGGAAAGATAATATCTACCCAACGCTCCAACACCATAATCAAAAGCAGTTGGACTTCCTTTTGTTACTTTACTAATTCCTAAATTAACATACCCTCCTAACGCTACATTATCTTTGATAAAGTAAGCTGCTTTTGGTTGTAGAGCTATGTCATAACCAGCTCCTGTATTTAATCCAAATCTACTAGAAATAATACTACTTCCTACCATCCAGTTGCCTTCTTGTATCTGAGCGTTTGCAGAGGAAAAAAAACCTGCGGCAATAACAAATGCTCCTAATAATAATTTTTTCATATCGTATAAATTTTTAGTTTCTAATTATCTTTTTAATAATTTACAAAGGCTGTGCCATTACTATTTTATGAAAAAAACAATTGTAGAAAACATTTTTATGAAAATTGATTATCTAGTTTTTCAGCAACAAAAAAAAACAATCATATTTGATTGGCTTTCCTATTCTATATTAAATACTTTATTTTTTGTATTACCTTGATTATGTCTTGATTTCTAATACAAAAATCACGCTATCAAATGTGGTTAATTTCGCTCATCTTATTTAGAATTTTCATCCAAACATTTTTAACCAAAAATCAATGTTTATCAATCTAATAAATTATCATAGTTTTTCTTCAGCAATTCCCAAATCAGCTCCTGTTTATATTTCATCACACTATCTCTCGCAGATACTTGAAGCTTATTATAGATTTCAGAATCTAAACATAGCTTCATAGCTTCTTGTAAATCATGAGATTCTTTGGGTTGAAAAATCAGTCCATTCTGTTGATGAGCAACAATCTCATTACACCCATTGATATTTGATACCAATGCAGGCAAACCCATTGCTAAAGCCTGCAATACAACGTTTGGAAAACCTTCCCTATAACTTGGAAATGCTAATGCATTACTCATTGCGAAATAAGGCCTTACATCTTTCCGGAATCCAACAGATACAATCCCTGGATTATTTTCTATCTCATCCAAAACCTCTTGAGATAAAGGATCTAAATCTTGCTCCAAAGGACCTACCAGCAAAAGTTTGAGGGCTGGAGAATTGGAGAGTTGAAGAAACTTGAAAGCAGAAACCAACTCATTGATTCCCTTATCCTTTACCAGTCTGCCTACAAAAATGAAGACAAAATCATCTTTGGAAATATTGAGTTCTTGTCTAAGCCTAAAATTATCATCATCTGAAAACAGAGAACAATCAAAATAGTTGACATCAATGCCATTTGTACTACCATTGCCAATGACTTTCAATTGATCCACTTTGCCTAGTTTTTCTTTTAAAATGAAGTCATATAAACCTTTGGAATTAGGATAGACATTTGTAGCGCAAGCGTAGGTCAGTTTTTCTACTTGGTTTAGAACTTTTCTTTTGATACCCATTGTCTCCATAAGAGGCAAACCTGCTACTGTATGCAACCTCACTTTTACACCAGCTAGTTTTGCTGCTAACATGCCAATAAGCCCAGCTTTTGGTGTGTGCGAATGTACTATCTCCGGTTTTTCTTTTTTCAGGTAAGTATACATCTCCCATAAAGATTTCAAATCTTGTAAAGGTGTAATCTTACGTGTCATTTCTATAGTATGGGTTTTGACCCCAAGCTCCTTGCCTACTCTATCTAGATTTTCTTTATCCGCTGAAATAGCCGTCACATCATAATGTTGGTTCATAAACGTCAGTTGTTTTCCCAATAATTTTTCTAGAGAAATTGGAACTGTTGTAATGCGGAAGAGCTTAGCCATCTGGATGTCGTTTTTTTGCAAAGATATGAAAAGATGGAGTTGGGTTTCGGGGTGCAAGTTGGAGGGTTTTGTTACTTTTAAAATTGGTGGAAAGAGATGGTCAATTAAAAAGCCGCCCTTTTTTGTGAGGACGGCTGTGATAGTTTACTTACGAGGAAGAAGGTTCAGCGATTTGCAGACTTCTAGCTCTGAAAGCTTCATATAGGTACAAAATTCTGAAATACTCAGCTTGTCCTTCTTCTCTTTTTGAAGTTCTTTTTTGATCTTTCGCAATACTCTACGCGAATGACCTTCTGAATACCCCAGCAATGTTGCTACGTCTTTTGGGTAAATACAAATTCTCATTTTCTTTTTAATATTATAGCTGAGATATGCCCATCATCCAGCGGATGTTGTTTAGGGTTCACTTTTTACACAGCTCCATTAATAGCAATCGGAAATGCCGATCATTAATACATTTCTAATAATACCATGACTCAATTTAATTTGACAAGGAAGACAATTTTCGATTGCAGTTTTTATCATTTCTCTATTGAAAATCTTAGGGTCTGTAAAAAATAGCTCTGGTAGTGACGTTATAAATAGGTATTAAAATGGTATAAGTGTCTGTAAATAGCTGTGATAGTGACGTTATAAATAGGTATTAAAAATGGTATGAGTGTCTGTAAATAGCTGTGGTAGTGACGTTATAAATAGGTATTAAATGGTATGAGTGTCTGTAAATAGCTGTGATAGTGACGTTATAAATAGGTATTAAAAATGGTATGAGTGTCTGTAAATAGCTGTGGTAGTGACGTTATAAATAGGTATTAAATGGTATGAGTGTCTGTAAATAGCTGTGAAAGTGACGTTATAAATAGGTATTAAAAATGGTATGAGTGTCTGTAAATAGCTGTGGTAGTGACGTTATAAATAGGTATTAAATGGTATGAGTGTCTGTAAATAGCTGTGAAAGTGACGTTATAAATAGGTATTAAAAATGGTATGAGTGTCTGTAAAAATAGCTGTGGTAGTGACGTTATAATGTTTTCAACAATGCTTGCCCTTCAACAGGAAACTGGCGTTTACTGATGTAGACATTCCGCAATAACCGAAAATTCAATGATCTTTTTTTCTTCCAAACCAAATTTAATAAGAATTTTTTAATCCAACAACAGTGCTGCTAAAATTTTATGTTAAAAATGCTTCACGTTACAATCTGCGTCCTTTTTGTTGGGGACCCGGCTGTTTGCGGCGACTCATTTTTGGGTGGATTGGGAATTCCAGATTGTACTGGTTGCTTGCAGGCTATTTTATAAAAAAAATCCCTTAGCTATTGGATGCTAAGGGATTTGGATTGACTGAGCTCATCAACTCAAATTTAGAATAAAGAGCACATTGAACGCCCCATTATTCAAAGGATACTGCAGCGTATTGACTTCCTGAAAAAACTCGATGAGCAATACCTGAAAAACGGATGGTAATCCAACAGGAGGCGTGAGCGATAAAGCGATATCCTGTACAACATTATCCAAAGCAAAATTGAGCGGAGTAGCTTGTACCAAGCTAGAATCTGCGGTATCAAAATCCAAACCCAGCGCCGCATAAGTTATCTGTGCATGGGTAGCACCTTCTGGCTTCAAAAGATCTACCGCTGGTATAAAGCCAGGAATATCAAGTGTTCCTGCTAAGGCATCCAACTCATAAGTACGCTTCAAAACATTGCTTAATTGAGCTTTTTTATTGAAATCGAATTTCTGAAAGACATTTTGACTCAGAGGATCTTCGAGTCCAATACTAATTTTTCTTTGGCCCCTTAGCGACACCACATCCAAATTTTTGACTTTGTTGAATAGCTGCATCAAGCGGTTGGATGTCCTTGAGTCTTTCGCATTTTTAACCAATGGCCCCAAAGCATCTCTAAGGACTTTTGCTGCTTTGGCATTGTTTCCAAATTCGGTAATGTTCTCTCTGGTTCTTGCGAACGCTGGATCATTCATAATACGAGATTTGCTAACCCCACCGGCCATTCTTACAAAATGACCATCGGCATTGCGATAGAATGTAACTCCATCGATACTGCCTTCAATCTTAAATAAACCTTTTTGTCTAGGCATAATTTCTAAATTTTAAATTATTAAAAAATTGGCAAGACTCTCTTGCACCCATCACACATCTAGTGTTCTGACAGGACAAATATATAACCCTAACCACCACGTTACCAACATCTTGTAACATGTTACACCCTTTTGTTTCAAAAGAGCACAAAATGTTCGTTTTGGAACTGGCGGTTTATACGGGAAACAACGAACTATGTACGGGGATGGTACGGAGAATAACAAAGGGAAGTTAACATGATCGTACAGGCGTCCCTATTTTGCGGCAAATCTGTGGATGTTTAAAAAATTAATCAAAATTATTTCCCTTACCCTAAAGAGAGTAATTTTGATTAATTTTAAAAGAATTTTTCAACCTTTAAGAGGGATAATTTATAAAAGCAATAATATCCGTTCTAGCCTATTTAATCTTATAGAGAATGTTATATCATTTCTGTTTTAAATTTACTGGAAATGGATTGAACTCCTTCGGAGTTTCATAGTGTGATAAAAAATTTCTACTACACAGATATGGCTCCTCTGGAGCATATAGCAAAAAAATCAATTCATAAGATAAAGCGGTAATAGACTCTAACTAAATTGATTCTCTAAATCTAATAAATCAGACCGCAGCCCGACGTTATTGATAAGACCATTGTAATTGATATATAATTATTTGCAAAAATCCCTCAACCCGAACTAGGGTTACAACATTGATTTTCATTACGGTTTATAAGCTAAATATCTTAATTTTCTGACTGATATAAATTGACAACCAATCTCAACATCGCTTTTTTATTTGGTAATTACACTGAGAGCCTGTTTAAATTTTAATGAAATTATCATGCACAACTTCTTAACTCATTTTCCATGCCCTTTTTCGCGGTATAATCCATTCAATATTTTGATTGCTAAAATCAAAACAAAGGGTGTATACATCATTTTTGTGCGAACAAAGATCCCTAGACAAGAATAGCGTTGGATAAAAAACAATGATGAAACCACGAAAAACAACAATGATATCCTTGCAAAAGTATCGAGCTTGATTGTCTTGAATCTCACTATGTAACTCATTATTGCTAAAAACATCAAGAGCAAGGTTAAGACGTTTTCCACACTCAAAACCAATGAAAAGAAAGAGTTAGCATCAAAAAACAATGGTCGAAAATTGAGGACAAATATTCTCTCTATCCAATTATAATCTATCATCGGCACATAAGAATTTGCTCTTTTGAAGGCGACTAAAGAAGCATTATTCCGTTCTAAGATATAGGCTAAATCAAAAGGATTGCGATTGAGCAAGTGCATGGTCATGAGATACAACCCCAACGAACAAGCCGCTAAGCCAATAGCAATTCCTATTTTTTTGCGTGTTAATTGGCTGTCTTTTATCAATAGTGTGATTCCTATAGCCAGTAATAAAAATAATGCGACATGCGGCCGAATGAGAATGAGTAATAGCCAACCTACAATGTATTTGAAATTGATATATTGCTTTTCTGTTTGCTTGATGATAATCCAAACAATAGCAAGGAAAACAAGCGGCTCTTTTCCTACAATGGCTGTCCAAAAATGGAGATTAGGTAACAAAAAAACGCCCATCAATGCGTATTTGAAAATATTATGTTGCGGATTAACATAGCTCTGAGCAAATCTGTATAATTCTAAAATTGCATAGTATCCAATGAGACTGTACATCAAAAATCCCATCCAAAAAGGTAGGTTTAGTACTTTTACAAAGGGATAATTGATGAATTTGATGACATCAGTTCCTATACTGAAGAAGTCGAGCCAATTCCCTTCAAAATGCCAATATCTATACGCATCACTTGGATTTGCGAGATTATATTGCCAAGCTATGAAGGCAAAAGCGGAATGGTAAAGCAATAAAAAAACCGGGAATAGCCACTTTCTGCTTTTCATATTTTGAATTTGTATCTGTTTAAATTTTATTCCAAATCAAAATCTTATGGGATTTTTCTTCAGCCCAACCCTAAAGGGAGGAAAAATCCCTCCAAAATTAAACAAAATCACTGCCTTTAATTATAAAATCTGTATCCAACCCAGCTTTGATTGTTCATTTGAAATCGAAATTAAATGCAACCAGTTGTTGAGATTGAATACGTCTACTGCGATATTTTTTTTAGGAATGACAAAAATAGTGTTAAAAATTAACAAATAAGGTTTATAAATTAGATGCTTCGAATGCCACAGCATGACAGTGGCGGGTTCGTCAGAGAGAGAGTTGGAGAGGATTTCGTTTTTAAGATGAAATGCTTCGAATGCTTCAGCAGGACAAGATTTCTTGAGCGCCTTATCAGGATTATAAAATGAGTCGGAGGGTTGTAGGGTGGCGATGTTAAAGTCTGTGTTACTTGGTTTTTAAGGTTTTGCTTTTCGAAGAAGTTTCGTAGCACGGGTTTTGGAAAGTTTTTTCGGTTGTCTGAATGTTTGTTGTTGGTAAGAAAATACCCACAACATAAAAATAATGAGTCCTGGCAGAAACATGTTTCTCATACGGATCATAATCCCAACATTACCAAGAGATTGAGAAAATGCAAGAGTCCCAATTATTAAAAAAACAACCAGCCCTTTGATTACAAATGGTGCTGCTTTGAAAGCCGAGATAGGGCTAGACCTCATCGCCTTTACAAAAACAATGACTATTGCTAGGTTTTCTAAAGACGCTATCAAACCATTGAGATTTCTAACGTCAAAGAAAAATGGTCTAAACCAGAAAGTTAGTACTTTGAGAGGAAATGGATAAGAAGAAATATCAATTGCAGAACCTGTACTACCTCTACTAAGCACCTCTGCTTTATTTGTTGCAAATTTGTCGAAGCCTTCAACAGAAGCCTCTTCTATTTTGGCAAACTCCATTACACTAGGTAAAATGGTTAGTCCTATCCCGATCATTACCGCAGAGAAAAGGATTCTTTGCCCCACCGAGACTTTCCCACCCATGATGTAGGCCAAACCAAAACCAACCGTCAAGAACAAAGTGATATGTGGGCGGATTGCCATTGACAACAGCATTGCGATAACAATTAACGGTATTCTCTTAAAAGGTTTCATCAAACCATAGGTAAACATGCCTATGCACAAAAACAAAATGGTATCCTTGCCTACTCCTGCACTCCAAAAATGAAGATTTGGGAGAAAGAAGATTAATGGAAAGAGAACGTAGCCAAAAATAATTTTGTTATACGGAATGCTTCGTGCTGCAATCAGAAAAAAGTAAGTGATTCCCATAAAGCCCAAGAGGCTGTAAAACATGGTATTGGACAAGAATGACATGCCCATCACATGAGCTGGAATATAATTGAAAGCCCGCATAAACTCGGTTCCTTCTCCACCTCGTAAATCTCGAACAAACTGAAAATAGTCCATTTTATTTCCCGCCATCCAATAGCCCCACGCATCTCCACCTCCATTGTTTGTAGTGAAAAAATAAGCGATTCCCAATACAAAGTGAAATAGTGCCAATCTATTAAGAATAGGCAAATAAGCTTGTTCCTTGTCTTCCAAAAGTAGTTTTGGAAATTGGATTGCCAACAAAATAAAAATCGGAATGTAAATAATATCTAAAATCATTCCTTCAATATTTTAATCCAACGCTTTGCCGTCACCTGAATGCAGTATTGTTCTTCAACCAGTTTCCTAGCACTTTTTCCCAATTGCCTTCTTGTTAAGTCATTGTTTTTCAAAAACCGTATTTTTTCTATCCAGTCTTCCTTACTCTTTGCAATGAAACCTGTTTCGTTATCCATGCAGACATCTCTATTCATCCCCACATCCGATGCTACTCCAGGAATACCACAAGCTGCATACTGAATCAGCTTATAGGCACATTTTCCTTTTTCCCATTCAGAATCCTGAAGCGGCATTATCCCCACATCCATTTTAAGAATTTCTGAGACTTCAGTATCTTCTGTCCATTGGATATAATTTACATTATTTCCTAAATCCACATCCTCTGTGATTCCAACAATATGAAAGTTGATATCAGGATCTTGTTTCTGCAATTCTTTGATCCAGTCTTTGCAAGGCAACAGATGTTTTTCGAATGTTGTTTTGGTACCAATCCATCCGACTATGAATTTTGTATGATCTCGTGATGCATTTGTTTCCCCAGCCCTAAAGGGTGGAAGCTCTAGACTATTATTTTTTGATGAATATCTTTTGATATCGATGACTGTAGGGATTATTTCTATGTTTTTTGCACCAGCTTTTTGGGCATAATCTGCAAGATATCTGTTACCTGCTACCACGGTTCCGCTGTAGCGCATTACTTTAGCAATTTTACTACCTAGAAATTTTTTAATAATGGGATTGGAACTTTTATCATAATTATGAAAAATCGCATCATCATAATCTACAACGTATTTTATTCCTAAAATCTTTAGAATCCATTCTGCAAATGCTGGAAGAAAAGGAAAAATCTCTTTTTCAATAACGATTTTATCGTAGTTGAAAATCGTAAATAAAACAAAGAAACGACGTAAATAGGACTTTAGAACTGTGTTGATGTTCTTATTCCCAGCATAAAAATCCTTGAGATAAGCCTCATCAAAAAAAGGTTTTACCGTAATTTCCGCTCCTTTTTTTTCCAAATATGGGAAATACTGATAGCTCCGCATTCTGCTGCTACCCGCCATTCTGGTATATTTGGTAAGGTAAAGGATCTTCATTGTTAGTTGATGGTTATTTTTCTTATCACATTGATGTATGATTCGGCTGCGGCTTCCAAAGAGAAATACACTTGAGACTTTGAAGCTATATTTTTTTTATCCGCAAATATAACTTTTTCTAAAAAGTCAGCTATTTTATCTTTCTGCTCCTCTAATCTGTAAGAATGATCATAAAGATAGCATTCTTGGAAATTTTCAAGAACATCATCTGTATCTCCAATCCCTTTGCTGGCGATAACAGGTAGTCCACACAAGAGATATTCTCCCAACTTAATGGGTGCCACGCCTTGCATACTGAAAGTTGGTTGTCGCAACGCAAACGCCACATCGGCTGCATTGAGATAAAAAGGAACCTCATCTGATTTTACCGATTTCAAAATGATTTTTGACCGCAATTCTTCTGGGATATTGTTTTCAGCAAATTCTGTATTACCCGTCAGAATAAGAAATTTGGAATTATTAGCCATCTTGTGATGATTAAAAATAGCTAACATCTCTGGCAGACAATATTGTGGACCCAAAGAACCTGCATAAACGAATAAAAACTCGTCACCTAATCCCAATTCTTTACGAGCCAGAACTCTGGAGTCTTGATTTAATTTAAAATGATTTTTATCTCGCCCATTATATACTACAGAAAATTTTTCTCTGTTCTTTTCTCCAATATTATTGATGTGGACATCTATAGCTTTTTGAGATCTTGTGATAACAGCATCTGCATTTTTGAGTATTTTGGTTTCCGCAGATTTCATCAATTTGTATTGAAATGATTCTTTTTTGAGACCTGCAAAATCCATACGTTCTTCTATGGGAAGTCCGTCTGCATCGAAGATTAGTTTACCCCTAAATCCCCTAAAGGAGACTCTGCTAGCTCCTAGAATTTGATTGACCATCATTGCCGGGAAAGTACTTCTTGGCATCACGATGTTGATATTATTTTCCTTGATGTATTTTTTGATTTTGTTGGCTGAGGTAAAAACCGTCAACAAACTTCCCACAGACACATTGGGTTTTCTAATGATTGGTAAAGCAGAATAACTGATTCCCATTTTTTCCGCCACATTTCTGGTATGACTAATTTTATTCTCATCTGCCCAAGTGAATTGTAACACGTGAAATTTCACATCATTATTCTTGGCAACTTCCTGAAAAATAGGCATAAAAAGACCTTCCATATAGGAAGTTTGTGGACCGTCCCAAGTGATGAAGAGAAGGTTTTTAGGCATTGATATTCTTCTTTTCTAATAACTCATTGTATAAATTAATCACATCTTTCACATATCTTTCTTCTGTGTAATTTTTCATAGCTCTATCGTATCCCTTCTGGGAATATTTTTTTTGTAAATCTGATGATTTATAAATTTCTTTTATTGCATCTGATATTTCATGCGGCTTATTGGGACTTATTAGTATACCAGTTTCCCCATCAACCACTATATTCTGTAAACCTCCAACTCGTGTCGCAATAACTGGCAACTTATGGAGCATCGCCTCTGCTGCTACCAATCCAAAACCCTCTCGCTGGGACGCTATGCAAAATACATTCATCAATTTGTAATAGGGTGCGGTATCGAATTGATAACCTGTAAAAATCACCTGATTATCTAGACGCAATTCGGTTACTTTTTGTCGAATCATTTCTTCATCGGGTCCACTCCCAACAATTAAAAGTTTAATATTAGGAAGATTCAACAAAGATAAAGCTTCGATGATATCGGTAAATTTTTTATGATCATTAAATAATCTACCAACGGTACCCACTACAAAATCACCTTCAGTAATTCCCAAATTACTTTTTAAAGAGTGAATTTCTTCGTCCGAAACTATTCTAGGAATTTCGACTCCATTATTAATGGTTATTATTTTCCGTGGAGAAACTTTTGCTGTGTTTTTAAGATAATCTGCCACATTAGGCGCAATAGCAATAAATCTATCTGCCACAAAAGAAAACAAGCGAAGCAGAAAATCTGCTTTTTTGCTCCTATTTTGAGGATCTGATGTTTCTTCTAATATAACAATAGGCACTTTTTTTATAAAGCTATTAACTGCCGCCATGGTTACTCCTTCGTAAACAGCTCCATGTATAATATGAGGCTTAAAATCCTCAATAATTTGTTGAACTTTTTTATGTTTTTCCCAATGAAAAGGTCCATTGAAATCTCCAACCTCTAATATTTCAACCCCATTTTGCTCGATTTGTTCTGCAATAAGACCACTTTTGAAAGTGCCCACGAGTTTCATTTGGATATCTGTTCCCTTAAAAGCTTTTGCCAAAGAAAGGCGTCTTCGCTCTACGCCACCACCAGTAACAGTAGACATTATATGTAGAACTCTAATCATGACTTAACTTGTTATAAAATCTTTCTAAATTTTGAATATATTTTTCAATCGTAAATTGAGTATTTACGCTATTGTATCCATTTAGTCCTATTTGCTTCAATGCGGCATTGTCCAAAACGAAAATATCATTTAATTTAGAAGATAGTTCATCAATATTATTCGGATTGAATAACCATCCATTTTCGCCATTGACTACAAATTCAGGAATACCACCAACATTAGAACATAAAACTGGAATTTGTAAAAACATAGCTTCTGCCGCTGCAATCCCAAAGCCTTCTGAATAGGAAGGTAACACAAACAAATCTGCATTTGAAAGGTATTTGGAAGGCTCTGAGGAAAAACCTACAAAGGTAACTTTAGATTCCATTTTTAAATGACTAGTGAGTTCTTCCAGATTATTTCTTTCCCTTCCGTCACCCACAATGGTTAAATGCATATTATCATTCTCTGAATTCGCAAATGCTCTAATTAAGCCTTCAACATTTTTTACTGCTTCTAACCTTCCAACATAAACGATTTCAAATTTTTCAGAAACTGCTTTTGGAAATTGTGTCGGTATGCTTACTGGATTATAAATTACCTCACCTTTATTTTCGGAGATTTCATTAATGCTTACCAAATAATTTTTAACAGATTGGGAAACCCCTACTACTTTATCTGCAAATCTATAAACCCATCTAAAAACTTTTTGAGCAATAGAAGAATGATTCGGAATCCCAACTTCTTCACCAATAATCACATTTACGCCAACCAATCTAGCTGCTAAAACACCAAAGAAATTGGCTTCCGCTGCTGCAGTGTGCACAATATCAGGGTTAATTTTCTTAATTAACTTATATACTGTCCAAATATTGGAAATATTTTTAATAGAAAAATTTTGATTGAGAATATGCACTTCAAATCCTCTTTCTTTCAGAATTTTTTCTGCATTGCCACCAAAACCTATTGCAGCAAAAATATATTGATGCTTTAGCAATTCTGGTTTTTCTGTAAGACTCAGATATTGCTTTTCCTGACCTCCAAAATCAAGTAATGTGGTTAGACGTAGGATTTTCATTTTTTTACAACTTGATTAAACAAATCATTCCATTGGTTCATAATTTGGAGCGGAGAAAACTTTTCAACTAATTTCTTTGCGTTTTCACCTAATTCTTTACGTTTTTCAAAATCAGAGCATAAAATCTCAATATGATTAACAAATGCGTCAGTATCACCATCTTCTATTAAAAAACCGTTTACATTATTTTGGACCAATTCATTTGGACCAATTATGCTATAAGCAATTGCAGGCAAGCCACAAGACATTGCTTCTATCAAAACCAAAGGAAACCCTTCAAAACGTGAAGTCATGAGATAGAAAGAGGCAGATTGATAAATCTCTGACACATCACTAACTGTTGGATAAATTTGGATAAATTTGGATAAATTTTTCTCATCAATTAACTGCAACAAAGCATTCTTTTCTTTGCCATCTCCATAAATATGGAGTTTCCAATCGGGAAATTTTTGAACTACCTTTTCCCAAATTTCAATTAAACGGTCATATCCTTTTTGTTTTGTTAAACGACCTAAGCTTATCGCTACTTTGCTTTCAAGCGGTGCGTTTATATCAGCTTGCATTACATTGGGGTTATTAATAACAACCACATTAGATAAATATTTTTCCCAAAAAAGCTGATCTGTTTCTGTAAGTATGACCATTTTATCATACTCTTTCGTTCGTTGGATGGACTGTTTAAAACGATATCCTCGCCATATCTTTTGAAGAAAGTTTCCTGAATCTTGTTTATAAAAATCTTTGCTGAAATGAAATTCTACTATTTTTTTACTATTATCTTTTATTTTATATAAAAAACTACCCTCTATGCCAAAACTTAAAGAAATGTCAAAATTTGACTGAAATAATATCTTTTCAATTTCTATTTGTAATTTTTCCTTGTAATTTCTCTGTAAATAAAGCGTAATAATAGAGCTAGAATGGTTTGGTTTTTCGAAAGATAATTTAACTCTTTTTACTTTGTTGCTAACTTGAAAAAAATCTTGATGATCTCCTTGCTCATAAGTAAGAATAGTTACATTATGCCCAAATTTATCTGCAAAATAGTTGGCTTGAAAAGTTAACATCCTTTCCATTCCGCCAGAATTTGCTAGACTCCCAATAAAAAATATAATATTCATAACTAATTACTTTTTATTCATATTAATGTATAAAAAATCAAAAAAAGAGTATAGCCTAAACTTTAATAGTACATACATTAGTTTTGATTTTATATGTCCTTTTTTTAACAACAACAAAAAGCCCGGATGCGAATTTCTAATCCACCTAACTTCTTTTATGCGTTGCTTTTTGCTCATGCTATTACTATGATAAATAGAAAGCAAGGCTCTTAACGAAACATAAGAAGTATGATGTAGTAGGTTTTGCTTAGAAAAAGAAGGATTGCTATCTACAAATGAATCTAATACGGTACTTATTTCTTCTAATAATTTTTTATCATAAGTGTATTCTAACTTTTTATTACTCAAAGAATCAGAAAGTCTTCTGTATAAATATCCCAAATTCTGGGAAACCAATACACTTTGGCAATACAATAAGTATTGAAATACAAATTTGGTATCTTCTCCTAATACTAAACTATTATCAAATACGACCTGATGATTGCGTATTTTTTGTGTCTTATACAATTTTGATACAGGTAGCCTTATAAGATCTTGGTGTTTGTACTTCAGAAAATTTTCAATAGTATACTTACCGTCCGGATATGTTGTGTAAGTTTGGAAGTTCGAAACATCATTATTCCAGAATTGCCCAACTCCTTGTATATATATATCACTAGAACATTTATCATGTGCCAACATCGTAGTAAATGTTTCTATAAAGTTATCTTGTAAGACATCATCAGCATCCACAAAACAAAACCATTCTCCTAAAACAGATGCTAACCCGATATTTCTTGCTGAGCTTACTCCCCCATTTTCTTTATGGATAACTCTTACTCTATTATCAATCGTCTCATATTCATAACAAATATTACCACTATTATCAGTAGACCCATCATTGACAAGTATAATTTCTATTTTGTTGTAGGATTGTTTAATAATAGAAGTGATGCAGTCTTGTAAATATGCTTCAACATTATAAACTGGAACAATAACTGATATCAGCATTTAAATATATATATAAGTGAAAATGAATTTAAAATATTTACGAGTGTATTTTCTCCAAAACGTTTTTGCTGAATATCTACTTCCTATACTATAAGGAATTGCAAAGTATAATTCCGCAAAAAAATATTTTTTCTTATTAGTTCGAATCATTTTTTTGGAAACATCATGTGTATCTTCCGTAAAATAACGAATACTTAATGTACTGTATATTTGTTTGGCAACAAACTCTTCAAAAGCAACATTATTAAATTTTGAAAATAGAGGATAATAGATTTCTTGTAGTTTACTGTTTAATGATTTCGTAAAAGGAACACTAGATTTTGTAATAGATAGTAGATCATCATTACTATAATAAACAAGTGTATTTTTAATAAAAAAAACATTTCCTCCTACAGCAATTACTCTAAACCAAACATCTAAATCCTCTCCCAAGGATAATTCTGTATTGAAGCCTTCGTTATCATGAAAAAAACTTTTCCTTACTATTGTAGCCGATGTAAAGAAGATGGTTTCACAAATGGCTTTTTTAAAATATTTTTTTAGCTGCGTATATTTAAGAGCCACATCATATTTTTCTACTAGGTCTACATCTATGGAATATTTAGCTCCTACAATCGCAACGTCTTTTTCTCTATATAGAACATTTTTATTTTTTTCTAAATAAAAAGGACTCCAATAATCATCAGCATCTAAGAATGCAATATAATCATACTTCGCATTTGCTATGCCTGTATTTCTAGCGACAGAAACGCCTTGATTATTTTGCGTAATTAAAGTTACTTTTCCTGCATATTTACCATTGATAAGCTCTTCAATATCATCTTGCGAACCATCATCTATCAATATGATTTCGTAATCCGAGAATGTTTGTTCCAATACAGAATCAATACATCGTTCGATGTACTTTCTTTTTTTGTAATATGGAATAACTATAGAAAACACTATTTTTTTAAAATTTCTAATAATTGAACATTCAATTGTTCTTGGCAGTAATTTTCTTTTACCATATTTATAGCGTTAGTGCGAATTCTATTTATTGTCGTAGAACTAAAATTTGAAATAATCCAATTAAGTTTTTCAACAAATTGCATAACGTCACCAGGTCTACACAAAAAACCTGTCTTATTTTCCAACAAGTAATCTGGTATCCCGCCTAAAGACGAGGCTAATACAATTTTACCTTTTGCCATAGCTTCCAAAATAGATGTCGCTTGATTCTCACATCTACCTTCTGAATCATATATTCCTGAATATAAATAAACATCAATACGTTCTAATTCTGAAAATACAAAAGCATGAGGTTGTGATCCTAATAATTTTATTTTTCCTTGTAGGTTTTTATTAATAATTACCTTTGATATTTTGTTAAATAAAGGTCCCTCACCAATAATTTTTAAAGTAACATTTTCAATTTTTAATTTATTTATAATCTCTACAGACATCTCATGCCCTTTTAATTCTATAAATCTTCCAACGGAAAGTATTTTAAAACTTCTACAGCTTCCAACATCATTGCTTATTTCATCAATTAAACCAGAAATATTTTTATTTTGAATTCCAACCGGAAGAAAAACTAAATTATTTTTTAGACCATAATTAAATAATTTTTCTTTTGCCATACTGCTCCCAAAAAGTATAGCATCACAATAGTCAACTAATACATTATAATAACTTTTCGAATATTTTGTAAAATTCATATCTAAGCCGTGAAACCTTACAACTAATTTAGTTTCTAGAGAAACTACACCTATTTTTTTTAGTTCAGCAATTAACTTCCCATTAGTTCCGAAATGACAATATATAGTATCATATTTTTTACCTTTTAAAAAATTTGCTAAAAAAGGAAGCACACCATTGATACCATTTCGATAACCCAAATACTTAAAAATAGAAAAATCGCAATTGCGAATGATCTTCTTCCATCTTTGAATGATTCCAACTGGAAATTTGAGTCCATAGATGCCCTCTTCTATATTATCATCTCCAAAATGAAGAACGTCTATATCTAACTCCTCATTATGACGTAAAAAATCTAATTCATCAGCAATAAATGTCTCAGATAACACTCCATGATAATTGATAAAAACAAGTATTTTTTTCATAAATGCTAGGCTATTTCCATTTTAAATTTTCCCCAATTACTTTTGCAGGAACACCAACAACTAAATAATCAGAAATCCATTTTGAAGCATTTTGGGTAACAATTATGCAGTAAACTTTAAACATATTTATAAATGAGTTTAATTAAAAATGGCATGTAGGGAAAATTATGATCCAGTACACTTACTAGATGATTCACTTTACCCCTTTTTTGTATTAAAAAATGATTATCCTTCTCAATTTTTTTGATTTCAAACATGTATTGTTGAAAATATTTCTTCTTTTGTCTTTCGTTTAAATCATTAAACAATAATTTAATGCTTCGATAAATATTAGCATGAAACATCGTTAAGATAAAATCTTTATACTCTTGTTTCATATTATGGATCCTATAATTTTCAATTCTTCTATCAAAAACCTTATGATTATAGTAACCAAAATTATGATGCTGTATTCTTTGATTGATTAAAGAATCTGGATTATCAGCTCTGTTGTAGATATAATTGTTTGAATTTGAAAGATAAATAGAGTTTATATATTTAAAATAACTCAACACAAACAAATGATCTTCTCCATTATGTAATCTCTCATTAAAAAGCAAATTATTATCATGAATAATATTTGTTTTAAATAATTTCGACCAAGGTGTTTCAATTATATTCGTCTTAATTTCTAAATTACATAAAATAGAGCCTATATCGTTTGATTTTAAATTTGCGTGAATTATGCTTCTCTCTAAAAACTGTTGATTCTCTATCTTAATATGATACCCTTGTACAAATAAATCTGCACTGTTTGTTTCAAATTTAAAATCTTTAAAGAAATTTTCTTTTATATAATCATCGCTATCAATAAAACAAATAAACTCACCGCTCGCATTTTTAATTCCTAAGTTTCTGGCAGAAGATACACCTCCATTTTCTTTATGAAAAACTTTAAACCGAGAATCCTTTTCAACAAATTCCTCACATATCTTTCCACTTCTATCTGTTGAACCATCATTCACTAATAATACTTCAAAATCTGTAAAAGATTGAAATTGGACTGATTGTAAACATTCTGTAAGATACTTTTCAGCATTGTAGACTGGAATAATGATAGAAATTTTAGGCTGCTTACTCATTTTGACTTGTTTTAGGCAAAAATCTATTTTTTAACAACAAGTAAATTGATTGTCTTTCAGTTTTAGAAAAAAGGAGCAAAATCTCTAATATTAAAACGGATAAAAAAGCAATACCACTTCTTATTAAAACTTGAATAATAGCATTATCAAAATGAATATAATTCATCAAAAAGAAATACAATATCATTAAAACAAAACCTATAGCTAATGCAGGAAAAATTACATTGCGCAAAAAAAGCTTAACATCTACTTTTAAAAGAACATTCATAAAGTAAATGTTAGTGGTCATTGAAAGCAATACAATTGAAATATTAATAATATAAATCGTTACAGGAGGATATCCAAAACTCAAAAATAGATAAGAAATAGGTAAATTGAGAATAATTAAAAATGATAATGCCAGTTGGTATTTTTTAATTCTACCCGTAGATTTAATAAGAGTATCAATTGGATACACCAAAACCTCCAACATTGCAATAATAAGTGCTAACTTAACAAAAGACAAAGTGTAAGTAGGATAATTCTTTAACCACAAATCAAACAGTTCTTTTAAAGATACCACTACAGGAAACATGGTTATTAAAACTAGTCCAAAAGAAAATTTGGAACTTTGCATGGTTAATTTAATGGACTGATCAACATTTCCGGAGGAATATGTTTTTACAATTTGAGGATTAACTGCATTTTGAAAACTCGCAACAAAGTTAAGAACCAGACCTTGCACTTGTGAAGTAATACCGTAAGCTGTATTTAGGAATGTTCCATAAAAAAAATTCAACAACAAATTTACTCCTTGATTTTTTGAAATAATCGCTACATTGGTAAATAGATTCCAACTAGAAAATGACACCATATTTTTGTAATATGGTTTATCATAATGAAATTGGTAAATGCTTTCTTTAAAATGACGACGACAATAAATTCTGTATAGCATACGTACTATGAAAGAAGAAACAAAAAGTAATGCTGAATATAAAATCAATTTATCATAGTTTATATTTACTATTAAAAAAAGGATAGTAATCTTAAATACCATCTCTAAAATACTTACATACACATATACATTAAACCGCTCATGCGCTGTTATCAATGCATTATAAGGAACTTGTATGATTCCAAAAAAGAAAGTCCATACTGAAAACTGGAAAACTACGTTTACAGCTGTTAATCGTTCAGCAGGAACATTCAATTTATGATTGATATACCAAAGCCCAAAAGTTTCCAAAGCCAAGACAATTACTAAAGCAATTACAAAATGAATGGTAACTGTTGTAGAAAAGGTTTTACCAAGTTGCACCTGGTCATTTCTTCCGATATCAAAAGACAAAAACCTTTGCGTTGCCGAAGACATAGACGAATTTAGAAATCCAAACATGGATACGAACCCCCCAACAACATTGTAAATACCATAATCGCTAATTCCTAAAGTATTAAGGACGATTCCCGCTGTACATAATCCCACCAACATATTGATGAACATCCGGAAGTACAAAAACATTGAATTTTTGGCAATATTTTTTGTAGAAGACATCAGAAAAACTTTTTTATACCTTGTTTCCCCGAATTAGTATAATACCCATACCCATACTTATTACCATAACGGCTATTCTCTGGCTTCACATTGTTTAGGACAAATGACATGTTCGTGACATCATGTGTTGTTTGGAGCTCATCGATAAAGTCTAACATCTGAACTTCGGTGTAGTTGGACTTAACCACATATAATATAGCATCTGCAATATCTATCAAGTGCAATGTATCACTTACCAACATAACTGGTGCTGAGTCTATGACAATGTATCTGTATCGCTCTCTGAGTAGCTCAATCATTGCATCGAATTTATCCATCTCTAGCAAATCATTGGGGTTGGGTGCCAATGCGCCACTAAAAAGAACATCCACATTATCATGTATTTTAGATGGTACAATATAAGAATCTGGCACAAGATCATCTGACACCAAATAATCTGTCAATCCCTTTTCTTTGATTGGAACGAACCTATGCAATTGTGGGTTCCTGATATCCGCGCCAATCAGCAACACTTTAGCATTCCCTGCCAGGCTCATTGCCGTGTTAAAAGCTATAGTAGTCTTCCCTTCTCCTTTAATGGAAGATGTAATGAGTATCACATCGCTTTCTTTTTTATTCTTTTTTGTTTTCAGAATAAACTTGAGATTGGATGTCAAAATACGAAAGGACTCTGAAAAAACCGAAAAATCATTGGCTAAAACCAAATGGGATTCTTTTTCGCCCTCAGGAATCTCTGCAATAATCAAAGCATCGGGAAGCTGTGACTGTATCTGTTGCTTTGTATGAACCTTACTATCCGAAGCATATTTTATAAACAATATCACCAGAGGTAATAACAAGCCTGCCAGTAATGCTCCTAAAGTAATCTTCTGCCTATCTGGTTTTACAATACCAACGGTATAAGCTGGATTGATAACTTTTGCAATAGGCGCTGTTACCGCTAATGTGATCGCATTCTCTTCTCTTTTTTGTAAAAGATAAAGATATAGTTGCTCTTTAAGGTTTTGCTGACGCTCTATCCCTCTATATACTTTTTCCTGTGTAGGATAATTATAAATTTTTGAACGATTTGTATCAAGTTGATTTTGTACTTGTGCAATCTGAAGTTGCAAAGTAATTTTTGACTCTTTGAGGTTATCCCGAATAAGATCTCGCATCTCTGCAATATCTCTATTCAATTGGATAACAGATGGGTTTTGAGTGGTTGCCTGCTTCAAAGTCTTGTTCTTTGTCAGCAACATCTCATTATATTTTGCAATATAGCCTTCGGTTACTGAGGACAATCCCATATTAGACGGGAGCAAACGTTCTGCCGCTGTAAACGCATAGATAGAATTAACCAAATCCAATTGTGTTGCAAGCGTAACAATCTGGTTTGTATTGGCATTAGCATTATTTACAGCCAAAGCCGCTTGTGTATCAAGATCAGTAATTTGATTTTTACGTTTGAAGCTTTCTTTTTCGCCTTCGATGCCAGAAAGATCTTCTGATATGATCTCTAACCTACCATTAATAAAATCCTGGGTATTTTGGGCTTCTAAATTACGGTCTTTGACGCCTTCTTGTTTATAATGCTCTGTGATACTGTTGAGGATATTCTCAGATTTACTCGGAATAGCTCCTATTAAACTTAGCTCCATCATCAAGCCCTTATCAGGCGGTAAGGAAACTATTACAGAACTTTCTAAAGATGATACTAAATTGGATGTGCTTCTAAATACAACCTTTACTGGCGCAAAAGACTTTACCCCTTGTTTCAAATTCATTACAAACTTACCAAAAGGCAGCTGAGCAATCTCTCCTAAACGAAATGTGTCTTTTCCCTTGAGCAAAGGCCCTTCTGAAAGTTTGTACGTGTTGTTACCATTGGGTGTCACAACGTAGGATACAGAGGAGAATCTAAGATCTGTAACTGTAATGATGTTGGCTAACAAAGGAGACGATGTATAAAGCTCGGTTTCTTTGATTGCTCCTACTCCGTAGAAACTTACATTCATATTCAGTTGTCCTACGACTTTTGCCAGTATTGGTTTGGATAGAATAGCGGATGCCTCTCCTTGAAGCTCGCTATCTCCATTGAGACCATTGCCCAAAGTTGTCAAATCGCTAAGAGGAACACCCCCTTTGGTTTTAGATTGTGGAAACTGTAATGTAGTTTTAGAAAGGTATTGAGGCGTAATATATCGCAAATAAACTCTAGCTCCTAAATAAAATACAATCATACTCAAAAGCATCCAATACCAATAGCGAAGATACTTTAATACCTCCTTCTTGAGATTGAGTTTTCTCTTCTTCACAGCCGGTTGGCTCTCCATTAACTCCATATAGATTATTTAGCTATTGCAATCACAAATGTTACTAGACCAATTGCTACTCCTAAAATCTGGAATAGTAATGCTCGATTGGGATTGGTGGTATTAGCCGCAATTTGCTTGTTTCGATCTGGCTCTACATATAGAATATCATTCTGCTGCAGATAATAATAAGGCGAATTGACGATAGAAGCTTCTGACAAATCCAATGAGTAGGTCACATCTTTCCCCGATTCTTCCGAATATCTAATTAATTTCACCTTGGTTCGATCTGCAGAATCTCTCATATCTCCAGCCAAAGCTAAAGCTTGAAAGACATTCAATCTTTCTGTAGAACTTGTTTTTTGCCCTGGCGCACCCACATCTCCTAAAACACTGATGTTAAAATTGACATGTCTTATGGTTACAATAGGATCTGTAAGATATTGCTTGAGCCTATTATCAAATTCGGTTTTCAGTTGTTGCTTGGTCATCCCTTTGCAATACACATTGCCTAGAACTGGAAAAATAATGTAACCTTCCGAAGTGACTTGATACTCATTATTTCCTAAACGCATAGACATCCCTCCAGAACTCCCCTCTTCTCCTGTCTGTTGAATGGTAGTCTTGTTAAAAGGTTTAACCGCCAAATCATCCATAGCAGTCACAATAACCTCCAACACATCTCCTTCTTGAATATGAAGACCCGTGTACCTAGCCTGAGAAACCTCTTGCTGAAAGTTGTTGTTGCTCATATAAATCATATTATTTTTAGGCTTGCAAGAAAAAGCTAAAAACAATATAACAAGTGAATATAATAATGATTTCTTCATGAAAATACTGTTAGATCATAACGATCTTTTAACAGCCAAATATTTTTTAGAACCCAGACTCGCCTAAATACAAATTGATTCCTATAGCTAACATTCTGTTATAGGTTGTGTACTTTGTATAATCTGGATAAATTTTGGAAAAACCTCTGTCGTACCTAATAAAAACATCCCACCTATTTTGGATATTAACCCCAACTCCTGCAGAAATACCATAGCCAAACTTTTCAATATTTTCCTCTTGGTGTGCAGTGAGAGACACTGGTCCAGATACTTTATTGGATACCATAAACTCAAATCTTGGTCCCGCCATAAAATAGATATCGCCTTTATAACCCTGACTTTTCAAAAAATATTTGATGTATAGAGGAATCCCTATATAATTATTATGATACTTTTGAGTTTCTTGCCCCGGCATTTGAGCATTTTCCCCTTGAGTGTTAAATTCCAACTGAGGAGTAAGGTACAACCAAGCAGAATTATATATTTCATTGCGTACTAAAGAAATATCAGCAAAAACACCTATTCCACCACCAAATATACCTTTTGAACGATCGTGAATACCCGGAATTGAGCTTTTATGAAAATTACCTGTCACTCCATATTTAACCGTTTGTGCATTTATAAATCCAAATAACAATAGTGAAGATATAGTAATAATTTTTCTCATGGAATAGTAGTTGTTCAAATTTGTGACGAAATTAAGAATTATTCATCACTTTTTAAGAAATATTTTAAAATCTTATAGTATAATGATATATTAATTTAATTTAACATCCTATTTCATTCATTATTTACAACATCCAAAACAACATCATACTCGTAACCTTTGGATATAAGATGTTTGATTGTTTTGCTTTTTTTTTGATAATCTTTCATTCCTTTCTGTTTGGAAAAATAATCATGATAGATTTTCATGAAAGCCTTTTCATAATCATCAACATCAATTTCATCCATACATTTTGAAATTAGTTTTTCGGTAATCCCCTTTTGCTTGAGGTTCATTTTGATTTTATTCCTTCCCCAATGTTTGATGTAGAATTTCCCTCGGATGTAACTTCTGGTAAAACGTTCTTCATTAAGATAATTTTCATTCATTAGATAAAGAAAAATCTCATCCTTAGCTTCTGGAATCAAAAGAAACTCTCTCATCTTCCGCTCTACTTCATAATGACATCTGTCCTGATAAACGCAATAGTTCACAAGCTTTAGTTTAATTTCATCGAAAGTGGGTGATTTTTTGTCCATATTGTTTTTAGATGGATAGATAATAGACTAATAGATGAGAGACAGAAAAGGTGCAGTTTTTCTGCACCTTCCTATTGAATATTTTGAAACTAATTTCTTAATAATTGAAAAGTGCGTGACCTTCCATCAATTCATTGACTTTCGTTCTAACAGAAGATAAAACTTCCTCATTCTTGATATTATCAACCACTTCAGAAATCAAACCTGCAATGGTTTCCATATCATTTTCTTTAAGACCTCTTGTTGTAATCGCTGCCGTTCCAAGTCTGATGCCTGAAGTGGTGAAAGGTGATTTGTCATCAAAAGGAACCATATTTTTGTTACAAGTGATATCTGCTTTTACCAATGCTTTTTCAGTTTCTTTACCGTTAACATTTTTATTTCTAAGGTCAATCAGCATCAAGTGATTATCCGTTCCACCACTCACGATTTCGAAACCTAAATCTATCATTGATTTTGCCAAAGCCTGAGCATTAGCTTTAACTTGCTTCGCATAAGTTTCAAATTTAGAATCAATAGCTTCTGCAAAAGCAACTGCTTTTGCACCAATCACGTGTTCCAACGGCCCACCTTGAATTCCAGGAAAAACAGCACCATCCAAAACAGCACTCATCAATTTAGTTTCTCCTTTTGGCGTTTTATGACCATAAGTATTTTCAAAATCTTTACCCATCATAATCATCCCACCTCTTGGACCTCTCAACGTTTTGTGAGTCGTAGTCGTTACAACGTGGCAATGTTCAAATGGATTATTCAAAAGACCTTTTGCAACCAAACCTGCTGGATGCGCAATATCTGCCCAAAGAGTCGCTCCAATTTCATCCGCAACTTCTCTGAATTTAGCATAATCCAAATCTCTGGAATAAGCAGAGAATCCAGCAATTAGCATTTTTGGTTTTTCTCTTAAAGCGACTTCTCTCATTTGGTCATAATCAATCAAACCAGTTTCTTTTTGAACGCCGTAAGAACAAACCTGATATTGGATTCCTGAGAAATTAACCGCAGAACCGTGGGTCAAATGTCCGCCCATAGACAAGTCCATTCCCATCACTTTATCTCCAGGTTTAAGAACTGAAAGGTAAATTGCGGCATTGGCTTGAGAACCAGAATGCGGCTGAACATTTACATAATCTACACCAAACAATTCTTTTGCTCTGTCGATTGCCAATTGCTCTACCTCATCTACCACTTCGCATCCGCCGTAATAACGTCTTCCCGGATAGCCTTCTGCATATTTGTTGGTGAGTACACTTCCCATGGCTTTCATCACATTTTCGGATACAAAATTTTCCGAAGCGATTAATTCAATTCCGTGTGTTTGTCTTTGTCTTTCTTTTTCAATGAGTTCGAAAATAGGGTCTTGCATTTCTTAAGATTTATTTCCTCCAAAATTACAAAATTCTAAAGAAATTTTCATACCTTTCATAGATTAACATCATTCGAAATGAAATCAAAGAAAAAATATAAAAAAGAGCTTCTAAAATCTCTGAAACATCTGGAAGCGGCAGAAAGTGCATCTCTAAGAGTAATGACCAATCTAATGCTTCTTAAAGAAATGAAAGAAAACAATATCAAGTTTAAAAAAGGAGATGTATTTTCTTTTGAAGACGATATTTTTGATTATAGCGATGACAAAAATGTTCGAGTTTTGGCAAAGCTTCGTAAGAAAACTTTGAAAGCGATGCACAAACTTGTTGAAAACAATCAATTTAAAGATAAAGAACTGAAGTTTTTGGCTTAGTCTTCGAGAGTCTCAGACTTACAACTTTTATGATCTTCAAGAGCCTCAGACTGACATTTGTAAAAATTAATTCCTTATATTTGATTATGCAAAAAGAAAAAATTAATACGTTCGATAAAAATAAAACCCTTCAATCTCTGAAAGGTTCTTTTGGTATTGAACGTATTAAAATTTCTGATAAATTTGCTAATGAAGCTTATGCTCGTGTTTTAAAAAAAATCAAAGCAAAAGCTCAATAACTTCTACCATTGGTTGATAGTTCTTCATTGAAGCCGACTGAACAGCAAAGACGTATTTTTCAAACAATTCATCATCCATTTTTGTAAAGTCCAAAATCTCCCAATCATTTTTCCTTAACATTAGATTAAGCAACAAACGAGCAGTTCTACCATTCCCTTCTCTAAATGGATGAATATATAACAATTCTGCGTGAACTTTGGCAATATCTCCAATTAAAAACGCGGAATCGAATTTTTCATACTTATCTAAAAGATTATTTAAGATGTCGTTCTCAAATTCTTTCATTGATTCTTCTAAGAATCTTGCGGCAGGAAACATAAATCCTGATTTGGAAATATTAACTGTTCTATATTTCCCCGCAAATGAATAAACATCTTTTAAAGCTAAATAATGAATGTTCTTAATATAATCTAAATTAAATTTTGTCTTATCAAAAAGTTGAGTCGTTAAAAATATTTCCGCATATAAAAATCCTTCAAACTCAGCTTCTTCGATTTCTTTCTTAGAATTTGAATTTAATAAATTAGGAAGAATCTCATCTTCATTCGGATTTACATTATACTTAGTCATTAAAACAAAGTTGGCTTTTCCGAAGCCATTGTTGGAATATGAATATTGGTTCCAAACTCTTTATTAACTTTCTCAATAAAATAAGCTGACAATAATGGCGAAGCTTTTTCAACATTTTGATGAACAAAGAAATAAAGATTCTGCAAGCCTTCTTTTTTCCAAACTTTGATTCTCTCTAACCAGTCATCTAATCTTGCATAATCGCTTTCTGCATTAGCCCCAACGTAGCGGATAAAAGCATCAGAAGTTGTTAATCGCATATGAAGCATATCTCGTCTTCCTGCTGTATCTACAATGATGTTGGTAATATTATTCATTTCAAACAATTCACAGACTGTATTGAAAACCTCTTCATCTGTAAACCATTCCGTATTTCTGAGTTCAATTGCTAACGGAACTTCTTTTGGCCAATCTTGAACAAATTTCTCCAAACGTTCATAATCTTTCGGTTTGAAATTATCGTGAAGCTGTAAAAAAACCATTCCTAATTTTTCATCGAAATTCAAAACTGCTGAAGCAAACTGTGTTACAACGTCATTAACATTCAATAATCTTCGGAAATGTGAAACTGTATTGGTAATTTTCGGAAAGAATTTGAAATCTTTCGGCGTTTTTTCTTTCCAAGTCTGAACTTGTTCTGCGGTCGGCATTCCATAGAAAGTTGCATTCAATTCAATCGAATTAAATTGGGTTGCGTAATATGTTAACTCGTCTTTTGTTCCTTTCGGATAAAAACCTTTGAGGTCGGTCTTGTTCCATTTTGCACAGCCAATCGAGATGTTCTCCAAACTTTTTTTGTTCTGATTAAGAATGAATTTGGTTTGAGGATGGTCTTTTGGTAAAGTAAAATCGATTTGTGACGGGTCAGCAACTTGTCCGAATTTCATTTTGTAAGAAGTTAGAGGTTAGAAATTAGATTTTAGAATTGAGGTTTAAAGTTAGCAAGAATCCGTCTCACAACTTGAGGCGGATTTTTTTTGGTTATAATTGTTATTTTTTGTATATTTATATCTGATAATCAGATATTTGTCTATGAATTTCA
>NZ_QNUG01000027.1 GCF_003385395.1 Epilithonimonas hispanica | reverse complement strand
AGTGCTTTGAATTATCAAACTATTGAAGAGTTTAACAATCAAAACAAAATTTATCAAAATGTAGCTTAACTTATACTGGAATTTTTATTTGCATATCCACATTGGCAGATTCAAAAGATGTTAATAGTTATGATTTAAGATTTTATGCTCAAATCATTGATCTATTTTTCATAATAGCAGTATTTCTAATAGTGAAATTTTATGATATAGAACATTATGTGTTTTTTTCTATTATTATATCTATACTGATTTTCTTTTTCTCAATTATCTTGTGGAAACAGTCAATTGGGCAAAAATTTATGCATTTAAAAGTTTATTATTGGAATGGAAAAGTAGCTTTGGATTATAGATTTCTATTTTTAAGATATATTTTTAAGTATATATTCTTTCCATTAAGCTTTATTACTTTTTTAACAAGTAAGATGCTTATACATGATATAATTTTAAAGACTTATGAAGCACCAAAATAGAAAAATTATTGAATAAGTTTAATTTAGCCACTCTTCATTTAGAGTGGTTTTCATTAAAAATATGAATATTAATCTTCCATTTGCAATAGGTGCAGACTATGAAATTTGGGAATATCAGTTGGAAATTAAAGAAGTTAAATTAAAAAATTATGATAGTTACATTTACTTTGGAAATATAGATTTCTACAGTACACAGACAGATAATATTGAACTAATTTTTAATTATGATATTCTAGAATTAGTTATACTGACTTATGAAAAATTGAAAAAAGAAGATTTAGAAACCTTCAAAGATTTAATTATTTCAAAGTTAGGAGAAAGTAAGCCACTAACATATAAAAGTTCTACAATAGAAATTTATACATTAGATGGAGAGTTGGAATTATGGTTTATACATAATCCTTCAGAATATACATTAGAAATAAGATATGGAAATAGTAAGATTTTAAAAGAATTATATCTCTAGAATATTACTTTAATATGATACTTACCTGACTAAAAAGGCATAGTTTTAGGCATACTACAGAAATAAACATATATAAAATAAAGATTATCAACAATTTGTGAAAATATGGAGAGCCCAGCAAGAGGAGCAGAATCCGTCTCACAACTGAGGCGGATTTTTTTTGGTTATTATTGAGGGTTTTTGTATATTTATATCTGATAATCAGACAGTTGTTTATGAATTTTAAGCATTACAATCAAAATCAGTTGGTTTTGTTTCCTTATAGTTTTGAGGATTTGATTCCCGAAAATCATCCTGTTCGGATCGTTAATGATATTTTGGAGAAGGTAAACATTGACCCGCTCCTGAAAGCTTACAGCAAAGAAGGAAATCCCAGTTATCATCCCGTGATGATGCTCAAGGTGATGGTTTTTGCGTATATGAACAATATTTATTCATCGCGGAAAATCGAAAAAGCGCTTCGTGAAAACATCAACTTCATGTGGCTCTCCAACATGAGCATCGTGGATCACAATACCGTGAACCGTTTTCGTACCCATAAACTTGAAGCCGCCTTCAAAAATATTTTCTCACAGGTGGTTTTGCTTTTGGCAGAAGAAGGTTTGGTGAGCCTGAAACAGGTGTTTGTAGACGGAACCAAAATTGAAGCACAGGCGGGTCGCTACACTTTTGTCTGGGCAAATGCCATCAAAACCAACAAAGAAAAAATGCTTCGTCAGCTGGAAGAGCTCTGGAAATACGCTCAAAGTGTGGCAAAGGAAGAAGATAAAGACCCTGAACCGCCGGAGTTCAAAGAGATCAGCAAAGAAAAAATCCGGCAAACGGCAGAAAATATCAATGCCAAATTAAAAGGCAGCGGGGGTAAAACCGATTCCGACAAAAAAGCCAAAGCCAAACTGAATTACATTAAAAAAAATTTTGAGAAAAACCTCGATAAATACGAAGCTCAGGAAGCTATTTTAGCAGAGCGGAATTCCTACAGCAAGACCGATGAAGATGCTACTTTCATGAGAATGAAGGACGATCACATGATGAATGGACAGCTCAAACCGGCTTATAATGCACAGATTTCCACAGAGAATCAAATCATCGTCAATTATACCATCCATCAGCAAACCAATGATATCAATACTTTGGAGCGTCATTTGGAAAATTTTGAGAAATTGTTTGGTAAAAAAAGAATGGAAGAGTTGGAAGAACTCACTGCTGATGCGGGGTACGGAAGCGAGCAGAACTACGAATTATTGGAACAGAACAATATTACACCATTTGTAAAATACAATACTTTCGACAAAGAGCAGAATGCCCGTTATCAGGCGAAACACAAGATTTTCAGCAAAGAAAATCTGCATTACAACGGGGAAGACGATTTTTACGTTTGTCCGATGGGACAAAAGATGGAAAAAACGCACGAAAGCACGCGCAAAACCAAGACCGGTTATCCTCAAAAGCTCTCCCATTATCAGGCTAAAAACTGCGATGGATGCCCAATTAGAGGCGTTTGCCACAGTTCCAAAGAAAACCGAAGCATCGAACGGAACCATCATTTGGAAGATTACAAAGAGAAAATACGAAAACTTTTAAACAGTGAAAAAGGCATTAAAAAAAGAAAACAACGCTCGGTTGAAGTAGAACCTGTGTTTGCACATCTCAAACATTGCAATAATTTTAAGCGGTTTACCCTCAAAGGTCTGAAAAAAGTAGAATTGGAGTTCGGTTTACACGCTTTAGCACACAATCTAAGAAAGAAAGTTGCCTAAAGAGGACAACTTTTTCTATTTTCCAAAATAATATACATTTTACTGAAATAAAAAATCCGCCTCAAATTTTGTTGTGAGACGGATTCTTTTTTATTAGGTTGTAGCTTGAATATTTTATATTTTTAAGGATCAAAACAATCTCAGTTGTTGTGTCTTGTTTCCTGTAAAATGTTCGGTTGTGAGGATTGCTCTTTCTCTGTTATTAAAAAATTTCTTCTTCCCAATTTCAAATGTTTTATGAATCATTTCTGCGATGTTTCCTTCGCCTTGATAACGTTGGACAAATCGTTTTTCACCGAGATTTCCGCCTCGCATTGAGCGGATGAGATTCAGGACTTTATCCTTTCTGTCTGGGAAATGTGCTTCCAACCATTGAACAAAAACAGGTTCAACAGTGTCATTCAGTCTGACTAAAGTGTAACCGCAACTTCTTGCACCGGCTTCGGAAACGGATTTCATAATGGATAAACTTTCGTCACTTGTCAAAGCCGGAATGACAGGTGCAATCATCACATTCACAGGAATATTTTTCTCAGATAAAACTTCAATGGCTTTCAATTTGTTTTTTGCGGTGGAAGTTCTTGGTTCCATTACTCTTCTCAAATCTTCATTAAGCGTCGGAATGCTCATCGAAACCGAAATCAAATTTTTCTCCACCATTTTTTCAAGAATATCCAAATCTCTCAAAACCAAAGCATTTTTTGTAATAATGGAAACCGGATGTCTGTAATCCAAACAAACCTGAAGCAATTTTCTTGTGATTTCGAATTGTCTTTCAATGGGTTGATAACAGTCTGTATTTCCAGAAAGCATAATTGGTTTTGGAATGTAAGATTTCTTTTGAAATGTTTTTTCCAGAAGTTCTGGCGCATTTTTCTTGACCATTAATTTTCTTTCAAAATCAACTCCGGCGCTGTAACCCCAAAACTCGTGAGTTGGTCGCGCAAAACAATAAGAACAGCCGTGTTCGCAACCTTGATATGGATTCATAGAATAATCCATTGAAAGATCCGGACTTTTCAAAACATTGATAATCGTCTTTGGAAAAACTTCTGTAACCTGCGTTTTGATTTTATCCAATTCATAGTCTTCCGGTTCGAAAGTATATCTGTCGAATCGGTTGATGACATTACGTTGTGCACCTTGACCTTTTGGAATTAAATCTGACATTAGAATCTAATTTTCTCGCAGATTTAATTGATTTTAGCAGATTTACAATGAGAAATAATTTGCGCAATCTGGAAAATCAGCGAGAGAATGAGTTCAAAATTATCACTTGGAAAATGAAAAATATCTTAAAATTCTTGAAAGTTTTCCACAAAAAAATCCGGCACATAAAGAACCGGAAATTTGTATAATTAAAATAGTGTGTGTTTAAAGGAATGCGTCCAACTCTACACCATCATTTGGAGAAGCATAACATTTCTTTGGCGATCCAAATAGCAAATGATGGTCAGAATAATCACTTTTATAAATTCTGTTTTTTAAATATTTCCTTACTGCAATTGCGCTCAGGACCGCGGCTGTACCAAATAATCCTGCAAATATTATTTCGATATTTCTGTTCATACCAATATTAATTTCAGTTCTCAAAAGCAAATAGTGTTCCTTTTTATTTTATCCGAAATAACAATTTTTGCAATTCAGTTGGTTTTTTCTACAGTTCGGTCACTATTTATTGCTTAACTTCTGTTATTGAAATAATTTTGAACCAACAAATTAAAATATGAATAAGAAACCATTAATAACACTCACGTGGATTACACTAGGCTCATCCATTTTTTTCTTTACTTTTTTCTCTGATGAAAAAACTTTGGAAAGCTTTGGTTATAACTTGCTTATTTCAGGAATGTATGCTTTTGGATTAGGCTTAAGTAATGGTTTTTTAAATGATTTCCTCAACAAAAAATTTTCATGGACGGAACAGACCAGAGTTAGAACCATTTTAGGAATTGTACTAACCGTTATTGTCAATTTTATAGTTGTTTATGCTTGTAATTATATCAACTATGTCATCATCCAAAAAGTGGCTACACCAGAAGTATTTTTTTCCGGGAAGTACAATTTTGTCAACTGGTTTATGATAAATTTCGCCTTGATGATTTCTGCTTTTCTACACGCCAAAGGTTTTATGGAGGAATTGAAAAAGAACACTAAACAAGAAGTTGTAGAACAGAAGTTAATCGCAAAATCTGCCAACGCACAATTCGAATCTTTGAAGAATCAATTGGATCCGCATTTTTTGTTTAATTCTCTGAATGTTTTAACAGCTTTGATAGATGAAAATCCGGAACAGGCTCAGAAATTCACGACATCGATGTCAAAGATTTACCGTTACGTTTTGGAACAGAAAGATAAGGAGATGGTAAAAGTGGAGGATGAGATAGAATTTGCTAAAATCTATTGCAACCTTTTAAAAACCAGATTTGAAGACAGCGTTGATTTCACTTTTGATATTAATCCAGATGATTTGCAAAAGTTAGTTGTTCCGCTTTCGTTACAATTATTGTTGGAAAATTGTATCAAACATAATTTCGCAACCTCATCAAAACCATTGAATATCAGAATCTTCACAGAAGGAAAATTTCTCTCCATCGAAAATAATCTTCAAGTAAGAGAACAACTTAAAGAAAGTGCAGGGATTGGTTTGGCTAACATCGTTCAACGTTACGCACTTCTTACAAAAGACAATGTTTTTATAGAAAAAACAGAACAGACATTCAAAGTAAAAATACCAATATTAATAGAAAAAAAATCTCAGACAATGACAACTTACACTACACAAGAAACAGAAAGTATTGCTTACGAAAAAGCAGTAAAAAGAGTAAAAGAAATCAAAGGATTCTACGGAAATCTTATCTCATATTGCATTATCATTCCGTTTTTGGTAATCGTTAACCTTATGACTTCTCCAAGACAACTTTGGTTTTATTGGCCAATGCTAGGCTGGGGAATCGGACTGTTAGCTCACGGGATGAACGTCTTCGCAATCGGGAAAAACTGGGAAGAAAAGAAAATCCAAGAGATAATGAACAAGGATCAATTCAAAAAATAATCACAATGGAAAATATTAACAAAGAAAATCCACGTTACGAAATGGCGGTGGAAAGAGTGGAAAAAATCAAAAACTTCTATTCTGGATTGCTTGTTTTTGCAATCGTATTCGGAGTAATTTACGGTGTCAAATTCTTCAAACACGGTTTTCCTCAAAATCTTGGCGATACGAAGGTTTCTTGGATTTTCATCATTTGGGGATTGATTTTAGCAATCAAAGGTGTCAAATTATTTTTCTTCAATTCCGACTGGGAAAGTGATATGATTAACAAAGAAATAAAAAAACAAAACAATGGAAATTATTAATAAACAAGACGATATCAAATATCTTGAAGCTAAGAAAAGAGTAAAAAAACTCAAAGGTTTTTATTCACATTTAACGATTTATATTCTTGTCAATCTGTTTATTGTATTTATCAATATTCAGGATTTGAAACCTGGCGAAAGTTATTTTCAATATAAGAATTTCATCACTTTGATTTTTTGGGGAATTGGTCTGGTAGCTCACGGAATGAGTGTTTTTGTTCCGCAATTTGTTTTGGGAAGAAACTGGGAAGAGAGAAAAATTAAAGAATTGATGAATAAAAATAAATAAACTCTTATGGAAAATCGAATGCCCGAAGGAAATTCAGATGAAAAAATCCGTTATCTGAATGCGCAAAAAAGAGTAAAGGAAATTAGAGGTTTTTATGCTCATTTAATTTCTTTTGTCGCTGTAAATATTGTAATTATAATTTTCAATATACTTTATCACGAGCTAGGTTATATGAAGATAAAAATAAATCAATTTTACAGTCTTATAATTTGGGGAATTATTGTTTTGATTCACGCTGGATTTGTTTTCTTAGGAAATGATTGGGAAAAACGGAAAATTCGCAAATTAATGGACAAAGAAAAATAATAAATTACCTAATTTCGATTCATAAAAAAGTAAACTATAAAAATGATAAGAACGATAATCATCGAAGACGAAAAACCAGCAGTCAGAAGGCTTGAAAAATTATTAGGCTTATTTTCTGATTTAGAATTAGTTGCGAGTCTTAATTCCGTAGAAGAAGCAGTCGATTGGCTTCAGAACAATGAACATCCACAACTGATTTTTTCTGATATTGTTTTAGGTGACGGATTATCGTTTGATATATTTGATAAAGTCTCAACCAAAGCTTTTATCATTTATACGACGGCTTTTGACCAATATACTTTGAAGGCTTTCAAACTCAACAGTATCGATTATCTTCTGAAACCAATTGAAGAAGAAGACTTAGCAAAAGCCATTGAAAAATTCAAATCGTTTTTACCAGAAGAAGGTTTGGTTAATTCGCAGGAAATCAGACAAATCGTTCGGAAAGAGAAATCGACACTTTCTAGAATTTTAGTCAAAATCGGGTATAATTTGAAAGTAGTCTCTATTAATGAAATTAGTTGTTTCTACAGCGAAAATAAAATCGTTTATCTCCAAACCAAAGAGCGAAATTTCCCAACAGATTTCACATTAGACGAATTGGAAAATGTGCTGGATGAAACCAAATTTTTCCGTGTAAATAGACAATTCATCATCAGTTCAGATTACATCAAAAACATCCATACTTCCCCCAATTATAAAGTTGATTTGGAATTTCAACCCAATGAAGAAATTTCGGTCAGCAGAGAAAGAGTGAAGGATTTTAAAGATTGGCTGGCTGGAAATTAAAACAAAACTCCCAAAATAATTCAGGAGCTTGTGAAAAATATAATTGATTGTGTTTATCTTCTTGAACCATTCATTGCAAAATCTCTGTCTTTTTTCCAGTCTTTGTGCTGGTAAGCCATATAACTCTCATATTGTTGTTTGTTCAGGATTTTTCTGATTCTGGCGTCATATTCTCTTTCGCTCAATCTTTCTCTTGACAACATATCGATTTTCTTTTGCTGAGCCGGATTCAATCTGATTCCTGCAAAATCTTTTTGATATTGATGAGTTTCAACTTTTACGTTTCTCATTCCATTGTCTCTTTTCTGTGCACTAGCAGTGAATGCGATAACTAAACTTACTGCTAAAACTAACTTTTTCATAATTTCTAAAATTTTAATGTTAATATTCATTAGCGTTCTTGCTTAGTAATATCCAATATTGATGCCTGAAAGTGCCATTAATAGAGAGTTATAGATGAATTGAAACTTTTCACCGACGAAGAAATCGAATGTATAGACAAAACCGGCTTTACGAAAATTTCATAAAGCCGGTTTTAAAATTTTATTCTGATTATTTCTAAGAAATCACACCACTTCCAATCAATTCATCATCGATATACCAAGCAGCAAATTGTCCTTCAGCAATCGCAGATTGTGGGTTTTCAAATTCCATAAAAAAACCTTCTTCGAATTGATAAATTGTTGCTTTTTCCAAAGTTTGGCGATAACGGATTCTTGCCATAACTTCCATAGATTCTCCGTTTTTCAACTTCAAATCCTCACGAACCCAATGAACTTCAGAATTATCGATTTTCAAAGCTTTTCTGAAAAGACCAGGGAAATTTCTTCCTTCACCAACAAAAATAATATTGTTTTCCATTTCTCTGGAGATGATAAAACAACTCTCTTTGTGTCCGCCGATTCCTAAACCTTTGCTTTGCCCAATGGTAAAAAACTGCGCACCCTGATGCTTGCCAATCACTTTTCCATCTTCTTTTTTATAATTGATTTTTGCCGAAAGATATTCCAATTCTTCTTGTTTTGAATTGAAGCTGGGTTGAGGTTTATGATATTCAGCAAAATCATTAAAGATTTCTACAATTTCGCCTTCTTTCGGAACCAACTGTTGCTGAAGAAAAGTCGGTAAACTCACTTTGCCAATGAAACAAAGTCCTTGAGAATCTTTTTTATCAGCAGTTACCAAACCTTGTTTTTTCGCAATTTCACGAACTTCAGGTTTTGTTAATTCTCCAATTGGAAATAACGCTTTTGATAATTGGTCTTGGCTTAATTGACAAAGGAAATAACTTTGGTCTTTGTTATTATCTTTCCCTGCCAAAAGATGAAAAATTTCTTTCCCATTTTCATCCGTTGTAGAATGAACTCGTGCATAATGTCCTGTCGCCACTTTCTCTGCACCAAGCGATAAAGCGGTTTTCATAAACACATCGAATTTCACTTCTCTGTTACAAAGTACATCAGGATTTGGCGTTCTTCCTTTCTGATATTCATCGAACATATAATCTACAATTCTTTCTTTGTAGAGTTCACTCATATCAATCACCTGAAACGGAATTCCTAATTTTTGTGCGACAAGAAGCGCATCATTACTGTCTTCTATCCAAGGACACTCGTCCTCCAAAGTTACCGACGCATCATTCCAATTGCGCATAAAAAGTCCGATAACTTCGTGACCTTGTTGTTGTAAAAGATAAGCGGTCACGCTAGAATCTACGCCTCCTGAAAGGCCTACTACTATTTTCATTATTTTTCAATTTTACGAAACTCTTGACGGGAGTTCTTAGTTTGAGGTTGCAAAAATACAACTAAAAACTTTCGAAAAAAAACCATAATTTTAAACATCGATAAAAACAATATTATCGGAAAAATAATTATTGATAAAAATTTGGGCAGCTTAATCCGCCTTCCGCTCCCAATCTTTTTTGCAGACGATTTCAGTTTAAATAAAACTTGATGAATACGCAAAAAAGGATTTCCGCTCAAGTCGGGCTGCAGATTTTGACTTTTGAATAAGATGTAACTATAAAAACACCTTTATTATGAAAAAATTATTTATTCTTTCCTTAGTTTTAATAAGCTTTTTAGGCTTTTCACAAATCGTTATGAGTTCCGGAACTCAGACTAATCGCTGGACTTTTGGTGGTGGATTAGGTTTGGCATTCGGAAGTAACTCTTATTTTAATTTTCAAGTTTCACCGAGAGTTGGTTACAAAATTACAGAGCAATTAGAAGGGGGAATCATCGGAAATGTATCTTGGCAAAAAGATGATTATTACAGTTCTACAATGTTTGGCGTTGGTCCTTTTATGAATTATTATTTTGCTCGCTCGTTTTTTGTTGGAGCTAATCTTCAACAGTATTTCATTAATACTAAAGAAAAATTTACAGGCTACAAATTTGATACGGATGAAACTGCGCTTTATCTGGGAGGAGGTTATATGCAGAGTATTGGAAACAATGCATATATGCAACTAGGAGTTATGTATAATGTTTTGTGGAAAAAGAACGAAAGTATTTTCAGTAATGGATTTATCCCAACTGTAGGATTTGTGGTAGGGCTATAAAAAAAGAACCCTCTTTTAGTATCACCATTTGTGTTTAGAAATATTAAGAGGGCTCTTGTTTGAGACTGCAAAGTTAAAGTGAATTTTTGTAATAAAAATTTACATTTGTTAATTGTTACTTAGAAATTCTTTTTTTTATTCTACTGAGTGACACTGGAGTAATCCCGAGTAATGATGCAATATATTTTGAAGGGACTTTCTGCAGGGCTTTTGCGTTTTCTTCTAGGTGTTTCTGATACCTTTCTTCTGGTTTGAGAAGTACAAAATCCTCGATGTTGTTTAAAAGAATTCCAATCATCATTAGAAACATATTTCCACGCAAATTATTAAGTGAAATACTTTTCTGAGCACCTTTGTGTATAGCATCATAAGTCAATTCAAAGACTTCTGTTTCTCCAACAGTTTGATAAAAAAATCTTGATGCACGACTAAAAATAATACCGCCATAATTACCAACAAAGCTTTTTTTATTGTGAAAAAGCATTGTTTTTTCTGTGCCATTGTCCAAAAGATGATAAACACGGATAATACCACTTTTAATAAAATAAACCTTGGTATTGTTGTCACCAGGAGAAATAAGACTCTCGCCCGATTTGTACTTTTTGAAGGTTATTGATGGTAATAATAATTCTAAATCCTCTGGAGTAAGTCCTGGGATGTTTCTTAATAAGTAATCTTTTAATTCTGTTGTCATAGTTATATAAAATGACCACCTAAATTTTTAGGTGGTCAATATTTAGTTTTATTCTTTAACGCTTTCTTTAGGGCTTTTCTCTTTTTGAGATTCGCCTTCTAGTCCGTCTTTGGCTTCATTGACTTTCAATACAACTTTTTGACCTTCGCTGAATTGTTTGTTAACCAGCATTTCGGCTAACAAGTCTTCGATATATTTCTGAATTGCTCGTTTCAGAGGTCTTGCTCCAAAGTCTTTGTCCCAGCCTTTTTCAGCAATGAAGTCTTTGGCTTCATCTGTCAATTCTACACCGTAACCCAATTTTTCTAATCTGCTGTAAAGTTTTCCAAGTTCTAGGTCAATGATTCTTCTGATATCTGTCTGCTCAAGAGAGTTGAAGATAATAATATCATCGATTCTATTAAGGAATTCTGGGGCAAAAGCTTTCTTCAAAGCACTTTCGATGGTTGATCTTGCTCTTGCATCTGTATTGGTTTTCTTAGCAGAAGTTCCAAATCCTACACCGTCTCCGAAATCTTTCAAATCTCTGGTTCCGATATTCGAAGTTAGAATAATGATTGTATTTCTGAAATCAATTTTTCTTCCAAGAGAATCTGTTACGAAACCTTCGTCCAAAATCTGCAATAAGATATTGAAAACATCTGGATGAGCTTTCTCGATTTCGTCCAAAAGAACTACTGCATAAGGTTTTCTTCTAACAGCTTCGGTCAATTGTCCGCCTTCTTCGTAACCAACATATCCTGGAGGCGCACCAACTAATCTTGATACAGCAAATTTCTCCATATATTCACTCATATCTATTCTGATTAACGCTTCATCAGAATCAAATAATTCGCGAGCCATTACTTTCGCCAATTCGGTTTTACCAACACCTGTAGTTCCAAGGAAAATGAATGTTCCAATTGGTCGGTTTGGATCTTTAAGACCCGCTCTGTTTCTTTGGATAGCTTTCACTACTTTTTTAACAGCGTCTTGCTGACCAATAACTTTACCGTTCAGTTTTTCATCCATCTGAGCCAATTTATCAAGCTCATTTTTACCAACTTTGGTTACAGGAACACCGCTCATCATAGAAACAACTTCTGCTACATTTTCTTCTGTAACATCTTCTTTTTTCTCTTTGACGTCTTTGTCCCATTGTTCTTGAGCAAGATTCAATTCGATTTGAAGTCTTTCTTCCTCGTCCTTCAATTTTCTTGCTTCCAGATAATCCTGAGCTTTTACTGCCTGTTGTTTCAAGTCCTTAACTTCTTCTATACGAGCCTCGTGGTCGATGATTTCTGTAGGGACCTTCATATTCTTGATATAAACTCTAGAACCAGCTTCGTCCATTGCATCAATTGCTTTGTCTGGAAGGAATCTATCCGTAATATATCTTGCAGTCAAGTTTACACAAGCATTAATCGCTTCATCAGAATAATGAACATTGTGATGATCTTCGTATTTATCTTTGATCTGGTGAAGAATTTGAATCGTTTCCTCGATAGAAGTTGGTTCAACCATTACCTTCTGGAATCTTCTTTCCAAAGCTCCATCTTTCTCTATGTATTGGCGATATTCGTCCAAAGTAGTAGCTCCGATGCATTGAATCTCTCCTCTTGCCAAAGCCGGTTTGAACATATTGGAAGCGTCCAAACTTCCTGTTGAACTTCCTGCGCCGACAATTGTATGTAACTCATCAATGAAAAGAATGACATCTCTATTTTTTTCCAATTCCGTCATTATCGCTTTCATTCTTTCTTCGAATTGTCCACGATATTTGGTTCCTGCAACAAGGCTTGCAAGATCTAGTGTGATAACACGTTTGCCAAAAAGAACTCTTGATACTTTTTTCTGCTGAATTCTCAAAGCCAAACCTTCTGCAATTGCAGATTTACCAACTCCAGGCTCACCAATCAAAAGGGGATTGTTCTTTTTTCTTCTTGATAAAATCTGAGAAACACGTTCGATTTCTTTCTCACGCCCAATAACAGGATCCAATTTTCCGTCTCTTGCAAGAGCTGTCAAATCACGACCAAAATTATCTAGCGTAGGTGTTTTACTTTTCTGAGCACCAAGATTACCCGTTGGCTTCTTCATTTGGCTGTAAGGTTCTTCTTTTTCATCCTCATCATCGTAAGCACTATTTTGCGGCAATTGATCTGTGTTTTTCAACATCGTTCTATATGCCTTTTGAACTGCGTCATAATCTATGTCGTAAGCTTGAAGAATACTTGAACTAGGATCTTCTTGTTTATACAATATCCCTAATAAAAGATGGACAGTATTGATATCGGCAGATTGATACTGGCGACATTCCAATTCTGATCTTTTAACAGCTTGGTCTGCCATTTTTGTAAAAGAAATGCTTCCCATATTTGCGGTAAATGGATTAGAATTCACAGCACTTAGGGTTTCTATTTTTCTTTTTATCTGAGTAAGGTCCGCGCTTAAGTTTTCGAGGATTTCCTTTGCAGAATTTTCAGTTTTGATGATTCCTAGAAGGAAATGTTCTGTATTCAGAAATTCACTCTGCAAACGCCTTGCTTCATTTTTGCTTTGCTTGAACACGCGGTTCAAACCGTCTGAAAATTTATAATCCATAATTAAAAATTATACACTAAGTTATGTTTTTTATGATAAATCCTACAATTATTTATTGTAAAATTTAAATATTTGTTTGCAAATAGATTGCCATTAGAAAAAAATGGACTTTATGACCTGATTTTTTTTAAAAAATTGTTTAGGTTTGTAATTCTTAAAAAAACCATTAATGGAAAATTGGTCAGAATATGTGGGTTATTTAGCTTCTGCCTTTGTGGTTGCTAGTTTTCTGCTGAAAGATATTAAAACGATCAGAACTGTTAATTTATTGGGTTGCATCTGTTTTGTTATTTATGGAGTCTACAGTGGAATGCTTTGGCCAATCATTATTCCTAATGGGATTCTTGCTTTGATCCAAGTCTATAACATCTTTAAAAAGGATTAAAAATGAAAGTTATCGTAAGTGTTTTCAATAATTTATATACCGACCAGCGAGTGGAAAAGGTATGTAAAACACTTTATGATAATGGCTACGAACCTATTCTTATTGGCTGTAATTGGCTTGGAGCGCCGGAAATGGAGCGTCCTTACCGATTTTTCAGGATTGAATTGAAATCGAAAATACTGCGTTTTGCATATATCGAATATCAGAGGAAACTTTATAAAGAGCTCTTAAAACATACTGACAATAAGACCATTTTGTTAGCCAATGATTTAGAAACTTTAATGCCAAATTATCTCATTTCCAAAAAACTCAATATTCCAATCATCTTTGACAGCCACGAGATTTTTACAGAAATGCCGACAATCCAAGGACGTTGGGTGAAACACGTTTGGAAAAAAATAGAAAAGACATTTGTTCCAAAAATCAAACGAATGATTACCGCAAGTAACTCATACGCTAATTGGTTTGTGAAAGAATATGAAATCAATAAACCGGTTGTAATCAACAATCTTCCTAGAAAGATTGAGTTTACAGGAACTAAGGAAAATTCAAAAAAAATAATTCTTTATCAAGGTTGGCTCAATTATTCCCGAGGAATTGATAAAGCGATTCTTGCGATGCAATCGATTGAAAATGCAGAGCTTTGGATTGCTGGAGGAGGTCCTTTGGAAGCTGAATTTCGGGAAGTTGCAAAAACCGCTAATGTTTTGGATAAAGTCAAATTCCTTGGAAAACTTTGTCCTGCTGACCTTCGTGAGATTACACCAAAAGCTGATGTTGGATTGAGCATCGAAGAAAATAATGGCTTAAGTTATTACTATTCTTTGCCCAACAAAATCTCCGATTACATCCAGTCGAGAGTTCCTGTTGTGGTTTCCAATTTTCCAGAAATGACGAACATTGTCAATTCTTTTGAAGTCGGAGAAATTATTGAAAATCATTCTCCTGAGCATCTTGCGGAGAAAATAAATCTGGTTTTAAATAATGGAAAAGCCTTTTATCTTCATAACTTAAATGTCGCTTCTGATGAACTTTGTTGGGAAAATGAGGAAGATAAAATTCTGAAAATCTTCAGCGATTCTAGAAAAGAATTGGAACACAGTTATTAACTTTTTCTTGTTTTTCATATCTAAAGCTTGTACGATTTTTGATACAATACTACTCTAAAAAATAAATAAAATGAAATCTTTTATATTAATAATAAGCTTTGCCTTGATGACTGCAAGTTGTGGTAGTCAGGTTTATCTGGATCCAGCAACATTAGGCTCCGTTGTGGAGAAAAAGGAATTTGATTTCAACGCAACTAAGGCATTTCCTACGAATTATGATGTCATTAATGTAATGAATTCGATGCCAAATTCTACAGGAACTCGAATTCTGAATCTTGATCCGGGTTATGGATTCAATCTGAAAAAAGATTTATTCAGTGTGGCTTTGCCTTATTTTGGAAGAGCGTTTACGGTTAATCCGGGCGATGCGAATAATGGTGGAATTAGATTCGAATCCAAAGAATTTTCTATAAAACAATCTACGAGCAAAAAAGGAAAAACACTTTTTGTGATTACACCAAGAGACCAGCGAGAAAATTATGTTTTCAATCTGGAGATTCTCAAAAATGGAAGTGCGTTTTTATCAATAAATTCGAATAACAGACAACCAATAAGTTTTGATGGAAACATTTCATCGCCGAAATAATTAATTACCCAATAATTTCTTTACAAAATCACTCGCTTCAGAACTTGGATTAGAAAACAGTTCTGAAGCATTTTTTTTATGTTCTTGGAAAGAATTTTCCAGCAAGTGGTCATTTTTTGCCTTTTCAAGAATGTATTCTTTGACCCAAAATTCGAAGCGTTTTTGCGCTTGATTTTTTCTGGTTTCTAGGAAAGTTCCGTTTTTTATTTTTAACGAAGTATAATCTTCAATTTTATTAAACACTTCATCCAATCCCGTTTTTTCCAAAGCTGAACCAAGAATCACAGGGATTTTCCAATTTTTTTCTTTCGGAGTAATAAATTGTAAGGCTCTTGTCAATTCGGTTTTCGTCATTTTAGCTTTTGAAAGATTCTCAGAATTGACTTTATTAATGAAAATCAAATCCGCCATTTCCATTATTCCACGCTTGATTCCCTGCAATTCGTCGCCAGTTCCGATGACTTTTAGAAAAAGAAAAACGTCCGTAATATCATTGACGAGAGTTTCACTTTGACCAACGCCAACAGTTTCTATTAATATGTAATCATAACCTCCGGCTTCACAAATCAAAAGACTTTCAAAAGTTGTATTCGCAATTCCTCCCAAAAATCCGGAGCTTGGACTTGGACGGATAAACGCATTTGGATCTTTAGCGAGTTCTTCCATTCTGGTTTTATCACCGAGAATACTTCCTTTGTTGATGGATGAACTTGGATCAATTGCTAAAACAGCCACTTTTTTCCCTTGTCCAATTGCTAATTTCCCAAAATTTTCAATAAATGTTGATTTTCCAGCACCAGGAACTCCGGTAATTCCAACTCGAACAGATTTTCCTGTGAATGGTAAGATTTCTTTCAGTAATTGATCTGCGATTTTTCTGTGCTCAGGCTTTTTACTTTCGACAAGAGTAATCGCTTTTCCCAAAATCCTTTTGTCCGAAGATTGGATTCCATCGATATAATCCTGCAAGCTGAGTTGTTTTGTCATTGGGAATTTGGAATAATTACAAATTACGATTGGCTAGTTTTATCTGCAACCAAATTGATTACTTTTGATAAAATCAAATTCAAAAATAATGAAAAAATACATATACAGTTTGTGTCTATTGGGCGTAATTGTCTATTCTTGTAAAACGCAACAAACAACATCTCCAACTTCTGAAACCAATTCTGCAATTGCCAATCTTTCTAATGAAGAGATTCTTAAAAAAGGAGAAGATTTGTACAGCCTACGTTGCGGGAGATGTCACGGCTTACCAACACCTTCTGATTTCACAGTGGAAGATTGGAAACCTATTATGGCAGCAATGGCACCAAAAGCAAAATTAACAGCGGAAGAAACCAACTGGGTTTTAGCTTACGTAAATGCTAATGCGAAGAAATAAGCTTATGAAATAATCGGCATAGATTAAAAAATCCCTCCATCACTCTGATTCTCAAAATAAGAGTCAATCTCCAATTTTCCAGATTTGGCTGCAGCCACGGCTAATTGGTCACAAATTTCATTTTCTGGATGACCAGCGTGACCTTTTATCCAATGGATTTTAGGATTGTGAAGTTGATAGAGTTTATAAAATACTTGCCAAAGGTCGGGATTTTTCACATTTTTCCAACCTCGTTTTATCCAACCGTAAATCCATTTTTGATTAATGGCGTCTGCAACATATTTGCTATCAGTATAGATATGGACATCGTTATCGGAAGTTCTCAGATTTCCAAGAGCTACGATCACAGCCATCAATTCCATTCTGTTATTCGTGGTTTTCCGGAATCCTTTGGAGTAGGTTTTCTGATATTTTTTTTCGGGAACACGCATTAGAATTCCGTAACCGCCAGGTCCGGGGTTTCCACTGCAAGCGCCATCTGTAAAGATTTCGATTCTCAAATTAGAAAAAAATTAATGATTAATTGTTGTTTTGTATTCAAATCAATTATCAACTATTATTTATCAATCATTACATTAGAAAGGCATATCATCATCGTCATCATTCATTGCAGAACCAGACAATTGATTGTTGTTAGGTAATCCAAAGGCTGCGCCGGGGTCAATGGTGATATTTATTTTATCAAATCCAGAAGGCTCGTCTTTTTGTCCAAAGTTGGAAGGCGTATATTCGTAATTCGTTCCAAGGTCGGCGAATTTACCAATGTTTTTGTGGAAAGCTAAACGAACGTCTGCCGTTGCACCATTTCTATGTTTTGCAATAATGATTTCGGCTTGGTTTTCTGTACTCGTTTCCGCGCCTTCTTCGTCATTGTCCCAAAACGCAATTTTATAATATTCTGGTCGAAAGATGAAAGATACAATATCCGCATCCTGCTCAATCGCTCCGGATTCCCTAAGGTCAGAAAGCATCGGTCTTTTGCCTGGTCTTGTTTCCACACTTCTGGAAAGCTGAGACAGGGCGATTACAGGGACATTCAATTCTTTTGCGATGGCTTTTAAGGAACGAGAAATCATAGAAATCTCCTGCTCACGGTTTCCTCCTCCTTTTCCGGAACTAGCGGTCATCAGCTGGAGATAATCTACCATAATCATCTTAACGCCATGTTGCATTACCAATCTTCGGCACTTTGCCCTAAAATCGAATATAGAAAGCGAAGGCGTTTCATCAATATAAAGTGGCGCATTTTCCAAAGCAGAAACGTTGGTGAAGAGTCTTTGCCACTCATCATCTGACATTTGACCTTTTCTCAATTTCTCAGAAGAAATCCCAGTTTCTGAAGAAATCATCCTTGTAATCAACTGTACCGATGCCATCTCCAAAGAGAATAGTGCCATTGGAATATTGTGGTCAACACAAATGTTTCTTGCCATAGAAAGGATGAAAGCCGTTTTACCCATCGCAGGTCTTGCTGCAATGATGATGAGGTCAGAGTTTTGCCAACCTCCGGTTTCTTTGTCAAGGGCAGTAAACCCAGATGGAACTCCGGATAATCCTTCTTTATCTTTTAGCGCTTTGATTTTGTCAATCGCTTCTTTTACTAATGAATTCGCGGTATCGAAACCTTTCTTAATGGTTCCATTCGTGATTTCAAAAAACGATTGTTCAGCTTTGTCCAACAATTCGAAAACGTCGGTTGATTCTTTGTAAGAACTATCGATAACATTGGCTGAAACATTAATCAAAGAACGAAGAATATATTTTTCAAGAATCACACGCACATGGTATTCGATATGCGCAGAAGAACTTACACCCATTGTCAAATCGATGATGTAATGGTCACCGCCGGCAAGATTCAGTTTTTCATTCTTTTTTAAATCCTGAATAACAGTCATCAAATCAATTGGTGAATTGCTTTCATACAGTTTTAGAATTGTAGCAAAAATCGTCTGATGTCTCGGGTCGTAGAAAACTTCGGGTGTCAATAAGTCAATAGAATGATCTAGACCCTTTCTATCGATTAGAAAAGTTCCGATGACGATTTTCTCAAAGTCTAATGCATTGGGTGGCATTTTGCCATCTGAAATAGAGAGTTCCTTTGCAAAATTACCCTGCGTAAGCGATGATAATGTGTCCTTTTGTGCCATTGTACAAAGATATAATTTTTGAAAGTTTTATCAATTTTAGTTATATGCAAACAACTAACATTTTACGTATTCAAATGTTGATAAATTAAAATAATTTGTAACATTTTCTCGAAAAATGGAACTTAATAGATAGAAATATTAGCAAATTCCGAATTTATTAAATTTAACAAAAATATTAGTCCTATGCTGCAACGATTTATCAGATTAGAATTCAAAAGTTTTTTCAGGTCCAGTTCTTTGGCAGCCAATATCATTGTTAAGATTTTCCAACTTTTGGGAGTATTGTACATTTTAGCATTATTTGTTTTTCTGGCATTTGGTGCATTTTATTTCCCAAAAAAAGAATTACATATCAATCCATTGCCTTTCATTAGCAAGTTTCTGATTTATTGGTTGATGGCAGATTTGTTTCTGAGATATTTTTTCCAGCAGATGCCGACTCAGAACATCAAACCTTTTCTCACGATGAACATCAAAAAAAGTACACTGGTCAATTATATGATTAGCAAAACTTTTACGTCGTTTTTCAGCTGGGGTGGACTTTTTGTTTACCTTCCGCTTTTAGGAATTTTACTTTACAATGGCTATTCTGTTGCCGGAAGTTTTTCTTGGATTTTTGCAATTATCATTATCACGTTTTTCAGCAATTTTGTGAACATTCTTCTGAATGGAAAAGATGCAGTTGTGTGGATTGTGGGTGGACTTTTGGTTCTTGCAGGAGGATTAGATTATTATAAAATCATTTCATTATCAAGTGTTTCCGAGATGGTTTTTATGAGTTTCTATAATCATTGGTGGCTCATTGTTGTTCCGATTTTAATGATGATTGTCGGTTTCGTTTTCACGAGAAAATACATCCGAGACAATTTCTATCTAGACAAAGGTCTTGAAATGAAGCAGGAAGTTGGAAAGACAGAAAATATCCAATTCCTGAATAAATACGGCGTTCTTGGAACTTTCATCAACAACGATATCCGAATGATAAAACGTAGCAAAGCAGCAAAATCCATTGCTTTGGGAAGTTTTCTGTTCTTATTTTACGGTTTGCTTTTATTCAGTTCTCCTGCTTACAAAACAGCTTATATGCAATTGTTTATGGGACTTTTCGTAACAGGTGGATTTTTGTTTTTGTTTGGGCAGAGAGTTCCTTCATTTGATAGTTCCTATTACCCGCTGATGATGACGCTTAATGTTCCTTACAAAGAATATCTGAAAGCAAAATGGTGGATGATTGTGAGCGCTGTTGCCGTGAGTATGGTTTTGGCGGTTGGTTACGCGTTTGTGAGTTGGGATTTGTATTTCACGTTTCTAGCGGCTAGACTTTACAATATTGGTGTTAATTCACAAGTCGTTTTGCTGTCTGGAGCCTATAACAAAAATCCAGTTGACCTGAATGCGAGAGGGAAATCGATAGGGAAAAAGAATAATTTCAGTTTCAAAAATATCATATTGATGTTGCCACAAATGGTTTTACCAATGGCCGTTTTCGGAGTTTCAAAATATTTTTTCGGAACAACAGCAGCTGTGACGAGTTTGGGTGTTTTGGGATTGATTGGTTTTTTCCTCAGAGAAAAATTCTTCGATTTCATTGTAAAATTGTATAAAAAAGAAAAATATTCAACCATCAAAGCCTTCAAAGGAAACTAAAAAATCTAAAATCTAATCTCTCACTTCTAATATCTAAAATAAATGATAACAATAAATAACCTCTCCAAAGTTTACGAAACAAAAAAAGTCTTATCCATCGAGAACCTAAAATTTCCAAAAGGTCAAACCATTGGCTTAGTCGGGAATAACGGTGCCGGAAAAACTACCTTATTCAGTTTGATTCTGGATTTGATAGAACCAAGTTCAGGATTTGTTTCCATAGACGAAGAAAAAGTCAACGAATCCGAAAACTGGAAAAACAAAGTCGGTGCATTTATCGACGAGACTTTTCTTATTGGCTATTTGACTCCCGAAGAATATTTCTATTTCTTGGGAGAATTAAGAGGACAAAGCAAAGCGAATGTTGACGAATTCCTGAAAAACTTCACTGACTTCTTCAACGGAGAAATCCTGAATGCGAAAAAATACATCCGCGACCTTTCCAAAGGAAATATGAAGAAAGTCGGAATCATCGGTGCGTTAATTGGAACGCCTGCAATTATCATTCTCGATGAGCCTTTCGCAAACCTTGACCCTTCAACTCAAATCAAACTGAAAAACCTCATCAGAGATTGGTCACAAAACTCAGATTCCACTTTCCTGATTTCCAGTCACGATTTGGCTCACACGACAGAAGTTTGTGAAAGAATTGTGGTTATTAACAAAGGTGAATTGGTAAGAGATATCCAAACTTCGCCGGAAACGCTAAGAGATTTGGAGCAATATTTTGCAGACCAAGTAACTTCGAATTAATTTTTAAACCACATAGACACATAGTTTTATTATATTTTCTATGTGTCTATGTGGTTAGATTTTTTAGCATTTTAATGCGAAAAAACGGCTTTCAGTCCAACAATGGAAGCAATTAATGTGAAAATAAAAAATAATCGCCAGAATGTTGCTGGCTCTTTGAAGATAAAAATCCCGACCAAAACAGTTCCAACAGCGCCAATTCCCGTCCAGACTGCATAAGCTGTTCCCAGTGGAAGTGTTTGTGTTGCTTTGATTAATAGAAGCATACTTGCAAGCAAAGAAATTCCGAATCCTGCGTACCAAAGATAAGATTCTGTTCCCGATGTTTCTTTGGCTTTTCCCAAACAAGATGTAAATCCAACTTCAAAAAGACCTCCAAGAATTAAAAAAATCCAGTTCATTTATTCATTATTTTAATGATGCAAATTTCCGAATCAAATGCTTTGAATCTTTTTACAAATGTTAAAAAATAATCAGATTTCACTTCGGATTCTGCTAAGACTAACTTGAGTAATTCCAAGATAAGAAGCAATATAACCCAATTGAACTCTCTGGATAATCTCTGTTTGTTTTGTCAAAAGTTCTTCATAACGCTGACTCGCAGTTTTGAACTGTCTGGAAATAAATAATTCTTCAGTTTTTACCAATTCTTTCTCGGCTAATTTTCTTCCCCAATTCGCAATATTGATATCGGTTTCAAATAATTGTCGCAAGTCATCGATTTTCAATTGATACAAAATACAATCTTCCAAAAGCTGAATATTTTCATAATTCTGATTATTATCAACATAGCTTTTCATTGGTAAAACGACAGCACCTTCTTTTCCGAACCAAAACGTCAAATCTTGATTTTCTTGTGGAACAAAAGCTCTCACAATTCCTTTTTTGATGAAATAAATTGTTTTTTCTACTTTTCCGGCTTTGATAATAATACTGTCTTTCGGAAACTCAACTTTTGAAATTAGATTCTTTAAAACTGATTTAGATTGTTCTGGAAGAAGAAATATTTGGTCAAGAATTGTATCAATATTCATAAGTGAAATTTAATAAAAATAAAAACTCCGAGAATTACCTCGGAGTTTGTCTATTATATAGTGTCTGAAATCTCAAATCTTATTTCAAGCTTCCCACCATATCTTCTGGTTTTACCCATTCATCAAATTGTTCTGCTGTCAATAATCCAAGATTAACCGCTTCTTCTTTCAAAGTAGTTCCGTTTTTGTGTGCTGTTTTAGCAATTTTTGCTGCATTTTCGTAACCGATGTGCGTGTTAAGCGCGGTCACCAACATTAATGATTTATCAACCAATTCCTTGATTCTCGGTTCGTTTGGCTCAATTCCAACCGCACAATGGTCGTTGAAAGAAATCATCGCATCAGCTAACAATTGTGCAGACTGCAAGAAGTTCGCTGCCATTACAGGTTTGAAAACATTCAGTTCATAATTTCCCTGCGTTCCTGCAAAAGAAATCGTTGTATCATTTCCAAGAACCTGAGCGCAAACCATTGTCAAAGCTTCGTTCTGTGTAGGATTCACTTTTCCAGGCATAATAGAAGAACCAGGCTCGTTTTCTGGAATATGAATTTCGCCAATTCCAGAACGCGGACCAGAAGCTAACAATCTAACATCTTGAGCAATTTTATAGAGAGAAACGGCCAATTGTTTCAATGCACCGTGAGTTTCAACAATTCCGTCGTGTGCTGCCAAAGCTTCGAATTTATTTGGAGCTGTTACAAAAGGAAGACCTGTGAAATCTGCAATATATTTTGCCACCACAACATCATAACCTTTTGGCGTGTTCAATCCTGTTCCAACTGCAGTTCCACCAAGAGCTAACTCTTTCAAATGGTCAAGCGTATTATTAATAGCTTTTTTCGCATAATCCAATTGAGCAACGTAACCAGAGAATTCCTGTCCAAGCGTCAAAGGCGTTGCATCCATAAGGTGCGTTCTTCCGATTTTTACAATATTCTGGAATTTCTTCGCTTTTTCGTCCAAGGTATTTCTCAACTTTTCCAAAGCCGGAAGCGTATCTTTTACAACTTTAGTATAAGCAGCAATGTGCATCGCAGTTGGATAAGTATCGTTGGAAGACTGAGATTTGTTCACGTCATCATTTGGATGAACTTCAGTTTTTTCGCCTAATTGTCCTCCGCTGTTTACGTGAGATTTGTTGGCAACAACTTCGTTCACGTTCATATTAGACTGCGTTCCGGAACCGGTTTGCCAAATTACCAAAGGAAATTGGTCATACAATTCTCCTGCAAGAATCTCGTCGCAGACTTTTCCGATTGCATCTCTTTTTTCGTTGCAAAGCACTCCCAATTCTGCATTAGTAAAAGCTGCTGCTTTTTTCAGGTAAGCAAATGCATCGATAATTTCGCGAGGCATACTTCCTTCCGGACCGATTTTGAAATTATTTCTAGAACGCTCCGTTTGCGCACCCCAAAATTTCTCTGCAGGCACCTGCACTTCGCCCATCGTGTCTTTTTCGATTCTGAAACTCATTGTATAATTTTTAAATTTTATCTAACCACAAAAGTCACAAAAGCTCGTTGAATAAGTAAAGAAATATCTTTCCTTGCTAAGTTTTACGGTTTTGCGACCTTAAAAACAGATTGTTTAATTATAATTCTTTGCGGACTTTGCGTTAAAAAATCCCAGCAAAGCAAACATTTTTAAAACCTTACGAAAATACTAAAAACTAAAAATTCGGCAAAATGAAAAAAATCAATTCAGAAATTTTGTGAGATAGAATAAAAACCTTTATTTTTGCTCAAAATATATAGCATTATGATGTTATCAGCATTCTGGCCGTTTTACCAATTTCTTTGGACTGTTTATTTCTTCACCATGATGATTTGTGGATTTTGGTGTATTTTGATGTTCTTCGGATTCATCGTACCACTTTGGTTAACAGAAGGAGTCGCAGAATATTTTGGGAAAATCAACAAAAATTTTGACCCAGAAAAAATCAGATATAAGAAATTGTATGAGCAGGAAGGTGTGGAAGTACTTTACCAAAGACCTGCAGGAGAAAAACCGGCTTCTCACGGTCACCACCACTAATTTGGCAATTTTCTTTTCGTGAGAGATTGCACTCAAAGCGAAACAATATATAATAAATCCATTCTTTCGGGAGTGGATTTTCTTTTTTTTACCACATAGACATATAGTTTTGTATAGATTTAAGATAAAATAGGAATGTGCTTAGTTCTATTTTATCTTTTTTAAAAGTAAATATTGCATTTTCTATGTGTCTATGTGGTTTTATTAATTTTTAAATTGTTTCTAAGATATTCACAAAGAACACAATTAATGTCAATTTCTAAAGATTAACTTAGTGAACCTCGTATAAAAACTTTGTGCCTGTGTGGTTGAAAAAAATCAAACTATTTTTCTTGATTTTTGCCTCTTTCTTCTTGTTTCTTAATTCCGTATCTTTGCAAACTAAAATTTACCTATGTCTAAGTCATTAATTCCGAAACTGGAAGCGATAAAACAACGATATAACGAGGTGGCAGACCTCATCATCCAGCCAGATGTGATTTCTGACCAAAAAAAATATTCTACACTTAACAAAGAATACAGCGATTTGGGAAAAATCGTGAAAGTATTCGATGAATATAAAGGCGCGCTTGATACTATTGCTGAGTCAGATGAAATCATTGCTGACGGTTCTGATAAAGAATTTGTGGAAATGGCAAAGCAGGAGAAATATGAAGCAATGGATAAACTTCCTGCTTTTGAGGAAGAATTAAAATATCTCCTGATTCCGAAAGACCCAGCCGATGATAAAAATATCATTCTGGAGATGCGTTCCGGAACTGGTGGAGATGAAGCTGCAATTTTTGTGGAAGATATGTACAGAATGTACACGATGTATTTCAAAACAAAAGGTTGGAAACACGAGGTTACCGATTCTAGTGAAGCGTCCAAAGGTTACAAAGAACTGATTATGAAAGTACAAGGCGAAAGCGTGTACGGAATTATGAAATTCGAATCTGGAGTTCATCGTGTGCAACGTGTTCCTGAAACCGAATCTCAAGGTCGTGTTCATACTTCTGCAATTACGATTGCGGTGTTGCCGGAAGCTGAGGAAGTGGATGTGGAAATCAATCCTGCTGATATAGAAATGCAAACTTCTCGTTCTGGTGGTGCAGGTGGGCAAAACGTAAACAAAGTTGAAACGAAAGTTCAATTAACACACAAACCTTCCGGATTGGTTGTAGTTTGTCAGCAAGCACGTTCTCAGTTGGCTAACAGAGAATTGGCTATGGAAATGCTGAGAGCAAAATTGTACGATATCAAACTTCAGGAAGTAGTTGGCGATATTGCAGCACAAAGAAAAACGATGGTTTCCACAGGTGACCGTTCTGCAAAAATCAAAACTTATAATTATCCGCAAGGTAGAGTTACTGACCATAGAATTAATAAATCTATCTACAACCTTGATGCTTATATGAATGGAGATATCCAAGAGATGATGGACGCTGTGATTATGGCAGAAAATGCTGAAAAACTGAAAGGAGAGGAAGAAGGAATTGCGTAGAAGATGTTAGAATCTAGAAGTTAGATATTAGATTCTTAACTTAATTAATAAGAGAAAGGCTCAATGAAATTTCATTGAGCTTTTTCTTATTTTTATGTCCCGTCCTAAAATAAGTTTAATCATTAATAAGCGGGATTCTACGGAAAATTTTTATTTTGATTAAGATCAATTACAATTTGTGGAATTGGTCTAAGAATTTTTAACTGTCCATTGTTTCCATTGAAGTTTGCTGCACTTGGAATCCTGTAGTTGTGCATCACAGCACGCTCTACCAATTTCCCTGTTCTTTTGAGGTCGAACCATCTTGTGTATTCGCCCAGCATCTCTCTACCTCTTTTGTCCAAGATATAATCGATATTGAACTCGGAAGCCGTTGCCGGAGCTACACCAGCTCTCGTCCTTACTGCATTTAACCTTAGTAAATCTACTGCTGGATTTCCAGCTTTCAGATAAGCTTCAGCTGCGATCAAATAAGTCTCTCCTAATCTTGCAGTAATAATGTCTCTTGTGCTCACAGGACCTGTGCTAGATGGTGTGGTAAGCGCTGGATCATCAAATTTCTTAACCGGAATGGTCTGATAATCTAAATTTTTCGTAAGTGTATAAGCTGCATCATAAGTTCCCCAATCATGATATACAAAACCAGTTGCCAACTTTGCTTCATTTGTTGTCAACCAGGTCGTTTTATCTGCCACAGTAAACCATTTTGGAGAATAGAAATGTTTGATCTTCAGCACATTCTTATCCGGCGCTCTATAAAATCATAATATTTTTCATAAACCACATTCATAAATGTAGCCGCCCATCTTGAGTCTTCTTTGGTAAATAAACTCAAAGCATAATTAGTAGGACAAAGATTGTAGCTTCTAAGTGGTGCAGAACCTCCTGTTTCAGAACCTCCAAGATAAGAACTGAAATAGTAGAACTGTTTATTTCCTAATGTTGTTGGCGAAGTAGAAGTAGATTTTGGGTCGTATTGAACAGAGAATATTGTTTCTGCATTCAAGTCATTTCCCGGAGCAAACAACTGATCATAAGACAACGACAAAGCTTGTCCAGCAATTGCCGCATCTGCATATGTAGCCGCGGTTGCAAAATCCGTCGGCTTTCCGAAGCTTTCATATCCACGTGTCAAGTGTACCTTTGCTAATAAATCATTTACAGCTTTTTTGTTCACTTTGTCTGTAGCGCTATATGCGGATGTTCCAACACTCGCCAAAGAAGCTTCTAATTCGGCTATGAAAAAGTCATAAACTTCTTCTGCACTATTTCTGTCAAACTGAAGAACAGGCGAAGTAAAGTTTTCTGTCACAATAGGAACCCCACCGTAAGTTTGTACTAATAAGAAATAGGCATTCGCTCTTAAAAATCTAGCTTCCCCAACTAGAGCTGGAACATTAGTATTTTGCTCAATAAGTGTAGAATAATAAACCGTTTTATTAACAGATTGAATCAATTGATAGCAAGTAGTATACAATTGCTCTACACCTTCAGCAGACGGGATCAACTGGGTATACTGGCTCAACCCGGCAGGTTCTGGAGATCTCCCTTCGGCATACATGTCTGTACCTGCAACGAAGAGACAAGGATCACCACCATAGATGCCTTTTTGCCACGCATAGTTTGTATTCACAAGCAATTGGAAACCAGCTGCTGTTTTGTATGTTTCATCAGCAGAAACAAAGATAAGTTGTCTTCCTCTATAAAATCGTTGCACGAACTAAACAACGCAACAAGGACACCTAATATGAATATTGATTTTTTCATGAGATTTAATATTTAGAATTTAGCACTTAAACCAAATTGTGTAGTAATAGATGCTGGCCTATTGATACCAAACGGAGAAGCTGCCCACTCCGGATCATAACCATCAAACTTTGTGAATACGAAAGGATCCAATACATTCACATAGATTCTCAATCCATTGATTTTCAAATCGCGCAACAGATTAGAACTAAAGGTGTAGCCCAAAGATATATTTTTAACCTTTACAAATGAAGCATCCCTGTAAAAAGCCATTCCTGATGCCCAGAAAGCTCCTGCTCCAGTAGCTTGTGGTCCCGGCCTAGGATTTTCTGTATTAGGATTAGCTTCTATGCCAGCGCCATTGGTAGGAATAAAGTAATCCATCACAATTTTCTGTCTTCCTCTATCTGTAGTATCTGCAAAGTTTCTATGAAAAGTACTTAGTACAGTTTGTCCCTGACTTGTGATTACAGAGAAATTGAAGTCAAAATTTCCGAATGTCAATTTAGAATAAAAACTACCTTGCCATTTCGGAACAGAGCTTCCGATAACGGTTCGATCGTTGGCATCAAATTTACCGTCACCATTCAAATCCTTTGGTCTTGCCATTCCTGGCTTCTGCCTCAAAAATGAAGTAAAAACAGAAAATAACCGAAAAAACAAAAATTATGACGAAAATCATAACCCTGTAAAGTATTATCAAAATCTAGATGATTTTAGTCACAAATACCAATCAATATCTTATTTTTTTTGAAAGGTAGAATTAATTAATAAAAACACTACTAAATGATGTTTAATTAAAGATTGCTCATCCAAATATTAAACAAAAAAAACATCCGAGATTTCGGATGTTTTACTATGATTATTTTTGTTCTTTTAGAAAGAATAAGAAACCCCAAAACTTCCATTGTTTCCAGCTTCTACAAATGCGCCCCAGTTTTCAGTAAAAAAATATCTTGCTCCAAGATAAACGCCTAAACCGAAATTTCTACCAGCAACTCCAACATTAACGCCAGGATAGATATCTATCTCAGAAGGTAATGTCAAAGCCTCTTGCAAATGAAACCCAACACGCCCGAAAACAAAAGGATTATCATCATCTTCATTAAAATAAACATTCGCTCCACCACCAACAGAGATGAGCTTAGAAAGTCCATAATCATAACTTCCAGCAATACCTGTCCCAAATCCCCAAATATTAAGACCTCCCTGAACTTTTTGGTCACCTGCACCGTTCCAAGCTTGTGAGTAAGATAAAACTCCAGCAAACAAGCCCATTGTCAATAGCAACTTTTTCATACTTCTTTATTCAATTTTAAATTGGTTTTCCATATCAAAAATAAAACCACTATCAGAGAAACGACCGTTATTATGGATTTATTATTCTTTATTTTTTCCGACTTTGGTCACCAAATGAAGTTAATAGATAGAAGAGAAAAGGCAAAATAAATATACTTCCTAAAACCAAAGCCCAACCTAGAGCAGAAATTGTTTTGGGAGCTGCACTCTCATCAAACAAAGAAAGATGACTGCCATTGGCGAAAAGAATGATATTAGGGTTGTGTTGATAAGTAGCTGCTACTAGAATCATTATAATTTGAAAACCACCTAGAAATCTAACAATTAAAAACTTCTCTCTCTTGATAGCTTCGTTTGTAAAAAGTAAACTTACCGTTGCTGCTGTAATTACAACGATTCCTAAAGCTTTGGAAAATACCCATTTTAGCAAAGGAATATCCGAATAATAGGCACTAATAAAAACCAAAATCCCAGTAATGACTACATAGACCACGGTTTCTCTTGCTTTTTTTATCATAATTGGTAAAGCATCACTGAATCTCGCTTCGTGAAGGGAAAACAATGAAGCTAAATAAGCACAAAGGGAAACTGTAAAAAAACCTACACATACACCAAAGAGATTCAACCAACTGAAAATGTACAGACTTAAGAAATCTTTTGCGTCAGTATCAATACTTCTCGAAATAGTTGCAGCGGCAATAATTCCCAAAAAGAAAGGCGTCAATAAACTAGAGTAGTAGAAAATCTGTGTATAAATCTTTTGCCAACTGTCTTCCACAGCATCATAGTTTCGAAAGGTGAAAGCTGTTCCGCGTGCGATGATTCCAATCAACATCAAAACCAAAGGAATATGAAGATAGGTAGAAACTGTAGTATAAATTGTAGGAAATCCGACAAACAAAATTACAACCGCAATAATCAGCCACATATGATTGGCTTCCCAAATTGGTGCGATGGATTTGGACATAATCTTTTTCGTCTTGTCACGATATGATTTTTTCGAAAACAATTCGATGATCCCAGCTCCGAAATCTGCACCACCTGTAATAATATATAAACAGATGGAAACCCAAAGAAAGGCAATAACTACGTAAATCATTATTTCTTGTTTTTAGGATTATAATTAGGGTCGGTTGGGTCGTATAATTTCGGAACCATTTTCAGCTGTCTTAATAGTAAGAAAATGATAATTAATGATAACGAAATGAAAATCAATGTGAAGAAGTAAAAAGAATATTGGATTCCCGGCATCGGAGTTACGGCATCAATGGTTTTCATAATGCCATAAATAATCCAAGGTTGTCTGCCTACTTCTGTCACCGTCCAGCCCGCTTCCAAAGCAATATAACCGAACGGAATTGCTGCAACAAAGGTTTTCAGATACCAGCTTTTGGTGAGCCATTCTTTTTTCCAAAAAGTGGCGATGAGGTATATCACGCCAATCAGCATCATTATGCTTCCAAAAAATATCATAATCTGAAACGCATAATGAACCACCGCAACCGGAGGCCAATGATCTTTTGGAAAATCTTTCAGCCCTTTGACTTCTGCATCAAAATCGCCCCAAGCAAGGAAACTCAAGACTTTTGGAATTTTGATAGCATATTTGATTTGTTCATTTTCTTCATCTGGAATTCCGCCAATTACGAAACTTGCACCTTTTTCAGTCTCGAAATGCGCTTCCATTGCGGCTAATTTTATGGGTTGTCTCACAGCAACAGATTTTGCAGCAACATCTCCGCTGATAGGAGCGAGCAATGCCCCAATAATCGCAAAACCTGCAGAAATCCTAAAGGCATTTGTATGGAAATTGACATTTCGTTTTTTCAAAATCATCAGAGCGTGAATCCCCGCAACTGCAAATCCTGTAGCGGCAAACGCTGCAACCGTCATATGAAAAGCCTGTGGAAACCAAGCCTCGTTGAACATCGCTTTTATGGGATCGATGTTAAGGTATTCTCCATTAATATAATCAAAACCGGCCGGACTGTTCATCCAAGCATTAGCTGCTACAACCAAAATACCGGAAGCTAATCCACTTACTCCAACTACAAAGCCGCAAAACCAATGAAACCATTTGTTGAACTTATCCCAACCATAAAGGAAAAAACCTATTGCAATTGCCTCAATAAAAAAGGCCGTTCCTTCTAGAGAAAATGGCATCCCAAAAATCGGACCTGCATGTTCCATAAACTTTGGCCACAACAAACCAAGCTCAAAAGACAACATCGTTCCAGAAACCGCACCTGTTGCGAAAAGAATGGCGACACCTTTGCTCCAAGCTTTGGTGAGTCCTTTGTAAACCTCGTCTTTGGTCGTGAGATATTTGTAATGTGAAAATGCCATCAGAAAAGGCATCACCATACCTACACAGGAAAATATGATGTGAAAGCCCAAGGACATAGCCATTTGAGATCTGGCAGCTAGAAAATCATCCATAAACTACATTTTGCTTATGTAAAGTTAGGTTTAATTTCAATGTTTCATTTATGTTTGGTCAAGACAATTGTCATACTTCTCGAACTTATTTCTCTAATATTAAATTTTTAAGTGCAACGAATCTCTTATTTCCCTTGCAAAATTGCCTTATTGATTTCATTAATCAACTCTGGACCTTCGTAAATGAATCCTGTGTAAAGCTGAACAAGAGTTGCGCCTGCTTCCAGTTTTTCAATCGCATCTTGCGCGGTATGAATTCCACCAACACCAATGATTGGAAAAGATTTTCCACTTTTTTCTGATAAAAATCTGATGACTTCCGTAGAACGTTTTGTCAATGGTTTTCCTGATAATCCGCCCATTTCAGATTTATTTTCTGAAACCAAATTTTCTCTGGACAACGTTGTATTCGTTGCGATTACACCAGCAATTTGAGTTTCTTTAACGATATCAATAATATCCAAAAGCTGAGAATCAGTTAAATCCGGAGCGATTTTCAAAAGAATTGGCTTTTGTTTTGGCTTTTCAAGATTGAGGTTTTGAAGTGTTGATAACAATTCTGTCAACGGTTTTTTATCCTGAAGTTCACGGAGATTGGGTGTGTTTGGAGAACTGACATTGACCACGAAATAATCCACGTAAGGAAATAATTTCTCAAAACAGATTTTGTAATCGTTAACCGCTTCTTCGTTCGGTGTGACTTTATTTTTCCCGATATTTCCGCCAATCAGAACATTTTTGTTTTTTTTCAGACGTTCAATTGCTTCGTCAACACCGCCGTTATTGAAACCCATTCTGTTGATAATCGCAGAATCTTCTTTCAGTCGGAACAATCTTTTTTTATCGTTTCCAGCTTGAGGTTTCGGCGTCAATGTTCCGATTTCTATGAATCCGAATCCAAGGTCAGACAACTCATTAAACAACTTGGCGTCTTTATCAAAACCAGCGGCTAATCCAACCGGATTTTTGAATTTCAATCCGAAAACTTCACGTCCCAGACGTTTATCCTCAATTGGTTTTGGTAGAAATAATTTGGCAAGAAATCCGAAATTCTTCAGAATAGAAAATGTAAAATGATGAACTTCTTCGGGGTCAAATTTGAAAAGAAGCGGGCGAATGAGGCTTTTGTACATCGGAGAAAAGTTTTACAAATTTACGTTTTTGTGAGGATAATTAATTAAAATTAAAGGGAAAATTAAACACAAATGCACAATGAATACTTTTTTACCACAAAAGGCACAAAAGAAATCTGTGGAAAATCTTTTGTGCCTTTTGTGGTTTAAACAACATTTTCAGAATTCAGGAAGAATAATCTAAAATCTTTATATCTTTACTTAGATTTTATCCGAAATTTTAAATGATTCCACATACTTTTTATAAAAGTTTAATTCATATATTTTTCCTTTTGTTTTTGCCTTTTCAAGCTTTTGCTATGACGCCAAAAGACTGCGAAAAAATGGTCATCAAGGCTGTGGAAGCGATGAACAAAAAGGAATTTGTAAAGTCGCTGCAAATCCTTAGCAAAACCAAAAAAATTGCGCAGGACAACCATTGGTATCGGGAAGAATTTCTGGCTGTCAACAACATCGGCGCCAATTACTATATGATGCTGGATTATGGCGAGGCGCTGAATAATTATTTGGATGCTTACAAAATTGCCGTTGCTCATTTAGATGAAAAATCGGAAATGACAGTTCTGAACAACATCGCAATTCTCTATTCCCGAGACAACAAAATTGATAAAGCCAAAGATTATTTTTCCAAAGCTTATGAATTAGCCGGAAAAGTTAACAACAACATTTCCAAAGGATTATACGCCATTAATCTGACTATTGTTTATAATGAAAAAGGCAGTTACAAAACAGCCAAAAAATATATTGATGAGGCTCTGAAGCTGACTGCTGATTCGCCGTATTATCTACTGGCAAAGTCAACGTATATGGAAACATTGGTCAATCTCAAACAATATGATGCAGCAGAAAAAATAGCCAATGAACTGCTTCCGAAACTGAATGGTGTGGAATATGCCGAGTATAGAACGCAGGTTTATTATAATCTTTCAACAATTGCTGAGCAAAGAAATGACCTTCAGAAAGCGTTTCAATTTTTGCAAATGGCCGAGAAAAACAATCTCAACTTCGATTTTAAAGAAAACCTTTTCGAGAGATTCAGCGCGCTATACAAAAAAGCGAATAATATCGATCGCGCTGTGTCTTACAAAGATTCGATAATGGCGGTGAAAGATTCGGTGAACAGGATTAAAAACGGGCAACTTTTCGAGAACAGTAAAATCAAATTCGAGCTTCACAATTCGCAAAAGGATTTGGCAGAGAGCAAAGGTCAGCTGACCTCGCAACGTTCTTTTTTCATCAAAGGAATTTTGCTCGCTATTTTCATTGTTCTGATTATTTTCTGGGCCTTGAGAAACAGCATCGTCAAAAATAAGCAGCAGAAAATCATCGAACAGAATAACGCAGAAATTGCCAAACTGGAACTCGAAAAAGAAAAAAAGAATAAGGAAATTCTTGAAAATCAATTAAAAGAAAAAGAGGTTCTGGCGCTTCTGGAACAGGAGAAATTCAAAAACGAACTGGAAGCCAAGAACAGAAAACTCACTACTAAAGCACTTCAACTCTCGACAAAAATCGAATTGATTGATGACCTCATCAAAACTTTGTCCCGAGAATCTGATGATTTGAAAAATGTGGACCTCAGCAATATCATTCAGCAATTTAAAATTCTCCAGAAGCAGACACACGAGGAAGAAAGTTTTCTGGTTCACTTCGAAGAGGTGAATCAGGGTTTTATCAACAAACTGAAACAGCTGCATCCGGACCTTAATTCCAATGACATCAGATTCCTGTCTTATGTTTATATGAACCTTTCTATGAAAGAAATCTCAATTATTTTCAACATCACGCCGGAAGCCTGTCGCAAACGAAAGAAACGGATTGTTAAGAAAATGGGATTGGACGAGAATATTGACCTATATCATTATATAACAGTTATTTAGCGAAAATGTCACGCTTTTTCTAAGGGAATGTCCTACTATTTCTGCATTAATTTTTTGTATTGCTAACATTTATCATAACATTTGTTTGATAAAATTAGATATATGAAATCGCCGTGATTTGGAAAATTAAATTCCAATTAAAAATGAGCGATTGCATAAGGCAATTAAAAAATCAAAATTTACTTATGAAAAAATTTACTCTTTTAGCGGGATTTTTATTGGCGCTTTTTACCAATGAAACAGATGCACAAGTTCAGGTTTTGGGCAAAAATGAATTCGGGAGAATTTTTGAGGTGACATACAGCACTGCTGAACAAAATACCATTTATGCAACAACGATTACCAACCATATTGTGGTTTCCAAGAACAATGGCTTTTCCTGGGAAGTCTTTTATTCGGTTCCAACGGAAATCGGAAATATCACCAAACTGAATATTAGCAAAAATGGCTCATTCCTTACGTTTTCTACTTTGAAGAACGGAATTGGTGAAGTTCACATTTTTGACATTGCTACCAAAACGATTACGCGAACCTTCTCAATGCCAAATTATTCAGAAGGCGCTTATGTTTCGGCTTATAATTTCTTTGGCGATGATCAAGACAACCTGATTGTGAGTTCGCAATTTCCTTTGGGTTTCGGAACTGCCAACCGTGTTTTCACTACCAATGACGGCGGACAAAACTGGAAAGAAATCTACTATTCTATGGATAATAACAAAATTATCACCAGTTACGTCGCCTTCAACCCGGCTGATAAAAACAAAGTTTATATTGCAAATGGCAACGGTAGCCAAGGTGTTTATGGCGGTTTGATGATTTCTGATGACGGTGGTAATACTTTCGCTACAAAGCTTGAAGGCAGTGTTCTCGCAACGCTGGAGTTCAACCCAAATAACCCGAACGAAATCTACGCTGGGACAGGAATCAGCTTTGGAGCGAGTCCGGAAAAACTGCATCATTCTACAGATGGTGGCGCAACCTGGGAAGATAAAAATATCACCTGGGGAAGCAATGGAATTCTTAACAACATTATTGATATTAAATATAACCCACTGGATAACAACCACATCATTGTTTTAGAAGAAGATGAAATTGTAACTTCCAAAGACGGCGGCGCAACCTGGCAAAATGTAGAATATCCTTATGACAATCTGGACAGCTATTATTACGGAATCAAAGCAAGTTTTAACCCATTCAAGGCAGGAGAACTATTTATTACAGCGAATTACAAACCATTATTCTCCGTAGACAACGGAACGACGCTGACGCAGATTCAGACGCCGTTTTTCAGTTCGACCGGAAGAGTAACATTGTTCGAAAAAGACAATTCGAAACATCTTTTTTACAGCGTTCAGAATGGTTTTGTACACAGAAATCTGGCGGATAATTCTGAGAGTGCTTTTGACATTCAGGCTCTTAATATTTTTACCAATAATAACGGTCCAGCTTACATTCCGGATTCTAAAAAAGAAGGCAGAGTTTATTCTTACAAAGGCGGATTTTTGGGTTCTACTTTGGCGGTAAGTGATAATTTTGGTGCTGATTTTTCTCCAATTTTCGAAACATTTACAAATGGCTTGACTAATGTAATTCCTGATCCGCAGGTTAACAATCAGGTTTACGCAACATTCAACAATTGGGACCAAGGCGAATTGGATAAAATCAACTTCAACAATCCGAGTGATATTATCGTGACCAATATTCCGCTTCCAACTCAAGGTGCAGTTTACAAAATCCTGCATCCAAATAATATTTCGGACGAGTTTTTCATTCTGTAGGTTCAGAAATTTATAAAACAACCAATGGCGGAACAGATTGGACAGCAGTTACCATTGACGCTAATTTCCCATTTGATGCTGTAGTTTTTGATATTTGTCAAAATCCTAAGAACACAAATCAGCTGGCTCTCGCAACCTCACAAGGTGTTTTTGTTTCTAATGATAAAGGTGTAACGTGGAATCAGGTGTCAGATTTTGTAGCCTTCAAGGTGGATTATTCTGATGTCAATAATGGCGTTCTTGTGGCAGCGACCTACACATCGATGTATACAACTTTCAATATTTTCTATTCCGTGGACAATGGCACTAACTGGAAAAATGTTGACCGTGATGATTTGCTACAAACCGAAACTAATTCTATCTCGGTTGATTTCTCAGACAAAAAAGCCTTCATTTACATTGCGTCTGCAGATTTGGGATTGTTAGGCTATAATTTGAATTTGGACGTTTTGGCAACCGGCGAAGCTTCCGGAGACAAAGCAAAAGTACTGGTTTACCCGAATCCTGTTGTTGATGTTGTACACGTTGATGACAAGAATCTGAAATCTATTGCACTTTACAGTATGGAAGGCAAAAAACTAGTGGAAACTCAATCCAACGAACTGAATGTTTCCAAACTTCCAAAAGGTGTTTACGTGCTAAGAATCGTAACATCTGACAACAATATTGTAAGCAAAAAAATCATCAAAAAGTAATAGTTAGTAAAAATGAATTGATGAAAATTGATTGGAAAAGCTTCTCGAATTGAGAAGTTTTTTTTGTTTTTATAATCTTCAAAAACTAAATAAATTCCTCGAGATTAAAATTCAAAATTTTCCCTATTTCTAAAAAATTAGGATTCACATTCAGACTTGCGTTGATGGAAATAGTTTGATTGGTAATTGGATGTTTAAAATTAAGTTGATGAGAATGCAAAGGCATTGCAGTAATATTAAAAGTATTGACCCATAACTTATTTTGTTTATTGCATCCGTGTTTTCTGCAACCCAGAATCGGATGCAAAATATGTTTGAAATGTTTTCTTAACTGATGAAATCTCCCGGTTTCGGGAATGGCTTCTACGAAAGAATAACGAGAAGTTGGATGTTTTAGAAATGGCAAATCTATTTCGGAAGTTTGCAGACGACGATAATAGGTGATTGCGTTTTGGACAATTTCATTTTCATTGGTCAAATCGTAGTCAATTGTTTCTTCCTCTTTTGTCCAACCACGCAGAATCGCCAAATATTTCTTTTCAACTTCACGATTCATAAACTGGTCACTTATTAATTTGAGGGTTTCTTTATCAAAAGCAAATAGCAAAACGCCCGATGTTTTTCGGTCCAAACGATGAACAAGATGAACATTTTTGCCAATTTGATTCGTTAATTTCTCTACCGCATATTCGTCTGCTGGACCTGCATATTTTGACTTATGAACTAAAAGTCCGCTCGGTTTATTGATGGCAATAAGATAATCGTCTTGGTAAAGAATTTCTAACATTGGGCAAAAGTAGAGATTTCCGACTAAACTCTAGCCCTGATTGTAGCGGCATCCTTTTGTCTGCCTTGCACAACGGAGTGGAGAAAGGCAGACAAAAGATATAGCGGAAAGCAGGTTCCCGGCTCCTAAAAAAAATCATTCAAAATCACTTAAAATCGTTATTTTTGCACTTCAATTCAACATAAATTATGGCAAAGCAAGAAGATGTTTTCAAAAAAGTGGTTTCCCACGCTAAAGAATATGGTTTTATTTTTCCTTCCAGCGAAATCTATGACGGACTTTCGGCAATCTACGATTACGGACAGAACGGCGCGGAACTGAAAAATAATATCAAACAATACTGGTGGAAAGCGATGGTTCAGCTGAACGAAAATATCGTGGGGATTGATTCTGCCATTTTTATGCATCCAACCATCTGGAAAGCTTCCGGACACGTGGATGCGTTCAACGACCCGTTGATTGACAACAAAGATTCTAAAAAACGTTTCCGTGCGGATGTTTTGGTGGAAGATTACTGCCTGAAAATTGAAGACAAGGAAAATAAAGAAATAGAAAAAGCGGCAAAACGTTTTGGTGACGCTTTCGACAAAGCTGAATTTGTAGCAACCAATCCTAGAGTTTTGGAGTACAGAGCAAAAAGAGAGGCTATCCTTTCCAGACTGGCAAAATCTCTTGAGAAAGAAGATCTTGCAGATGTGAAAGCTTTGATTGAGGAATTGGAAATTGCTGACCCAGACACTGGTTCTAAAAACTGGACGGAAGTGAGACAATTCAACCTGATGTTTGGGACCAAATTGGGCGCTTCCGCAGATTCTGCAACCGACCTTTACTTAAGACCAGAAACAGCTCAAGGTATTTTCGTGAATTATCTTAACGTTCAGAAAACTTCTCGTCATAAATTACCTTTCGGAATTGCTCAGATTGGTAAAGCATTTAGAAATGAGATTGTTGCGAGACAGTTTATTTTCAGAATGAGAGAATTTGAACAAATGGAAATGCAATATTTCGTTCCGCCGGGAACTGAGTTGGAGTTCTATGAAAACTGGAAAAAAACACGTCTTAACTGGCACTTGGCGCTTGGTTTAGGCGAAGATAATTACCGTTTCCACGACCACGAAAAATTGGCGCATTATGCTAACGCTGCTGCTGATATCGAGTTTAATTTCCCATTCGGATTCAAAGAATTGGAAGGAATTCACAGTAGAACGGACTTTGACCTTTCAGCTCACGAGAAGCATTCTGGTAGAAAAATCCAATATTTTGACCCAGAAAGAAATGAGAATTATGTGCCTTATGTTGTAGAAACTTCTGTTGGTTTGGACAGATTGTTCTTAGCAATTTTCTCAACTTGTCTTAAAGATGAAGTTTTGGAAGATGGTTCGGAAAGAACAGTTTTAAGTTTGCCACCAGCTTTGGCTCCTGTAAAAGCAGCAATTCTTCCATTAGTTAAAAAAGATGGTTTGCCTGAATTTGCTGATAAGATTTTCAATGATTTGAAATTTGATTTCAATGTGATTTTTGAAGAGAAAGACAGCATCGGAAAACGTTACAGAAGACAAGATGCAATTGGAACGCCTTTCTGCATTACAGTTGATCACGATTCTTTGAATGACAACACAGTAACTTTGAGATACAGAGATACAATGGAGCAGGAAAGAGTTCCTGTTTCTGAATTGAGAAGAATTATTGATGAGAAAGTGAATTTCAGAACTTTGCTTTCTAAGATTTAAGTCTTCGAGAACCTCAGACTGACAATTTTAATAAAATAAAAATCCCGACATTTGAGTTCGGGATTTTTTATTTTAAGCCATGAATCAAACAATTAAATTCTCTGCAGAAATCCAGCAACATCAAAATATTAATGCGGCTTTTGTCAATTTTCCATTTGATACAGTTGAACTATTTGGAAAGAAAGGACAAGTTAAAGTCAAAGTCTTGTTTGATGATAAAGTTGAATATCGTGGAAGCCTTACTAAAATGAAATCTGATTGTCATTTACTTGGTTTAACACAGGAAGTCAGAAAAGAATTAGGAAAAACATTCGGAGATACAGTAGAAGTTAAACTTTGGGAAGACAAAGAAGAACGAATCGTTATTATTCCAGACGATGTTCAAGTATTGCTCAATCAAAACGAAAAAGCGAAAGAGTTCTACGAAAAAATGTCCTATACACACAAGAAAGAATATATCCGTTGGATAGAAGAAGCCAAAAAAGAGGAAACACGCGAACGTCGAAAAATCAAAATGATAGAAATGCTTTTGGAAGGTAAAAAAGGAATTTAATCAAAAAAAAGGAACTCAGTTTTGAGTTCCTTTTTTTATTATTTGATTTTCGAAAGCACGTCTACCGTTTCTTCCAGATAGAAATCTCTTTCAAGATTTTTTCTCCAGTTTTCTGTTTTCTTAGCAAATGCTTCGTCTTTTTTGATTCTTTCTGCTTCGTCCGGATGAATGGTAAATTTCAATCCGTTATTGAATTTATCCAAACCTTTGAACTTATCAATTTGCGCTTTACGTGTTTTCATCAGCTCATTGAATTTAGTTTGATTCAAAGTGATTGTTTCTTCTTTGTCAAGCGCTTCTTTCCATTCCGCAGATTCCTGTAACATTTTGTAATTCTTGTTATCAGCCAATTGCTTGTCTAATTCTGCCTGCAGTTGAGGAATATTAAGTCCAGTCAATTTTTTATAAGAAGTTGTTTCGATTTTGTCCCAAGGCAAAGCGAATTGGTCAAAACGTTCTCCAACCTCTGAGTAAGAAAAGAAATCCTTCATCTTAAGGTCAGATTCCACGCCTTTTCTTTGAGTAGATTCTCCTGTGATTCTATAGAATTTTTGAATTGTCAGTTTCAAAGCTCCAAAATCATCATTCGTATTCAAGAATCTGTTAAGCTCTACAAAAGTCTGAACCGTTCCCTTTCCGAAAGAACTTGGCGAACCAATTACAGCCGCTCTTCCATAATCTTGAAATGCTCCTGCCAAAATCTCTGAAGCCGAAGCCGACAATTCATTTTGCATCACAACAAGCGGTCCTGTCCAGATTGGTTCGTTGGATTTATTACTCAAAGTCTGAACTTTTCCGCGACTGTCTTTTACCTGAACATAAGGTCCAGCATTCATAAACAATCCTATAATATCGCCAACTTCTGTCAAAGAACCTCCACCATTACTTCTAAGATCAAGGATGATTCCTTCAACGTTTTCTTTCTTAAGCTTGATTAATTCCGCTTTAATATCGTCAGAAGCATTTCTGCCTTTCGGGTCTTCAAAATCTACGTTGAAACTTGGAAGATAGATAAATCCATATTTTTTTCCGTTTTTCGCAGTCACAGCAATACTTCTTGCAAAAGTGTCTTCAATAGCCACTTCTTCACGAATCATCGTTACCTCTTTGATGGTTTTATCTTTTTTCTCAACAGTCAAAGTTACAGGCGTTCCTTTTTCTCCTCGGATTAATCTCACAGCTTCATCGGACAACATTCCAACAACGTTGACTGGTTCTTCATTTGGTTTTGATTTTACTTTAAGGATTTTATCCCCAGAAGTCAGTTGTTTTGATTTCCAAGCCGGTGCACCGATTGTCAATTCTCCAAGATATAAGTAGCCTCTTTTTTCTTGAATCAAAGCACCAATACCAATTATTTTTCCGGTGAATTGAGCATCAAATTCTTCCTTGTTTTTCGGCGAGAAATAGTTTGTGTGCGGGTCAAAAACTTCTGTGTAAGCGTTCATGTAAACTGTAAACCAGTCCATTTTCTTTCTCTTTTTGAATCTTCTGAAAGAGTCCGTAATCAAGTCTTTAACTTCTGCAGTTGCTTTCTCGCGCTTCTTTTCCATAGAAAGTGGCGCATACTTGATAGTGTCTTTCAGTTTGTTGTTGACAACAGAATCTTTCTTCTTTTTCTGAGCTTCTTCTTTGCTGTTCAACGTTTCAATTTCCTGAAGGATATTATACTTGATGTATTTTTTCCATTCTTCGCGTTGTTGTTTAGCATCAATTGGGTTCACTCTCTTCTTTGGCTCAAGAATCAATTCGTCATTTTCTTCCAAATTAATAGGCTTGGAAAGAATATCCTGAGTCATTTTATCAATCTCATCAACACGCTGATAAAGTCTGTCAATAGTCAATTTATAAAAAACTAAATTTCCTTGATTAAGATAATCATCCAGCTTTGTATAATGCTTTTTGAACTCATCCATATCAGACTGTAGAAAATATCTTTTGGAAGCATCTACGCCTTCAAAATATTTGTCATAAACATCCTGGGAATAAGCATCATTAATTGGTTTTGGACTATAATGAAGATAAGAGAGTGTATTTTTAACGCTTACCATGATGGTCTGCATTTTTTCATCATCATTTTGTGGAGAGTTGAAACAGAACATTAGCGTCATAAGAGGCGCAAACATCAATAGTTTCTTTAACTTGATTTTTTTGAACATATATTTTAAATCTGTACTAGGATTAGTATTTTTTTTCTTTTGAAAGTTACGAGTACATTCAAAAACAAAACCAAATTTAACACCTTATTTTAATTAAAGTATTATAAATTGGTTATTTTTGAAAGAATTATGAAAATATCGCAAAAAGCAAAAAATATTAAAGAAAAATTATGAGTAAACCTTTGATACTGGTAACCAATGATGACGGAATCACAGCACCGGGAATTAGAAAATTAATCAGCATAGTCAACCAAATAGGAGATGTAATTGTAGTAGCACCCAATTCTCCACAAAGCGGAAAAGGACACGCAATCACAATCAACTCCACTTTAAGCTTCGAGGAACTGAATCTTGATGGACCTCAAAAAGATTTCTCTTGCTCTGGAACACCTGTAGATTGTGTGAAAATGGCATTAGATAAAATTCTTCCAAGAAGACCAGATTTGGTGGTTTCCGGAATCAATCACGGTTCTAATTCTTCCATTAATGTGATCTATTCAGGAACAATGTCTGCGGCGGTAGAAGCTGGAGTAGAAGGGCTGCAAGCAATTGGTTTTTCACTTTCAGATTTGAAATGGGACGCAGACTTTGACCAAGCAGAAGAATTTATCAAAGAAATTATTCTTAAAACACTCGAAAATCCAATGCCTAAAGGTGTAGTGCTAAATGTAAACATTCCTAAACTACCTAAAGAAGATATAAAAGGAATCAAAGTTTGTAAACAAGCCAACGCAAAATGGGAAGAAAGCTTCGATGAGAGAACCAACCCACACGGTAGAAAATATTATTGGCTCACGGGTTATTTCAACAATATGGATCAATCCGAAGATGCAGATGAAACAGCTTTAGCAAATGGATACATCAGCATTGTTCCTGTAAAATTTGATTTGACTGCTTATGAGTACATGAATGAGCTAAACTCTATTTATCAATAAAATTAATGAATGGAGATTATCAAACAATATCTTCTTTCCAAAGGCATTCCTCTGGAAGAAAAACAATGGGCAGAATTTTCCAAAAAAAACATTAGAACCGAGTATAAAAAAAAGGATATTATTTTAAAAGTAGGAGAAGTAGAAAATTATCTTTCCTTCGTGGAGTCTGGTGTTGCTCGGCTTTTTTTTGAGAAAGAAAACAAAGATTTGACCATTAGATTTGTTTTTAATTATCAATATCTTACCGTCTATGATTCTTTTACACAAAGAACACCTTCTAGATGCAATGTAGAAGCTTTGACAGATATTGTAGTGTGGCGAGTTCATTACAACGATTTGCAGGAACTTTACAAATCTCACACTGTTGGAAATCTCATTGGAAGATTGACTGTGGAAAACTTGTATGTGGAAAAGCTGAACCGAGAGTTTTCTCTTTTGAGTGAAAGTGCAGAAGAACGCTATCTGAAAATTATGAAAGAACAACCCAATCTATTTCAGATACTTCCGCTAAAACATATTGCTTCCTATATGGGCATAACTCCACAAGCGCTTAGCAGAATCAGAAAACGAATTTCTTAACCGAGGTTCATTTTATTTAACATAAAATTGTTCTATTTTTGCAGAAATCAAAAGGTTTAAGAATCCAAATGATGGAAAAATAAATAAAAAAGCATTCAGTTTTGACTGAATGCTTTTTTTTTTACTAAATTTCTTAATTGAAAGCATTGTCATAAGTCATCGATGAGAAATCGATTTTTAAAATAGCTTTTGAATCAATTGGGTTTCCATTGCATTTTGCAGGAATCCAAGTTTTATTAACCTTTGTTGCTGCATCTTTCAAATCTTTCAGAAAAGGTTCGCTGTTCGCCACTTTTGGTCCTGCTTCAACTTTGGATAGAACGCCATCTTTTGTGATGTCCATTTTTACAAAGAATAATCCATTGATGGTATAAGTATTCCAGTTGACATTTTGCTGCAGTTTTTCTTTCAATGCTTTGATATAAGCATCTGTTCCACCTGGAAATCTCAGACTTTTAAAGTCAGAAGGATTACAATTGGCGTCTTTGATTTGATAAACACCTCGAACATTATAAGTCACAGAACTAGCAGTTGCATCCATCATAGGAATATCGATATTCATAGATTCTTCTACATCATTATTGGCTTGAGCAAAAGAAAAAGAACCAATTAATAAACTTAACGAAAATAATATTGATTTCATAGTATTTGATTTTGTAAAAATGATAAAAGAAAAGTTGCTAGGAATAAATCTATCTTTCATTAAAACTTACCGAAAATTTTAAAGGAAGTGATTTTTTTTGTTTTATAGCTATGCCATCAAGATAAGCTGGATTCCATTTGCCATTCATTCTTTTTAGTGTTCGAAATATCTCTTTTTTAAAATCTGCATTGTTAATATCTGGAGAAAGAATAGGATTGATAATTTCTCCGTTTTCATCAACAACAAAATCCAAATAGATACTTCCGTTCACATGATAATCTTCAAAAATAGACATAAAATTATCATGTACATCTTTATTAAGTTTTTTTTCTCCTCCTTTATAGGTTGCAGGAATATAGTACTGGTAAGGATTATAAGAATCTTTATAACTTCCGAAAAGATGACTAGGGACAATGAACAATCTTACAATAGCATCGTATTTTACATCTTTTACAACAGCCGGTTTCCAGGATTTCTCATTCTTTAATTCTTTTAATAAATCTAACGTTAATTCGTAAGCACATTTATTTTTAGTAATATTGACTGTGTCGAAGTCTGTTATAAATTTCAACTTAGAATCTTTCGTTAATAATAATTTAGCCTCATAAACTTCCTTTTTGCTATCACAAGGCTTAAGATTTTTATGATGAATGATACGGTTAATTTCTTGATAGAGTTTGGAAACACCTCCTTCATAATAATCCTGATCTTGTGGAAATGATTCCAAAATTTGAGCGTTGGCAAAGTTTATAAACAAGAAGAAGATGCCCAAAAAAAAAGTTTTCATTGATATAAAGTTATTAGTTTCTAAAATTAAAAAAACTTTGCTTTTCGAGCAAAGTTTTTAAAAATTACAAAACTTCTATCTGATTTTTTAACAAATCCTCGAACTCGTCTCTTTTTCTTATCAAATGTGCTTTTCCGTCAAGGAACATTACTTCCGCAGGTTTCAATCTAGAATTGAAATTAGAACTCATTTCAAAACCATAAGCTCCGGCATTTCTGAAAACAATAATATCACCTTCTCTCACTTCATTGATTTTTCTGTCCCAAGCAAAAGTATCTGTCTCACAAATGTTTCCAACCACAGTATAGATTCTTTCTGGACCTTTTGGATTGGAAAGATTCTCGATAATATGATAAGAATCGTAGAACATCGGACGAATCAAATGATTGAATCCGGAATTAACACCCACAAAAACAGTCGCAGTTGTTTGCTTGATAACATTCGATTTTACTAAGAAATGTCCACTTTTGCTTACCAAGAATTTCCCCGGTTCAAACCAAAGTTGGAATTTTTTTCCTGTAGATTCTTCGTGTTTTTTAATCGCAGCGTTAACTTTTTTCCCAAGAGATTTCACATCCGTTTCGATGTCACCGTCTTGATAAGGAACTTTGAAACCGCTTCCCATATCCAGATATTTTAGATTTGGAAAATGTTCTGCCAATTCGAACATAATTTCCAGACCTTGCAGGAAAACATCCGGGTCTTTGATTTCGCTTCCCGTGTGCATATGAAGCCCTTCAACATTGATGTTGGTAGATTTCATAACACGCTCGATGTGACGAAGCTGGTGAATAGAAATTCCGAATTTAGAATCAATATGTCCTGTTGAAATTTTATAATTTCCTCCTGCAAAAATATGTGGATTGATTCTCACAAAAATCGGATAAGAACCACCGAATTTATTTCCAAATTGCTCCAAAATCGAAATATTATCGATGTTAATGTGAACATTCAGAGACATTGCTTCCTCGATTTCTGCAAGGTCAACACAATTTGGAGTGAAAAGAATTCTATCGTTTGAGAAACCTGCTTTCAAACCTAGTTTAACTTCGTTGATAGAAACGCAGTCAAGAGAAGCGCCAAGTTTTTCGACGTATTTCAGGATATTGATATTGGTTAAAGCTTTGGCTGCGTAGAAAAATCTTGTGTTCTTCGAGAAAGAAGAAGTCAGTTTTTCGTACTGTTCGCGTATCGAATTAACGTCATAAACATAAACGGGTGTCCCGAATTCTTTTGCTATACTTAGCAAATCCTGATTTGTCATAAGGTAGATTTTTAAAAATAAAAAGGCAGATTCTTGTAAAAAGAGTCTGCCGCAATAGATATCTTATGCACGCAACTCTTTATACATTCCAAACCTTAGAGAACCTTACAGCTCCCTTTTTTCCGATTTTGCTTTGTTTAAAATATTGCATTGCTTTTGTTAAAATTTTTCGCAAAATTAGAGTTTATCTGTAAATCCTGCAATGTTTTGGGTTGATTTTTATTTTGGGCAGCTTTATCCGCCTGTAGTTTATCCTAAGTTTATCGAAGGGCTCCCAATCTTTTTTGCAGACGATTTTCCATTTAAATAAAATTCGAAGGTTGGCAAAAAAGGATTTCCACTCAAATCGAGCTGTGGGATTCTACATAAAACATTAGTTCCCATAAAAAATATACTTTTGTCATTTCTTAGGAATCTAGACAGTCTAGATTCCTAAGAAATGACAAACTTCACGGTAAATACTATGCTAAAATTTGAAGTCGTATTGTCGCGACCTGACTTACCTCATCATCTTTTATATTTTTTTATTTGAATCGATGAATCTCGTTCCTCGCTTTGAGCAGACTCTTCGAGAACCTCAGAGTGACAAGCTCGGAATAAACTACAGACGGAAAAAGTAGCCTGAATCAATATTTCAAAAACTGACATTTGTCATTTATTTTAAATTATACTTGTTCAGTATGAATTGAGTTTTTACTTTTGCACAGGCTTTTTTTTAAAACACTATTATGTCAGGAAGAATGTTTTGTTGCTACGATTTAACTTTTCAAATATATATGAAGAAGTAATAATAGTGTGTTTATTTTGAAAACCTTTCATACTTCTATGTGAAAGGTTTTTTATTTTTTAACTAATGAATAAAAATGATTGAACTGATAAACGTTTCCAAACGTTTTACTACTAAAAATAAGGTTGTCCAAGCCTTGTCGGACGTTTCCCTGACTGTTGAAAAAGGGGAAATATTCGGTGTAATTGGAACTTCGGGCGCAGGAAAAAGTACGCTTATCCGATGCGTGAATCTTCTGGAAAAACCAAACGAAGGAAAGGTAATTGTTGATGGAATTGAATTGACAAAACTTTCAGATTCTCAACTGACCTTGGAACGAAGAAAAATTGCGATGATTTTCCAGCATTTTAATTTGTTATCATCAAGAACTGTTTTTGATAATGTGGCTTTTCCGTTGGAATTAGAAGGAAAATCTAAGTCGGAAATTAAGGAGAAAGTGAATTCTCTTTTGGAATTGGTTGGACTGAAAGAAAAAGCAAAAGATTATCCCGCGAATCTTTCTGGCGGACAAAAACAGAGAGTTGCGATTGCAAGAGCTTTGGCAAATGACCCAAAAGTTCTGCTTTGTGACGAAGCAACGAGTGCACTAGACCCAGCAACCACAAAATCGATTTTACAACTTTTGAAATCTATCAATCAAAAACTAAATCTTACAATTCTTCTCATCACTCACGAAATGGAAGTGATTAAAAGTATTTGTGATAAAGTTGCCGTGATTGACAATGGACAATTGGCAGAACAAGGAAAGGTGGAACAGATTTTTATTCATCCGGAAAAAGAAATCACAAAAGGTTTCATTCAATCTTCTCTGAATGTGGAATTGCCTTCGATTTATCAGAATTCTATCAGTAATATTAATAGTGAAGACAACAATCCTTTGGTCAAAATTCTCATTAGTGGAAACGAAGCTCAGAGTTCTGTTATCATTAATTTATACGAAAAATTTAATGTTAAAGCAAAGATTATCAGCGCCCAACTGGAATATGTTGGTCACTTGAACTTCGGAGTTTTGCTTTTGGAACTGAAAGAAGGAAATACCAATGAAGCATTGGCATACTTGGAAAATGAATATACAAACACAGAAATTTTAGGTTATGTCGGATAGTATTATCAATTTGTTATTTCAAGGAACAATTGAGACGATTGTAATGACCTTGGTTTCAGGATTTTTCGGATTTGTTTTAGGACTACCGACGGGAATTTTTCTTTTCCTCACAAGAAAAGGCCAATTATTGGAAAATAAGATATCACACCAAATCGTATCAATTATAGTCAATGTTTTCCGCTCGATTCCATTTATCATTCTCATTGTCTGGATGATACCTTTCACTAGAACTATTGTCGGAACGTCGATTGGCGTTGCAGCAGCATTGGTTCCACTGAGTGTAGGTTCCGCTCCATTCATTGCGAGATTGGTAGAAAACAGTCTGTTGGAAATACCTTCAGGTTTGATAGAAGCAGCGAGAGCAATGGGCGCAAAACCGCTTCAAATCATCCGAAAAGTCCTTTTACCGGAAGCTTTGCCGTCATTAATCAATAATGTGAGTATTACATTAATTACTTTAGTTGGTTATTCTGCAATGGGAGGCGCAGTCGGCGCTGGTGGATTGGGACAAGTTGGTTATCAATACGGTTATATCGGATACGATTTTGCGGTAATGAATTCTGTCCTCATATTATTAATTGTGCTGGTTTTCATTATTCAGATTTCTGGAGACCTGCTTTCGAAAAAATTCAATCATAGATAAATAATTTGCAGCTAGCAATTAGCTTTTTGCTTTAAAATTAGAATTATAAATTATAAAAAAATGAAATCGAAAATATTTGCTTTAGCATTGGCTATTATTACTTTATCAGCCTGCAACAAAAAAGAATCAAACCCGAATGTTCTAAAAGTCGGAATCGCAACCGGACCTGAACAAAATCTTGCCGAAGCCGCAAAAAAAGTAGCAAAAGAGAAATATGGTTTGGATGTAGAATTGGTTACATTCAACGATTATGTTGTTCCCAATGAAGCTTTAAGTCAAGGCGATGTGGATGTGAATGCTTTTCAGCATTTGCCTTATTTGGAAGAACAATCTAAACAGCGCGGTTATAAATTAGCTGTTGTGGGGAAAACTTTTGTATTTCCAATTGTTGCTTATTCTAAAAAGATAAAATCAGTTTCCGAGTTACAAGCCGGTCAAACTATTGTGATTCCAAATGATCCAACCAATGGCGGACGTTCTTTATTATTATTACAAAAACAAGGTATTTTAAAGTTGAAAGACAGCGTTGGATTATTGCCAAAAGTAACTGACATTGTCGAGAATCCTAAAAATCTTAAAATCCTAGAATTGGAAGCGCCACAAATTCCAAGAGTTTTGGAAGATAAAGAAGTGGTTTTGGCAATCATCAATAATAATTTTGCTGCTCAGGCTGGCCTTGACCCTGCAAAAGAAGGCTTATTTTCTGAAGATAAAAATTCGCCTTACGCAAATCTAATTGTTTCTAGAGAGGACAATAAAAATGATGAAAAAGTCAAAAAATTTGTACAAGCTTATCAATCTCCGGAAGTAGAATCTGCTGCTAAACAAACCTTCAAAGGAGGTGCTGTAAAAGCGTGGTAAAACTTTCACGTTATATCTAGTTTTTTTTAAGTTGGCGATTCTGATTGAATCGCCAATTTTATTTATAATTCATCAAAAATTAATTATGATTTATAAATTATAATTAGTTAGAAATCAAGTGATATCAATTATGAATGTTTTTGAAAAGCTATTAGTTATTCTTTCTCAAAAAAAACAGATTATGATTTAAATTATTTTATTATTTTTATTAATTCTAAATAAATGAGTTTGCACAAAATTTAGAAATATGAGAATGCTTTGAAATCTGTAGAAGTTCTTTCCATAACAGGACAAAAAATTCTTGAAACTAAAGAGACTAATGTCGACGTTTCTCGTTTGACTTCAGGAAACTACTTCATCAAAATAATTTTTGAGAACGGAAAAACTACAACTAAGAAGTTCGTAAAGAAGTAAAATTCTTTTCATTTAATTATTAATAAAAAGAATCCGTCTCACAACTTGAGGCGGATTTTTTTTGGTTATAATTGTTATTTTTTGTATATTTATATCTGATAATCAGATATTTGTCTATGAATTTC
>NZ_QNUG01000026.1 GCF_003385395.1 Epilithonimonas hispanica | reverse complement strand
TCTTCTGTCCCAAAATGAGCCGTAAAACTAAATATATCCATATAATTACCTAAATTACAGTCAAATATAGTGAATTATTCCTAATTACGGATATTCATAATTTAATTTATTCTTAAACATAAAAAATCCCTGAATCAATTAATTCAGGGATTTTTATTTTTATTATCGAGTCAACAATTACTATTTTATTTCGTCACATTATCAATAAATTCCAAAACTGAATCCTTGCTCCAATCCATTGAGCTATCTTCTTTCTTCAGGATTCTTCCATCTTTTCCAATCAGATACGTTGTAGGAAAAGCAACCGGCAAAACTTTTGGGTCAAGTGGACTTTCTGCGATGTAAACCGGAGCTGTGTAATTATTTTCTTTCAAGAATTTTTTCACGTCTTCCTCTTGGTCTTGCATTGCAATCAATGCAAATTCCATTTTATCTTTTTTCAATTGATACAGTTTCTCAATCGTAGGCCATTCAGTTCTGCAAGGCGGACACCAAGTTCCCCAAAAATTAAGGAAAAGAACTTTTCCGCGTAGGTTTTTTAGGTTTGTGCTACTTGTGTTGATTCCTTTCAAATCGATGTTCAAAACTTCGTCAGAAAGTGTTGTTTCATCATTGATTTTTGCAACAGTCGGACTCATTGCAATCTGTTCCGAAACAAAATCACGAAGCGGTTTTATCAAAGCAAAAGCTGAAACAATCACAATGATAATAATGTAAATGATGTTTTTTTTAATGAAGTTCATACTTTTTATTTTTTTAGCGCTGTTAGAGCTTCAAGATCTAACAGCGCTTCTGGAATTAATTTTAAAGTAATTCTAAAAGTTCCTCTATCGTATCAAAACCTCTGTTTTTAGCATAATAAGTCTGCAATTCTACATAAAATTTTTCTTTAGGAAATTCTTCAGGATTGGCTTTATGTTTATTAAGAAGTTCGTTTCCGTGTTTTGGTCTTGGTCCCCAATGCGCAATTTCATTAAAATCCTCATCCAAGAAAATAACAATCGGAATAGATTTTCCGCCGTTGGTCAGATAATTTTCAATCAAACTTGGCTCCTGGTCACGATAAGAAATTTTAACTTCGAATTGCTCAAAAAACTTCACAACAACAGGAATTACCTGACTGGCGTCGCCACACCAAGCTTCCGAAATAATCAAAATTTTTCCATTGAATTTTTTCTTAGCCAAAGTTTCAACTTGTTCAGAATTCGGAAGATATTTTTCCCACATTCTGTTCATTCTTTGGATTCCCAGTCGGTAATATTCTGCATAATCAGCTTCTTGTGTATCTTTTGGATTTCCTAATCTTTCTCCGGCATCACGTAGATATTCTGTGTAAGAAACAGCGTTGTCCCAATATTGTTTGATGTCCATTCTTTATTTTATTTTATTGAATTATTGTAATACATTTCTTGCAATTCATCTGTGTCCCTATGATATTCGCTTAGTTTGTTATCGATCAAATGTTTGATAAAGCTTTTTAAATCCTGATGCTGAGAATCTTGGCTGAAGTAATAATGTTTTTCATAATGCCAAAATAATGCTTTAGGATTCAAAAAATTGAGTGGATTTTCATCTTTACCACAAAAAGGATTTTCCGATTCTCCATTGTAATATTTATAATGCTGAAAATCATCATAAACATCAAGTTCGCTCATTTGATATTATATTTTTCTAGTTTTATTAATTAAATACATATCTGCCAAAACAAATGCAGCTAAACTTTCCACGATAGGTACAGCTCTTGGAACTACGCAAGGGTCGTGTCTTCCTTTACCTTCTACAGTTACAGATTCTCCATCTTTGTTGATGCTTACCTGCGGACGAAGAATCGTTGCAACCGGTTTGAAAGCTGCTCGGAAATAGATATCCATTCCGTTCGAGATTCCGCCTTGGATTCCACCGGAAAGATTGGTTTTGGTTGTCCCATCTTGATTGAAAAGGTCGTTATGTTCTTTTCCGGTCATTTTTGCGCCACAGAAACCACTTCCATATTCAAAACCTTTGCAGGCATTGATATTCAACATTGCTTTTCCTAATTCCGCGTGCAGTTTGTTGAAAATAGGTTCGCCCAATCCAGTTGGGACATTTTGAATCACACAAGTCACCGTTCCACCAATTGTGTTGCCTTCTTTTTTGATTTCTTTGATTCTTTCAATCATCTTTCCGGCAGTTTCCTCATCTGGACAACGAACGATATTGCTTTCGGTCTTAGAAAAATCTAAATCTTGGTAAGGCTTCTCACAAAATATTTCGCCGACAGAAGAAACATAAGCATTGATTTCAATCTTGGGCAGAAATTGTTTTGCTAAAGCGCCTGCAACAACCCAGTTCAAAGTTTCACGAGCAGACGATTTTCCGCCTCCGCGATAATCTCGTATTCCGAATTTTTGGTCGTAAGTATAATCGGCGTGACTTGGGCGATAGGCTTGGGCAATATGATCGTAATCTTTGGAACGTTGGTTTTCATTTTCTACAATGAAGCCAATTGGAGTTCCTGTCGTTTTTCCATCAAAAATCCCTGATAAAAATCGAACTTTATCGCCTTCTTTTCTTTGTGTAACAATAGCAGATTGTCCTGGTTTTCTACGGTCAAGTTCCTGTTGAACTTTCTCAATATCGATTTCCAGACCCGCCGGAAAATTGGTAATGATTCCGCCGTAAGCTTCTCCGTGACTTTCGCCAAAGGAAGAAAGCGTCAAAAAGTTTCCTAAAACATTAAACATAGACAGAAGTTAGATGTTAGAAATCAGAAGTTAGACTTTAAACTAAAGATTTTTCTGAATTCAATAATTTCTTTAATACTTACAAATTTACGGATTTTAGAATGGACTAATATCTAAAATCTAACTTCTAATATCTATTTTTACAAAATGAATTCTAGTAAAACTGTTCTGATTCTTGGCGCCAATTCGGATGTTGCAAAACAATGCATAAAACTTTACATTAAAAAAGGGTCTTATGTGATTTCGGCTTCCAGAAATTTAAAATCTCTGGAGAATTTTGCTGATGAAAATCATCTGGATAAATCCAAAATGGAGATTAAATATTTTGATGCAACAGACTTTGCATCTCATCAAAAATTCTATGATGAATTATCTGTAAAACCTAATATTGTAGTTTACTCAGCAGGATTTTTGGTGGAAAATCAAAACGCTTTGAGAAATTTTAATGGAACTTTCGAAATGATGAAGACGAATTATATCGGCGCAGTTTCTATTCTGAATATTATTGCGATGGATCCATCGAATAAAAATCTGGAAAGAATTATCGGTTTGTCTTCACTTTCTGGAGTTCGTGGTCGGAAAAGTAATTTTGTTTATGGCAGTACAAAATCTGCTTTCACACAATATTTGGCTGGACTTCGACAAGAATTAGCTTCGAGAAAAATCATAGTAAATGTTCTAGTGATTGGTTACATTAATACAAAAATCAACGCCGGATTAGAACTTAATAAAAATCTGATTATGGAACCGGATTATGTTGCTAAATTTATCACCAATGCGGGAAAATCATTCGAGATTGTTCCCAACTGGAAATGGAAAATCATCTATTGGATTCTGAAATTATCACCAGAATTTTTGGTGGCTAAGTTGCCATAAAAAAGCAGAAAAATCAATTTCTGCTCCTATTTTAAAATCCGTTTTCTTTCTCGATTTTCGATATAATCCAAAATAGCTTCTTTCGTTGTAAGCCAATTTCTACCTTCTTTGAAAGCGTCAATTTTTCCTTTCCTAGCAAGTAAACTTACATATTCTTGTCCATAAGGTAGTTTTTCTTCTTCTACAATATCAGAAATCGGGCGGTAGTTATCATAAGTATTATTTAGCGAACTTAGATAGATGTCCAAACTCCTTTCTGAAGCTTGTAAAATGAGCAGAAGCAACTTAGAATAATCTCCATTATTGGCAGAGTTCAGAGCATCGTAATATTTTTTTCTATCGTTTTTCAAAATGATTGCAGGTGGAAAACCCTCTTTCATTAATAATAAATTAAATAACAATCGCACAGTTCTTCCATTGCCATCAAAAAACGGATGTATCCAAACAAAACGATGATGAAAAATAGCCGATTTTATTAGAAAATTTTCGTTGGAACTATTTACCCACTCAATTAATTCTGTTATGTAATCATCTATTTTCAGCGCATTTGGCGGAACAAAATTCGCTCCAGAAATTCTGACACCCGATGTTCTGAATCTTCCTGCAAAATCCTTTTCTATTTTATTTAAAACCAAATTATGAACATTCAAAATATCTTTTTCGTTCAAAATATAGCTATCCGATACTAAGCTTTCAATAAACTCAATGGCTTCCTGATGGTTAACAGCTTCAAAATGCTCCCGCAAAGATTTTCCTTTGATGGTAAAGCCTTCTTCGATCACCATTTTGGTTTCCTGCAAAGTCAAAGTATTACCCTCGATACTGTTAGAATTGTAGGTCCATTCGATAGTCATACTTTCTTTGATACTTTTTAAAGCGTACGTTGGAATGGGGCGCAACTTATCTAATTCAGCTTTTTTCTGCAAAATTCTTTCAAGTTGTTTTTCTAGCCCTTCAAAGTAATAAGGGTATTCTTGCCATTTCATCCCACAAATTTACAATTAATTTTTTAATATCGGATTATTTATAAATTACTTTATCCGATATTAAAGATATGTCTTGTTTTAATGTTGAGACTTGTAATAAGCAATGGCAATATTAATTTCAAAATAAGAATAATCTTCTCCCAATTCTTCCTTTATGGCTTTCAAAGATATGATGGGTTGACTTTTGGCAATTTCTAAAATAGGTTCGATTTTATTTGTATTCATCAATTCGCTGGGTTTAATTGTTCCAACAGTAACAAAGTTGACTAAATGATTTTGGATGGTATTAATCGCCAGATTTCTAATATTGGCAATTTCCTCGATGCTATTGCCAGCTTTAAACATTTGATAACTTGTGGTAAATGTTCCTGCTGGACTTTTATTGACTGTTTTTGGCTCTCGTTTTTTCTTCGGTTTTTTATTAAATATTAAACTGCTCAAATTATTCTGTTCACAAAATTCGACAATCACCGAAAGAAATAGTTCTCCATATTTTTCAATTTTAAAAGTTCCAAAACCACTTATTTCATTCAGTTCTTCTTTTGTTTGAGGAAGATAAGTGGCGAGTTCCATTAAGGTTGCATCAGAAAAAATAACGTAAGGTGGCACATTTTCCTTTTCGGCTTGTTCCCGTCTTATATTTCTAAGTTTATCAAATAATTCTGAATTATGACTCAGTTCAGTTTCTGGATATTGGGTTTCTATTTCTTTGACTGTGACGGCTTTTGCCAATTCTTTTACCTTTTGAAGTTCTACTTTTTTGTTTTTAAATAAAATAAGTTTACTCTCTTCGGTCAATTTTAAAACAGGAAATTCGTCTTTTGATTCCGCTAAATAATTATTGATAAATAATTGCTTTATCAAGTTTTGCCAATAATTTTTATCATTGTTGATTCCAATTCCGTAGGTTGGCAAACTTCGCATATCATCTGTGATTTTCACACTTTTTGAACCTCGTAGAAAATCGATAATTAAATTTTTTCCATACCGTTCTTTCAGCCGGAAAACTGCGCTCAGTAATTTTTGAGAATCCAAAGTGGCATCCCAAGTTTCGAAATTACTAAGACAATAATCGCAGGAATTGCAATTGCCATCGTGCTTTTCTCCAAAATATTCCATCAGATATTGTCGTCTGCATTTTTGCATCTCGGCAAAATCGGTCATTTGTTGCAATTTTTTCAGCATAAGGTCAGATTGTTCTTCATTGCCTTCTATCAAAGCAAATCTCTTCAACTTTATCACATCTGCATTGGAGTAAAATAAAATCGCTTCACTTGGCAAACCATCTCTTCCGGCTCTTCCTGTTTCCTGGTAATAACTTTCGATATTTTTTGGTAAATCTGCGTGCATCACAAAACGAACATTACTCTTGTCGATTCCCATTCCAAAAGCGATAGTAGCGACCATTACTCTTATTTTATCTTTAATGAAATCGTCCTGAACTTTTGCTCTTTCTATAGAAGAAAGTCCGGCGTGATAATAGGCGGAATTGATACCATTTTCTTTCAAATTATTCGCCATTTCTTCCGTTCCTTTTCTCGATAAACAGTAGATAATACCAGAATCATCGGGATGTTCATTAATGTATTGAATTATATTCTGAAGGACAGATTTTTTCGGCTGAACAAAATATTTGATATTCGCTCTGTCGAAAGATGAAACTAAGACAAGCGGTTCTTTAAGGTTCAGTTGTTTGATGATATCTTTCCTCGTAATTTCGTCTGCACTTGCTGTCAATGCAATAATTGGAGTTTTCGGAAACTGATTTTTTAATCCATTCAGAAACAAATATTCCGGACGGAAGTCGTGCCCCCAATGCGAAACACAATGCGCTTCATCTACCGCAAAAAGAGAAATATTAATAACATTAAGGAATTTCAAAAATGAACCATTATCGGCACTTAGTTTTTCCGGCGCAACATATAAAAGTTTGAGTTCTCCTTTTTTTAATTGATTTAAAGTTTCATTTTGTTCAAAACTAGACATCGAAGAATTGATATACGACGCAGAAATTCCGTTGACGCGCAAAGCATCAACTTGGTCTTTCATCAAGGCAATCAATGGAGAAATGACAATGGCAGTTCCTTCCAAAACCAATGCTGGAACCTGATAGCAAAGCGATTTTCCACCTCCAGTTGGCATCAAAACAAAGGTGTCTTTTTTGGAAATTACGTTTTCTACTGCGTTCGCTTGCTTGAGACGAAAGTTGTCGTAGCCAAAATATTGTTGTAAGATTTGGAGAGGAGATTTCATCGTTTTGGATTTGTGTTTTAGTAAAAATAATAAATTTTGGTTGAGTTTTAAAATTTCTTAATCTAATTAGTAAAAGGACGTATCTTGTCTATTGTGCATTTTATATTTGCATTATTATAAATGAAATATTGCTGTAAAATAAAATCAGTTGCAATATTCTCATTTTTTAATCGAAAAATATAGTTTAAATTGCGTTACAGATTCAGACAATTACACTTTTCTGTTGATGAAAACAGTAAGAAAATCACTACAAAAAATGCTCAAAATGATGTACTAGTTTATACAATTTCAAGTTTGTCAGATAAAGAGCTAATTTTGTTAAATACAGAAGGTGGTGATACAACGAAATATACGTTAACTAAAAGATTAAAAAAAATATTATGAATGATTTTGAATTAAAAAAAGATAAATGGCTAAAGGAAGTTGCAGAGCAATGTCACGAATTTGCTTTAAAGACAGACTTGGATTTTTATTGTTTTCAAACTCCAATTTTCTATAATCCAGATTTATTAATAATCGGAATAAATCCGGGAAATTCCGGAAAATACAGTAACTATTTACTAGAAAATAATATAGATAGGAGAAAGCCGGAAAGTTTGCATTATTCTCAAAATCTATTAATTGAAGAAGCGAAAGAATGGAGTGACGGAATGACGCAAGTAAGACGTAAATTTAGAGAGATATTTTTTACGGATTTACTTTTCTCTAAATTACAAAATTCGGTTATGACAAATATGATTTACTTTAACACTCAGTCAACAAAAGAATTAAAAAATCTAAATATCGAAATTGAAGAGTACTGCATAGGAAAAACTTTAGAATTAATTGAAATTTTGCAGCCTAAAAACATTATTATATTTTCTTCAGATACTTCTTTATTGAAAAAAATAGGAATAGAAAATATTCAACAGAAAGGAGAATATACCAAAGTAGGTTTTTTGAACAAGAGAAATGTTGTTGCAATACCACATTTTTCTGCACGAGGATACAATACCGAAAAAATTAGAAATAAGATTGGAGAAGAAATGATAAAATTTTTAAAATGAAAAATCTACAACCAAAAGACATAGACGAAGTTTTCACTTTTTACCGAGACGAAAACAATGGCGAAGAACCTACTGAATGGGAACAAGTAACGATTTTCAACAATCAAGGTTGTGGAATTATTTCTGTTGATGGATGTTTTGGTGCAATCAACAAAATCGGAGAAATTATTATTCCTGTGAAATATTCCAATCTGATTGATTTTGATGATGAATTAATTTTAGCTTGTAATGAAGAGGATTTTTGGGGATTTATCAATTGGAAAAATGAAATCGTAATTCCTTTTGAATATTCTTATGCTTCCATTTTTTTAGAGAAATATAATGTCTCAAAAGTTTGCAAAGATGGAAAACACGGATATATCGATAGAAAAAATCAAGAAATAATTGCGTTGGATTATGATTCGATTACAAATATTAATTTTAGCGAAATCGGGGTTTTAAGAAATGGAAAATGGGGAATTGTTAACATTCAGAATCAACAAATTATAGATTTCAAATACGATTTTGCAATTTGCATTGCAGAAAACATTTATTATGTGGGTAAAGAAGTTGAGGAGAAAATTGAAAATTACGATTTAGACCTAGATTTGCTGACTTTCAAAAATGGTAATTTGATTAAATTTGGTTTGATTGATAAGAATGAAAATCTTTTAATGGACTATGAAAGTTACACAATAACAGGTTTTTTTGGAAATAACAAAGTTCTAGCTTTCGATTATCATAAGAATGAAAATTATTTGTTTGATATTATTTCAAAAGAAAAAATATATGCGCCAACAGAAATTATTGAAGATGAAAAAACTGATTATCTGAAAAACATTTTGTTAACGAAATAATCTTTATCCAAAACAAATATGGCAAAACTAGAACAAATTCAACGTTTATTATACATTGCGGAACAATTAAAAAGTAAACCCAATGGAATTACCTACGAAGAAACCAAAAAATTTCTTGAAAAAAAGTTCGAAGAGAAAGGTTTTGAACTCAAATTCAGTGAAAAAACTTTTAATCGAGACCGAAATCTGATTGCTGAAATTTTGGGATTAGAAAGTAAATACCAAAAAACTTTAGGCACTTTTGCTTTAAACAAGGAAGAACTGAATCCCGAATCTACAAGTACTTTAGATGATATTTTAGTGATAGAAGCTTATCGAAAGTCAAAGAAAAACTCAAAAATTGTTTTATTTGAGAAAAGAGAGCCAAAAGGTTTACATCATTTTCACGACTTTATTGATGCTATTAAAAGTCATCGAGTGGTATCGTTTACCTATCAAAAATATATTGAAAATCAGCCTGAGAAAAGAGTTGTAGTTCCTTATGCTTTGAAAAAGTCACAAAACCGCTGGTATCTTTTGGCAACAGATTTTTCCCCTGAAAATAAAAAACCGCTTCGGATATTTCTCTCATCAGATGAAAAACCAGATTTTGAGAAACCAAAAATTAAAAGTTTTGGATTAGACCGAATCTCGGATGCAGAAGTTCATCATACAAGACAATTACGATTTGAAAAAGTTTTAGAAGATTCATTTAAACATTCATTTGGAGTTTCGTCTACATTAAACGAAACTCCGCAAGAAATAATTTTATCTTTTACTCCACGTCAGGGAAAATACGTCAAATCTTTGCCACTTCATCATTCTCAAGAAATTTTAAAAGAGGATGAAAGAGAATTGAGAATAAAATTAAAGCTTTTCCCAACTTTTGATTTTACTCAGGAAATTCTATCTCACGGAGCAAACGTTACAGTAATTTCTCCCGAATCTTTTCGAGATGAAATAGCAAAAGCAATTTCAGAAATGTACAAAAAATACAATTAAATTCTTGAATCTCACTTTTTTTGAATAAATAAAAAAAAGCGAGAAATAATTCTCGCTTCTAATTTATGATTTTAAATCTAATTTCAGTTCCAGCTCATTCATTTGCTCATCCGCAATCGGCGCCGGCGCATCAATCATAACATCACGTCCGGAATTATTTTTCGGGAATGCGATGTAATCTCTAATCACTTCGTTCCCGTCCAAGATGGCAACCAATCTATCGAATCCGAAAGCCAAGCCACCGTGAGGCGGAGCGCCATATTTAAAGGCGTTCATCAGGAATCCGAACTGCGCTTCTGCTTCTTCTTTTGAGAAACCAAGCAAGTCAAACATTTTGGATTGCAAATCTTTATCAAAAATTCTAATAGAACCACCACCAATTTCGTTTCCATTCAGAACTAAATCGTAAGCGTTGGCTCTGGTTTTTCCTGGGTCAGATTCCAATAGATGGAAATCTTCGGTTTTCGGAGAAGTGAATGGGTGGTGCATTGCGTGGTATCTTCCAGATTCTTCATCAAATTCTAATAATGGGAAATCTACAACCCAAAGTGGCGCAAATTCGTTGCCCTTTCTTAAACCAAGACGGTTTCCTAATTCCATTCTCAAAGCTGAAAGCTGCGTTCTCACTTTATCCGCATTTCCACTCATTAAGAACATCAAATCTCCCGCTTTAGCTCCGAATTTCTCAGCGATTTTCTTTAAATCTTCTTCAGAATAAAATTTGTTAACCGATGAAGTTACAACACCATCGTTCTGGAATTTAATCCAAACCATTCCTGTTGCACCGATTTGGGGTCTCTTGACCCATTCTATTAATTCGTCAATCTGCTTACGTGTATATTCAGCACAACCTTCAACATTAATTCCGACAACTAATTCCGACTCATCAAATATTTTAAAATCTTTTCCTTTTACTAAATCATTCAGTTCCACGAATTCCATTCCGAAACGGATGTCCGGTTTATCGTTCCCATATTTCTGCATTGCATCAGCAAACGTCATTCTTGGGAAAGTTTCGAAATCTTGTCCTGTAATATCTTTCAACAAAGTTTTGGTCATTCCTTCGAAAACATTCATAATATCTTCTTGTTCTACGAAAGCCATTTCACAATCGATTTGAGTGAATTCCGGTTGTCTGTCAGCACGTAAATCCTCGTCACGGAAACACTTCACAATTTGGAAATATCTATCCATTCCGCCAACCATCAACAATTGTTTGAAGGTTTGTGGCGATTGTGGCAAAGCGTAAAACTGTCCCGGATTCATTCTGCTTGGAACTACGAAATCTCTAGCACCTTCCGGTGTTGATTTGATCAAAACTGGCGTTTCAACTTCGATGAAGCCATTATCAGAAAGATAATTTCTCACTTTCTGCGCCATTTTGTGACGGAAAATCAGTTTATCTTTTACAGGATTTCTTCTGATATCCAGATATCTGTATTTCATTCTCAACTCTTCACCACCATCAGTTTCGTCTTCGATAGTGAAAGGAGGAAGTTCGGAAGCATTTAATATTTTTAAATCAGAAACCAAAATTTCGATGTCGCCGGTTGGGATTTTCGGGTTTTTGGAAGCACGCTCGATAACGGTTCCTTCTACCTGAATCACAAATTCACGACCTAATTTTTTAGCCGATTCCAACAATTCTTTTGAACTTCTTTCCTCGTCCAAAACCAATTGTGTAATTCCGTAACGATCTCGCAAATCGACCCAAATCATAAAACCTTTGTCACGGATGGTTTGAACCCAACCGGAAAGTGTTACTTTTTCATTCAGATTTGCCAGCGTCAGTTCGCCGTTTGTGTGTGTACGGAACATTTTTTTAGATGTTAGATGTTAGACTTTAGATATTAGGTTTTTAGTGGCCTAATTTCAGAGTGCAAAGATAGGGTTTTGTGAGAAATAATTTTGATTGATGATGAAAGGTTTTTTGATGTCAAAAGTTGAGTCTTGGCGCAGCGCGTAAGGGATAGTAGTGGATATCCTTTTTTGGCGGATGGAATTAGCGGATGGGAAAAAAGATAGTAACGGATAGCCCGACCCGAGCTGTGGGCTAAGCTTTGGAGAGGGATACGCCTAAAGTATTGGCTAATTAAAATTTAATTCATAAATTCGTAATAATCAAATACTTAATTATTATGGGAAAAGGTGACCAAAAATCTACCAGAGGAAAAAGAGTACGTGGAAGCTACGGCAAAACAAGACCGAGAAAAGCTTCTAAATCTGTACTAGTTGTAGAAAAACCTGTAAAAGCGAAAGCAGAACCAAAGCCAAAACCAGCGAAACCAAAAGCTGAAAAAGCGAAAAAATCTGCTGAAGAATAAAAAAAGCCGTCTCGTTAAAAATGAGACGGCTTTTATATTTTTAAAAGAATTTATTTTCCAAAAATGCTTCCCAGTAATCCGCCAAGTCCACCTTGTTGAGATTGTTGTTGCTGGTTTCCACCGCCCAGAACACTGCCCAAGATATCTCCCAAACCTCCGCCGGAAGATTGAGTCGCTCCTCCGATAACGCTTCCTAAAATATCACTCAAAGGATTGTTGGAAGCTTGAGCTTCCTGTGCAGAACCGCCAAGTATTCCACCTAACAAATCTCCAAGTCCGCCTCCGGAATTAACATTGCTGGCTTGCTTTTGCTGACCGATATAACCCATAATAACAGGCGCCAAAGTCGCCAAAACCGGTCCGATTTTGTCCATAGAAATCCCTGTGTTTGCAGATAATTGATTTTCTACATTAGCTTTGTTTCCTCCAAAAATATGGTCAAGAATTGAGTTTCCTTCAGATTCTCTTTCTAATGCTTGAGCTGGATTGTTCAGAATGCTTCCGTCGTGATGTTTGTCTAGCGTTGCATTCAGTTTGTCTGCTTCTTCTGTGTTTTCTGATTTCTTTTTCAAGTAACTGATGACCAAAGGCGCAGCCACAACTAATAATGCAATGATTTGATTTTTGCTGATTCCAAATTTGTTTTCAACTTGTTCAGCAACTTGATTACCAGTGCTTCCCGTGATAAGGTCTAATAGACTCATAATTTATATTTTATATTGTGATAGTTCAAATATATAAAAGATTTATGTAGTTTTAAAAAAAAAATTATTTTTTAAAAATCGGAACATTGCTACACGCTTCCCCAAACATCAGTGACTTTACAAGCGGTTTTAGTTGTTCCACCAATTCCACATAAGCATTATTAGGGATAAACTCGTCACTGCAGCCTTTAACCAGTACACGTTTGTCTCTCAGGTCGGAAAAATCATAAGTTTGGATCGCATTATGCATCAGCAAAACTTCCAGATCTTCACGGTTTCCAAAAACGATTTTCTTCGCAGCATCCGTGATTTTAGAAGTAATCAGAAAATAAGCCCAAAGCGGAATGATCACATCTTCAGAACAATAGATATAAACGTAAGCATCTTTATAGATTTCCTCGTCAATGTTTTTGATTTTCTCGCGGAAGTCTTTTTCCCTCAGAATCATTCCTTCCCAAAGAAAATCCTTGATATCAATACCCAAACGTTTCCCTTTCGGAACAAGGTCAGAAATATCAAAATTCACCAATCCGCTGTTTGCAACTTTATTTATAATTTCGAAATCTTCAGACATTTTTCATTAATTTTGAATAAACAAATTTAGTTTAAAAATTTTTAAATTTTAAAAATGATGACTACACTTGAACGCAAAAAAATCTTGAAAGAAAGAATCGATTTTTCTGATGAAGCTACTTTGGAAAAAATCGAGAAGCTTTTGGATGAAGAAGTTTTTATTTTATCTGATAAACAAATTATTCAAATAAAAGAAGCAAAAGCAGAATATCTGAAGGGAAATTTCTTAACAGAAGAGGAAGCGAATAAGGACATTGAAAAATGGATAGAAGAAGAAAATTAAATTGGCAATTCGAGGCTCAACAAGATAGAAAAGAAATCTATCAGTATTGGAACAAAAAAAATAAATCTAAAGAATATAGTAAGAGCCTGTTTAAAAATAATTAAAACCACATAGTCACATAGAAAAACTCAAGATTAATTGCACAAAAGAAAAAATAGAAGTACAATATTTACTATTTTTTCTCTTATTTTTCCAAAAACTATGTGTCTATGTGGTTATAAAATTATTTCTGATACAAATTTAAACAGGCTCTAAAAGACTGAATCAATTATTTAGAACAAAAACCGAAGCTTTGAAGGATTTTCCATACAATGGACATACAACCAATTTAGAGAATGTCAGGGTTCTTGTCATAGAAAAATATTTGATTGTCTATGAAATTTTTGAACAAGAAGTTCTGATTTCGAGAATCTGGGATGGTAGACGAAATCCCGAAATTTTGAAAATTAAATAATTAATCGATTGAAATATTACATCATAGCAGGCGAAGCTTCCGGCGATTTGCACGCTTCCAACTTAATGAAAGCCATCAAACAAAAAGACCAAAACGCAGATTTTCGTTTTTGGGGTGGCGACTTGATGCAGAAACAAGGAGGAACTCTCGTCAAACATTACCGTGATTTGGCTTTTATGGGATTTTTAGAAGTGGTTCAGAATCTGAAAACCATTCTGGGTAATATCAAATTTTGTAAAAAAGACATCTTAGAAAACAAACCCGATGTTTTGATTTTGGTTGATTATCCGGGATTCAATTTGAGGATTGCGAAGTTTGCGAAAGAATTGGGAATTAAAGTCGTTTATTATATTTCACCTCAGCTTTGGGCTTGGAAAGAAGGTCGTGTCGAAACCATCAAAAAATACGTTGATGAGATGCTCGTGATTCTTCCTTTCGAGAAAGATTTTTATAACAAACATCTGGTTGAAGCGCATTTTGTCGGACATCCACTTCTTGACGCCATTGAAGGTTTACCACCAATTGATATTCAGGAACTTAAAAAAGAGAATCATCTTAATGATAAAGAAATCATTGCATTGTTGCCGGGTTCCAGAAAACAGGAAGTTTCTAAAATGTTGGAAACAATGCTATCTGTAAGAAATGATTTTCCCGATTATCAATTTGTAATTGCTGGTGCGCCAAGTTTGGATAAAGATTTTTATGAGCAGTTTGTGGATGACGATGTGCATTTCGTTTCCAACAGAACTTATGATTTGCTGCGATGTTCCAAAGCTGCTTTGGTAACTTCGGGAACGGCAACTTTAGAAACAGCTTTGCTCAATATTCCGGAAGTGGTTTGCTATAAATCTAGCAGAATTTCTTATGAAATCGGGAAAAGGGTGGTCAAGAATATCAAATATATTTCGCTTGTCAACTTGATTATGGACAAAGAAGTCGTAACGGAATTGATCCAAAACGATTTGAATACTAAAAATCTCGCTATTGAACTTAACAAAATTCTCAACACCAAAAAAAGAGACGAGGTTTTAAACAATTACGAAATTCTAAGAACCAAACTCGGTGGAAGCGGCGCCAGCCAAAATGCCGCAGAATTGATTGTAAATCTAAAATCATGGAAATAAAAAATCAGCTTCAAAAAATAGAATCGCTTTTGCCAGAAATTGATACAGAGAATTCACAAGTTTCCAAAGCTTCTGTGGGTTGGCATCTGGAACATTCGCTTTTGATTATCAATAGCAGTCTGAAAGGTTTAACGATGACCAATCCGGAAGATTACAAACCGAAATTCAGCTTCAAAAAATTTGTTTTTCTTAATTTTGGACTCATTCCGAGAGGCAAAATCCAGGCGCCAAAACAATTTTTCCCGCTAGAAATTCCTACAAAAGAAAGTGTTGAAAAACTTTTGAATCTTGCCAAAGAAAGATTAGAAAGTGTAAAAAATCTGCCTTCGAAATCCTTTATTACACATCCTTTTTTAGGCGATTTTGATAAAAAAACTACACTTAGATTTTTAGGGCTTCATACCAATCATCATTTGAAAATTATTGATGATATTCTGAAAAAATAATACCAGTTAAAAATTATTTATTAACTTTATTCTCAGTATTTTACAATTCAATCTGGTTTTGTTTTATGAAGTGTAATGTTGTTTAGAATTCTAGCCAGAAAACACCCAAAGCGCAGATGACTAAACAACCTCTACTCATTTTACTTCTTTCTTTTATAGCGGGAATTCTTCTTCAGGAATTTCTTGTTTTGGACAGGTTGTTTGTTTGCCTGATTTTAATTTTTTCTGGGGTTTCATTAATTTCAATCTTTATAAAAACTGTTTTTTTTCAAAAAATCAAATATTATCTTTTAGGATTTTTCTTTTTCTCAATCGGAATTTTTGTTCATTTTCAAAATTCTGAACAACCGAAGCTTCCAATTTTAAAAGAAAAGGAAACCATTGTTTTTCAGCTTAATAAAAAACTCAATTCTAATGAGAAGAACAGGAAATATTACGTTGAAATTCTTGAGGTTTCTGATTTAAAACAAAAAGAAAATTTTTCTTTCAAAACTGTTATCAGCATTCCAAAAGATGTAGAGGCTTTAGATTTTATGCATTATTACAAGGCAGAAGTTTATATTCATCAGCCTGAAGAAACCAAAAATGATTTTCAGTTTGATTACAAAAAATATCTGGCAAGGCAAGATGTTTATTTTCAGGCCTACCTTCCGACTGATATTTTAAAAACCGAGAAGAATTCAATTCTTTTTGAAGATAAAATCAAGCAAAAGCGTCTGGATATTCTCAATCAAATCAATCATTCTTCTTTGTCTCCGAGGATTCAGGAATTTCTAAAAGGAATTATTCTCGCTGATAGAACCGAGATGGATGCTGAAACGGTCAAGGATTTTAATCAAACTGGCTTGGTGCATCTTTTAGCAATTTCTGGTTCACATATGGTTATTATTTTCTGGATAACATTGTTGATTTTTAATCAAATTCTTCCAGTGAAATTCAGAAAAGTTTCAATTGTTCTAAGTATTCTTTTGATTTGGACATTCGCCATTTTTATTGATTTTGGCAGTTCTGTAATGCGAAGTTGTCTGATGATTACATGTTATTATATGATGGTTTTGTTGCAGCGGAAATCAGACTTGTTGCACTCTTTGGCGTTGTCGGCTTTTATTCTTTTGATGGTCGATTCTAATCAATTGTTTGATGTCGGATTTCAGCTGAGTTACGTTGCGGTTTTGGGAATTTGGTGGCTCACAAATCCAATTAAAAATCTGTTCAGAAAGCCTAAATATCAAGCTGAAAAATTCTTTTACGAAATCTCTTCAATGACTTTTGCGGCGCAGATTGCGACTTTGCCTTTGGCCATTTATTATTTTCATCAGTTTTCTTTTGTATCCATTATTGCCAATCTTTTGATCATTCCATTGTCTGAATTGATTATTGTTTCTTCTCTTTTAATGGTGGTTTTAATTGCTTTTGGTTTTAGTAATATTCCGTTTTTGTATAAAGGATTTGATGTTTTTGTGGATTGTATTTTGAAAATCATTCATTGGTTTTCAGATTTTGAATCTTTAATGAATAAAAATATTCCGCTCAATATTTTAGAATTAAGTCTTTTGCTTTTAGCCATTTATTTTCTAAAGTTTTTAATCAAAAATATTCTCAATCCGAAGAACTTGCTGAGATTTGGATTTTGTCTTCTAGCGTTTTTTGCAGTTAGAACTACGATCAATATTTATCAATATAATAAGAAAGAAATGTTGGTTCACAGCTTCTACAAAGAAAAAATCGTGAGTGTAAAAGATAAAAACCAACTTGTTTTTTGGATGAAGGAGAATAAAAATGAAGACAAGATTCGGGATTTTGTCATCAATCCTTATTTGACTTCGAGACGGATTAAAGATTTTAAAATCAATTATATTCCAGCGGATTCAGAAGGTTTTGTTTATCAGGGAAATAAATTTGAGTTAAAATAGTCTAATGATGAATTTATTATTTCGGAATCCTCTTATCTGTCGAAATTTCCAAAGCACCAATACTTTGGTGAAAAACAATAAAAAACCCTTCCGGAATTTGAAATCCTGAAAGGGTTTTATTGAAAAAGTCATATTGTTTTATCTTACTATTGGAGCTACTTTCTCTCCGAACAACTCAATGGATTTCATCATTACATCGTGAGCAGGATCGCCCACGTCCATATGTCCAATGAATCTTGTTAAACCAAACAATTCTTTCATTTCAGCAATTTTGTCTGCCACTTCATTGGTGTTTCCGATAAAGAGTGCGCCGTCTTTGCTTCTTCCGCCTTCGTATTGGTCTTTGGTGTAGGGTGCCCAACCGCGGGTTCTGCCAATTCTGTCCATCTGAGATTTATAATTGAAGAAATATTGGTCAATCACATTTTGGTCATCACTCACAAAAGTGTGGGAATGGATAGCGATCTGCATTTTGCTTTCGTCGTGTCCGGCTTTCAAGTATTCTTGCTTATAAAACTCGATGAGGTTTTTGAACTGTCTTGGCATTCCGCCGATGATGGCTACAATTAATGGTAAACCTAATTTAGCAGCTCTCAAAACAGATTCCGGAGTTCCACCAACAGCAATCCAAATTGGTAAAACACCGTTTTTAAAAGCTCTTGGATAAACCGTTTGGTTTTCCATAGGTCTTCTAAGGATTCCGCTCCAGCTTACATTTTCTTCATTATTGATTTTCAATAATAAGTCTAATTTTTCTTCAAAAAGTTGATTGTAGTCTGACAAATCATAACCGTACAAAGGAAAAGATTCGATGAAGCTTCCTCTTCCAACAAATATTTCTGCACGACCTTTTGAAATCAAATCAATCATCGAGAAATCTTCATAAACTTTCACAGGTTCAGATGAACTTAGAACAGTTACACCACTTGCTAATTTGATATTATTAGTAATACTCGCAGCAGCAGCCAAAAGAATCTCGGGAGATGAAACGGCATAATCTGCGCGGTGATGTTCTCCCATTGCGAAAACATCCAGACCAACTTGATCCATCAATTTTACTTGATCCAGAATTTCGTTAAGTTTTATGCTGGCGTCTCTATATTTTCCGGTTTTTGTGTCTAGAGCAACATCTCCAAACATTCCAATTCCTAATTCCATAATAGTCTCAATTTTTTAATGAAACAAATTTACGACTTCAAGTTTTTAACTGCATTGATGTAGGATAATTATGAAATCATTATAAAAATTCAAACAAAATCATTTAAAATCAAAAAGCCTCAGAACTATCTGAAGCTAAAATTAATTTAAGGATATTATTTTTTAGAAATTACCTTGGTATAGATATTATGGATTAAACCATCTGCAACAGAGATTTTCGGGACATAGATATGTTTGATTTCTGCCCAGCTCATCACATTATTGAAGATTTGTAAAGCCGGAACCAGAACATCGGCGCGGTCTTCTCGGATTTGGTAAAGTTGCATTCTTTCTTCCACGGAAAGGTTTTGCATCTCTTTCAAGTATTTTTTGATAGCGGAAACAGGCATTGCTTTGCCGTCTTTGGTTTTGCTGAGAGAGAAGATTTTATTGATGTTACCACCGGAACCAATGGCTACGACCGGTTTTTTACTCTTGATTTTATTTTTGATTTCGTATTTCATTTCCTCCCAAACATTTGGGGTTACCAAACCATTGAGAAGTCTGATTGTTCCAATATTAAAGGAATGTTCGTACTTCATTTTATCATTTTCATAGAAAGTCAATTCGGTAGAACCGCCACCAACATCAACATACAGATAAGCGAAATTTTTATCAAGTCCTTCCGCAACGTGATTTTCATAGATAAGCGTTGCTTCTTCGTCTCCGGTAATGATTTCTATATTAATATCAGCTTCCTTTTTTACAATCTCGATGATTTCTTGTCCATTTTTGGCATCACGCATTGCACTGGTTGCACAAGCTCGGTAATGTTCCACTTTATACATTGCCATCAATTGACTGAAGATTTTCATTGTATTAATGACCATCTGTTTTCTTTCCGGACCGATTTCTCCTTTGCTAAAAACATCAAAACCCAGCCTGAGCGGGATTCTCAGAAGATTCAACTTTGTAAATTCTGTTTTTCCTCGGGTTTCTTTAACTTCATTAATTAGTAATCTTGCGGCATTACTGCCTATGTCTATAGCGGCAATTATCATTTTTCTTGAGACGAATTAAAGGATAAAAGTAAAATAAATTTTGCTCCCTTTAGGGTTGGGGGAAACAAAATTTAAAGTGAATTATTAATATTTCTGATTTTTGAGATAATTATAAGTTTCTATCTGCGACCTGTTTTCTTGTTTTTTGTCAGATTCCACATACTCGTTTCGCAGGTTTTTATCTAGGATCCTTGCTTTTAGATTGTCCTGAAGTTGAAGTTCCAGAAGTTCTTTCAGTTCTTTTTTAAGATTTTTCTGAAGAATAGGAACAGCGGCTTCTATTCTGTAATCCAAGTTTCTTGTCATCCAATCGGCGGAAGAGATGTACATATTTTCTGCACCTTTATTGTAGAAATACATTACTCTGGCGTGTTCCAGATATTCGTCAACGATACTGATAGCATGGATTTTTTTCTTGAAACTTTTTTGATTCACAGCACAATAGATTCCTCTTACAATCATTTTCGTGTCAACACCTGCATTGGCGGCTTCGTAAAGTTTTAGAATTAATGTTTTGTCACTTAAGGAATTGACTTTAATAATCATTTCAGCTTTTCTTCCGGCTTTGGCTTCTTCGATTTCTTTGTCAATATGAGCAATGATTCTTTCCCGCATAAACTGAGGGCAAACCATCAGACTTTTACAGGTTTTCAGAACCGTTGTCGGGTCAACTTTTGGTTTATTTAGAGCATTGAATACTTTATTAATGTCTGCCATTATTGCTCTGTTCGATGTCATTAATAAATGGTCTCCATAGATTTTGGCAGTTTTTTCATTGAAGTTTCCTGTGCTCACAAAACCGTACTGAATCGTTCTATTATTAACTCTTTTCTTGATGACACACAATTTGGCGTGTACTTTTTTATTCGGAATTCCGAGGAGAACTTTTACACCTTCCAATTCCAATCTGTCTTTCCAGCCAAGATTATTTTCTTCATCAAATCTAGCTCGCAATTCTAGCATTACCGTTACTTCTTTTCCGTTTCGAACAGCATTAATCAAAGTGTTCACGATTTTGGAACTGGAAGCTAATCTGTAAGCTGTAATTTGAATTGATTTCACATCTGGATCCATCGCAGATTCTCTTAGCAAATCAATCACCGAATCATAAGAATGGTAAGGGAAAGTCAACAAAACATCTTTTTTGACGATAACATCGGTAACTCTCTGTTTGTGGGCAAATTCCGGATGAATAAAAGATGTTCTCTCAACAGGTTTTTGATACGCTTTGAAAACATCAGGAAAATCCATAAAATGCCTGAAGTTATGAATCTTCTGTCCCGGAATAATACTGTCTTTTTTAGTAAGATTTAATTTTTTAATAAGGAATTCTAACAAGGCTTTGTCCATTTCTTTATCAAAGACAAAACGGGTTGGTTTTCCTTTTCGTCGGCTTTTGATTCCCTTTTCGATTTTGTCGGCTAAGGTAGTTTTGATGTCATTATCAAGGTCAAACTCAGCGTCTTTTGTTACTTTAAAACAATGTGCCGTAAAATCATCATAACCAAAATAAGAGAAAATATGCGGTAGATTATATATAATGACATCTTCCAAAAGCATCACATCTTTCTGCTCTTTATCTTCCGTCGGTAGCAGAACAAATCTTCCGTTTGCGGTTACAGGAACTTCGATAAAAGCATATTGACTTTCATACTGCCATTCTTTTCTGCGCATTGCAATGCCAATGAAAAGGCTTTTTTCACGAATATAAGGCAAAGGTTTGTTGTCGTGGAGCAAAATCGGAATCACATTGGATTCTACTTCTTCATCAAAATATTTGACAACGAATTCTTTTTGTTCCTCGGTAAGATGTTTGTGGTCTTTGATAAAAACCTTTTCTTTCGCCATTTCACGTTGAACATCTTTCCAAGTTTTGTCAAAATCCTCTTGTTGATGGATGACAAGCTTATTGATTTTCTGTAAAATTTTGGAAGGCGCATCATAAAAAGACTCGGCCAAAACTTTTTGTTTGAAGTCCATTGCACGTTTCAATCCTGCAACTCTTACTCGGAAAAACTCGTCCAGATTATTAGAAAAAATCCCCAGGAATCTGATTCTGAGATGTATAGGAACGCTTTTGTCCATTGCTTCTTGCAGAACTCTGGCGTTGAAACCTAACCAAGTGACGTCGCGTGGGTTAAACTGTTGTGGCATTGATGAAGTTTTGATAATCTCAAAATTAGTAAAATCCATTGGAATAATTTGTGTTGCGCAAACTACAAAGTTCCCAATCTGTCTTATGTTTCTGAATTATCAACTATTTTTTAATATTTATAAATGACAATTTGTCACTTTTTATGTCGTGGTATAAATATTGAGAATTGCTGAGTGTAAATAATTAATAATAACAAAAAATAACATATAAAAATGAGTAAAATAATCGGAATTGACTTAGGTACAACCAACTCTTGCGTTGCAGTAATGGAAGGTAAAGATGCTGTAGTTATCCCTAATGCAGAAGGTAAAAGAACAACGCCTTCTATTGTAGCGTTTACAGAAGATGGTGAAAGAAAAGTAGGTGATCCTGCAAAAAGACAAGCCGTAACTAATCCAAAGAAAACGGTTTATTCAATCAAAAGATTTATTGGAACTCACTTCAAAGAAGATGCTCAAGAAATTTCTAGAGTGCCTTACGAAGTAGTTGCAGGACCAAACGATACTGTAAAAGTAAAAATCGACGACAGAGAATATACACCACAAGAGATTTCTGCAATGACACTTCAGAAAATGAAGAAAACTGCTGAAGATTATCTTGGTCAAGAAGTAACAAGAGCGGTAATCACTGTTCCGGCTTACTTTAACGATGCTCAAAGACAAGCTACAAAAGAAGCCGGAGAAATCGCAGGTCTTAAAGTAGAAAGAATCATCAACGAGCCTACAGCAGCAGCTTTGGCTTATGGAATGGATAAATCTCACAAAGACCAAAAAATTGCAGTTTACGATTTAGGAGGTGGTACTTTTGATATTTCAATCCTTGATTTAGGAGATGGCGTTTTCGAAGTATTGTCAACAAATGGAGATACGCACTTAGGTGGTGATGATTTTGATGATGTAATTATCAACTGGATGGCTGATGAATTCAAAGCTGAAGAAGGTGTTGATTTAAAGTCTGATGCAATTGCATTACAAAGATTGAAAGAAGCAGCTGAAAAAGCAAAAATCGAGTTGTCTTCTTCTCCTCAAACTGAAATCAACCTTCCTTATATTACAGCTACGGCTTCAGGTCCTAAACACTTGGTGAAGACTTTAACTAAAGCTAAATTTGAGCAATTATCTGCAGATCTAGTAAGAAGATCTATGGAGCCAGTTGCAAAAGCATTGAAAGATGCAGGTTTATCAACTTCTGATATCGACGAGGTAATCTTGGTTGGAGGTTCTACAAGGATCCCAGTTATTCAGGAGGAAGTTGAGAAATTCTTTGGTAAAAAACCTTCAAAAGGAGTAAACCCAGACGAAGTAGTAGCAATTGGAGCTGCAATCCAAGGTGGAGTTTTAACAGGTGATGTAAAAGACGTTCTTTTATTAGATGTTACACCACTTTCTTTAGGTATCGAAACGATGGGTTCTGTTTTCACTAAATTAATTGAAGCAAACACAACCATCCCAACTAAAAAATCTGAGGTTTTCTCTACAGCGTCTGACAATCAGCCTGCAGTAAGCATTAGAGTTGGACAGGGAGAAAGACCAATGTTCAATGATAACAAAGAGATTGGTAAATTTGATTTAACAGATATTCCACCAGCTCCAAGAGGAGTTCCTCAAATCGAAGTAACTTTTGATATTGATGCGAACGGTATCTTGAGCGTTTCTGCTAAAGATAAAGGAACTGGGAAAGAGCAAACAATCAAAATCCAAGCTTCTTCTGGTCTTTCTGACGAAGAAATTGAAAGAATGAAAAAAGAAGCTCAGGAAAACTCTGCAGCCGATGCTAAGAGAAAAGAAGAGGTTGAAGTTTTCAACAAAGCTGACGGATTGATCTTCCAAACTGAAAAGCAATTGAAAGAGTTTGGTGACAAATTATCTGCTGATAAAAAAGCCGCAATCGAATCTGCTCATGCAAAATTGAAAACAGCTTTTGAAGCTAAAAATGCTGATGATGTAAAAGCTAAAACCGAAGCTCTAGATGCAGCTTGGATGGCAGCTTCTGAAGAATTGTATGCAGCAGGTCAACAGCCAGGTGCAGATGCAGGAGCACAATCTCAAGGTAATGCAGGCGGAGCAGATGATGTTCAGGATGCAGATTTTGAAGAAGTCAAGTAAGTAGCAATTATCATCGATTAATATCGAGTGAAATAAATTAGCAAATCGCTGTAAACGTAATGTTTACAGCGATTTTTTTTGTTTTTGTATTTTTTATTAATAGTTGATTTTAATCGATTTTTATTGTATTTTTGTATCTCATTTGTACCGCATCTTAATTACGGACAATGTGGTTCTTATTGTATCTTAAATGTGCTAATGCATATTTTTAAACTTAAAAAAATGAATTATGGGCTTCAGTAATCTTAAAATCCCGAAACTTTGTGAATTTTGTCAGAAGCCATTTGAGGCAAAAACAGTTGCCACCAGATTTTGCAGTAAGTATTGCTCGGAAAAGTTGGGAAAAAGGCAAAAGCAATTGGCAAAAGAAATCGAAGCAAAAAAAACTCTGTTAGAAAACTCAGTTTCCAAAATTGCTGAATTGCAAACACGACCTTATATCTCTGTGAGTGAAGCGGAAATGCTTTTTGGAATTTCAAAAAATACGATTCATAGATTAATTAAAAGTAAAAAAATACCTGCCATCAATTTGGGAGAGCGACTCACTCGTGTAAGTAAAATTGATATTGAACAAATGTTTACAACTATTGAAATACCGGAAGAAAAGCAAACAATAATTGAGAAACCCAATTTTGAAGTTGGTAATTGTTACACGATTTCCGAAATTAGTTCAAAATTCTATGCTGATCCAGGAACTGTAACAAATCTAATTAAAAGAAACAAAATTCCGACCAAGAAAGTTGGAAGTTTCGTGTATGTTCCTAAAAATTTAATTGATAAAATTTTTGACGGAAAATGAAAGAGCTATTAAAAACCAAAGTTACCGTACGATTGCGAAAATCCGAATTCCGAAAAGAATGGTTTATTTATTTGGAAAGTTATCCTGTGATGATTCCAGGTAAAGATAAAGTTCAAAGAATCCGGGAATATTTAAACCGAAGCGTGACAACCGTAGATTTTGATAAGAAAAGACCTGCAAGAACAACCCAAGAATCCGTTTCATATAAACCTAAAAGAGATGACAATGGTATAATCGTATGCAAAAGCGAAAACGACCGCGAGACAATGTTCTATGCAGATTCTATGCGTAAATTACGTCAGAGAGAATATGACAATATTGAACTTTACAGCGAACTCGACAAAATTCAAGTAGAGCAAAAAGAAAAATCGCAGGAGAATTTTGTGAAATATTTTGATTTGCTGGTTAATAAAAGACATAAAAACAATTCCGAATCTATTCAAGTAAATTGGTATCGCTCGATAGAATTTCTAAAAGATTTTGGAGGCGAAAAAATTATGTTTTCCCAGATCAACACAAAATTCTGTGAACACTTTAAATCATATTTGTTGACTGCGAAAAGTGGTAGTAACAAGGAAGAGATTATTTCTCAAAATACGGCTTCAACTTATTTTTCTGTATTCAAAGCTGCATTAAAACAAGCTTTTATTGATGGATATTTTACGACTGACATTTCTGCTAAAATAAAAGCGATTCCGCACGAGGAATCACGACGGGAATATTTAACACTTGATGAACTTAATACCTTAGTTGAAACGCCTTGCGAACTTGAAGTTCTTAAACGTGCAGCACTTTTTTCAGCTTTAACAGGTCTACGACATTCCGATATTCAGAAACTGACGTGGAACGAAATAAGTATTGAAAACGATCAGGCAAAAATAAATTTTACTCAAAAAAAGACAAAAGGTGTAGAATATATGCCGATGTCTAAACAAGCATTACAACTTTGTGGTGAAGTAGGTCTTCCAACTGATTTGATTTTTAAAAATCTGACTAATCCGGCTTGGATTTCCCGACCACTCAAGAAGTGGATTGAAAGTGCTGGAATTACTAAAAAAATAACTTTTCATAATTTCAGACACACTTTTGCAACACTTCAACTTTCGAGCGGAACTGATATTTACACAGTTAGTAAAATGCTTGGTCATACGAACGTAAAAACTACGCAGGTTTATGCAAAGGTTGTTGATGAAAAGAAAAATAAAGCTTCTACAGCTATTCAATTAAAAAACTTATAAAATGCACTTTAAATATTTCGAATATATTGTCATCTACCTTTCCGTTTTAGTAGTATGTGTAATAGGGGGAGCATTAGCAAGAATTTCTTTTCTTGGAAAAGGTGGTGACGATTATACCGCAAATATTGTATTTTGGGCAATCACAGCATTAAGTATATTATTTTATGCACTTATTATTTTATTTCTAGATGGTATAATAGTCTTGTTCAGAAAGATTTTCCCTAAAAAAGGCAGTTGTGAAAATTCTAATGAAGATTTTATTCCATCTGAAAATCATGAGAATGTAGGGGAGAAGCAAAAGCAAATAATTGATGAAAATACACCAATCTATTTAGTTGAAAATTCGGAGGAAAACAGTGTGAATCAAACTACTGAATCAGTAAATCTGGAATTTATAAGAAAAAATCAACTCCAGCAAAAGCAACAGAATGAAAGTGTAAAGCTCCAAGTCGCTCTGGATTATACTCGGAATCAATTTGCATTATATGTAACAGATGAAAATCTTAATGAACTTTGTAATGCCGTAAGTTTATACTCGAAAAAAGAAGAGATTCCTAACGGTATTTCTGTCCATACCAAAGAATTATCTAATCTAGACCTTTATCATTTTGGATGGAATATTTGGAATTATTTTAGACCAATAAAACAGGAAGAAATTTCAAGATTATTAAAAACTTTATTTGTTTCGCTTGATGATATTGATTTAGATAGTATCAAGTCACATTTGAAAGATGAACCTCAAAAAGGTAATATTAAAATTCAAGAAAACTTGACAGACTACCAAAAAACATAAAAAATCACAAAATCAAGTGTATGTTTAGTGATTCCTCTGTGATTGCGTGTTTATAGCGATCACAGACGAATCACTTTTTTTCTTTGCACCATAACAATCAAAAACGATACTTATGGACAGCAATGAAATTTCATTCGAAAACCTGCCGAGAGCAGTGGTACATTTGGCTAACGAAATAGCCGAAATTAAATTTCTTGTAGAAAGAAAAGAAACAACTACAATTCCTCCAAAAAGAATTCCAATCGACATTGAAGCTGCTTGCGAATTAATTGGAAAAGCTAAACCAACGGTTTACACTTTAGTAAGAACTCGAAAAATTCCGTGTTACAAAAATGGTAAAAAACTCTATTTTTTTGAAGATGAATTATTAGAGTGGATTTCCCAAGGAAAAAAGAAAACCTTACAAGAAATTCAATCTGAAGCCGACGCCAATTTCAAGAAAAATTTCAGGAAATCGAATGGTGAGTTTAATCAAAATTCACAACGATGAGCCAAAAAATCCCCTACATCCGAGTCGGCACAACCTATTACAAAATAATAGAAAAACCATTAATCTCTGGCGACACAACCACAGTTTTGGTTCGTTGGAATCGCGAAACAATCATTAGTGACCACGGCAAAGCTTTTCTTTCCTCGATTCCAAAATATGATGGTTTTTGTTGTATTCCGGAACATTTAGATTATCAACAAATCGTTAGAGGTTTCTATAATATTTACAATGAAATCCCATTTTCGCCTTCATCTGAAAACGAAAATTTCAAAAATGAAGTTCCTTTTTCTCTGAATTTTGTGAAGCATATTTTCGGCGAACAGTTCGAATTGGGTTTAGATTATTTGAAAATTCTATTGCAGTATCCCACCCAAATTTTACCGATTCTTTGTTTGGTAAGCAAAGAAAGAGCAACGGGAAAATCAACGTTCATCAAATGGTTGAAAGAAATTTTCGGGTTAAATATGACTTACATTAAAGGAGATTCATTCGGAAGTCAATTTAATTCTGATTGGGCAGCAATGTTGTTGGTGGCAATCGATGAAGTTTTCTTTGATAAAAAAGAAATTACAGAAAGATTGAAATATCTATCGACAACTAATAAAGATAAACTAGAAGCCAAAGGAAAAGACAGAGAAGAAATCGATTTTTTCGCCAAGTTTATTCTTTGTTCCAATAATGAGGAGAATTTTATTCAAATTGATGAAAACGAAATTCGATTTTGGATTCTGAAAATCAATCCGATCAAAACCGAAAACACTGAATTTTTGAATAACCTCATTTCCGAAATCCCCAACTTTCTTCGGTTTTTAATCGAAAGACCATTTTCAACGGAGAAGAAAACAAGAATGTGGTTTTCAGCCAATGAGATCAGAACGAAAGCACTTCAAAAATTAGTTTTCAAAAACAACAATAAACTCGAATCTAAAATAATAGAATTGCTTTATGAGTTTTTTGAAACCAATGACGATGAAGAAATTAATGTCGTTCCGCAAGATATTCTCAATATGATGAACAGGATGTTTCGACCAACTTATTGGACGAGAAACGATATTCGAAATATTTTAAAGGAAATGTGGAAACTAAATCCCCAAAATAACGGCTTAACCTACATTAGATACGACATTGATTTTGCAGGAACATTCTATCAAAACAATTCCGTTGGTCGCTATTTCACCATAAAAAAGGATTTTATTCTTAATAAACGTGTTGAAATGTTGAATTGATTGATAATGAATAGAAAATCAAACACTTTAAACTCAACAAAATCCTCAACAAACTTTTAAACTCAACTTTTTGTTGAATGTTTGTTGAGCGGAAAAACTCTAGTTTGTTGAATTGTTGAGCTTTTGTTGAGGATTTAAGATATTATCAATCAATACGTTAATATATTTTCTCAACAATTCAACAAAAAATTTCTCACTCAAAACACGGAAAATTTACAGCTATGAATTGCAAACAATTTAATACAATCCCGTTGGAAGAAGTCCTCCTTTCTCTCGGACACCTTCCCACGAAACAATCAGAAAAAGAAGCTTGGTATCTCAACCCTTTTGCCACCGAATCCCAAGCCTCTTTTAAAATCAATAAAAATCTAAACTATTGGTATTTATTTTCAGAAGGAATCGGTGGAACGAATACCGACTTTATGAAGAAGTATCTCAATACTTCAGTAAATGGAGTTTTAATTTGGGCAGAAAATCAGAACTTTTCTTCTTTTCAAAATCAAAATATTCCTGATCAGAAGTTCGAAAACCCAACTAAAAATTATGAGATACTTGACGTGAATGGAATCCACCATCCTGCGCTTTTGGAATATTTGAGAGAAAGAAAAGTTGGAAATCAAACTCAGTTCTTACACGAAATTCATTATCGAATGAACGATAAAAATTATTTCGGAATTGGTTTCAAGAACGATTCTGGCGGTTATGAAATTCGTAATAAATACTCCAAAATTTGTTTGGGCAAAAAAGATGTTTCTACCGTAAAAAATGGATCACAATCGCTTCGGGTCTTCGAAGGATTTTTCGATTTTCTTTCCTTTAAAAATGCAGAGAGTTTTTTAGAAAAAGAGCCTGCCGATTATCTCATTTTGAATTCCGTTTCGATGATTCACAATATTAAAAATTCACTTGGGAATTATGAACAGATAGAGCTTTATTTTGACAATGACGAAGCCGGAAATCGTGCCGTTGAAATCATTACAAGTCAAAACAAAAACGCAGAAGATTTCCGGAATTTTTATTCAGATTTTAAAGACTTAAATGATTGGATGATTCATAAAAATCCATCACCTGAAAGGCAAGTGAAGCAAAGGCGAAGGTGAGTAAAATAAATACAGGTAAAATATGGTGGTATGTTAGTGCAAAAAGTACCCAAAGTTTACGATAAGCGTGTCCGCTGATTGCAAAATTGGGATTTTTGATTTCTTCCTATCGTCAGAAATGTTTTTAAACACACTAAAATTAACGAAATGCAAAATGACTTTTTACAAAAATTTATAAGCCAAGCCAGCAAAGAAAATGAATTGAAGATTGCTCAGGAAAAAAGAAAAAAACACTTCCAGGAATTAGGTCGGAAAGGTGGTTTGAAGACAAAAGAAAATAAAAAATTGGACAAAGTTATTTCAATACGAATGACCAATTCCGAATACGAAACTCTCATTCAAAAACAAGAAAAATATCCATTAAAATTGTCCACTTATATTCGGAATGTTTTGTTCGAAAAAGAACTTAAAATCAATGAATTTCAAACTGATGAAGTCTTACTTCAGTATGGAAACCATTTCAAAAAAATAACCAATCTTTTGCGAAATCGGGAATGGAATGTTTTTGAAAATAAGAAAGAGATTATAGTAAGAATTGAAAATCTGATCGAATTGATTCATCAATATTTGTATTCAAAAATTCAGAAAAATGAATAATTCAGCAACCACAAGAGCTATCACAAAGATTGCTTTGCAATACAATGGCAATGATAAAGGAACAGCAGAAATGGTGGCTTCGAATTATCTTCTAAGGGATACTGCTGAAGGTCAGTTTAACGAAATGAAAACCGTAGCTGAAAGAAATACCAAAGTAAAGAAATGGGCATTGACTGGTTATATTTCTCAACCGGACGAGATCAGTAGAAAATTGAAGGATGAAGAATTCAAACAAATTGCGATAGAAGCTCTTGCAAAAGTAGGTTTGACAAACAAAAATCAATATCGACTGGATATTCACAACAGTACAAAACATAAGCATATTCATTTTGTTGTCAATAGAATTGATATTTCCGGAAAGTGTACCGTGAAAGCACACGATATCGGAAGAAGATTTGGTGAAGCTGTTAGAGAGGTTTGCAAAGAAAAAGGATTATTGACTGATATTGAAATTGGAATTCAGAAAAAAGCTGAAATGCTGAAAAGTTTGACTGAAGCTATTAGGTCAGAAAATAATTTTGATGATCTGATCTTAGCAATGAAGAGAAAAGGTTTTGAAGTTCAATTGTCTTCAAATGTCAAAGATGGGATTTCGGGAATGCGGATTGTGATGGAAAAAGACAAAAATCTTCAAACGGAAAGAGTTTATAAAGCTGGTTACAAATTGTCTGAAATCTCAAACCACTTGAAAATCTCTGAAATAAAATCTTTGTTTGAAGTGAAAAAAGTGGTTAGGGAAGCACAAAAAAACGCTGACAAGTTAAAGGAATTTCGGGAAAATCTTCAACAAAGAGGGTTTTCTGTAAAGATCCAGTATAACGGAGAATTTAAAGCTGGTCAAAAAAATGAAATTCAAGATTTATGGATAAATAAAGTTGATAGTAATGGTCAAGAGAAAAACGGATTCTTTTTTCGGAAAAATGTCGGATTCTCTCTGTCGGCAATAGATTCTGATCTTGGTGATTTAGGAAAATTATTAAACAAGAATAATGAAATTAATAATCAAAACACTCATAGCGACTCAGAAACAAATGAAAGCCTAATAGAAATTGCAGATGGATTATTAGGTGACTTTCTTAAACCAACCTATGTTTCTCAGGACGAAGATGAACTTTGGAAAAAGAAGCGAAAATTAAGACGATAGTCAAAAATTAAAAAAAATAAATATGGAAAATGAAAATAAAGAATCTAAAAGTAACGGAATGGAACTTTTAGAAAATGTGATCAAATCAAATATGGAAAATATTGAACAAAATGTCAAACTTCAGTCTGCTATCGAAGACCATACGACTCTGCTGAACGATGTACAAATGAGTTTGCAAGAGATGCATTCGATCTATGATGATGCAGTTAGATTTTCAAAATTAGAGGAAGCCAAGAGAACTGAATTCCTTGCTAGTATTCCTACTCAGGTAGAGACAGTTCTTTCAAAAGAAACCACTGATAATTTACAAAGTTTTGGAAAGGATATAAAATGGAAGAAGATATTTATTTGGAGCGGAATTGGAGTTTTTGTCTTTTCTGTTTTAGTGCTGATTGCCTCCATAAATTTCGCAACCAATTGGTACAGAGAAAGCATTAAATCCAAAAGTGAACTGCGCCAGGATATTTTAAATGAAATTGCTAGTGAAGGAAAAAATATCTACGATGAAAATGAGATTAAAATCTTGAGTCAAAACACTCAAGTGATGCAATTGTGGATTAAGAATAGTCCCAAAAAAGCGGAAGACTTTCTGAGGTTTAAAGATGGTTTTGAGGCGAATAAGGAAAATAAAAAATAAATGTAAAGGTTGTTTTTATTCGATGTTTTTTTAAGTTGAGCAATGTCAACAATAAATCAATTTCTTACGGATTTAAAATTAAAACTTTATGGAATTTAATTAAAAATTATATTGTTTGCAATGCGTATATTTGGATGTTATGGCGAATGCTAACATACAAAATAGAATGAAAAACAATTTAGAATTACTATTGAAATTCCAAAGCATTTTTGAGGAGAAATCCTGGTCTCTTATTGATGGTTATGATGAAAAATTAGACCGATTCGGGCTTCTGATTGATAATCTTGCAGAAGAAGAAATTAATTTGCTTTTAGAACTGACCCATTTATACGAATGGATGTCATACAATGACTATCACAATAATCTTAGAAGTCTTTTAAAGCAGGTTTTGGTTAAATCACTCCCTAACAAAAGCAGATTACTAATATTTCCTATTATAAAACCGACTGATGAAAGCGAAGTAAAAAGTGGGCACGTTGTAATGAAAATGATGGAAAGCATCAAACCTTCAATAAATGGATTTAAGGGTATTGAGATAAAGTTATTAAAAGAGTTCAGAGATCTCCGACCTGAAAGACTAGAAATGAGTGATAATGATTTTCTAATTCTAGTTGATGATTATATTGGAAGTGGTAAAACTTTAAACAAAACTCTTTTAGAATTGAATAAGAATCCAACTGTAGGATCAAAATTTGCGATAGTTTCAATGGTAATACAAGACCAAGCAAAACTACTTTTGGAAGAAAATAATATATCACATTATTATTCAGTACTTTTGAAAAAAGGAATTTCTGACAACAACAATTCACCCCATTTGGAAAAAAAATTGGAACTTATGAGAACAATAGAAAATAAAATTCCTAAGGTTTCAAGATATAGATTAGGATATGAAAAATCAGAAGCCTTGATAACACTTATGAGAACACCCAATAATACTTTTCCAATTTTTTGGAAAGGGATAATTACTAAAGGAGGTGAGATTGATGCACCTTTCCAAAGATATTAGATAAGATGAATGAAAAAGAAATATACTTATTGCTTAATTCAATAAAAAAGAATACCGATATAAATAGGCTCATTAGAGAGGGTTTATCATATACTAGTATTGCCAAACTCACCAAGGAAGCAATATTAAATGAATTCGTAAAATATGAAGATGAAAAAATAAGTCTTTCAGAAAAAGGAGAACAATATTACGACCTAATTAAAGATAATTACAAGAGGACAAATAAAAATGAATGGATTGAGAAAGATTTAAAAAGCCAAGTAACGCGTATTGATAAAAATTTTATATTTTTGCCAAGACAAGACGAATTGACTTTTACAGTTATTTCTTAAAATATTGTGATGGTTTCGACCACACCTGAGCCGTGATGTCATTGCTCAGTAATTGAATAGGCTTTCAAGCCTTCGTGTTTAAAAGGATTCCGCTGAAGCTCCACCCTTTTAAACCCGTATTCACTAATTTGAGTGGGAAGTGGTAATACTTCTCACTCGATTAACGATTTTAAGATAATGAAGTTTGAACAATACAAAGAAGCATTCGAAAAAAAAGCATCCATTTTTGGATACTCAGAGGACAATATTCAACTCTGTCTAATCTATGCTGAACTACTTTTCAAAAATAATGTACCAGTAATTTATAATACTTCCCATTTATCTGCACTAGTTGGATATAATAAAGAGTATTTAAAAAATGCAACCAAACATACTCCTTCTTTTTATCGAGATTTTCAGATAAAAAAAAAGAATGGTACCCTAAGAACAATTTCAGAACCATTACCCAGTTTAAAGGAGATCCACATTTGGATTCTTGAAAATATTCTGGCTAATGTAAAATTAAGCCCATTCGCTAAAGCATACAGAAAAAAAATACGAATTTTTGAAAATCTAAAGTTTCATAAGAATCAACCTATCGTCTATACAATAGACTTAAAAGATTTTTTCTGTTCTATAAATACTGATGCTGTTGAAGCTATTTTCAAATCTCTTGGTTATTCTTTACTTATTTCAAATCTATTGGCAAAGTTGTGTACAAAAGACAATTCTCTTCCTCAAGGTGCTCCTACAAGTCCTTGTTTGTCAAACATTTTTTTTAAAGAAACTGACAACTTGATTGCAAACTATTGTTTAGAGCAAAAAATAAAATATACGAGATATGCAGATGACCTAAGCTTCTCTGGCGAGTTTAATGAGAATGTTCTTCTGGAATTTGTAAAAAACAGTATTGAGAAAATTGGGCTAAAAATTAATGAAGATAAAATTAGATTAATGAGAACAGGTAGTCGCCAGACGGTGACTGGAATCGTCGTGAATGAGAAACCACAAGTTGTTTTTTATAAAAGAAACAAATTAAGACAAGACTTATTTTATATAAAGAAATTTGGCTTAGCAGGTCATATGTCACATAGGAAAATTGAAAAAACAAATTATTTAGAGCATTTACTCGGCCAAATAAACTTTGTGTTACAAATAAATCCTGACGACAAAGAATTTCAAGGATATATGACATATTTAATAGAATTAAAAAAGCTGTCGGAAATTAGAGATTAAAAAAGTCCTTCTAAAAAAAAGGCTCAACCTAAGTTGAGCCTTTCCCATGAAAAAGTAATTATCCCGAATTACTTATATTTTATTTATTGATAAGCTTTTCAAGCCTATCCATCATTTCATCTTTTTCTTTCAGCATCCTTTCGTATAAAGCAATCTTTTCTTCGTGAAGCTTCACAAATTGGTCGATTTGATTTACTGTAGAATTGTAAAATACAGATGCTGGTTGTTGACAATTATCAAATGTATTTGAAATAATATTGATTGCCTGCTCTTCATCAAAATTTTGGAAAGCTTCAACAGGAATCTTCAAAGCCTGAGATATTGCCTTGAGCAAATTTTCATCTATTTCTTCTTTTTGTTCAAGCAAAGAAATTTTCTTTTGGTTCCAATCATCACCTAAGTCAAAAGCTAATGCTTCCTGCTTTATCCCAAGCATTTCTCTAAAGCGTTTTACATTTCTACCTTGATGTATTTTCTGTTCCATAGCGGTTATCAAATTTTAAAGGCTTAAAGATAAAGCCATTTCTATTAAATTGTCTGAATTGTAAAGTTAAAAAATTATCCTGTAAAATATCCATTTCAGTAGATATAATATCCAATTTCTGTATTGATTATCCACTTGTGATAACGGTAATTCGTATCAAGATAAAATTTTAAATATTATGAAAAAGAAAAAAATAGATTTTGAAGCTGAGTTCTGGGACAGCCATTAAAAGCATTCTTGTCTGACACTGATAGATGTATTTTTTCAAATGGATTTTCTGTCCGCTGTAAGAGAAAGACTAAATGATGTGATAAACTATTCAACGAAATGCGAAGTATTGATGAAAGAAGACCCGTCTCTAATATTCCACCATTACCTCTGTATGCGCTCATTCATAAGAGCAAGTTATGTACTACAATTCAAAGCAAAAAGATGGAAAGTGAAACGTCCCCCAAAGTTTCCATCCAGATTACTTCAAGGTTCGCTTTCGGATGAAGAATACAGAAATCCATTTCTTGTTTTTGAGAAAGCTTTCAAAGAATTTACTTTGCAGGAATTCGAGTATTTCAATACGCAGATTGTTTACTTTTCATTAGGTGCATATTCTGATGAACCCGAAGCAAATATCGTTACTCTTTTCATCCATCTTAATAAAATGCTTGATTCAGCGCAAATCATTCGTGAAAGAGGCTTAAAGAAAATAAAAGATAAAAAACCCACGTCCTCAGAATAATTTATCCTTTGAAAGAATTAGATACCTGACAATTACTGAGCAACTTTATTTCAATAAGATTTTAATATGAGAAATAAAGGAAAAACGAACGGAAACATCATAAACTCGATGGAAAAGGTTGATGTCACTTTTAAATTGTTGTCAGACAAGAGGCAGATAGATGAACTTAATAAAGGCATTTATCTACTTATGGATAAATTAGGAAGTGAAGATATAAATGTACTCTTTGACCAATATCCTAGATTGATACAAAAGTATAGTATCAAAGAAATGTTTTCAGGAAACGTTGAAATTCCAAATATTGATCCACATAGCTTAAAGATTGCTGGAATACTAACCTGCCTGCAATTTTTGGTGTCAAGCTTTACTGATTTTATAGATGAATTTGGCAATATCCTTCCTTTGAAAGAAACTGAAAATAGTAATTCCTACCAAGCAGAAAGCTATATCATTAATTCGATCCCCTTGGATGATTATTTAAAAGAGCTTTTTCTAAGTATTCTTTCTGTTATTGGCGAAGAATACTACCAAAAATTCCTTGAGAAGATTGGAAATCCAGATTTTACTATCGATGATATTCTGAAACTTGAGAAAGATAAAGAATTGCAAGAGCATATTGATTTAATGATGTGGTTCTCCTTAATCCGTGTGTTTCTTGAGGCTATTTACTTCTACTTTAATATCGAAAATCACAACCCAAAAATTAACTAATATGAAAACTTCAGAACAATTTTTATTCTCAAAACTCGAAAACGAATTTTTAGAAGATTCTATCAAACAGCTTAACCAAGATTACATTGTCATTCAGATCTTTTATAATAAAAGTATATATTCTCAGGATTCCCATTTAATTATACATTTAGAACACAAGACGGATATTGATAAGCTAAAACAAAAACTATGGATTAGAAATGCCTACGCTGAGCATAAAGTACACATCCATTTATTTTACAATACTCAACTCCATCACAAGTTTGATTCAGGACATCCTTTTGTTGAATTATACTGCAAGCCATCTGCCTTGATCTATCAAAATGAGCATTATGGAAATCATCTTTTGATTGACAGAAATTGGAAAAAGTTTAATAAAAAGTTTGAAAATTACAAGGAAAGATTTTATCACGATTGCAATTTACTGCTGTCTCAAACCCGTGAATTTATTAATGCAGGTTCATTCGTCAGTGTTTTTCTCAGCTATGAAAAGGTGATCAGGTATGACTTGGAATTTCTGGAAAACCTATATACAGGATCTTCCTTTGATACAAAAAACCTGCACGAGCGCATTTATCGTTTAATACCCTACGCTCCTGAGATCCAAAAATATTTTTTAAAACAAAATGCCAAGGAGTATTATCTGATCAGTTTATTTGACAAAGCAAGAAGATCAGCTCGTGAGGATGAACTTATGTATGACAACGAATTCTTTGAAGCCATCGGTATTGCAGAAGAAGGTCTTTGCAGTATGATAGAACAACGCTTAGACCAATTAAAAAAACAGATCAAAAAATCACCTCGTGACATTATAATACCTAATGAAACACCTGATGTTTTGGCGGATCACAATGATAAAATTGTTGATAAAGCAGTCAAAATCATTATAAAGTTGGAAAATACAGAAGAGATCTATCTGTTTCATAAAGCCATCTATGGAAACAATATCACCTATTATCTGCTTATAATTGCTCATAACGTGAGCAATGAAAAACTGAAAGAGAAACAATATTATCTTAAAAGTAAAGCTGGGAAACAATATGACTTTGTGCTTATCAGCCACGACCGCAATTGGATTCAGCAACACTTATACAAGTATCAAAATTTCTTTGCGAACATTATACAGGGTAAAAACAAGGTTTACGCCTCAAATCCTTATCATCCCAAGCCTCATTGGGAGTTTCCCCATCATTTGCATCAAGACCTAGACTGTTATTACAAATCAGCAAAGGGCAATGCCTTGCAGTTTTTGAGTATGGTTGGGAATGAAAACGAAAACCATCAGGGAATACCATATCTTTTCGCTTTATTCTTTCTTTCGTTTTGCAGAACCTACATTTTTGTGAAGCTATGCTATATGCCCAATTATTTGTCCTTTCAATCATTGTGGCAACTATGTTTATATGGCAATCCGGATCTGATACATTATCAACATTTATATGATGGATTCCTGCACAAACTTATTCCCACTTTGGAATACCATAAAATTCTGCGCCATAAGTTTACCTGCCTTGATAAGGAAGTAATAGATCAAATGAAAGTTCTTGTGGAAAAGCTGATGAATGAGCTTGAAGAATTGGTCAAAAAAGAAGGATTTATCGATAAAATAGAATAGCATTTTTGAGAAATTGAGGTTTTATATTATTAATTAAAAAATTAAGTAGGATGTCAATTAAATATTAAAGATAAGCTTGTGCAAAGTTATATTTTATATTATCAAAGTTGGTTTGATGCGGAAAAAGAACTGGGTATATAGTAATAGTACCTGAAATAAAGATAAATTTTTGAATGAGAAGTTGATTGTCATTTTATCTAAGTTTCTTTTGGTATATTTAACGGTTTAAAACTATAAAACCTAATAATGAAATTCAACGAAGATTCCAGAGTGAAAATACCTGCATTGTTGCATTTGATGCGCTTAGGTTATCAATATATTCCATTAAACCAACAAAATAGAATTGAAGAAAATAATATTTTCTCCAATATTTTCGTCTCTCAGATTTCAAAAATTAATGAGATAACAGAAGTGGGTGCAAAACGTATTTTGGACGATATAAATCTTGAATTGGATTATGAAGATTTAGGAAAGAAGTTTTATGAAAGATTAGTGGCTACTTCGGGGGTTAAATTGATAGATTTTGAAAACTTTGACAATAATAGTTTTCATATTACCACAGAATTAACTTGTAAGGCAGGCGATGAAGAATTCCGACCAGATATTACAGTTCTGATAAATGGTTTGCCGTTAGCGTTTATAGAAGTTAAAAAACCACACAATAAAGAAGGTGTCATTACCGAACGAAACCGAATCAATACTCGTTTCAAAAATAAGCAATTTCGTCGTTTTGTAAATATTTCTCAACTATTGGTTTTTTCCAATAATATGGAATATGAAGATGGAATTGTAGAGCCAATTTTTGGAGCATTTTATGCAACACCATCCTATGAACAAGTTAACTTTAATTATTTTCGAGAGGATTTAGACTATCCTGTAAAACAAATTCTAAGAGTTGTTGACGAAAAAACTGAGAATGATTTGCTGAAAGATAATAATTTGGTTGTCATTAAGAACAGTCCAGAATACATTACCAACAAACAAGATAATACACCGACCAACCGAATTTTAAGTTCTTTGTTTAGTAAAGAACGTTTGCAATTTATTTTACGATATTCAATTACTTATGTTGAAGAAGAAAACTTAGGGAAAATTTTTTATCAGAAACATATCATGCGTTATCCGCAAATATTTGCAACGCAAGCTATAGCAACAAAATTGGAAGCTGGACAAAATAAAGGGATCATTTGGCACACACAAGGGTCTGGAAAAACAGCTTTAGCATATTATAATGTAAAACATCTCACCGATTTCTATGCCCAGAAAGGAATCATACCAAAGTTCTATTTTATCGTTGATCGCTTAGATTTATTAATTCAAGCTTCAAGTGAATTTAATAATCGTGGACTAAAAGTAAATTCTGTAAATTCTAAACAGGATTTCATCAAGGATTTGCAAGTAATCGGAGCGTTGCATAATGACAGCGGAGTTCCAGAAATTACTGTTGTCAATATTCAAAAATTTTCGGAAGATGCAACGGCTTTATTGAATGTCGAATATGATATCAATGTGCAGCGTGTTTATTTTCTAGATGAAGCACACCGCAGCTACAATCCAAAAGGAAATTATTTAGCAAATCTGATAAATTCCGATAGAAAAGCCGTTATCATTGCTCTGACAGGAACTCCACTTTTGAAAGAAGTTGCGAAAGAGTATGATTCTAAAATGCTTTTTGGTAATTATTTTCATAAATATTATTACAATATGTCCATTGCAGATGGATATACTTTGCGTCTAATTCGTGAACAGATTGAGGGTAACTTCAAGATGGAAATGAAAGAGGTGATGGATCAAATTAAAGTATTACAAGGTGATATCACTACCCGAAATATTTATGCACATCCTAAGTTTGCTGAGCCTTTGTTAGATTATATTACCAAAGATTTAATCAAATTTAGAAGGGATTTACAAGACACTTCTTTGGGTGGATTGGTGGTTTGCGATTCTGCAGATCAAGCAAAAGAATTGTTCCGTTTGTTTCAGGAGAAATATGGTGAGCAAGAAACGGATGCAAGTCTATTAATGGTTGCTGAACCGAAAACAAAATATGGATTAAATGAAGAGGTTCAATTGACTTCTGCTTTAATTCTTCACGATGAAAATGATAAATCTGTTCGGAAGGAATTAATCAATGCTTACAAAAAAGCAAAAGTGGATATTCTCTTTGTTTACAATATGTTGTTGACTGGATTTGATGCGAAACGTTTGAAAAAATTATATTTGGCTCGTGTAATTCAAGATCACAACTTGTTGCAAACGCTCACAAGAGTAAACCGCCCTTATAAGAAATACCAATATGGTTACGTTGTTGATTTTGCCGATATTTCTAAAGCATTTGATCGCACCAATAAATTGTATTTTGATGAATTGCAAGATCAACTTGGTGATGAAATGGAGATGTATTCTTACTTATTCAAAACAGAAGAAGAAATCAAGCAAGAAATAAAAGAAATAAAAGAAACGTTATTTCATTATGATACGCAAAATAGAGAGCTTTTCTCTCAACAAATTGCGCAAATAACTGATAAGAGTAAGCTTACACAATTAATTAAAGCTTTAAGAACTGCAAAAGAATTAAAAAATATCATTGCCGTAAATGGTTATGAAGCTTTGGATGGAATTGCAGATTTTGAAATTTGGAATCGATTATTAATAGAGGCTCAAGGTAGATTGGATAATCTAAATTTTGTAGAAAGTATTGGCAACGAAGAAGCTTCTAAAAATTTGCTTAATACAGCACTTGAAGATATTATTTTTCAATTTATCAAAGTAGATGAGAGTGAATTAGTCTTAGCTGATGAATTTAAAAATATTCTACGCAAAGCAAGAGAGTCTCTTCAAAATAATTTCGATCAATTTGATCCTCAGTTTATTAGTCTTAGAGAAGAGTTGGAAAGGATTTTTAAAAAGAAAAACCTAAGCGAAATCAATCAAACCGATATGGTTGAAAATATGCATCTTCTACAAAAATTATACGATCAGGCGAAAGAGCTTAATCGTAAAAATGCTTTACTAAAAGCCAAATACGAAAACGACGAAAAATACTCTCGAATCCATAAAAGATTAAGCGAAAAAGGAAATCTTAATACCAAAGAAATGCAGTTGCATAAAGCATTGATGCAAGTGAAGCAACAGGTTGATGACAAACTTGAAGGACAAGAAGATTTGATAAAGAACGAAGCTTTTTTCAAACGGTATCTGTTGCAATTGGTTGTACAGGAATTTAAGAAAAAAGAGCAGATCGAGATGGACCAAACAATGAAAAACAACATTAGTAATTTAATAGCAAATGAATATTTGCAACAATTTCAATACAGATAAATAAAAATGACGCAGGACATTAATTTTATGACCAAGACCAAATCGTTGATTGACAACCTGAAAAGTGTTTGTGCCAACTATGGTTTAGGAAATGATGGAAACGAATTTAAAATCATAACGCAGGTATTTCTTTATAAATTTTTAAACGATAAATTTCGTTACGCAGTTAAAAAAGAAATGCCGAAATTGGCAGAAGCCGAGAATTTTTCTATTGCCTTGAAATCACTTTCTGAAGATGATTATTCAGATTTAATCGATGCTTTAGATCCAAATATTCCAAGATTACAACCAGAGCATTTAATTTCTCATCTGTTTGTAAAACAAAATGATAGTGATTTTGCTAAATTATTTGATGATACCTTACGCCAGGTTTCGATTGAAAATGCCGATGTTTTTTCGGTAAAATCTTTCACAGGAGCAAAAGATACTTTATTTGATGAACTTACGCAGTTTATTTCGGATTCTTCTCAACGTGATGCTTTTGCAAAAGCATTAATCAATAAATTATTTGAGTTTTCTTTCGAAGAAATGTTTGAGCAGAAATACGATTTCTTTGCTACAATTTTTGAATATTTAATTAAAGATTACAATACCGATTCTGGAGGAAAATATGCCGAATATTATACGCCACATTCAGTTGCTCGTATAATGGCGCAGATCTTAGTTCCAGAACCAGTAAAAGGTGTGAAATGTTATGATCCAAGTGCTGGATCGGGAACTTTACTTATGAGTTTAGCACACGAAATTGGCGAAGAAAACTGTACCATTTATTCCGAAGACATTTCGCAAAAGTCGAGTAATATGTTGCGTTTGAATTTGGTGTTGAATAACCTGACACATTCTATTCCGAATATCATCAAGACCAACACTATTGCATTGCCTTCTTATTTAGATACAAAATTTGAATACATTGTTTCAAATCCACCATTTAAATTGGATTTTTCTGATTTTCACGCAGATTTGGATAAGGATGCTTTCAAAAAAAGATTCTTTGCCGGAATTCCCAATATTCCAAAAAGCAAAAAGGAATCGATGGCAATTTACCTATTGTTCATACAACATATTATGCACAGTTTAAGTGATAGTGGGAAAGCTGCAATTGTAGTTCCAACAGGTTTTATTACTGCACAAAGTGGTATAGAGAAAAAGATTAGGGAACGTTTGATAGAAAACGGATGGCTTCGTGGCGTGGTGAGTATGCCGAGCAATATTTTTGCAAGTACCGGAACCAATGTTTCTGTTATATTGTTGGATAAAAAGGCAGACAATCAGCACATTGTATTGATGGATGCTTCTAAATTAGGAGAAACCGTAAAAGAAGGTAAAAACCAACGCACTGTTTTAAAGCCAGAAGAGGAAGCTAAAATCATTGAAACCTTTAACAATAAAGAAGCGGTTGAAGATTTATCTGTTGTCGTAAGCAAGGAAGATATTGCAGCAAAAAATTATTCTTTTTCTGCAGGACAATATTTTGAAGTGAAAATTGAATATCTCGATATTACCGCAGAAGAATTTGCAGAAAAGATGAATGATTTTGAAACAAACTTACAATCTCTTTTTGCAGAGGGAAATGCTTTAAATCTAGAAATTCAGAAGCAATTAAAAGGATTGAAGTATGAATAAATTTTTAGAAAAACAGGATAATGAAAACTTATTTAATGAGCTTTCCGCTTTAATTGAGCAAAGTAAAAAGCAAGTCTCCACTGTTGCCAATAGTGCGCTAACTTTATTGTTTTGGCAAGTTGGAAAACGAATTAATGAAGAAATACTCAATAACCAACGTGCAGAATATGCAAAAGCAATTGTTTCTACCGTAGCTGCTCAATTAGAAGATAAATATGGACGAAGTTTTACAGAAAGAAATGTAAGACGAATGATGCAATTTTCAAATGATTTTTCTGATTTATCAATTGTGTCGCCACTGGCTACACAATTGAGTTGGTCTCATTTTATAGAGTTATTACCCTTAAAATCTAAAGAATCGAAACTTTTTTATGCTCAAAAATCAATCGAAGAGCAGTGGGGAAAACGCGAACTCCGCAACCAAATAAGTCGAAAAGCTTTTGAACGACGAGAAATTGCCGATACACAACTATCACAATTTCCATCAGATTTACAAAATTCCTTCAAAGATCCTTACCTATTAGATTTTCTAAATTTGAAAAACACTTATTTAGAGAATGATTTAGAGCGTGCTATTCTACAGGAACTGGAAAGTTTTATTTTGGAATTAGGTAAAGGTTTTGCCTTTATGGAGCGCCAAAAACGAATGATTATCGATGGCGACGATTTTTACTTAGATCTTCTATTTTACAATAGAAAATTAAAGCGATTGGTTGCTATTGAATTAAAACTAGGAAAATTTGAAGCGTCTCACAAAGGTCAAATGGAACTTTATCTAAAATGGCTCAGCAAATATGAAAAGCAAGAAGGCGAAAACGAACCTATTGGCTTAATCTTATGTGCGGAAAGTAACAAAGAACAAGTGGAATTATTAGAAATGCACAAAGACGGAATTATGGTAGCCGAATATTGGACAACATTGCCATCAAAAGCTGAGCTGGAAGCAAAAATACATCAACTACTAATAGAAGCCAAAGAACGAATTGAACGCAATAAAATTTACTAAATGATTGTAGAACGAAAAAAAGGATTGAAGGATGAATAATGAGATACTACTTTCTACATTAATTGATGAAATTTCAATGGGGCCATTTGGTTCAGATATCAAGATTGATAATTTTATTAATATTGGAGTACCAGTTTTAAATGGTTCAAATTTAACGGGATATAAATTATCGGAAAATTCCTTCAAATATGTGAGTGAGGAAAAGGCAAATACATTTAGAAAAGCAATTGCAAAAAGAGGTGACATTGTGATAACACATCGAGGTACACTTGGTCAAATTTCTTTTATTCCGGAAAATTCTAAATATGATAAATATGTTATTTCACAAAGTCAATTTCGAGTTAGGTTTAATGATTCTAAAATTAGTACGGCTTTTATGGTTTATTTGTTTCATTCAGAATATGGTCAGAAAAAACTCTTGTCTTTCAAAAATCACGTTGGCGTTCCTGCGTTAGCTCAAGCAACGACTAATTTTAAACGGCTAGAATTAATTTTACCAGATTTACCAACCCAACAAAAAATAGCTTCTATACTTTCTACATTAGATGATAAAATTGAGCTCAATAATAAGATAAATGATAATTTATTTTACAAAATCACTCCACTTTTACCTGTCCGTTCATTAGCATTGGCAAAAGCCAATCTCGTAAGTTGCTAAGTTGTTGGTTTTGTATTAAATTGTTTTCAATTTTTTTATAATACAATGTGGTTTGGATAGAAAATTGTCTAAGAATTTCCTCTTCTGGAATGATCAGATTTAAATTTTTTATTTTGTCTTGTGAAAGATTATCTCTTGCCGATCCAGTACTTAAATTGATTAAATATTGATACATATCATCAAGAACGAATTTGGTATAATGAAGTAAATTATTTGATTTAGGAATTACAGCACAAACAGCTTGATTGGTTGTCGATTCAAATGAAATAATACTTGTTTTACCAGCAGTTGCGCCATACATCGCCATTAGAATAGTATTTATTGGAAAGAGTTTTGCACTAGAATTTTTCATTCCAAAATCAGTAATGAAGTTTTTGGTTGCAATTATAAAAGGATTATTTAACTCTCCGCTATTTATCCAAGGTATTTTCCCATTTTCATAATATTCTTTTATTGTAGATTTTGGAGTTCCTCCAGATCCTGTATCTGCAATTTGATATAAACTTTTCACTTCCCAATCTGCAGGAATCTCTCTTTTCAAAACTTCATTAAAAACCATTTCCCTAGCGCTTGATTTATAAGGTTTTCCGTCTGGGAAGTCAAACTGTACAAACCAATAATCGTAGAGCGTTTTTGCCATATGCTCTAAATTATCATTTAGCTGATTGAGATTAAGTTTTTACGGAATCCCGTACTTTTTGTTAAATGCAAAAATGTATTTTTGTGAAACTTATGAATTTGGTAGGATTCAAGAATTTAAAATAAAAGTAAGAATGACAGTTCAAGACTATTTAGAATTACACAATAAATCTTTTCAAGTTATAACAGAAAATTATTTTTCCGATTTTAATGACATATTTGAAAGTGAAAAAAATAAAAATTGGCTTGTTCCTATTGAAAATAAACTAGATAAGCTAAATAGCGCCCGAAGTCTTCAAGATATTCAATATGTGATAGATGTGTTGAAGTCTCATGAGGATTTTAAAGAAAGCGACACGGATAAATTAGGTTTTTTTACTTCTAAAATTAATTCCATCGTTAAAGTTGCAGATCGAATAAACAATTTTAAAGAAAATACAACTCTTGAAGATGGAACTCAATTAAGACTCTTCAATTTATTTAATACTATAAAATCTACAACAACTTTAAGTGATTTCAATTACGTTTTGAATAAGAATCTTAATTCATTTAAGTCACATATATTTTCTGTAATTAAGCATTGTCAGAATCCATTAATGTATCCGGTTTATTATCCATTCTGGCAAAATTTAAATAAGCACGTCTTGAAGAGGAGTACTAATTATGATGCTATGTGTGTTTTTTACAGCACATTTCCACAAGAGAATAGAACTTTAGCTTTTGGTAGCTATTTTGGTACTTTAGCTAAGTTGTTAATTAAAGGAATAAAAGAAGAAAAAGAGATAAACAAGAATCAAGTTATAGTCTACCTAAAGGAAAAAGTAATTAATCTAAAGGAATATGCTGATTTATTAGACGAAATAAATTTTGAAACAAATCATATGAAAAAATATTGGATCTATTCACCTGGTGAAAACGCTTACAAATGGGATGGTCTTTATGCGGAAGGAATAATGGCATTAGGTTGGGATGATTTAGGCAACTTAACCGGATATAGTAATAAAAGTGAGATTCAACAAAAGCTACTTTCAATTTATGACAGTAAGACAAATCGGAATAATGATGCAACTGCTAATTACGATTTTGCTAATACTATAAATGTTGGAGACGTAATAATTGTAAAAAAAGGGAGATATGAACTTTTAGGTTATGGTGAGGTTATTTCTGATTATTATTTTGATGAGGAAAAAGATGATTATAAGCATTGTAGAAAAGTTAAATGGAGAGCAAAAGGTAGCTGGAGTGTAGATCACACTTTAGTATTGAAGACCTTGACGGACATAACAACATACAACTCCGAAAAACTAATTGGTAAGAAATATTATGAAGAACTTTTATCAATTATTGATGGAAACTTAATTTTACCAACCGTGTATGTAAGTAAAGTTTCAAAAGTTCTTCAATACAAAAAACAAATCATCCTCCAAGGTCCTCCTGGAACTGGTAAGACAAGATTAGCAAAAAACATAGCATTAACAATGTTGGGTCATTATAATGTGAATGAACTACAAGAAAACGAACAATTTAAACTTATACAATTCCATCCAAGTTACACATATGAAGATTTTGTAAGAGGAATTGTTGCAAAACCAAATCTTAATGGTGAAGGGATTTTTTTTGAAGCTGAGAACAAAATATTGGGATTGATTGCAGAAGCTTCAGTAAAGAATTTTAATGAAAGTAAAAAAGACAGTTACACATTGTCAAAGGAAAATAAATTGCACCAATATTTTGACTCATTTAAGGAATTTCTGAATGATGAAATGGAAAAAAATGAAGGACGTTTTTCATTAACAAAAAATGTTTCACTTTTTTCTTCAGATGATGAAAATGCCTTCCGCTACAAAGGAGATAATGATGGGTGGTCAAGAAATGGAAATAGAATGTTGTATTCAGATATTTTACAAGCATATTTAGATGGAAATATTGAAAGAAAAGATATAAAACAAAATAAACTTATTTCTGGATTGGCAAGACAGCATGCAAGCTATTTTGTTAGGGTTTTAAATTTGTTTCAAGATTATCTTGAGAAGAATAATTTAAAGGTAGAAGCAGAAATAAGTGTTGCGAAAGTAGAACTCAAAAACTACGTCCTAATAATCGATGAAATCAACCGAGCCAATGTTTCATCTGTTTTAGGAGAGCTCATTTATGCATTGGAGTACCGTGGCGAAAATGTAGAATCGATATATAAAATAGGAGATTCAAACCAACTGATTCTCCCGCCAAATCTATACATTATTGGTACAATGAATACCGCAGACAGAAGTGTCGGTCATATCGATTATGCTATTAGAAGACGTTTTGCTTTCGTAGATGTATTACCAAAAAATTTAGAATCAGAATTAAAAGATGATTTTAAAGATGATGTTTTTGCTAAAGTTGCTTCATTATTTATTGAAAATTATGATTCATCTATCGATTATTCGGATGATAATGTGGTGATGAAAAAGTCAGAATATATGACTGCAGATTTCGATCCTAAAGATGTTTGGTTAGGACATTCTTATTTTATTCAGCATTATGAAAAAAATGAGATTGGTGAAGATATTAAAGAAAAACCTGTTGATTTCAATTTTAGAATTAGGTATGAAATAAAACCTATACTAGAGGAGTATATAAAAGATGGCATTTTGAAAGAATCGGCAAGAAGTATAATTAATTCTCTTTAATCATACATTAGAATGCTAAGGATTTCAGAACATTTTGAATATTATAATAAAGACCATATTTCTATTTTTCAAAAAATTGAAAATTGGGAGCACTATTTTGATTTATCAACTTTAGAAGATAAAATAAATTTTGAAAATGATAAAGAAAAAAACTGTGTTTCCATTTCATTAAATAGAAATTCTGAGGAAAATCAATACTCCTGCAGTATTTCTTCGTCTTATTATTATATTGGTTTAGATTGTTTTCCAAATTTAGGAGCTAACATCTATATTGAGCCAAAGATTAATAATGAAGAAAAACAAGTAAATTATGTTCAAATGCTTTTGGAATCATTGAAAGAACCAGAAAACTTTGAACATTTAGATGGCTTGATCTCTACAAAATTCGATGAAGATTGGATTGAAATTGACAATCAATTACAACCACTTTTAACACCTTTTTTAATTGCCCAGTTTTTATCTGTTGTAAAAGATTTAGTAAAGAAGGGTTTGAAAAAATCATATTACGAAAAGGTTGAAAATTTAAACAATAAAGTTAAAGGAAAAGTATTGGTAGGACAACAAATCAAACAAAATATACTTAAAAATCGTTACACAAAAACAATTTGTAAATTTCAGGAATTTGGCTTTGACATTGAATTAAACCAATTTTTGAAATTTGTTTTATCTTGTGTTTCAATTCATTTGGAAGATTATTCGAACAATTCAGACATATATAAAAACTTAGTAGAAATTCAAAGATACTGCAATGGTGGTTTCCATCAGGTAAGCGACAATACTTTCAGTAAATTGGATTTTAAAGAGAGTAATCCGTTTTTTAAAAACTATAATCGTGCAATTCAATTAGGAAATCAAATTTTGGCGTTAAATGACTACAATATTTCTAAAAACTCCAACAAAGCAAAAACATTGCATCCGCCATTTTGGATAGATATGAGTAAGTTATTTGAATTGTTTGTATTTGGAAAACTTCGTGACAGATACTCTTTGGAAGGAGAAGTGCAATATCATAAAAAATTCAATAAACAAGAACCAGATTTTATTATAAATACAAATTCTGGAATAAAAGCTGTTGTAGATGCGAAGTACAAACCACGTTATTCAAACGGAAATCCCACGATGGAAGATGCACGACAATTGGCTGGCTATACCAGGTTAAATAGTGTTTACAGAGAATTGGGAATCGAGAATGATGACGTGATTTCTACATATTTCATTTATCCCGGAAACTTAAATTTCACAGAAAAAGATCAGCACACTCAAGAAGATTTCAAAGTAAAAGAAGAAACTGAAGAAATTCCCCTTTTCGAAAGTTCATTCAGAGTTTCTTCTTCATATAAAAAAATGTATTTACAAGAAATTAATTTACTTGTGAATTAAACTGTTCAGTTTAAAGTTACATTATTAAGTTTTCGAAATCTTTAGTTAAAGTCGATCGTTCAATAATGTTTTTTAAACGAAAATGACGAATGTCTCCTTTTCTTAATAAGCAATTCGCAATGATAAAAGTTTCTTCAATTTCATCTTCGTTTTCAAATGTGCTAGTAGAGCAATTGGTTATTATTCTTTGTGTAAATCTTCCTTTTCTGTCGGTATAGTTGATTTCATAAAACTTATCTTGCTCCCAAGATAATTTTTTTATATCATTAAAGACGCTCGACGAATAATCTGGAAATTTATTTTTAGCTAAATCTGTAATTTTAAACTTCGTTGATTCAAAATCGAAATCTTGTAAATAAGATGATTTCACTTTTTTTGAAAAATAGTCAGAATATACGATCCGTACTTTATGATTTAAAAGAATTATGTTGATGATTTCAACTAACGTATTATTAATTTGACTTTTAGGATGTCCTTCAAATGGAGTGATTTTTGGAATTTTAAATAATTTACTTCCACTCATACCCAATTGTATAATATCAATTTTTTCTTGATCAAAGATAACTTCCTCTACAATGTTAAAAGGGATAAAATCCTCGGAAAATGATTGTTTAGAAGGGTTAAACCATTTGCATTTTAATAAGAATTTGCAAGAATCCTTTTTCAACGTACCATCTTTTGGATCTCTTCTATCTTTTAAAAATTTAGAATTTTCAACAACGTCAATTACGGTCATTACTGGCGGTAAGAAATCCATATAGGACTCAGTACGAAATTTTTCTTTATCACCTTCTTCACTCCAACTGATTTTCTTTTTCCCCAATTCTGCATCAGCAGTATTTAAAATCACTTGTTTTCCTTTATATTCTTTTTTTACAGCAGTTAATTCGGTTGGAACTGTTTTTTTACCCGCAATGTTCTCTTCTATATTCTCTTTTTCTGCATTAGTAATAGGAATTATTTCGTCAATATTAAACCAAAATTTTTCGTAATTACAATTTTTAGAGTTATAGAAAGTGCCCAAAACTTGTCCTAAAAGTTTTTCTTCATTCTCAGAATCTGGATTGAATTTATTTTGCTTTAATATTTCGGTAACTACCATAAGTGGTGGGGTCATTAAAGCATTTGCTCCAATTTTCGTCTTTTGATTTAAAGAATAAGGGTGGTTTTTTAAAGAAATAAGATCACCAATTTGAAAGTTACTCATAGTAGTTATTTAGTTTTTTATTTTCCTATATTTGATGTACTCGTAGGAAGTTGATTTTTTACATCTAGTCAGGACTACAGGACTTCGGTCTTACTGCTTTTGCAGGATAAAAGTTTGCAATGCGATATTCCCGTTACAAGGAGCATCACGCATTCAAGCCACAAGATAAGTAATTTAATTATTAGTTCCAAATTCATTAATTCTGTTATTAAATAGGGTTTAACTGGAGCAACATCAATTAGTTGCAGTACATCTTTACGAACATTACAATGACTCAGTTAATGGGTACTAGTCCACTCTTCGGAGGTATGTAAATTTAATAATCATTATTGCTAGAACTTTCTACGGGGTTTTTTATGACAAATGATACAGTCAAACCAAATTGGATGAAAACCAAGGGATATTTACATTTATCCCCGAGTTTACGCATCAATGAAAATTGGAAAAGTTATCAAAAGAAAATCCAAGATCCTTCTTTCATACAGAAATATGCTTTTTATCCTTTAATGCATTCGATCATTAAAGAAAGGAAATATAAAAAAGTAAATTCGGAAAAACATTTAAATGAAAAAGAGAGGACGCATAATTTCAAACTCAATGATTTCAAATTTGAAAAAACAGCAAAAAAAAGACCTCTTCATTATGCTACACATTTTGACGCTTTAATTTATGGATATTACGCCTCAATACTAAATGAATTGTATGAAACGGCATTAAAAAAAGATCTTGGACTCGACGATTGCGTTAATGCTTACAGGAAAATTATTTTAGACGAAACTGGAAAAGGAAAGAGTACGATTCATTTTGCTAAAGAAGTTTTTGATGAGATTAGAGATCGTAGCGATTGCCAAGAGGAAGTAGGGGTACTAACTTTTGATATAGAAAGTTTTTTTTCAAGCTTAGACCATCAGTTGTTAGAAAAAAAGTGGAGCGATCTATTAGGTGAGGAAGAATTACCTCCAGATCACAAAAACGTTTTCAAATCTTGTACAAATTTCAGTTATGTATTAAGAGATGATTTGCGAATTAGAATACAAAAAAGTGGTAAACAATCTGGTTTTGATGAAAAAAAATTAGCAAAAATAAGAAGAGAAAAAGGTTTTAAAAGTTTCTTTGAGTCAAATGCAGATTTTCGAAATACTATAAAACAAGGGAAATTAAGAATTTATAAAAACTCATTTTACAATAAAGAAAAAATTCAAGTAGGTATTCCTCAAGGATTACCTATAAGTGCAGTTCTTGCAAATTTATATTTGTTGGATTTTGATAAAAACATTCTAGATATAGTCGTAAAGGGTAAGGGTGGATTTTATAGAAGATATTCTGATGATATTATCATAATAGCAAATGTGGATGATCTAGGAGAAATAAAAAATTTTATGAATATCCGTAATTAGGAATAATTCACTATATTTGACTGTAATTTAGGTAATTATATGGATATATTTAGTTTTACGGCTCATTTTGGGACAGAAGA